>CAZUXA010000004.1:70013-135879 GCA_964624405.1 uncultured bacterium | reverse complement strand
TAAAGCCCTTCATTTCCCGGAGCATGTCTGCTTCTTCGGGCGTGCCTGAATGCAGTGCGGTTCTGGATTGACCGGCCCTGAACCTGGTTTCAAGATGCAGGCGCAACCGCCGGTTATTTGTGGACAGCCCGCTTGCGTTTATTGGTCCCCCCGTTTCCACGAATCCCCGCCTTCCCCGGGTATTAGTATGATTCATACCACAGTCTTCCGGATCAGGAGGGGATCTTTGCCTGAAAAAAACCAGCTCGCAGTTGTGTTTACGGATGTCGTGGGCTTCACTGCCCGTATGGAGAGCAATGAGTCGGATGCACTTGCCATTCTCAACAGGATTCGCGACTCCTGGTGTTCCCTGCTCTCCTCCGGAGGTGGCAGCCTTGTGAAGGAGATGGGAGACGGAACCCTCGCAACCTTTCGCTCTCCGTCGGCTGCGGTCCGTTGCTCCGGGAAGCTTCAGAGATCGCTTTCCAGGGAATCCTTCCGCATCAGGGTTGGAATTCACTGGGGCAATGTAGTGACAGACGGTGGGGATGTCTTTGGTGATACCGTGAATGTAGCCTCAAGGCTGGAAAAGCTTGCACCCCCCGGGGGGGTTTGTCTGTCCGGCGAACTGCTTCGGAACTACGGCCCGGGGAGGCCGCCGGCCACCAGATATCTGGGAATGAGAAAACTCAGGGGACTGGGAAGGCTTATGGAGCTTTACGCCCTTTCCGGAACCCGGAGGCATCCGCTTCCCCAGGGTACCCAAGACCCATCGGAAGATTATCCCCAGCCACAGGATGAAGATTCTGTTCCCGTTCTGACTGTTATGCCTTTGTCGAACCTGGGTCCCGAGAACGACGCTTTCTACTCCTACGGTATCACATCGGATCTGGTGGGTGATCTAACCAGGACTGGCATGATCTCTGTTTCCCCGATGAGCGATGTAATGAAGCTTCAAAATGCCCTGGGCTCACCCGAATCGGTGGCGGAGAGGCTGAACGCCAGTTACCTGGTTACCGGAACCCTCTGGCGCAAAGACAGGAGTTTTCACCTGTCGGTTGAGCTTAAGGACCTTGCCCGGAGACGGCTTCTCTGGGCGGACAGCTGGTCCGACAACTGGCTTGAACTGCCCCAGATCAAAACCAAGATGGCGGACAGTCTTCTGAAAGCCCTGGGCAGAGAGCCGGAAGGTCTTGGGACGGTCAGCGCCGCAGAGGGTTCCAAGGCATACGAACTCTATCTTGAGGGCAGCAGCCAGTTCTGGCACCGGAAAAGCTATCTCGATGTGGAGAGAGCCCGGAAACTCCTTGTTCAGGCTTTGGAACTGGACCCCGGGCTTGTTCACGCAAAGGTTCTCCTTGGAACCAGCTATACGGAAACCGATGACCTGGAAACCGCCGGCACTATACTGGAAGAGGCGTACGACATCGCGCAGAACAAGGGAGACCGGTCAGGCCATCACAACGCACTGAACCGAATCGGAATCAACTTCTGGAGAAAGGGAGAATTCCGGGAAGCCCGAAGAATCTTTCTGCAAACCCTGAGACTGGCGAAGACCCTGGGAGACCCGGAAGCGGAAGCGAGATCCCTGAGCAACATCGGGCTTATGGAATGCAACCTTGGAGAAAGCGCCAAGGCTCTGCAGTACTTTGAAAAAGCCCTCTCCATGTGTCTGCCCGAAGAAATCAGTTCCCTCAGGGCGAATACGCTGTGCAACATCGGCCTGGTCTACTGGTCCTCCGGCGAGAACGGGCTTGCCCTTGAGTATTACGAGAAAAGCCTGAGAATTCTCAGGGAACTTGAAGACCTTGACGGGCAGGCAAACCTGATGATGAATCTGGGAATTGTGACCCGGGCTCTGGGACATTTTGACGAATCCATGGACTACACCCGGGAAGCTCTCAGGATAAACACTGAACTGGGTGACAGAAAGGGTGTTTGCCAGTCCGGCAACAATTTGGGAAACCTCTTCCGGTTTGTGGGAATGGACGACAAGGCCCTTGAGTACTATTCCGAGGCTGAACGAATGGCAGACCTGATTGATGACCCCATGATGCGCAGCATCCTCAAGACAAACATGGGCATTATCAAGGACCGGAACGGTGATTCGGGCACCGCCCTTCTACTCTACAGCGAGGCCCTTGAAATCAGCCGGCGTCTTTGCGACTGGGAGGGAGAAGCCGAAAACCTTACCCTGATCGGTATCCTTCATCGCAGGGCCAGCAGGTTCGACAAGGCAAAGGAGTGCCTGGAAACCTCCCTCGGCATTATGGAGGAGGCAGGGGCTCATGCGAGAACCGGATTGACAAGAGCGCACCTGGCCGGTGTTCTTCTTGAGATAAACGCTCAGGGTGCGGTTAAGGAAGCACTGTCGCACAAGGAATTGGTTGATCAGCTGCTGTCGCCGACCATGTCCGACCGTTCGGAAACCCTTTGGGAACTCTATCTTCTCTGTGGAAAACTCTCGGCTCTGGCGACTGATTCCCATGGGGATTCGCTGACGAGGGAGGCAAGCCGTTATCATGACGAAGCCGTCCAAGCCGTAATGGAGATTGCCGGTGGAATTTCCAACCCCCTCCTCAGACAATCTTTTATTGGGGGACACCATACTAAATTATGTTCACATGAGAGCCCTGAAACTTCAAAAAAAGTGAATATGCCGTTTTGAATATGTTAAACAAGGGATAAGAAACGGCGAAAAACGGTTCTGATAAACAAGAATCATGAAAAGTCATTAAAACTACCATTGATGCAAGTGCCATCCGATGTGCTGAGGGTTCCGTGCGAGCAGATGGATTTCGTGGAGAGATGAAGGCGCGGTGCTGGTGAATGGAAGCCCCGGGATCAGATTGACAAAGGTTGTGCTGAAGGAGAACGCATGATTGAGGGGGCTTTTTCGGGGCTCTGCCGGATAGCAGCGCTTGTTTCCACCGAACCGGGGCGGAGGGAAAGCCTGTTTACGGCAAAGCACCGGAAGACTATCATTCAGCCCATGGAGTCAGGTAGCAGTATGTCCGCTCTGGAGGATTATCTCTTTCAGTCTCCCTTCGAGGGAGGAAGCATGCGATGCGCCTTTGAAGGGTTGGGTGAGCTAAGGGGACTCAGCGTTCTTGACGCGGGCTGCGGTCATGGCTCCTTTTCCCTTTACGCCGCGCAAAAGGGCGCTGATTCAACCGCTCTGGATGTCCAGATGTCACGACTTCGATTCGTCACCGAGATGAGCGTGAAAGCAGGGCTTTCCATGTCGTGCGTCTGCGGTCGTTCCGAAGAACTGCCTTTTCCCGATGGTTCTTTCGACTTGGTTCTGTCCCGCAGCACACTGCAGTACACCGAGATTTCCAGGGCGACCGGTGAACTGACCCGGGTGCTGAAACCTGGCGGGGCGCTTGTTCTGGTTGAGAACATGGCACGCAATCCATTCCTTCTCCTGTTCAGAGCTTTCAGGGGTATGACGGGAAACAGGATCAGAATCGGCCCGTACACCGGGAACAAGGCTGGAGCCATAAAGCGTTACGCCACCGTGAGTATGATGAAGAACCTCAGTAGCGGGCTGATCGAAAGCGGGAACTGCTTCTGCCACCTGTTCCGCCCTGTCAGCCTTGGATTGTGCCACGCCACCGATCGGACCCCCTGGGCTATGAAGCTGGATCGGGCCGTGGAACGGCTCGATTCGTTCCTGTTGAGGAAAATCCCGTTTCTTCAGCGGTATTCGTGGGCCGGAGCGGTGTGGGGAAGGAAGCCCCTGCGGTAAACCCGCCTCAACCATGTCCGAGGTATGGCGTATCGGGAATCATCGAAGCTCTTGTCATATGGATGCCATGCCCCTCGCTCTTCCTGTGTTGCATCCGCGCTGTTCAATTCAATCCCTGCTCCCCTACTCCAGTTTCTGACAACCCGGGCAGAAGGTCACTGTTCCACCCATGTAGCTTTCCCTTGCAATGGCGCCACCGCACCTGGGGCATGGTTTGCCGACCGCATTCCTGCCCATCAGGGTCGTGTATCCTCCGGGATTCCCGAAAAGATCCTTTTCGGCTTCCCTGCCCCCCAGTTCAAGCATTTCTCTCAGAGTTGAGCGGACAGACAGGAAAAGATCCTCACATTTTTCGGGGCCAAGGGTTCCGGCCTTTCTTTTCGGATGAAGCCCCGCATTCCACAGAATGTCCTGCAGGACACCGTTGCCCAGGCCGGGAATCCGTTGTTCCGTTGCCAGAAGGGCTTTCGCAGTGAGCTTTTCCGCGCCGGGAGCCTGGAGAATTCCGGAGAAGTACTTCATGTCGAAAGCATCGGTGAGAGGTGAAGGCTTGCGCAACGCCACATGGTAGTACGGGTTGTCGAAAGTGCCTGCGGGAAAGACCCAGAGGCCCCCGTACATATGTACGGAGCCAGTGAGAAAGGAGGAATCCTCAAAGTCAAGAAGAAGCTGATGCTTTTTCGGCGGACTGCTTCCGGGGCCGTGCATCCGCAGGGACACGCCGTCACCGAAGAGAAGCCGGGCATCCTCCGCCTCGATTTCGACAAGACCGCCGTAACTTTTCGCCATCCCCAGGGTTCTGCCACGGAGAAGACTGGAGTAACCCCGTGGGTCCCCGTGAAACCAGGCGAATTTGTGCGGCGAGCTTTGGGTGACAACCCCGGCTATTCTTTTTCCACTCACCGTTTTGTTAAACTGTGTCGCAAGATTTGCCGCTTCGGGCAGTTCGATCATGATCACCCCTTCGATTCCCGTAAAATCCTGATACGCAGCCGCTTTCCACCTAAAAAGAGCCTGTCTTGAGCCATGGAGCGGTTTCCGGGTGGCATCACTCCGATTCCGCCAGGCAATCGACCTTTCTGAGTTTCGGGAAGAGCCTGGTCCAGGCAGCCACAACCATCAGAGTTCCGATACCTCCGCTGACCACCGAGATAACCGGGCCGAAGAAGTGGGCGACAAGGCCGGATTCGAAACCCCCAAGCTCGTTGGAGGAGCCTATGAACACCGAGTTCACCGCGGAGACCCTGCCCCTCATTTCATTGGGTGTTCGGAGTTGGACAAGGGTCTGCCTTATCACCACGCTCACATTGTCGAAGAAACCGGTGAGGAAGAGCATGGCCCAGGAGAGCCAGAAGTTTCTGGAGAGCCCGAAGACGATGGTGGAAAGGCCGAAGGCTCCAACGCAGAGAAAGAGCACCCTTCCGGCCCTTCTGATGGGCGGAAGGTGAGCAAGGAGCAGGGCCATGAGAATTGCCCCGGCCGCCGGAGCCGCCCTCAGCCACCCCAGCACCTCCTCAGGGCTTGAGCCCAGGGGCGGGTTGGCGATGATGTCCCGGGCGAAAACCGGAAGCAGGTAAACCGCCCCGCCCAGGAGAACCGCGAACATGTCCAGGGAGATCGAGCCGAGGATCAGTTGTCGGTGTCTGACAAATCTAATGCCCTCGGCGATCTGGCTGAAAACACGCCCCCGTGAGATCCGTTTTGATTCCGGAATGCACATGCGCGCCAGTATGATCATGAAAACAATGGTGGTGGCTGCGCTGAAGACATATGCGGCGGGAACGCTCTGAGTGATGATGATGCCCCCCACCGCCGGGCCGATCACCGCCGAGAGTTGAAACGCTGTAGTTCGCCATTTCACAGCGTTTTCGAATGCCTTCACAGGAACTATCAGCGGAAGAATCGCCGACCACGCGGGGTTGGCCAGCCTGTGGAAAGTGGCGTCGAAAAACAGGAGTACATACATCCAGACTATCTGGCCCCTCATGATACTGAAGGCCGCCAGGGCCAGCGAGGTCAGGGTGGTTCCCGCCATTCCCAGAAGCATCACCTTCCTGCGGTCATAGGCGTCCGCCAGGTAGCCGGCTGGCAGTGTGAAGAGAAGCATGGGGATGGCCATGGTAAGGCCTATGAGCCCAAGCGCCAAAGCCTGGTCGGTGCGCTGGTACATCTCCCAGCCTATGGCGAGACTCTGGGCGGATGCGCCTATGTGAACAAGGGTGTTTCCCAACAGAAGGCTTTTGAAGACAGGGGTTCGGAATGCTTCGTAGGGAGAGTTCATTGAATTCTCACATCCGCCGTATTGCCACTATCGGCTTCCGGGCTCAGGGTGGAAGCTTGCGTGCCCGGGCTGACATCAAACATGATTTCAGGTAATATAGTCCTCAGGATTTCGGCAGTTCTGCAGAAAAGGGGAGCCATGAAATCGGAAGCCTTGCACGATGTCGGTATGGATGATCTGGGAAAGCTCGAGTTGCTTCAATGGGTGGATGTGGTAGCGGTTCATGGCCTTCTTTCCAATTGCCCGGTCATGTCTCTCGAGGAGGGGGAGTTGCTTCTCGAGGCCGGCGGTTCAAATTGCACAATGTACATGGTTCTTGACGGGGAGTTCGGAGTTTACCTCGATGCCGAATGCCGGGAGAGCATCGCCGCCATCGGAGTGGGCGAAACCATCGGAGAGCTTTCTGTAATAGATGACAGGCCGGCTTCCGCGACGGTGAAAGCCCTGAAGAAAAGCAGGGTACTGGGGGTGGACGAGGAAACCTTCTGGCTTCTGGTAGCGGCTTCCCACGCATTTTCGGTTAATCTGCTCATGTTGCTGTCAAAGCGGATGCGGGCGACGAATCTCACCATTTTCAAGAATGTGGAGCTTCGCAGAAGGTTTGAACAGGAAGCCAAGGTAGATACTCTGACGGGGCTGCATAACAGAAGATGGCTGGATGAGAACCTGGCCCGGATCGTTGGACGGCATCTGAAAGCCGGTCAGCCCCTCTCGGTGCTTATGATCGATGTTGACGATTTCAAGGCTTTCAATGACAGGTACGGTCACCAGGCGGGAGACGGGGCTCTGGCCATGATTGGTTCAATTCTCGGATCAAGGCTTCGCCCCACGGACCTGATCGCAAGATATGGGGGCGAGGAGTTTGTGGTTGTGCTGCCGGTTACCGATGCCTCCGGGGCTTATGCCGCCGCTGAACGGGTTAGAAGCGCCGTTCGCCGGGAAACCGCCGATCTTCCGGGAGTTGAATCCCTGAGCATATCCCTGGGTGTTGCTCAAATGCTGGGGTGTGAAACTCCGGAAGCGCTTCTGGAAAGGGCCGACCACGCTCTGTACCGGGCGAAGGCCACCGGGAAAAACCGGTCGCAACTGGGTTAGCGGGCTGTCAGGCTAGAAGACACAGAGGGCGGTAGTGCCTTCCCATCCCCCGCCCAGGCTTTCGTATGCCCCGGTGCGGGTGTTGGTTTTCCAGAGCGAACCCTGCCAGACGCAGTAGACATGACTGCCCCAGGCACCCATAACCGTGGTGCCTTCGTATCCCCCGCCAAGGCTTTCGTAATCTCCGGTGCGGGGATCGACCCTGTAAAGAACATCGCCCTGAACAACGTAGAAGGCGTCTGGTGATCCAGCCACAGCGGTGGTTCCCCGGTATGATGAGGGCAGCTCGGTGTAGTCTCCCGTCACCGGGTCGGTCCGATAAAGTGTGTTGTTCTGCAGAACCATCAGCGCATCACCCGCCCATGCCAGATGGGTGGTTCCCCTGTAGTCGCCGGGCATGGCTTCCCAGCTTCCGTCGGAAGGGTTTACGCGGTAGATCTTCTCGTTCTGTGCCGCGTAAAGCCAGCCGTTTCCGGCGGCAAGAGCCACCGTACCCGTCCAGAGATTTGTCAGGGAGGTCCAGGAGCCGTCACTGTCCACCCTGTACAGCATGTCGTCCTGGATGGCGTACATGCTTCCGGAGCATGGAACCAGAAGACCGGTTCCCGACCATGTATCCGAGAGTTCGGTCCAGTTTCCCGTGCCGGTGTCCGCCCTGTAGAGAACATCGCCCTGAATGGCGTAGATATGCTGTGCCTGGGCAATGGGTGTGAACAGACCAAGAGCTGCCCATGCAAGAAGTGTCAGGCATAATCCTTTCATACGATTCTCCTTTTTTTGGTACCCTTGGGGGGATTATAGCATCAGGGGAAGCTTTTTCAATCCGCGCCTTCTTGCCCGCCAGTCCGGCATCACGTTATCCAGCGCCTTTCGGAAATCCACTCCGTGGTTGTGATGAAGGAGGTGGAGCAGTTCATGGACCACAACGAAATCCAGGTATTCCACCGGTGCCTTGACCAGTTGGGTGTTGAACACGATGACTCCCCGCCGGGAACAGCTTCCCCACCGGCGACGCATCCATCGATAACGGATCTCATGCGCGGGAAGCCCCACGCGCCACTCGGGAATCCTGTCCCGAATCACTGACTCCGCCTGTTCCCGGTACCAGCGCCGCAGAATATCCCTGACTCTTTCCCGGTTCCCGGGCGCCCTGGTGGTAAGAATCATCACATCTTCCTTCAGCAGTACTCCGGACCGGTTTCCCCTTTGAATCATCAGCCTGTACCGGTTTCCGAGGTGGTAGTGGGTAGAACCGTCGTGGTACAGCTGCCGGATCGGCGGGTTCTCCGTCAGCGCCCGGAGATGCCCGGCTATCCAGCCAAGCCTGCTTTCAAGGGCTGCCTCCACCCGGCGAATCCCGGTTGAAACCGGCGCGTGAACGGTAACGCGTTTGTCCGGATGCACCCTTATGGTGATGCGTTTTCTTGAATCGAAGAGAACATCCACATCGATTGTTCCCATAGGATGAGGGAGTTCAAGGCAGATCGTCATGTTCATTGAGTGAGGGAATCCATTCATGCCGGTTCCTCAGTAGCCCCGTTCCAGACAAACCGGATGGGGAACAGGCATGCCTTTTGCCCCGGCCCGGATTGCCCGGGCAATTCCTTCGGTTCTTTGCCTCTCCAGTTCCGGAACACCCCAGGCGCCCCCCCTGTGCGGGCTCATCACCACACTGGGAAGGGTGTGAAAAGGGAAGCGTGAAGGGAGGGTGTTCGACGGGTCACCCGGGTAGCGGTACCAGACATCCAGCCCCGCGCCTCCGATCTCCCCCTTGAACAACGCGCTGAAAAGCGCTTCCTCGTGAAAGACCTCAGCCCTGCCAACATTGACAACAATGGACCGGGAGTGGAGAAGAGATAACTCCTCCGAGCCTATCATGCCGCGGGTTTCAGCGGTAAGGGGAAGGCAGCCGACAAGAAAATCGACGCCACCAAGAAGGGTATGCAGCTTCTCCGGTGTGTGGACGGCGGGGTCGGGGTCGGGGGTTCGCCTGATGGCATCCACTTTTGCATCCAGTGCTTCGCAGACCCTCCGCAGCCTCCGGCCGATGCAGCCGTTTCCAAGGATCAGCACCCTGGAGCCGCCCAGCAGGAGGGTGGTGCCTGGATTGTATCTTGCAGACCAGTCGCCCCTTCTCAGCGCCGCATCCGCCACAGTAATGCCCCTTGCCGCTGCGAGCATGAGGCACAGGGCGGTCTCCGCCGCCGCCGGGGCGTTGTGGTGCAGATTATGAACACCGATTCCGGGATACCGTTTCATCAGCTCGATAGTGGCCGGAGGGACGCCGGCGAAAGGGATCAGAAGCACCCTCGGGGAACAGGCCTGAAGCATTGCGGGTGTGGGTCTTCCGCAGACGACCATGTCCACCCTTTTTTCTTCATTGGTGACTTCGATGTTTTCAGGGATAAGATCCTGAAGCAATGAAACCTGTGCCGGATTGGAGCTTGAAGGCAGAAAAACACGGTACATCCCGCCCACTCCGTCAGATTCGAACCAGCACCTCGGATGCATGGTTTCTTGCGTCGTCCGCCACATCCTCCAGAAGGAGTGTGTGGTATGGTTTAACCCCGTTCATGGATTTCGCCAGGGTTTTACCGGGACGGAACTGCTGGAGAACATACCGCTTCACCGGGCTCACAATGGAGAGGAGTTCCATGACATCCTCGGGTGTTACCAGTTCTGGAACCATGGTGGTTCTGAATTCGTAATCCTCGGCGCTTTTGACCAGTTCGATGCTTTCGCGCACATCCTCGAAAGCCGCGTGGCCTCCGGTGGCCAAAGGGTACTTCGCCGGAGAGGATTTCAGGTCCATGGCAATGTAGTCAACAAGGGGAAGCGCTTTCTCCAGCCTGTCCGGGAATGTACCGTTGGTATCGAGCTTGATCATCAAGCCCACATCCCGTCGAATCCGCTGTAGAAGGTCGATGGTTCCGTCATGGAAGAGGGGCTCGCCACCGGTGAGCGCCACTGCGTCAATGAAGCCCCGCCGTCTTCCAAGTGCCAGGATCAGCTCATCAGCTGTGATGGAAAACTGCCTGTCCAGAAGGTCGGGAAGAACAAGCTCGGGATTGTGACAGAACGGACACGCCAGGTTGCATCCACCGGTAAAAAGAACGGCGCAGATTCGCCCCGGGTATTCTATCAGGCTTGTGCCGACAATGGAACGAATCAATCCGTTTTTTCCTTCTGTTCTGGTTCCATGCTGACATACTCCCTGAGCTTGAACTCCTCCTGCTTGCCCCTGTTCCAATCCTGCACCGGCCGATAGTAACCGACCACCCTGGAGTAGACTTCCGTTTTTACAGCCTTGACCTTTTCCATTATATATCCACCTTGTCCATGTTTAGAAACAGAGAACCTTGTCTTACTCCTTGTTCCTCATCTGATATCCGTCTGAAGCTTCCCTGCGGCAGGGATTCGGCGCAGCTTACCACCTCGCCGTAGAGCTCCATCTCCTCATCTGTGTGAGGGTGGGGGCAGAGGTTGTGCTCACCGGCCACATATCCGTGAACCGGGCATATGCTGAAGGTGGGTGTGAAGCTGAAATAGGGCAGATGAAACCGGTTCACGATTCTTCTCGCCAGGGTTCTCACCATCCTCCAGTCGCGAATCGACTCTCCCATGAAGATGTGCACCACGGTACCGCCGGTGAACTTGGCCTGAAGGGGATCCTGGTGTTCCAGCAGACTGAACACATCCATCGGTGTGCTTACCGGAAGGTGGACCGAGTTGGTGTAGAACGGGTTGGAACAACCCTGGGCGATGATGCCGGGGAACTGCTGCATATCCTTGTTGGCGAGGCTGTAACTGGCGCCTTCCGCCGGAGAGGCCTCGAGGTTGTAGAAGTTTCCCGTTGTGTGCTGGAAGTCCTCCAGCCGCTGCCTCATGAAATCCAGCACCCGGAGAGCCCATTCCCTTGATTCCTCCGCGGAGATTCCCGCTCCGAGAAAGTTCAGGCATGCCTCGTTCATGCCGATAAGGCCGATGGTGCTGAAATGGTTGGCCCAGTAGCTGCCAGAGGTTTCCCGCACCTCGGACAGGTAATGCCTGGTGTAGGGGTACAGCCCCCTTTCCGTGAGTTCCTCGATGAATTTTCGCTTGAGTTCCAGAGATTCCCGGGAAGCCTCCATCACCGAGGCCAGACGCTGCTCGAACTTTTCCATGCTGCCCCGGGTCATGTAGGCGATTCTGGGAAGGTTTATGGTTACCACGCCTATGGAGCCGGTCAGGGGGTTGGCGCCGAACAGCCCGCCCCCCCTCCTTCGAAGCTCCCTGTTGTCCAGCCTTAGCCGACAGCACATGCTTCGGGCGTCTTCCGGGTTCATGTCGGAGTTGACGAAATTGCTGAAGTAGGGTATTCCGTACTTTCCGGTCATTTCCCAGAGGGGCTGAAGGCTGTCGTCTTCCCAGTCGAAGTCTTTGGTGAGATTGTAGGTGGGAATCGGGAATGTGAAAATCCTGCCCCGGGCGTCTCCCTTCATCATAAGATCGCAGAAAGCCCGGTTGAAAAGGTTCATCTCCTCCTGGAAGTCGCCGTAGGTTTCCGGCATCTCCCGGCCTCCCACAACTACATTGACATCACGGTGGGTAACCGGGACTCGAAGATCCATGGTAATGTTGGTGAACGGAGTCTGGAAGCCGACCCTGGTGGGTATGTTCACATTGAAAAGGAACTCCTGAATGCATTGTCTGACCCTTTTGTAGTCAAGTCCGTCGTATCGGATAAAGGGCGCCATGAGAGTGTCGAAGTTGCTGAAGGCCTGAGCCCCCGCCGCCTCTCCTTGCAGTGTGTAGAAGAAGTTGACGACCTGCCCCAGGGCTGTTCTGAGGTGGGCGGGAGGGGATGACTCGATTTTGCCTCTGGCTCCCCGGAAACCGTCTCGGAGAAGGGACTGAAGATCCCACCCTACGCAGTAGGGCCCGAGTATGCCGAGATCGTGAATATGGATGTCGCCGTTTTCCTGAAAGTCGCGGATTCGGGGCGTGTATATCTTCGAAAGCCAGTATCTGGCTGTTATGGATGAGGAAAGATAGAAGTTCAGCCCCTGAAGGCTGTAGTTCATGTTGCTGTTCTCGTTGACCCGCCAGTCCTGCCGGCCGAGGTAATCGGCTATGAGATTGTCCACCCCGCTGAAGATGGAATCCACCTCCCGGGCTTCATTTCGCTTTTCCCGGTAGAGGATGAACTGCTTCGCCGCCGCCGCGAGATTTCTAAGTACCAGGGTTTCTTCGATGCAGTCCTGAATTCGTTCCACCGTTGGGATAGTGCCACCCTTGAAAAAGTCCATGTAAAGGGCGGTTTCAACCTGGTCAGCCATTTCCCGGGCCACCCCCGGGGTTTCCGATGCCTCGAGGGCTTTTCGAATGGCCTGCTCTATTTTACTTTTTGTGTAAGATTGTATCGAACCATCACGTTTTCTGACAAGCCAGTCCATTGGCCCTCCCCCCTCGGTGCCTGATAAAGGCGAAGATAACACGACGGACAACGGGGTCAAGGGGGAAACCACAATATATTGTGCCGAGCGCGCCCTTCAATATCTATATATAGAGCTATCTCGTTTCTCTGCAATGATATGCGGTTTTATGGCCTGCAATCGACGATTTGAAACCCTTGCCCGCGGGTTGTGTCGACGGTTTGCGAAAGCACAGGAATACAATATGTTGTGGCCGGCGTTGGAGGCGCTTCAATCGGATGGACAGGAACACTTCTGCGATCCTTTTCGCCATGGGAGCAGTAGCCCTCTGGTCTACAGCCGCGTCGGCATTCAGCCTCGCGCTGGATCACGGCAGCCCCTGGCAGGTGGTCTTTGCCGCGTCCATAATGTCAACCCTTGTGTTTCTGGCGGTGGTTCTCAGAAAAGGCGTCAGAATCACCGCAGGCATGCTTCCGGCCGGTGCGCTGCGGGGCTTTCTGAACCCCTTCCTTTACTATCTGATTCTTCTTTCGGCCTACAACGGGCTTCCGGCCCAGGTGGCCATGGTTATCAACTATCTGTGGCCCTTGACCCTTTCTCTTCTTGCGGTTCCACTGCTCGGGCAGAAGTTGAAACCCGGAGCGGCAACAGGGATTCTTGTGAGTTTCTCCGGGGTGGTTCTCATGGCCTTCGCGGGAAGCGGCGTGCTGAGAGAAATCCCGTTGTTTCCGGTATTACTGGCCTTTTTCAGCACGGTTGTTTGGGCGCTGTACTGGATACTCAATACCAGAGCTTCGGGTTCCGTGGCGGGGAATCTTCTGCTGAATTTCTGTTTCGGCACCGCTTATCTGCTGGTCTGGGGGCTGCTGACAGGAGCGCGCTTTTCCCTTCGAACGGAGCTTTTGCTTGGGGGTTCTTACATCGGGCTTTTCGAAATGGGTGTGGCCTTTCTCTTCTGGAACACCGCCCTTAAGCGCAGCGACAGCGCTTCCCGGGTGAGCGGACTGATCTACATAACGCCTTTTCTCAGCCTTGGCGTCATCGCCCTGGTGGTTAAAGAGCCCATAGCTCCAGCCACCATCCTGGGTCTCCTGCTGGTTATCACCGGCATCGCGCTGGGCACAGGAATGGGAAGAGGCGACAGAGCCGATGCTCCTACTGCTTCCGTCTGATTTTCTCCCAGGTGTCCCGCAGGGACAGGGCGCGGTTGAAGACCAGCGATTCTCCGGTGGATTGTGAGTCCACGGTGAAATACCCCATGCGCTCGAACTGGAATGTTTGCCCGGGTATCGATGAGGACATGTGGGGCTCCACCCTGCAGCCGGAAAGCACCTTCAGTGAATCGGGGTTCAGGTACTCCGTGAGTTCCCCTTCCTCCGCCAGAGGGTTTTCGCATTTGAACAGCCGGTCGTAGAGCCTTGCTTCCGCGGGAATGCTGTGTGCCGCGCTGACCCAGTGCAGAGTGGCTTTAACCTTCCTGCCGTCCGGGCTGGTTCCCCCTCTTGATGCCGGGTCGTAAACGCACCTGATGGTTGTCACTTCACCCTCGGCGTTTCTCTCCACTGAAGTCGCTGTGACAAGGTACGCATAGCGGAGCCTTACCTCTCTGCCCGGCGAAAGCCTGAAGAACTTCGGGGGAGGAGGATCCATGAAATCGTCTCTTTCGATGAAGAGTTCACTGCTGAACGGTATTTTTCTGACGCCAGCGGAGGGGTCTTCGGGATTGATCTGGTAGTCGAAATCCTCGACCTGGTTTTTCGGGTAGTTGTCTATCACCAGCCTTACCGGGTTCAGGACCGACATGACCCTGGGTGCGGTGGCGTTGAGGTTTTCGCGAACAATGTGTTCCAGAAGGGCGATATCCACCATGCTGTCCCGCTTCGCCAGGCCGATCCGGTCGCAGAAGAGCCTTATGGCCTCCGGCGGGAAACCCCTGCGGCGCATTCCCCTGAGGGTTGGCATCCGGGGATCGTCCCAGCCGCTCACGGTTTCCGACTCTACAAGGAGCCGAAGAAATCGTTTGCTGAGAACCGTGTATGTGATGTTCAGCCGGGCGAACTCGATCTGCTGAGGATGGAAGATTCCCAGTCTGTCAAGGAACCAGTCGTAGAGGGGTCTGTGATCTTCGAACTCGAGGCTGCACAGGGAGTGGGTGATGCCTTCAATGGAATCTTCCAGGCAGTGGGCGTAGTCGTACATGGGGTAGATGCACCAGTCGTTGCCGGTCCGGTGGTGGCTCCGTTTGAGAATTCTGTAGATCGCCGGATCACGCATGTTCATGTTGGGGCTTGCCATGTCGATCTTTGCCCGGAGAGTTCTGCTTCCCTCGGGGAATACTCCTTCCCTCATGCCCCGGAACAACTCGATGTTCTCCCCGATTGATCGGTTTCTGCTGGGGCTGTTTCGTCCGGGTTCAGTGAGGGTTCCACGGTATTCCCTGACCTGTTCAGGGCTCAGGTCGCATACATAGGCATCGTTCTGAAGAATCAGCTGCACGGCGTAGTTGTACATCTGCTCGAAGTAGTCGCTGGCATAGAGTTCATTGTCCCATTTGAAGCCGAGCCAGGAAATGTCATCCCTTATCGCATGGACGAACTCGGTTTCCTCCTTCACCGGGTTGGTGTCGTCGAACCTGAGGTTAACCTTGCCGTGATACTCGCCGGCTATCCCGAAGTTGGTGCAAATGGCCTTGGCGTGCCCTATGTGAAGGTAGCCGTTGGGCTCCGGGGGAAACCTGGTATGCACTCTGCCGTTGTGCTTTCCCTCGGAGATATCCCTGTCAATGATCTCCCTGATGAAATCCCGTGGTTTCTTTTCGTTCAAATCGCTCATCGCCCGTTCCTTTCAGCCGGTTCCCGCCTGTTCAGACCTCTGCCATCTCAAGGCTCTGTTGCACAAGGCTCAGGAACTGCTGCCATCTCTGCAGAAAAACTTCCGGGGGAACCGAGTCCAGGGTGCGAAGCTCAAGGGTAACGCCCTTCATGTTGATCCTCACATCGGTGAACAAAGTAGTCAGATGATCCAGAAAATCGTGAAACCCCTTGTTCGGAAGCTCACCGAAGGGTACACCCGTGGCCAGGTCGAGAGCCCCCATTCCGAACTCTGTCATCTTTTCCAGGAACGCCCGGAAATCCGTGATCACCCCCTGTTCCCTGCCGCACATCAGTCCGCACCTCGAGGGATCGGTATTGTCCCATATGTGCCTTCTCTCGAATCCCATGGCGAAATCCGCGGTTCGGGACATTTCGCATACGGTGTTCCAGATCAGGGGCAGTTCTCCAAGGGAAGCAAGCCCCACATGAAGATGGATTGCGGCGGTTCCCTTCATCATCTCGTGGCCCCGGGTTCCGGTGCGGGAAAGCAGGTTGTGGAGGTTGTGATATCTGGGTTTGTCCAGAAGCATCTTTGCCGACCCCCTGCCGGGGATGAACCCGGTGGGGATGTACTCAAGCCCGATCCGCTCCCTGATGGCGGCATTGACGGTGGCGGCCTGCAGGAGAATGGAATGCACCGTGGAATTGTCCCGGGTTGAGATGGGAATGCTGCAGAATTCTATCTGGCCTCCGGGTTCGAAAGTTATGTAGTGATCCTTTCCCTGGAAGAGATTGGGCTCCTTCCGGTATCCCATGTCTTCCAGTATGCGCCACACCCCCTCGAGGTCTTCAAAGCCCATTTCTCTTCCGGGCATGAACTCGTACTCAAAACCGAACTGCCTTTCCCTTCCGGGAGCGAGTCTTTCCGAGATTACATCCGCCAGACTGTCAGTGTAGTTGTTTTTCAACG
Source organism: uncultured bacterium (assembly GCA_964624405.1). Classification (GTDB taxonomy): domain Bacteria; phylum Fermentibacterota; class Fermentibacteria; order Fermentibacterales; family JCC-6; genus UBA6080. Next base: position 119,576 of record CAZUXA010000004.1, on the reverse strand, counting down.
CACTCCCTGTACCAGAGGGTGAAAACCAGTGGAGCGAAGAACCGGTCCGCCCCTGAAACCAGGGTTTCCGGCCCGACACCCTTCCCGGTTACGACTGAAGCCAGCTCCCGAACCATGTCACCGTCAAGTATACCCTGCCTGTCCACCTCAGTACCGCAGGCGATGTCTCTCAGTGCCTCCGGAAGGTTCCGGGGGTTCTCAAACCATTGGGCCATGGGCATGGTGAAAGGTTTTTTCGGCATCAGGGCTGTTTGCCGCGGCAGGATTCCCGAGTCGGCGAAGGCTTTTCGGCAGATGTACTTGTCAAGGCAGTGGAATGGCCTCACCTTCAAGTTGACAGGCAGAGACGCGGCGAACTCAGCCAGCCTGTAGTCCAGAAACGGAGTTCGTGCCTCAAGGCTGTGGCGCATGCTTAGCCTGTCCAGCCTTGCCACCACATAGTCCGGAAGCCTGCTGCGGCACTCGATGGCCTGCATCGCCCTGACCGGGTGAATATCCGGTTCCATATCGGGAAGAGCGTCAGCCGGAAAGAGGTCATCCCCGCCACACTCCCGTCCCAGCAGCCGGCGAAGCTCCTCCGGTGTGAAAAGAGCCTCGGTGGCGATGTGCCTCCGGGCAGAACCGATATCACCCTGCCCCAGTCTTTTTTGAAGTTCCGGGTACAGCTTCTCCAGCACCCGCCTCTCTTCCGCCCCGGAAACTTCGTGCTGAATTAAAGCTTCTTCCACCAAAAACTTGCGGTAACCGGCGAAAACCTCGTCGGCTCCCTCCCCGGTCATCACCACCTTCACATGCTCACCGGCCAGAGCGCAGACCTGATCCGTGGGAATCACAGCCCCAAGTGAAATCGGTTCGCCCAGTGCCCGCACAATTGAAGGCAGGGATGAAAGAGCTTCCCGGGTGCATTTTTTCAGCATTCGTTCTGTTTTTCCGAACCTGTTTCCCATGTTCTTCACGAAATGCTCCATCTGGCCGGTCTCGTCGTAGCCATCCTCGTCGAAGGCCACAGTGAACAGCTTCAGTTCAGGCTTGATGACCGATGTCAGCGAGGCCACCGCCGATGAATCAATTCCACCGGAAAGAAAGCTGCCGACTTCCACATCGGATCTGAGTCGGATTTCAACCGAGCTGCGGAACAAACGGAGAAACTCCTGCGCTGCCTCGTCGGGGTCGGAGTACCTTTCAGGCTCCCTGAAGTCGTAGGACCAGTAACGGGAGGTTCGGAACCTGCCATTGTCCAGGTTCAGCTCCATGAAGGAACCCGGAGGAAGCCTGAGAACCTGCTTGAAGATGGTTCTTTCCCCAGGCAGGTAGCGGTAGGTGAAGAATACAGGGAGAAGGCTGAGATCCGGTTCACAGGAAACCCCGGGCATGGAAAGCAGGGGGGGGATCTCGCTGGAAAAGAAAAACCCTTCAGGGGTAACTGCGTAGTGCAGGGGCTTGATGCCGAAACGATCCCTGAAAAGAAGAAGCTTTCGGCGCAATGGATCGTGAATGACGCCGGCGTACATGCCGTTCATGTGATGCAGGAATTCCGCGCCGAGTTTCCGGTAGAGGTGTAGAGCCACTTCCATGTCGCCAGTGGTGAGAAATTCCTGCCCCGGCAGCATCCTCCTGAGTTCCAGGTAGTTATAGATCTGGCCGTTGCAGGCTATTGTAACTCCGTCCTCCGGAGCGGTAATGGGCTGCATTCCAGTGGCAAGGTCGAGGATGGCAAGTCTGTCGAAAGCGATGCCTACCGGTTCCCTTACAAGCACCCTGCTTTCATCCGGGCCCCGGTGCCTTTGGGTCCGGTTCATCCGATCAAGCAGGGTTTTCATGGAATCCGCTGGAATGGAGGATGTCACGATTCCGGATACGCCGCACATGGTTTTCCCTTCGTGAAAACAACCTGAATAATACCGCTTCGGTCAGGATACCGTATCAGCGTGACGAGGCTGGTTTTTCCTGAGATATTCCCGTTTCCTGCGGTCAACATTCCCACACAAGCAAAGATGGAACTTGAAATGAAGAACACTGATTGCGGATCGGGAACGGTGACCGTTATCGGCGCGGGTCTTGCGGGATGCGAAGCGGCTTTTGCCCTGGCTGACCGGGGCTTCGGGGTTGTGCTTCTTGAGATGAGGCCCATGGCAACCACGCCGGCTCACACCACCGGGCTCCCCGCAGAGCTGGTGTGCTCAAATTCCCTGCGATCCGCAAACCCGGAAAACGCGCCGGGGCTTCTGAAGCAGGAACTCAGGCTTGCCGGATCCCGGCTCATCCGCATCGCGGATTCCACCCGGATCCCGGCGGGGGATGCTCTTGCGGTTGACCGGCGCAGGTTCAGCGAGACTGTGCTGAATGAACTCCGGTCGGAAACCCTTATCACCCTTGAAACCCGGGAGGTTACCCTTCTTCCACCCGGCCCGGTGATTGCCGCTCCGGGGCCCCTGGCAAGCCCGGGGTTGTCCGAAGCTCTAAGAGAGATCACCGGGGAGCACCTTTACTTCTACGATGCGATAGCTCCCATCGTTTCCGGGGAGTCCGTTGACATGAATACCGCTTTTTTCCAGTCCCGCTATGACAAGGGCGGGGGGGCCGACTATCTGAACTGCCCCATGGATCAGGAAACCTACCATCATTTCATCGCAGCCCTGAAGGGCGCGAAAAGGGTTGCCCCGCATTCCTTCGAGAAGGAGCTGCACTTTCAGGGTTGCCAGCCCGTGGAGGCCATTGCGGATTCCGGCGATCTTTCGCTGGCCCACGGCCCCATGAAGCCCGTTGGAATCACCGACCCCGCCACCGGCGGCAGGCCTTTTGCTGTGGTTCAGCTCAGAAGGGAAAACGAGTCGGGAAGCGGGTGGAACATGGTGGGCTTTCAGACGAAGCTCACCCATTCAGAGCAGAGAAGGGTTTTCCGGATGATTCCCGGCCTCTCCGGGGCGGAGTTCCTGAGGCTGGGAAGCGTTCACAGGAACACTTTCATAAATGGCCCGGAGGTTCTTGACGGGTTTCTGGGGATGAAATGCCGCCCGGGGCTCACCATGGCCGGGCAGATTACCGGAGTGGAAGGGTACATAGAGTCAATTGCCACAGGGCTCATGGCGGGGTTGTTCATGGCGGAGTCTCTCCAGGGCAGGGACCCCGTCCCCCCCCCGGCGGATACCGCAATGGGAGCGCTGCTCGGGCATGCCACAATTCCCGGCGGCGGCCTGTTCCAGCCCAGCAATGTTCATTACGGGCTGTTTCCTCCCATAAGGGCCGCCGGCGGAAGGAGGGGACGAAGAAGGGCAATGTCGGAGAGAGCCCTGGAGTCTCTCAGAAAGTGGATTTCAGGTTTCGCCTGAGCAGCAGATACATCATTCCTCCGGCGAGTGCGGCGGAAAGGGCCACAAAACCGTCGCTGTGAGGTGCCCCGGATTTCTGTGCCATCACCATCGCCGGGTACACCGGTACAAGGAGAACGGTTATCCCCACCGCCTCACCCGCAAGCCCAATGAAGGACCACAGCCAGTAAAGGCCCAGCAGAGCCGTCGCTCCTCCGGGGAGGACGCTTTGCAGAAACAACATCAGAGCCGCGGCGATTATCGAGGTTAGTGGAAGAACCAGCCAGAACTGCCAGGGGATGGTTTCCCCGGCCAGGGCCGCCAGAGAGGCGGCCAGCGCGCCGGTCCCGGCGGGAATCAGCGTTTCCGCCATGGCAAGCTGGGTCTGCGCGCCGGTGTGCCTTGAGCAGAATCTGCGCAGTCCCTGCCTTTCAGCCGATGAGTTCCATCCGAAACAGAGGGTCAGGGGTATTCCAAATCCCAGAAGGCCTGTCAGCCAGGGGATGATACCCGCTGAGATTCCCGCCAGGGATGACCCCAGCAGAAAAGCCATTATCCACATACCATCGGTGCGGTAACGGATTCTCCGCAGCATCTGAACCGCAACCGTCTGAGGAATCATGTGTCCGATTCGGAACCGGGGGTGTCGAACAGGTCCGGCTGGAGGTTTTCTTTTCCGGGAAGGAAGGCGGCCAGCAAAGCAGACGGGGTTGGGGGTGCCAGGGAGAGATGGGCTACGGTTCGGGCGTTGGCCCTGGCGATGTTGCACACATGCACCAGAGCATAGGTGGTGTCTTCATGATTGAAGAAGTAGCATCCGTCCCGGTTGATCAGGCCCCTGATGCCCGGAATCTGTTCCATTATCTTCCTTGGAAGAACAGGGTAGAAGGCCACCCGGATCTCCGCCCCCCCCTTTACCGTATCCAGAAGCTGCGAGTGTCTGATCACTGCCTTAACTCCGGAACCGTCGCAAAGGGCAATCATGTCGGTTCCCTGGGGAATCTCCCCGACTCTGGACGCCAGGAACAGCACTCCCCGGCCGGGTCCGTGGGTTGCGAAGCCATTCAGGGGTTCGATCATGGTTTCGTGGATGGGGCACTCCACAACAAGAAAAGAAGGGCCGGAAGCAAGGGTGGCACCGAGAAAGGCAAGCCGTCTCTCATCCTCCGTAAGCCTGGCGGAGGGAGTGTCTCCCCGCTTTGTCATGCCCAGCCAGCCAAGAAGTTCATCGGTTCTTTTCCGGGCTTCCCCCCTTCTGGCACCGGAAGCGGACGCGGAGAGGCTGATAATGCCGCCGGGCGTCATACCCTCGGGAAGAACCGGAGCCCCGGGTATCATCGCGACCTTCGTGCGTCCCTCCCGGGAGGAGGTGGAGGCCATCAATCCTCCCATTCTGCCAACGAGAACCCTTCCGGAAACCGGAGCCCGGAGCCCCGCCGCCATCTGCGCCAGGGCCGGGGCTGCCGATTCCTTCTCCCCCAGAAGGGCCGCCATGGACCCTCCAAGCACCACGAAGTCAATTCCCGGTGGTTGTCCGGGAAGAGCGGAAACCCCCAGCAGTTCCAGAAGAGCCCTTGAACCATCGGCGGGCAAGGTTTACACTACCTTCCCGAAACCAGGCTGGCATCCGCAAGCTCAAGAGCTCTCACCACACCGAGACCGCTTCTTCCAGATGTTTTTGGGACTCCCCCGGTTTCAACGCATCTGAGAAACTCATCCATCTCCACTGCCAGGGGCTCGAAGCTGTCCAGCTTGGGGCTGTGAATGTCTCCGGTGCGGTAGGCCAGCTGATACTCTCCGAAGGTTTCCGGCTCGATGAGTTCGACTCCCTTGTCGTATATCTTAACCTTCTCGTAGGGTTCGGTATCGTCGTAAACCAGCATTTTCCTGCTGCCTACGATCACGGTTTTCCTGAGTTTCGAAGGTGCGAGCCAGGATACCTGCACATTCGCGATGGCCCCGCACGGGAATCGCAGGTTGATGAAGGCCACATCCGGAATCCCCTCCAGTACGTACCCACTGCCGAAAGCCTCCACATGGCATGGCTCTTCGTTCAGCCAGTGGAAGATCATCGAAAAGTCGTGAGGGGCCAGATCCCAGATAACCGAAACATCCTTTTGATGAAGCCCCAGGTTTACCCTGTTGCTGGTTATGAACCGTATCTGGCCAAGTTCTCCGCTGTCCAGGATTCCCTTTATGGCCACAACGGGAGGAGAGTAGAGAAAGGTGTGCCCCACCATGCTCACAAGCCCAAGGGATTCAGCCTTTTCAACCATCTCCCGGGCCTTGTCGGTGGTGTCGGCGAAGGGCTTTTCCACAAAAACATGCTTTCCGGCATCCAGGGCATCCATCGCCAGGGGATAGTGGCCGGAAACATCTGTGGCCACAACAATGGCCTGTATCTCATCCGAGTTAAGCAGATCTTTGAAGTTCAGGGTTTTCGAACAGGCTGGAAACCTGTCCCCGATTCGATTCAACCTGCCGGCGTCTTTGTCGCAGATCACTACTTTGCCCGCTCTTCTGTTTGAGACGATGTTTCTAAGCAGGTTCGGACCCCAGTACCCAAGGCCCACAAGACCAATGTTCACCATGGCAACCTCCGATATCCCCCGTCGTTTTTTCAAGCCTGACTGAAAGCTACTAAAACTCTGTGAAGATGCAAACTGACCGTGTGCCGGCAAGGCTCAGATGACAGGCCATTTTCCGGTTTTAGCCATAATACAGTTGTAATCCCAGCATAAATAGAGTACTCCATTGGCCGGCAAGTTGCTATCATATCCGGGAAAAGGAGGATATCATGAACCAGGAAAAGTTTACGATAAAGGCCAGAGAGGCTGTGAATGCCGCGGTTGCCCGGGCATCCGCGGCGGGGAACCCGGAAGTTCTCACACTTCATCTTCTTCAGGCCCTTCTTGAGCCGGAGGATGGGATAGTGACAGGGGTTCTGGGCAGGCTGGAAACCAATGTGGAAGAGCTGGCCTCAAGGGTTCTCGAAGAACAGGGAAGGCTTCCCAGGGCTTCGGGCGGGGCTCATCCCGTTGCATCCCGGGGTTTCCACCAGGCATTGCAGGCAGCGGAAAAAGCGGCGGGACGGATGAAGGACGATTTCACCGCCAGCGAACACCTCTTCCTGGGCATTCTTTCCGGTTCCGACAGGGCTTCCGCTATCATCAAGGATGCGGGGATCACCGAGTCCGGCTTCCTCGAGGCCCTCAAACAGGTCAGGGGCTCCTCCCGGGTTACCAGCGAAAGCGCTGAAGAGAGTTACGAGGCGCTTCAGAAGTACTGCCGTGACCTCACCGCCCTTGCCAGACAGGAGAAACTCGACCCGGTAATCGGCAGGGATGACGAAATCCGAAGGACCATGCAGGTCCTCTGCCGAAGGAGAAAGAACAACCCTGTACTCATCGGCGAACCCGGGGTCGGCAAAACCGCCATTGCCGAAGGGCTGGCGGGGCGGATAGCCCAGGGGGATGTGCCTGAGAACCTGAAGGATAGAAGCCTGCTGATGCTGGACATGAGTTCCCTGATCGCCGGGGCCAAGTACCGCGGCGAGTTTGAGGAAAGGCTCAAGGGGGTTCTGCAGGAGATTGCCGCCTCGCAGGGCAGGATCATCCTTTTCATAGACGAGATGCACACACTGGTAGGCGCCGGCGCCGCAGAGGGCGCCATGGACGCGGCGAACATGCTGAAACCCGCCCTGGCCAGGGGGGATCTCCACTGCATAGGGGCCACAACCCTGGACGAATACCGGAAGCACATCGAGAAGGATGCCGCCCTGGAAAGACGCTTTCAGCCTATTCTTGTGGAGGCGCCTTCCGTTGAGGACACCATCAGCATTCTCCGGGGAATTCGGGAAAGGTACGAGGTTCACCATGGCATAAGAATTCTCGACTCGGCGCTGGTGGCCGCAGCGAAACTCAGCGACCGGTACATTACGGACCGCTTTCTGCCCGACAAGGCCATCGACCTGGTTGATGAGGCAGCAAGCCGGATTCGGATAGAAATCGACAGCATGCCCGGTGAGATCGATGAGATAAGGCGAAGGATCATACAGCTGGAGATTGAACGGGAGGGACTTCGCCGGGAGGATGACAGGTCCGCAAGGGAGAAGATGAAACTGGTGGAAAGAGTTCTCGCGGAGCTGCAGGAGGAGCGGGGCGCTCTGGAAAGCCGTTGGATGACGGAAAAGGAGCTTATTGAGAAGGTCAGGGAACTCAAGAGAAGCCAGGAGGAACTCAGGGCGCAGGAGAAGAAAGCTGAAAGGGAAGGCGACCTGCACCGGGTGGCTGAGATACGCTACAGCTCACTCAGAGATTGTGAAAAAGCTCTCAATGAAGCCAGGGATAAACTTCAGCTTGCCCAGGAGAAAGGCTCGATGCTCACCGAGGAGGTTACTCCGGAACACATAGCGTCGGTTGTGGCCCGCTGGACAGGAATTCCGGTTTCGAGAATGCTGCAGGGTGAGCGGGAGAAACTGCTCATCATGGAGCAGAGCCTCGAAGAAAGAGTGGTTGGCCAGAAGCAGGCCATTGAGGCGGTCAGTCAAGCTATCCGCAGAGCCAGGGCCGGAGTTCAGGATCCTGACCGGCCACTTGGAAGCTTCGTGTTCATGGGTCCAACCGGGGTTGGAAAAACCGAGCTGGCAAGAACTCTGGCGGATTTTCTGTTCGACAGCCCCGATGCGATGATCAGGCTGGACATGAGCGAGTTCATGGAAAAACATTCGGTTTCCCGGCTGATCGGGGCTCCTCCCGGCTATGTGGGCTATGACGAGGGGGGGTATCTCACCGAGGCGGTGAGGAGAAGGCCCTATTCCGTGCTGCTGTTCGATGAGATCGAAAAGGCTCACCCGGATGTTTTCAACATCTTCCTCCAGATTCTGGACGACGGCAGGCTTACCGACGGACAGGGTCGCACCGTTGATTTCCGAAACTCTGTTCTTATCATGACCTCGAACCTGGGAAGCGAATGGATCGGCACCATCGGCAGGGAGCTTTCCCGGAAGGAACTGACGGACAGGGCCTTGAAGGAACTCGAAGGCCGGTTCAGGCCGGAGTTCATAAACAGGCTGGACGAGATCATCGTGTTCAACAGCCTGTCCAGGGAAGAGATACGGAGGATCGTGGAGATCCAGTTCCGGTACCTCAATACCGTACTGGCAAACCAGGAAATCGAACTGATTCCCACTGCGGAAGCCCTGGAACTGCTGTCGAAGATGGGCTGGGATCCCGCTTACGGCGCAAGACCCCTGAAAAGGGTGTTGCAGAAGTCGGTGCAGAACCGGATCGCCGAGGCTCTTCTGAAGGGAGACATCTGCCCGGGGCAGCAGGTGAGCATAGAAGTCCGCGGAGAGGATCTGGTATTCACGCCCCGTGGAGTTTCCGTTGCTGAATCCCCCTGAAAACCCACATATTCCACAACCTTGACGAAAGGGGATGGGTTGAAGGTAGCACTCGTGGTTCCCCCCTGGGGACCTGACGACATCAGGGCGAAAGACACCCGGGGAATCGCCGGTTGCTGGCCCACACCCGGAATGCAGTACATCGCCGGAGAGCTTCGCCGAAGGGGTCATCAGGTAATCTACCTCGAGGGTTTTTTCCACTCAAACGCTGAGATGCGGAAGCGGGTAACAGCCTTTGGCGCCCAGGCCCTGGGGGTTTATGTAATCAGCCTTCTCTGGCACAAGGCGGAGCCATTTCTTACCGACGCCCGCAGTGACAATCCGAACCTGTTCACCTTTATCGGTGGCCACGGGGCCACCGCCATGCCGGAGCAGCTTCTCAAGGAATGCCCCTCCCTTGACGCGGTGGTGGTGGGCGAGGGAGAGCTGACCTGCGGGGAGATGATAGACGCCATTGCCGGGGGAGATAGCCTCGCGGGAGTGAAGGGCATACACTTCCGCCACCCCTCGGGGCGGGTTGAGTTCACCGGAGAACGGCCTCTGGTTCAGGATCTCGACTCCCTTCCGTTTCCGGCGGTGGATCTGTGCGAAATGGAGCGGTACTTTCCAAGTTTCGAACAGGTGTCAACTGTGCCGGTGGTTCAGATGCTGGCCAGCAGGGGCTGCAACGGCACCTGCCTTTACTGCTACAAGATGTACGGAAGGCACATCCGTCTAAGAAAGCCATCCCGGATAGTGGATGAGATCCAGTACTACATCAGGCACTTCGGCGCCAGGGAGATCAAATTCTGGGACGAACATTTTACATACAGTCACAGGCATGTTTATGAATTCTGTGATGAGATGGTGAAGCGGGATGTGAATGTGCGATGGTGGTGCTCGTGCCGGGCGGACGCGGTGGACAGGAAGATTCTCAAAGCCATGAAAGCCGCCGGATGCTGGTGCATCAACTTCGGAGTGGAGAGCGGGGTTCAGAAGAACCTCGACACGCTGATGAAGCATGAAACCCTGGACAGAATCCGCCTCGCGGTGAGACTGGCTCACAGCGTGGGCATCAAGACCCACACCACATACATTTTCGGCATCCCCGGAGAAACCTTCGAAGAGGGCCTTCAGACCATAGACTTCGCCAAAAGCCTGGGAAGTTTCACCGTGGAGTTTTTTCCGATCACTCCCTTTCCGGGCACACCCATGTTCAAAGGCATTCAGCAGGGGAAATTCGGCACCATGAGTGAGAATCTGAACGATCAGGGAATGCTTCTTGACAGGCCGTGCTTCGTGCCCTTCACCATGACCGGCGACCAGATAATGGAACTGAGGCGCCTGGCCTACATCCGCTACTTCCTCAGACCCTCATTCCTGCTCTACCGTTTTCGGAACATCATGTCCCCCTTCCAGCTAAGGGCGATATGGCACGGGGCGAAAAGCCTGCTCATGATGCTGGGGGAACAGCTGGGGCTTTCCAGGAACAAAAGGTAGAAAGTTGCCCTCCCTGACCGTGGTTATCCCTGTACACAACAGCCAGGGAACCCTGGGCAGGGTGCTTGCCCCTGTAATCAGCGAACTTCATCCGGACGACAGGGTTCTGGCTGTGGACGACCGATCCTTCGACGGCTCCGTAAAACTGCTGGAATCACTGGGAGTGGAAGCCATTCCTTCCCTCGGGAAGCCCGGGGCCGCCGGAACCAGGAATACCGGCGGCATGGCGGCGGAGACATCGTGGATTCTCTTCCTTGATTCCGACGCGGTGCCTCCGGAGGGCTGGCGGAGCATGCTGGAAGCCGGTATGCGTGAAGCCGACGCGGTGCAGGCGGTCTACGGCCCTGACGCTCCCGGAAGCAGGGCGGCCACTTTCTACAAGAACTACTACTACCACCACACATTCACCAGAAGAATTCGAGGGCCGTACATCAAGGGATGCGGCACCTTTTTCTTCGCGGTGAAGACCAGTGCCTTTCGGGAGCTGGGAGGCTTCGATGAGAACATCCGGGGCGCAACCATCGAGGACGCGGACTTCGCGGAGAGGCTGTGGGCCCGGGGAGGCAGAATTCTCATCGCTCCCCTGATCGAGGTTTATCACCTCAGGGAGTATACCCTTGGTGAATTCCTTAGTTACGAGTGGAACATGATGATGGCCAAAGCTCTTTACATCATCAGGCGCGGACGGGGCCGGGGAGCCCCCTCCATCAGCGTGGCGGGTTTTTCCGAGATGGTTCCTGTGCTTTTCGGAGCTGTCTTTTCCTGGTTGATCCCCGTCGGGGCGATTCTGGCCGCCGTCGGGGCTTCATGGGGTCTTCCCCTGTTCCTCGGAGGTATTCTGCTGGCGCTGGGTCCCCAGGCGCCAATGCTGGTTCACATGGTCCGCGCCGGCGGCTTCCGGGGTTTCCGGGCCGGGTTTCTTCTGATTCCAGACCTTCTCATGGTTTTGCCCGCATCCCTTTCCGCCGCCGGCGCTGCCCTGTCCGGCAGAAGGTACTGACATGAAGCTGGCTCGGATTGCGGCTTGTCTGATGTTTCTATGCGTGTTCGTGGTCTACGCCCACGGAAACCACCGACTTTCCGGCCCCGGTGACAAGGCGGTACAACTCCTGACCCTGGTTCCCGGGTCAATACTTGCGGCCTCGGTGCTGAAAACATGGAGAAAACCCGCGGAAGCGTTCCGTCGGCTGCTCACCCGTGGCGCTGACCGCTGGTTTCTGGCGGCGCTTTGCGCCGTTGTACTCGGGTTCACGGTATGGATGGCATGGGTTCCCCTCGAGGGGATTCCCAAGGGGGGCGACGAAGCCGCCTACATGGTGCAGAGCCGGATCTATGCCCGGGGGCGTACCGTCGCGCCGGAACCGGAGGTTTCCAGCCCCAGGGACCTTTTTCCCTTCCGTCATTTCATCTTCGATGATGGCCGTTGGTTCGTTATGTACACACCGATTCACTCTCTGCTCATGGCGCCGTTCACCCGTACCGGGATCGCCCCGCTGATGGGTCCCATGCTGGGAACCCTCTCCCTGATCGGAGCGTACCTGCTGTTTCGGCAGATAACCGGGAAAGCCACGGCCAGGCTGGGAATTCTTGTCATGGCGGTGTCGCCTTTCTTTCTGTTCATGAGCGCGTCGCACATGGCCCACAACACCGAGCTGATGCTGATTACATGGGCGCTGTACTTCATTGTCAGGGGTGCAAGGGAAGAGACGCCGGGATTCCACGCCATCGGGGGTTTCCTGCTGGGTCTGGCCCTGTGCGCGAAGCCCTATACCATGCTTCCATGGGCGATCTCCATAACCATTGTGTTTTTCGCACGGTTCCGTTCCAGGGCGATTCCCCCGTTGCTGACGATTGTTCTGGGGGCGCTGCTGCCCGTGGCGTTCTTCCTGCTGTCCAACAGGCACTATACCGGCGATCCCCTTTCTCCGGCCTACAACCTTGCCAGAGGCGGAAGCCTTCTGGGCTTCGGCCAGGACAAGGCCTGGTTTCCCGAATACGGCGACCACGCCCACACTCCGCTGCGGGGTTTGCTGAACCTTGCTCAACAGGCCGGAGCCGGCAGCACCATTCTTCTCGGCTGGCCGTTCCTGTCTCTAATGCCGGCGCTTCTGATTCTTTTCAACCGGGTGGAGCGGAAGAGGTGGAGAGTGCTCTATCTTCCTATCCTGGCGGTGATACCGTTCATGTTTGTACATTACGCCGCCGCCATTGACTACGGTCCCCGGCACTACTTCACCACGCTTCCGGCCTTTGCCCTTCTGTGCGCTCTCGGGTTCCGCGAGGCGGTCCGCCGCCGGGGGAACTGGGCGGTGCTGTTCTTTTCGGCGCTTTTCCTCACCGCCACGCTCATGGTGTACATACCCGACGGAATCGTTCTGAGAAGCGGGCCCTGGCAGTCCATCGACGGTATTCCAGTCAGACTGGCGAGGCGTTACGCGGAGTCTCCGGCAGTGGTTTTCATGGAAGCCGGAGAGCATGGCTACCCCAACATCATGAGCGGGATGCTGGCAACCGATCCGTTCCTGGACGGTGACATCGTGTTCTGCGCCCACCAGACCCCGGAAGATGACATCGAGGCCATGGAAAAACTCTTTCAGGGAAGAACTCCCTACCTTTTCTACATGCGGGAAAGGCAGGGTTATCTGGAACCCTGGACACAGGAAAGGGCTCGTGCTCTGACCCCGGAGCGGCATCTGAGACCCCTGTGGGCCCCGGAGAATGTTACGCCCTGATCCCTGCCAGAAGCACCGACGAAGCCCCGGAGAAACCATGGATCTGAAGCCTTTCCCGGATCCGCCCCCCCCGGGCCTGAAGCTCCGGATGCCCTTCCGCCCGGGCAATTGTGCTTTGTATGGTTTTTTCCACGCTTTCGATTCTATCCGGGCTCTTCGGATCGGCTTCCATGTCTGTCTGAACCGCTGAGAGAACCCCGGTGAGCCCCAGTTTTCCCGGAACGGCCTCCAGTTCCCTCCGGGTAAGCGTGTGATGGTGAAAAACACCGTGAAGCGCGTCTACATCGGCCCTCCAGTGGTGCAGAAGGATATGGGTTTTCTGGGATTCCGTCTGATCTCCGTCCCGGAACATCTCTCTGAGGACGAAGAGACCTCCGGGCTTCAGTACCCGGATCATGTCTCCAAGAACCCGGTCGGGGCGGGCGAAATGGTGAACCGAGTTTGAAACCGCAACCGCGTCGAACATTTCCCGGGGAAAGCAGAGGTACTCCCCGTCGGCCCGCACCGGCAGAACACTCTGTTCCCTGAAGGATTCCGCCACGGACCGCACCGCTTCGGGGGAGGGCTCGGCGGCGACGATGGTTGCTTCGTTACCGGCGTAGTATCTAAGGAATCCTATGAAACTGCCGGTTCCCGTGGCCACGTCAAGAACAAGGCCCCCAAGGTGGGTTTCCATCAAGCTTTCCAGCCGGTCTTCCTCCCCAGTCTTGCGGTGACACCCGGCATTGCGTAGTGTTTCCCGTCCCATGTCCGGATTTTCCCTTCATGGAAGAGTGGAACATGCAGTTCATATGCTTCATGCCAGCATACAATACCGGTCGATTCATCGAGGGTGTTATCCGCAACATTCCCCCGGAAGCCTGGGACTCGGTTGACAGGCTTCTGGTGGTGAACGACGGCTCCACGGACCACACCGCTGAAACCGTTCTCGGCCTGGTCGAAGAGTTTCCCAAGATCAGGCTGGTTCAGCATGAACTGAACCGGGGCTACGGCGCCGCCCAGAAAACAGCCTTCGACTGGGCCAGGAAGCGGGAAGCCCGGGGTGTGGTGATGCTCCATTCCGACGGCCAGTACCCTCCGGATTTCCTTGTAAGGATGCTTGCGCCGCTGCATCAGGGCGCGGATGTGGTGGGCGGCAGCCGCACCAAGTACGGCGACATGCGAAAGGGGGGGATGAGTCAGGCCAGGTATTGGGGAACCGTGATTCTCAACGGGCTTGAAAACTTCGTTTTCCGGGCGAACCTCACCAGCTATCACAGCGGTTACAAGGCGTACAGCATGGCCGCCCTGGAAGTAATACCCTACCATCGCTATTCAAACACCTTCAACTTCGATTCGGAAATGCTGGTCGGGGCCATCAGAAACAAGCTGTCCGTCACCGAGGTTCCCATTCCCACCGTTCACGGCCAGGGATACTCCAGCCTCAGGCCTGTTCCCTACGGGCTCAGTGTTCTTCACACGATATGGAAGTTTCTTGTGGGAAGGATTTAGGGCGAAACCGGGGCGCGGGGTTTCGTCAGTAGTGCTTTCCCGACAGGTATTCCAGCGTGCCCCTGATGATTCCAAAGCCCAGGATGGTCATGTCCGTTATGCACATGACGGCGAAACCCGGGAATACCCGCCATCCGAAGCGCTTCACGGCGGAAGCGAAAAAGCTCCAGTGACAAAGCAGCGCCAGAAACAGCAGGGCGGGAAACAGAAGAAGCCCCGCCGGCCCTGTGAAAAGCATTGATAGGGGTGACAGCCAGGCCAGAAAGGTGATGAGTATGGACAGAACCACCCACCTGCTGTGATGGGTTCCGGTTTCGTGGACATTCATGTACCTCGCCAGCAGGCGCTGTTTCACCTGCCTCCAACCGCTTTTGGCCTGGGCAACCGCCATTCTCAGACGCCGGCCGGCGAAGGTTCCGAAGGTGTACTCTGCCAGATGGGTTACCTGAAGGCTCTTTTCCAGCAGAATCACCCGGCCGGAGTCAGCGATGGCGTAGCCCAGTTCCTCATCCTCCACGGTGGGCTCCGGAACATTCGTGTTGAATCCGCCCAGTTCCAGAAACACATCACGGCGAACCGCGGCGCACCATGTGGCGAAAACCGCCACGCCCCCCGGGCGCATTCTCGCCAGGGAATGATGGTAGTAGAAGTTCTGATAGGTTGTGATCAGCCCTTCTCCCGGGCAGTCCGGCGCGTAAAGGGTTTGAACCCCGGCGACGGAGGGATCGGAGAGCAAACCGGCGATTCGCTCCACCAGATTCTCGGGGACCACCACATCCGCATCAACGAAGAGGGCTATTTCCCCGGAAGCCGCGAAGACACCCTCGTTCCTTGCCAGGGCCGGTCCCATTTTGCCGGAAAGGGGGATGACCCGTACCCCGTAACTTCGGGCGAGTTCCGCGGTGGTATCACTGGAACCGTCGTCAACCACCACTGTTTCCAGGGGGGGCATGGTCTGCCGTTTCAGGGCATCCAAACATCGGCAAAGGGTTTCTGAAGCGTTCCACGCCGGGATGATCACACTTACTCCCGAAGCCATGCAGTCCTTTCGTCCGGTAAGGCTTTCCGCAGGGTCCGTATTATATTCCGTTCCCGCTGAAAGGGTTTGTCAATGAAGATCGTTCTGCTTACCATGCCGGCCAGTTGGGAACAGGATCAGCATGATTTCATGAATCAGCGGGTGCCCCTGCTTCGCTGGCTGAAGATAAAACCCCTGGTGAATGTGGTACCATCCCCTTCGCTGCTTTACCTGGCGCCTTTCGTTATCGAGGATGGTCATGAGGTCGCGTACATCGAGGGGTTGTTCCACACCTTTGAAGACACCCTGAAAATGCTTGAACAGCAGAAGCCCGATCTGGTCGGGGTGACCATCACCAGTGTGGACTGGGAAAACTCCCGCTGGATGCTCAACGAGATGAAGAGTCGCTTCCCGGGCACTTTTTTCGTAGCCGGAGGGATTCACCCCACCCTGTGGGGGGAAAGGTGCCTGAAGGAGTGCGAAGGCCTGGACTGTCTCGTTTACGGGGAGGGCGAGCACACCTTCCGGGAACTTGTGGCAGCGCGTTCGGAAGAAAAGCCGCTTGACGGGATCCCCGGCCTGATTCACCGAAGCGGAAACGCGGTATTGCGTAATCCTCCAAGACCGGTTGTGGAGGAGATCGACACACTGCCCTTTCCCGCCCACTCACTGGCGCCGCCGTCGAAGTATCTGCCCTCGCCCACTTTTTACAACCGCCTTCCCCACGCGAATATCATCGGAGCCAGAGGCTGCCCCTATGAGTGCATTTTCTGCCACACCGACCGGCACACCAGGATGCGCAGCGCGGAGAACATCACCGATGAGATACAGTGGCTTGTCAAACACCAGGGCGTGAGGGACATCGCCTTCTGGGACGACACATTCACCCTGTCCGAGGAGAGGGTCAAGGCATTCTGCGATCAGATGGAAAAGAAGGGGCTGGATGTGGACTGGGCGGTGAACGCCCGGGTGGACAGGGTCACGGAGGACATGCTGGCCAGAATGAAGAGAGCCGGTTGCTGGAGAATTCTCTTCGGAGTTGAAAGCGGCGTTCAGAAAAATCTCGATACCCTGAAGAAGAGAACCACCCTCGATCAGATCCGCCGGGCGGTGAGCGCCACCAGCGCCCTGGGCATGGAGGCCTATGGAACCTTCATGTTCGGCATTCCGGGGGAGACCTTCGAGGACGGCCTGGCCACAATCGACTTCGCCTGCTCACTCGATCTTGATTACGCGGTTTTCGTGAACCTCACGCCACTGCCGGGAAGCGAGGTTTACAACGATCTTCTCGCTGGAAGAATCAAACCGTCAAAGTTCACCAAGGACAGGTTCAACTTCAAAAATGTGTCCTTCGTTCCCGACGGCATGACCGAGGACCAGATTCGTTTTCTCATCCAGGAGGGTCACCGGAGGTTTTACATGAGACCGAAACTTGTCTGGAAGAAGATTCGCCGAATGCGAAGCCTTCTTGATCTGCGGAAGTACATCAGCGGATTCACCCTCATCGCCACTGCAAGGTATATGAAGAGGCCCATGGAGCCTCAGCTGCATTGACGGAACTGGCGCTGATCCGGCCTCCGGTGGTTCACCTCAAGGCGGATTTCTACGGCAGTATTCCCGGTATACCCTCCGGGCTCGCCTATCTTGCTTCTGCGGTGCGGGCCGCGGGTTTTCCCGTGAGCATCATCGATGCTTACGGCCAGGCGCCGCACAGGTTCTACTCATTCAGAAACCGTTACCGGGCCCGGGGACTTACCCCGGGGGAGACAGCCCGGCTGACCCCGGTGAATGCCGTGGCTGGAATCAGCGTTCACTGCGCCGGAGAGCACTCCATGGCTTGCGCCATTGTCGGGGAACTGAAAAGCCTGGCACCTTCCAGGCCTGTAGTGGTCGGGGGCTATCACGCCACCTTCGTTCCGGAAGACTTCATCAGGGCCGGGGCGGATTATGTGGTGCTCGGTGAGGGGGAGAGAAGGCTTCCTGAGCTTCTCGCCCGGCTGGAAGGAGACAGAAGCATCGAAGGGCTTGAAGGTATTGCCTTTCAGGGCGGCATGGTGGACCGGCGAACCAGGTATACGGTGAATCTGGACAGCCAGCCCTTCGCTGCGGTAGACCTGCTTCCCCTGGAGAACTACTGGAAGCTGGGCTACGGTCACGGGCCGGTCATGAGGGGTGTTCGTTACATGAACATTCTCACCTCCAGAGGCTGCCCGTACAAGTGCTCCTTTTGTCAGGCGCCGGAGATGAGCGGCGGACATTGGCTTTCAAAGAGCGCCGAAAGGGTTCTGGAAGAAATCCGTTGGCATCGGGACACCTACGGGGTTACCGATTTCCACATTCAGGACGAGAACTTCGCCGTGAACCGGAACAGAGTCAGGGACATCTGCAGGGGGCTGATAGACAGCGCACTCGACATCACATTCTGCTTTCCCTCGGGGCTGAAGATGGAAACCATTGATGACAGCCTTCTGAAGCTTCTGATCCGGGCGGGAATGCGTTACTTTTCCCTTTCCCCCGAATCCGGGTCCCGGCGGGTTCTTGAGCTGATGAACAAGACCGCGGATATCGACCGGGTACCGGAGCTGGCGGCGATTGCCTCAAGGGCCGGAGTGGCCGCCTGCTGTTTTTTCGTGGCGGGAACCCCCGGTGAAACCCGGGATGATCGCCGGGAAACCCGAAACTACATCAGAAAACTGGCCCGGTGCGGGGTGGAGGAG
This sequence comes from uncultured bacterium, assembly GCA_964624405.1. Taxonomy (GTDB): domain Bacteria; phylum Fermentibacterota; class Fermentibacteria; order Fermentibacterales; family JCC-6; genus UBA6080. The sequence goes on along the minus strand of CAZUXA010000004.1, from coordinate 101,427 downwards.
GTGGTAATGCCCATCATGACACCGTTCCCCTCCACTCCCGCCATGGCCGAACCCGAACTGCAGGGATTCGCAGAGATGGACGAACTTTGCTTCTCCCCGGTCTGGAGACATGACTACCGCCGGCTCGACCGTTTTCGAAGGGCCGCATACCTGCACTTCTACATTGCCCGGCTGATCAGCCACCCCCTTCGGTTTCTGTCGCTGCTGGGAAGGATCGTCACCGGCAAATGCAGGACAAAGGGAGAAATGACCGCGAGACGGATGTTTCGGGACGCGGTGGACAGGATTGCGTCCCTCCGTCAGCCCGGGGTGGACTGTTGAGAAACTTCTGGCCCGAGCTGTTACTGGCGGGCCTGTTTCTTCTCGGGGATCTTTTCCTGGGGGGGTACGCCGTCGCGGCAGGCGCCGGAGCAGGCGCCGCAGCTTTCCTGGTGTCGCTTCTGGCGGGAAAGCCGAAACCCTCTCTGCTGCTTGAAGGTCTTCTGCTTTCCGCCATCACCCTCATTGCGGAGGTCTCATCGTTTCCCGGCGGTGCCTTCGCCTTCGCGGAGATCACCCTGGGGCTGTTTCTTCTGGTGGCGGGGTTGAGGGGAAAACCCGCGCTCACCTGGATGGCGGGATCCCTGGGCAGGAACCTGCTGCCGGAAAATGAGGGTGTGGTTCTATCGGTTTTCATCGGGGGAGCGTTTCTGATACACGGGGGAATCACCACCACGCTCAGCATCTTCGGGCGTGGAGGAATGTGGCTGCACCTTGTTCTTCTGGCGCCTTTGGCGGCATTGGCGGGTATTCTCGCCGCCCCCCGGCTGAGGCGGCTTCGGATGGCGTCCATGCCGGTGCTTTTTCCGTGTGGTGAAGACGGGGTAATGGCGCTTCAATCAGGCGGCGACTCGCTGGGGAAAGTCAGGCTTACCGAGGAGGGTCGTTCCGCCCTGGTGCAGCCTTTGGAACTGGAACCTCAGCACATGCCTCTTCTCGAACGGGCAATAGCCCATCGGGGCTTCCGGTTCCTTTCCCTGACCGGGTGGCCCCACGACGAACTGCACCTTGAGATCGGGGGTTTCATCAAGGTGGGAGACAGATGGAGAAAGCTCGTTCAACGCTAGCCCGGATTTGAGTTGACTTGCCGGCGAAGCCCTGTCATCTTATGCGAACTTGAGTTTTCATGTTGGGTTTTTGCATCCCGATTTCCACAACATAGGGAGGTCTTCAAAGTGACCAGTTATCCGTGTCCCGAGATCAACTCGGACGAATGCAAGGGTTGCGGCCTCTGTGTCGCCTCATGCCCGAAGAAGGTGCTAGTCATCTCCGAGAAGCTGAACTCCAAGGGATACCATTACTCTGCCTACATCGGAGAAGGCTGTATAGGTTGCGGCAACTGCTTCTACAACTGCCCGGAACCCGGCGCCATGACAGTGTACCTCAAAGACCACCAGCCCCGAAAGGAGGCGTAGCATGGCGAGACTGCTGATGAAGGGCAACCATGCGTCGGTGTACGGAGCTGTAATGGCGGGCTGCACCGCCTACTACGGCTATCCCATCACCCCCGCCAGCGAAATAGCTGAAATGGCGGCGACTCTCTTTCCCAAGCTGAACAGAACCTTCCTTCAGGCGGAAAGCGAGATTGCCGCCATCAACATGGTGTACGGTGCCGCGGGCAGCGGGAGAAGAACCATGACCGCAAGCTCCGGGCCGGGTATCAGCCTGAAGATGGAGGGTCTGTCCTACTGCGCGGGAGCCGCGCTTCCCTGTGTGATCGTTGACATTATGCGGGGGGGGCCGGGGCTGGGCAATATCGGCCCGGAACAAAGCGACTACAACCAGGTGGTCAAGGGCGGAGGACACGGAAACTACCGCAACCTTGTCCTTGCCCCGAACAGCTGCCAGGAGATGTGCGATCTTACAAAACTTGCCTTTGAGCTTGCGGATGAGTACCGCAATCCGGTCTTCGTACTTACCGACGGCGTCATCGGTCAGATGATGGAAGCGGTGGAGATTCCCGAACCCGTCACCGAGATACCGGACAGATCCCAGTGGGCGGTGTACGGCAATCCCCTCAACAAGAATCTGATAAACTCCATCTACCTTGACCATGACGACCTTGAGAACTGGAACAAGTCTCTACTTGCCAAGTACGAAACGGCGAAGAGGAAAGAGGTCCGCTTCGAGGAGTACCGGATGGATGATGCGGAAACTGTGGTCATCGGCTACGGATGCGTAAGCAGAGTGCTTCGGAACACTGTGGACATGGCCCGGGAAAGGGGCGCCAGGGTTGGTCTTCTTCGCCCCATCACTCTCTTCCCCTTCCCGGAGAAGCAGATTCGGGCTCTTCCGGAACGGGGTATCCGTAATGTACTCACCGTGGAACTGTCTACAGGGCAATTGGTTGACGATGTGAACCTGGCCCTCGAGGGCACACTGAAAAGCGACCTTTATTACCGCCTGGGCGGCAATGTTCCTTCCGCAGAGGAGATTCTCAAAAGAATCTCCGAGCTTTACGGGGTGTAGCCATGGAAAAGAAAACCGTTCTCAGAAAACCCGCGGGATTCCTCGATGTTTACAAGCACAAACCCGGAGCGGAAAAGGACAGAACCCACTACTGCCCCGGATGTGGTCACGGCATTCTGCACAAGCTCATAGCGGAAGCCATGGAAGACCTTGAAATAATCGATGATACCATCATAATCAGCCCGGTGGGCTGCAGCGTTTTCGCCTATTACTACTTTGAGGGGGGGCACTTTCAGGTGGCCCACGGCAGGGCGCCGGCGGTGGGAACCGCGGTAAGCCGGGCCAACCCGGACAAGATAGTGGTCAGTTACCAGGGCGACGGCGACCTGGCCGCGATCGGAGGAAACAATATCCTCCAGGCGGCAAACCGTGGCGAGAACATGGTGGTGTTTTTCGTCAACAACGCGATTTACGGCATGACCGGCGGCCAGATGGCCCCCACCACCCTGGAAGGCCAGAAGACAACCACAACACCCTATGGAAGAAACCTGGCTTCCGACGGTTACCCGATTCAGATGTCGGAAATCATATCCCAGCTCAAGGCGCCGACCTTCGTGACCAGGGTTTCACTGCATAACCCCGCCAACATACGGAAAACCCGTGCCGCGGTTCGCAAGGCGTTTCAAAACGCCAGGGAGCACAAGGGATTTCAGTTCGTGGAGGTTCTTTCGACCTGCCCAAGCGGCTGGAAACAGAACCCTGTCGACAGCATGAAGTGGGTCGAGGAGCATATGATTCCCATTTTCCCGCTGGGCGTTTTCAGGGATAACAGTGAAGAGGCGTCACCGGTTATTCGTCCCATGCCCGTGCTGGCCCCGGATCAGGTTAAAGCCGGATTGGGCCTCACCGACGGATCTTCCGGTGGTTTCCAGCGGGGGGAGATGTCTTCCGAGTACTCCCGGATGTCCATCCGGGTTGCGGGCTTCGGGGGTCAGGGCATCATGTCCACCGGCCAGATTCTGGCTCAGGTTGCCCTCGAGTACGGATACAACGTTTCCTGGCTGCCAAGCTACGGGCCTGAAATGAGAGGTGGTACCGCCAACTGCTCGGTGAACATTCAGGACGGAACCATAGGCGGCGCTGAAGCGGTCAGGCCCAACATGGTCATCGCCATGAATCGCCCCAGCATGGAGAAGTTCGAGAAAGCTCTTGTTTCAGGCGGATCCCTGGTTTACAACAGCACCCTGATAGATGTGGAACCTCAAAGAAACGATATTCGGGTTTTTCCGGTCCCCATCACAGGGCTTGCGGACGAACTGGGCGACACCCGGATTCAGAGCATGGTGAGCGTCGGGGCATACGCCGCCATCACCGGGATGTTCAAGCCCCAGGATGTTGTCAGCATGCTGTCCGCGGTGTTCAAGGGCAAGAAGCAGGAGATCATAGATCTGAACGCCTCGGCGGTTCAGAAAGGTTACGATTACGTTAAGAACACCTTCTGAGGCAGCCCGGGGCCGGGGAAGGATTCCCCGGCCCCGGGTCATCCGAGCCTGCGGATAGTCTTCCCCTGAGCAGCCACATGATTAGAAGCGTGTGAGCGGGTTTTTGTTACGAAAAGGGAGAATTGTTATGGATAAAAAGGCGCTATTTCTGTGGCTTGTCCTTGTTCTTCTTCCCGGGGCCCTTCTGGGATACGGCTATCCCGCCTCCTTTGGAACCGGCAGCAGTCTCGCGGGGCTGGATGCCGTAACCGCATCGCTGGGTGGGGTAACAGCCGTTGATCTTGGCGGAGCAGGGGTGTTGCTCAACCCATCCTTCCTTGGTCTTCTCAGAGCTCCGAGAATCCAGATGAGTGTGGGACCGGTGCTTTCCAAAGAGTCCATTGAAACTCCCTTTGGCCGTTTCAATGTGTCCACCATTGCGCTGGGTTCGACGGGAATGACCGCCGCGTTTCCCATCACCGATGGAATCGGTTGCGGTGTCGGTATTTCCAGGCTTTCAGATTTCTCCTACAAGGGTGAGTACTATGACTTCATACTTCAAGGCCCCGATACCGTCGTAGTCTTTCAGCAGCAGAACAACAGCGGAAGCATCTGGGAGTCATCCGCGGGAGTGGGAGCCAGACTGCTGGAAGGCCTGCATGCCGGGGCTTCGGTGGGCTACAGATTCGGCTCTGGAACCTGGGACTTCTTTCAAGATACTTCAGTGGACAGCCCATTTGTGGATGTGGAAACCTGGGAGGAAAGCGGTCTGGCTTACAGGGTCGGTCTCTCACTGATTGCTTCCAGAGCCAGAATAGGCGCCGCGTACACAAACGGCATGGACAAGTACCCTCCAAGGGCGTCGCTGGGGTTTGCGATCGGGGACATGACCGCCTGGGAATCCTCTTTCGGGGCGGAGGTGGAAATGCAGTTTCCCGGAGATTCCACCAGGTTTACCGCCAGGCTGTTCGGTGGTACACCGCTGTCCGGAAACGACCTTTATGGAAGGGCGGCGGTTTTCATGTTCGAGTCACAGGGATCGGACAGCAGGGAGGCCACCGGGGTTTGCATGGGGATCGGCCTGAAAGTTTCCCGCACCCTGGTTTTCGACACCGCGGTGTCATGGATCAACGAGAGCCGCACCGGTGATGTATTTGGGGGATATCCCCAGCAGGCCACAGTCAATGATACTCATTCCGGCCTCACGGCTGGCTTAACCTGGAACCCATAGAACTGGAACAATCATGAAGTGTTTTACCCTTTCTTTGGCTATCCTCGCCGTATCGGGCACAACCCTTGGCTTTGGATACTACGATTCATTCAACAACGGCAGTCCAAACGGCGGCTTCACCGCTGAATCAGCGGTTCTTGGCGGCATTAAAGCACAGCCGATTGCGACCCCCGCCGGGTTGTTCATGAACCCCGGAGCGCTCGGGCTGATCACTGGACAAGCCCTGAGTGTGGACGGCGGATTTGAGCGGTGGACGGAAACCGTGTACGATGCCAATTTCAGAATTCACCGGGGCGGCCAGGTTCTCGGTGTAGCCACAGCCGCCGCAGCCGCACATCTCGGGCCGGTGGTGGTGGCGCTTGGCGCTGCCAAGGTGGCGGATTACGACTATTTCGGTACACACAACACCATCGATCCCTACACCGCACAGCTGACATCCGTCGAGATAGCCCGGGTTTCCGGAACCCGGTGGGAGTATGTCGCCGGTTTGTCGGGAATGGTGTATCGCGGGTTGTACGCCGGGTTCTCCGGTGGTGTCCGGGCTGTATCCGCTGATTATGACTACACCTTCAGCGACAGAACTTTCCAGGGGGCGGACTCCACCTCCCAATGGGAGGTGTCGGCGAATGAATTCTGTTGGCGTGCCGGGCTGGCTAGCATCTCGGATCTTGTCTCTGCGGGCGTTGTTTATTCTTCCGGGAGCGATTACCATTACTCTTCTGTTGCCTTCGGCGGAAGCGTGATTTCTCCCCACATCAACAACACCAGAACAGGTTTTGAGGCTGAGGTTGTGAGGCCCTTCGACACGAACGATTTCATCGGCAAACTTTTCATTGATACTCCGGTGACCAGTCGCTTCGACCTTCGAACGTCGGTTGTTTTCGTCGAGGGGTTTCAAGCCACAAGAACCAGCCTTGGTTTCGGCTTGGGCGGGGGATATCGAAGCGGAGAGAACCTGGAAGTGTCCGTAGGCTGCCTTTGGAAGGGAAGAACCAGAACCAATGCGTTTCCCAATGAACAGGCTGACGGTGTGGACGACAACAGCATATCACTGGTGCTTGGTTCGGTGTTCAGGCTCTGACGGAACCCTGTCAGCATGAGCCGATGGGTGAAAATTGTCTGCAACCGGCTTACGGGCTGCGTAACCGTTACCGGTGACTGCGCCGGCATGTTTGGTGTATCACCAGAGACTCTGTCACGCACTACCGATCCGCGCCCCCTGCTCCCTGAAATTCTTCAGGAAGCTTTTGACGACCCGTCCGTCCCACTAAGGGAGGATGCCCGGAATGGGCTGCTGGTTACAGCATGCGAAAACTCTACCGAAAGCGTGTTTATTGCCGTGGCTGTGTCCGGGGAGATGGACTCGGTCTACCCTGATCTTCCCGCCGGTGTTATCTCCCTGGATCATACCGGCGTACTCAGGCACTGCAATCGGGCAATGGGCGAAATGTTCGGGTTTGATCCCGGAGTGTGCATCGGTTCCGAGGTGGCCGCTGTTCTTCCCCAGCCGGTTCTCTATAGCTGGAACAGCGTTTTAAAATCGGTAATGATGGGCCACCAGGTCAAGGTGGAGTTTCTGCCCGCGGGTGGCAGGAAGAACCGCGGCATGCTTGTTCGGGGCGGCTCCGGAATTGTAGGGCTTTTTCACGACATAACAGAAGTCATGGAAACCGAGAAGAGACTTCGGGCGGTTCAGAAGATGAACCAGGCCATCTTCAGCGCCAGCGAAGCCGGCATAATGATGTTTGATGTAAAGGGAAGAGTTCTTCTGACCAATCGAGCCATGGCCCGGATAGCCGGTCATAGCAACAGTCTTGTGGGGGTTCACATCAGGGATGTGTTTCCAGATGAGCCGCTGAAATGGGTGGACAGATCCTATAAAAACCTTTTGGCGCGCCCCGGAAAGGGCGCCATAAGCGGTGACATGATCTGGTTATCAGGAACCGGTGAGGAGAGAGTGGTAAGACTGTCTCTTCAATCCATCACGGATGATGCCGGAGCGGTGACCCACATCATGGGTTATGTGGATGATATCACTGAACAGGTGCAGGGTATGAGCCGGCTGGAAGCGCTGGGCAGAAGCCTGGAAAACCTGGCCGACCTGACCACTCTGCTTCCGGGAGCGAGGAGGATTGACAGAGGAAGCGCCGCGCTTCTTCGGGAGATTCTGGAATCCGATGCCATAGCGGTTTACATCAACGACCCCTTCGCGGGCCTGGTGCTTTTCGACAAGGATGGCGCCTGGCCTGAAGGCTTGCCGACAGCGGATTTTCATGAACTGAGGTTTCCCTCGTTTCCCGGATTTGGCAGGCCGAGTCAGAGCTTCACCGGCGACAAACTGGGAGTTCTCGCCGACATTTTCAGGCGCGGCACTATTGTCCCCCTTGGCGGCGATGAAAATCCAATGGGTTTCATCCTCGCGGTCTACGGGGCCGACCAAGCCTCCCTGCACCGTGAGATGACTGTGGGAGAACTTGCCGGTGCGCTTCTTACATCAGGGCTGATGCTGCACAGAGAGCACAGCGAAACGGAAAAGCTTGCCTACCTTCTTCGGGGAAGGGACAGGTATTTCGATGAGCTTTTCCGAAGGCTTCCGATTCCCGCGTTCGTGTTCAGCGAATCCGGAGAGATTCAACTCTGGAATGACGACATGACCATCCTTGTCGGTGAAGATGGTTTCTCACTTCCGGTGGCGCAGCAGCAGCGCTGCCTTGAGGGGCTTCTTTCCGGACTGGGGAGCATTTCAGAGATCAATGGGCGTTTTTCCAGGGGTGAACCCATGGTTCAGGGTTCCCTGGTTTTCGATGAAGGCGAAGAGACGAAGGATTACAGACTGCAGATAGTCAAGATAAGAGCAATAGGGATTGGCGCCGATGAGTCCGTCTTTCTCGCTTCGGCGTTACCCGAGGACGGGGAAACAGCGGTTCCGGGCTTGACCTTTACCCTTCTGGGGGCTCTTATGGATGTTTACGAAAGCACTGACCCCGCACAGGTTCTCAGAAGGGGGGCGAAAGGGGCACTCAAACTCACAGGCGCAGACGCGGTGAGGTTGTCGGTTGACCGGATTGGCAGCGCTTCGGCGCCTATGGAAAACTGGCCGGGTGAACCGGAATGGGAAACGGAAATCACCCACGAGGGAAACAGACTGGTTTTTCAGTTCGCCGGCGGGAACCGAACATCAAACCTGGAAACCCTTGGGAGGTCGGTTCTTAAGATTACCGGCAGAATGAGTTCCATACTTACTCCGTCCAGACTCGAGAAGATCACCGGCATTCCCGGGGGGCTCATGATGATTACCGACTTTCAGGGAAGGGTTCTGTTCTCAAACTGGCCTGAGACGGTAATGACCGAGGGCGGGTACTCATCCGTCGATGCGTTTCTTGGGGCTCCCCCGCCGAAGGATGCCATGGCCTCACTGCAGGCCCTGGGCAGTTGTACATGGCTCCATCCAGTCGAAGGCCCTGTTCGGGGGTTGGCCATGTCCGGCGAATCACCTTCCAGGATTCTCTGGTATCCTTCCCGTGGGGAGCCGGAGGAAAAGGCGAAACACCTGAACACTGATCTGATGGAGTCACTGGTGAATTATTTGCTGACCAATGCCCGGAGATCACGGTTCTCACTGGACTCACTCATGGAGTTGCTTGAAGGCAGGGATCCACTCCGGGGTCTGGCGAACACACTGATGCTGGACCAGGGAACAGCCCTGGAAGCTTTGGGCATGCTGCGGCTCGCCGCGGGTTCCACTGCTGTGGCAACAAGGCCCGCCAGACTGGAGGAATGTCTTCACCACGCCATGGGAATGCTTCAGAAAACCGGTGTCCGGGTGCCGGACATGGTGATATCGGAGGGCTTGCCGGAAGTGGTCATTGAGCCGGAGTGGATGGCTGAAATCCTGGCAAGGCTTCTTTCCATGCCGGAGTCACCCGGCAAGCGGCTGACCGTGGAATACGCAGACGGATGGGTGGTTGTTGATTTGCCGGTCATCCTTGAATCAACGAACATTCCCGGTCTTCCCGAAGTTCTGAAATCCCTGGTAGAAAACCATCTTGATTTCAGGGTGGAAACCGGAGTGAGCGCCGCACTTCTGGAAGAGCACGGCTGCCGCCTGGAGTTGAAGTCCAATGGAGCTCTCAGGGTTCTGATTCCGGCCCTGGAATAGCGCCGATTTCGTATATTCACCAGGGTGTTTTCACGATCGGAGGAACCGGTTGGACAGTTATGACTTCAAAGCACTGCAGAGCAAATGGTCCCCGGCCTGGGAGCGGATGAACCTGTATCGCACGGGTGAAAACCCCGACAAGCCCTGTTTCTACTGCCTCGACTACTTTCCATACCCGTCCGGTGCCGGGCTGTCAGTCGGGCATTGCAGAAACTACATCCCCACAGATGTAATCGCCAGGAAGAAGCGCATGGACGGAGTGAATGTGCTCCATCCCATGGGCTGGGATGCCTTCGGTCAGCCGGCGGAGGAGTATGCCATAAAAACAGGCACACACCCCGCCGAGGTTACCCGAATAAACACCGACACCTATCGCAGGCAGATGAAGCTCTTTGAAGCGGGTTACGACTGGAGCCGGGAAATCAACTCGAGTCATCCCGATTACTATCGCTGGACCCAGTACTTTTTCAATCTTCTGTTCGACCGGGGTCTGGCCTACCAGAGCGACGGCCATCAGATGTACTGCCCCGCCTGCAGAATAGTTCTTTCCAACGAGGAGGCCGCCGGTGGCGTATGCTGGCGTTGCGGTGGCGGTGTGACCAAGAAGAGGCTTCCCCAGTGGTACTTCAGGATAACCGATTATGCCCAAAGGCTTTTGGACGACCTTGAAGGCCTGGACTGGCCAGAGGGAATAAAGGCCATGCAGCGTAACTGGATCGGCAGATCGGAAGGAGCCGAGGTGGTTTTTCCTGTCGTTCTGCCCGGAGGAAGAACCCTGGAGATGCCGGTCTACACCACCAGAATTGATACCATATTCGGCGCTACCTTCTGCGTTATGGCTCCGGAACACCCTGATCTGCTTGCTGTTACCACTACCCAGATGACAGGGGAGGTGAAGGAGTACCTGAAGGCGGTTTCTTCCAGAAGTGATACCGAAAGGCAGGCCGATACCGGTCGTGAGAAAACCGGTGTATTCACCGGGTCTTGCGCCCTGAACCCGTTCACCGGAGAAAAAGTGCCTCTCTGGGTTGCGGACTATGTTCTGGGAGGCTATGGAACCGCGGCGATCATGGCGGTCCCCGGCCATGATCAGAGAGACCATGACTTCGCGAAGCGATTCAACCTCCCCATTCTGGAGGTGATCGCGCCGGGAGGCGTTCCCCGGGGAGTCGACGACGCGGCGGTTGAAGCCGATGGGGTTCTCATGAACAGCGGGCGGTTTTCAGGTCTATCCTCGGATGAAGCCCGAAGGATCATGGCGGAGTACGCGAGGGAAAAGTCTTTCGGAAAGCCGGAAGTTCGTTTCAGAATCAGGGACTGGCTGGTAAGCCGCCAGCGTTATTGGGGGGCGCCCATTCCAATAATACACTGCGGGAAATGCGGGGCGGTTCCTGATAGAGACCTGCCTGTGGAGCTTCCTGATGTGGACAGCTTCGAACCGGATGATTCGGGCCTGTCCCCCCTGGCCAGGGCGGTGGACTGGGTCGGAACCACATGCCCCGCCTGCGGTGGCCCGGCGGAGAGGGAAACCAGCACCATGGCCGGTTTTGCCTGTTCAAGCTGGTATTTTCTGAGGTTCGCCTCCCCCCATGAGAATCGCAGGCCCTTCGATCCCGAGGCGGTCAGGAAGTGGCTTCCCGTAGACATGTATGTGGGCGGAGCCGAACACGCGGTGATGCATCTCATCTACGCCAGATTCTGGACCAAGGTAATGTACGACGCTGGAATGGTGGATTTCTCAGAGCCGTTCACCTGCCTGAAGAATCAGGGAATGCTTCTCAGTTATGACCACCAGAAAATGTCCAAGAGCAGAAACAATGTGGTGACCCCGGATGAGGTGGTGGAAAAGTACGGGGCGGACGCGCTTCGGCTTTACATTCTCTTCATGGGTCCCTTCGAGGCGGAGCTTGAGTGGAGCGAAGAGGGCATTTCCGGAACATACAGATTCGTTAGAAGGATATGGAGCCTCTTCCAGCATCCTGTAATCCCGGCTGAATCCGCTCCCAGGCTTCGAAAGGAGATCAGGCACCATCTGGCGAAAACCGTGAAAAAAGTCACTGAAGATATTGACTCGTTCCAGTTCAACACTGCCGTGGCTTCCATGATGGAGTTCATCAACTTCATGGCCTCGATCCGGGAACGGGCAGGCTCGGCTGAGGAGGAGTGGAACAGAGCCCGCCGGGACTTTCTGGTTCTGCTGGCACCTATGGCGCCGTTTATTGCCGAAGAGCTTTGGCAAAGGCTTGAGTATCCCGGCGAAACAGTGCACAACAACAGCTGGCCCGGGGTTTGCGAAGATGACCTGGAGCAGGAAACCGTGGAAATCGCGGTTCAGATCAAGGGAAAACTCCGGGATCGGATAACAGTTCCCTCCGGTGCCGGGAAGGAAGAGCTGGAAACCCTTGCTCTCGCATCTCCAAGAGTCACACAGATTCTCGGGGGGAACTCTCCCCGCCGAGTCATCGTTGTTCCCGGAAGCCTGGTGAACATCATTCCCTGACGCTTGTCTTGAAACCCCGGGCCCGATAGCCGTACTTACGGGAAAGGGGGTTTTCATGCTGGCAGTGGCCCGGGCCGTGGGCCTGGTGGGAATCGAGGCTTTCCCCGTCGATGTGGAAGTTGACATGAGCCGGGGCCTTCCCTCTTTCATAATGGTGGGTCTTCCCGACAACTCAGTCCGCGAAAGTCGAGAGCGGGTTCAGGCAGCAATTGTCAACTCGGGTTATGCGATTCCCCCAAAGAAACTCACCGTCAACCTGGCCCCGGCGGGGCGCAAAAAGGAAGGCCCCGCATTCGACCTTCCCATCGCGGTTGGCCTTCTGGCAGCGGGTGGGTTCATTCCCGCATCCAGAGTGGAAAAATTCGCCTTTGCCGGAGAACTGGCCCTCGACGGCCGAATCCGCCCGGTGCGGGGAATGCTTCCAATGGCTTCCGGCCTTCCACCCGGCCTCGAGGGGGTTTTTGTTCCCGCCGAGAACGCGCAGGAAGCAGCCATATCATCCCCAGCCCCGGTCATACCGGCGGGTTCACTTCAGGAGGTGGCGAACTGGCTTCAGGGTGCGGAAGGCCTGTTTCCCGAGCCCAGTTCGCTTCCGGTGCCCGAAGCCCCGGTTTACAGCGTTGATTTTGCCGAGGTACATGGTCAGCATCAACCCAGAAGGGCACTGGAGATAGCGGCGGCAGGCGGGCACAACATGCTGATGATAGGCCCTCCCGGGGCCGGGAAAACCATGCTGGCACAAAGGCTTCCATCCATTCTGCCTCCGCTTTCCAGAATCGAGGCCATCGAAACCACAAAAATTCACAGCGTGGCGGGCCTGCTTCCGGAAGGGGTGGCACTGGTCAGGGAACGGCCATTCCGCGCCCCGCACCACACTGTGTCCACTCCGGGGCTTATCGGCGGGGGCACACACCCCCGGCCCGGCGAAGTAAGCCTCGCCCATAACGGCGTCCTTTTTCTCGATGAACTCCCGGAATTCAACAGGAACGCCCTGGAAGCCATGCGCCAGCCCATGGAATCGTGCAGGGTAACGGTTTCCCGGGCGGTAACCTCCACCGACTTTCCGGCCAGGTTCATGCTTGTTGCCGCAATGAATCCATGCCCCTGCGGCTATCTCACCCATCCCGGCAAGGCATGCAACTGCGGAGCATCCCAGGTTCAGCGCTACCTGGGGAAAATCTCCGGCCCGCTGCTTGACAGGATAGATATTCATCTCGAAGTGGCCCCCCTTTCCCGCGGGCAGTTGGGCCCCGATGCTGAACCCGGCGAACCCTCCGCTCCCATCAGGGCCAGAGTGGCAGCAGCCCGAAGCATCCAGGAAGAAAGGTACAGAAACCTGAAGGATGTGTTCTGCAACGCGTGCATGCCCCCATCCCTGCTTCGGAAACACTGTGCCGTGGACTCCTCGGGCAGGAAACTGCTGGATGCCGCCGCCGCCAGGTTCGGGTTCTCCGCCCGGGCGTACTACAGGGCTCTCAGGGTATCCCGAACCATAGCCGACCTCTCCGGAGAAGACCGGGTATCCTCGGCGCATGTGGCCGAGGCGGTTCAGTTCAGGGCGCTGGAGCGGGACTACTGGGTGTAGGCCCACTCGGAGCGTCAGCGAAGCACCATGAGCCCCGAAACGGCGGAAAAGCCGTCGGTGGTCAGCCTGATCCGGTAGACACCATTGGGAACAGGAGTCCCCGATGCCGTGGTAAGATCCCAAGAGATGCTGTGGGCTCCGGCGGGCAGTTCATCTCTGATCAGGGCGGTAACCAGGCGGCCGCTGATGTCGTAAACATCGATGCTGACCCGGGAAGCGGTTTCCAGAGTCAGGGGAATGGCCGCTGTGTGGGCCGCGGGGCTGGGACGCGGGATTCCCATGCTGTTCACGAACTCCGGTGTTTCATCCATACCGGTTCCGGTCACCGCAGCGCTGCCCAGGTAACTGAGATGGTTGTACTTCCAGGCGGTGACCAGCATTTCACCGGACTCGGATGGATCGGGGCTGAATACAGCATGCCCCGAGGAGTTGGTGGTGCCCACCATGTAGACATCGGCGTCCCGGAAACCTGAACCCTTGTAGAGGGTGACTCTGGCCCCGCTCACCGGAGATCCGCCCGCGGTTACAGTGACCGTGAAGCTTCCCCCGCTGTAGGCGGAGGGGTGCGTGGCGGTGAGCTGCGCTGGAGAAACCGTCCAGAGTGGAAGCTCCGGGCAACCGAAAAGGTTGTAGTTCATGATGCACCAATGGTCGTACTCGCCATACGCTCCCGAGGGGGGGCAAAGGGTGAAGCGACCCATGAAGTGCATGGCTCCCAAAGTGTTCTGACCACCCAGAAAATGCGAATGATAGATTTTCTGGCAAAGGATTTCGCTGGGGCCGTTGCCGGGGCTGCTGGGGGTGCCCCAGCCGTAACGGGCGTTGGCCGCTCCGAAGCCGCCCCCGTTGGGGTTGGCGGTCCAGGCGTCCAGCATGCATTCGTAGCTGTCGAGATGGCCGATAAGACAACTGATGCTGTTCCAGATCGCGGGAAGGCCTCCTGAGCTGATGTTGGTGAGGTTCAGTATGTCGCTGTTGGTGTAGCTGCCTCCGGGAACACTGAAGCTGGTCGGGCTGCCGTGAGCGGCAACATAGATGTGGTGCCTCTGGTTGTTGAACATGGCGTTTGTGGCGGACCAGCTGTTGGTGCCCTGGGATTCGTAGCGCTTGTCGTGGTGCCATCCCGAAGGAACATATCCGGCGATTATCTCCGCCCCCACACTTCCGTAGCAACCCGGCCACAGCTGTTCGGTGCTGTAGCCGATCCGCATTTCCCTGGGGGATGTGGTGAAGCGGTCGTAAAGTGAAACCTGTTCGTAGAGGAGCACCTTGTTGACGAATGTGGCTGCCTCGTCACTGGTGTTCACGCTGGCCCTGCCGGTGAAAATGGAGGGATAGTAGCTGACATTGTCGATGTTGTATTCCCCCCACACGCCGTTTCCGTTGGAATCCCATTGGTCGACTCCTCCAACGCCGGTGTCGTTCAAGTCGGCCCAGTAGTAGTCTACCGGGGGAAACTCGGTGCTTCCACCGCCGGTAATCTTCACATTCCGTCCCGCAATCCTGTTATCGTCGCCGAAGATCAGGGCGTAGTCCACCCCGTTGTTCCTCGCATCGTGAAGAAAGCTCCGGATTTTCTGTGGAAGGTCGATTCCCGGATAGTTGGTTTGAACCCAGGTGGTTGTGACCACCGTGGCGGGAATGCCCTTGCGGGTCTTCCAGTTCGCCAGAGTGACGGCGGCCGACTGGTAGGTGGGGTGGGTTACCACCACATACTCGCCGTAGGCGAGGTCACGGCTTTCCACTATTGTGGCGCCGCTGGCAAACACCCCTTCAGGGTTTATCACGAGATTGCGGACCAGGTCGCCGCTGCGCTGTTCACTGCCGGCGCTTCTTACCTGAACGGTTCTCGCTGAGGGGTCGGAAATGTATTCAACCCTCAGTGTGGCGCTGTTCAGAGTTTCGATCTGACCGCTGGCGGGGTTCCAGCGCACCGGGTACACCGAAACCCGGGCCACGGGAAAACCAAGAAGGGAACCGGAAGACTCCAGCCTGGCGACAGCCCCGGGAAAGGTCTCGGAGGAGTTGTAGATACCGGGGTCGGGACCGGGAAGGGGAATGTCGGTGACATCCATCAGACTCAGGGGAACCGGCTCCGTGGCGGGAAGAATATTGAATCGCCCGGGCAGCGGGCTGTAAACGGCATCCAACACCGTGATGGAAACCGCCCGGCTTTCCGGGGGAAGGGCCACCTGCACCGGGAGCACCGGCAGGGCAGGAGCGCCAGGGCGGTTCATGGGGTGGGTTTCCGGTGAGTAAAGCGATGTATAGCCGGCGTAGGAGTTCATGGAAACCGATGATCCGTCGAACGGTACGCTAACGGTCAGCTCTCCGCAGTAAGCCATGGCCGATAACAGCAGCAGCAACACAAGCACCTCCAATTGGGGGACACCATACTAAATTATGTTTACTCGGCAGCCAAAATTCTTAAATAATGTTGATACAGTAGCTCAACTCTATTAATGTGTGAAAACAGGGTTGAACATTATTCAAGAATTGGAGTGTTGTTTTCAACATAATTTAGTATGGTGTCCCCCAATTCTATCGCAGGACCATCAGACTTGTGGTTCCGATGTAATCGCCGGCTGTGGCTCTTATACGGTAGGAGCCGTTGGGAACCGGGACGCCGGAGGCAGTGGTGAGGTCCCAGGCTATGTTATGGACACCGGCGGGCATGTCACCCTGAAGCAGGGTGGTTACCAGGCGTCCGCTGAGGTCGTAGACCTGAAGGGATACCTGGGAAGCGGCATCGAGGCTGAGAGGAATTGACGCCATGGAAACCGCCGGGCTGGGATGCGGGCTGCCGACACCGGTTACGACCGAGACAATCCCTTCAGCGCGGCCTTCGGTGGAAGTGCCGGTTACGGTGGTGCTGCCGAGTGCGGCGATGTGATTGTATTTCCAAGCTGTAACCCTCATTTCACCGATGGTTGAAGGTTCAGGGTGGAAAACCACCTCCCCCGATGAATTGGTGGTGGCCACCAGGTAGACATCGGCGTCCTGGAAGCTGTCTCCCTTGTAGAGGGTAACCCTCGCGCCGCTGACAGGCGAACCGTCTGCGGTCACCACTACAGTGAAGCTGCCGCCGCTGTAGCTTAAGGGGAACGCAACATCGAGCTGGGCTGGAGAAACCGTCCACAGCGGAAGTTCGGGGCAGCCGAAGAGGTTGTAGTTCATTATGCACCAGTGCATTACGGAGCTAGTAGGGGGGCAGAGGGTGTAGCGGCCCATGAAGTGCATGGCCCCCAGCGTATTCTGGCCATTCACGAAGTGGGCCTGGTAGATCCTCTGGCAGAGAACCTCACTGGCTCCGTTGCCGGGGCTGGAGGGGCTTCCCCAGCCGTAGCGGGCGTTTGCGGCTCCGAAACCGCCCCCGTTGGGGTTGGCGGTCCAGGCGTCAAGCATGCACTCGTAACTGTCGAGATGGCCGATCAGACAGCTTATGCTGTTCCAGATCGCGGGAAGGCCACCCGAGCTTATATTGTTCAGATTCAATAAATTACTGTTGCTGTAGCTGCCTCCGGGAACGCTGAAACTGGTCTGGCTTCCGTGGGCGGCAACATAGATGTGGTGCTGAAGGCCGTTGAACATGGCGTTTGTGGCGGCCCAGCTGTTTGTGCCCTGTGACTGGTACCTCTTGTCGTGGCTCCATCCAGACGGAACATAGTTGTTGGCGATTATCTCGGCGCCTACGCTTCCCCAGCAGCCGGGCCACAATTGCTCGGTGCTGTAACCTATCCGGAGCTCGACTGGTCCGGTGGTGGGGCTGTCGACCTGCTCGTACAGAAGAACCTTGTTTACGAAGGTGTTGGCTTCGGTGACGGAGTTCACGCTGGCGCGGCCGGTGAGCATCGCCGGGTAGTAGCTGACATTGTCTATGTTGTACTGGCCCCAGATTCCGTTGCCGTTCGAGTCCCACTGGTCGACGCCGCCGTAGGCGTTGTCGTTCAGGTCGGCCCAGTAGTAGTCTCCCGGTGCGTTTTCGGAGTAGGATGAATAGGATATTCGGATCCTTCGGGCGGCAACCTTGTCGTCGTCACCGAAGATCAGGGCGTAGTCCACACCGTTGTCCATGGCGTCGTGGAGGAAGCGGCGGATTCTCTGCTGAAGATCGACGCCGGAGTAGTTGGAGTTCACCCATGTGGTTGTAACCACCGTGGCGGGAACGCCCTTCCTGGTCTTCCACTCCGCCAGTGTGCCCGCCTGGGACACATAGTCCGGATGGGTGATGATCACATACTCGCCAAAGGTGAGATCGCGGCTTTCAACCATGACGGCACCGCTGGAAAACACCCCTTCCGGATTGATCACGAGGTTGCGGACCAGGTCACCGCTGCGCTGCTCGCTGCCCACGCTTCTTACCTGAACGGTTCTGGCGGAGGGGTCGGGAGCGTACTCCACCGTAAGGGTGACGCTGTCAAGGGTTTCAAGCTGTCCGCTGGCGGGATTCCAGCGTACCGGGTAGACCGAAATCCGGGCCACCGGGAAGCCCAGGAGCGAACCGGAGCTTTCAAACACAGCGGTGACCTGGGGGAAGGTCTCGGAAGAGTTGTAGATGCCGGGATCGGGACTGGGCAGGGGAATGTCTGTTATGTCCATCAGGCTCAGTGGTACCTGCTCGGTTGCTGGAAGAATGTCGAAGCGTCCCCGTACCGGGATGTAGGCGGCATCCACCACCGTAACGGAAACCGCACGGCTTTCCGGGGGAAGGGCCACCTGCAACGGAAGCACCGGCAGGGCCGGGACACCGGGAGTAGCGATGGGATAGGTTTCCGGTGAGTACAGCACCGTGTAACCGGCGTAATCCCTCATTGTAACCGATGACCCGTCGAAGGGTACGGTAACCGTCAATTCACCGGAATAAGCAAACCCGGCGAGAAGTAAAAGGATCAGGAACAACTTCATAATGATACTATCCTTCCGTTTCAGATAAAGGTTCAAGAAACTTGATTATCACCTATGTTGTTCTTACCCCCAAGCAGAAGCGGGAGTTCCAGAACCGGACGAACTCACTACAGTGAGGGAACCGCTCCCAGAAAGTCGGCAGCCGCGTTTCGAACCGAAAGGGAATCCCATGAAGAGAGGGTTCTTTCCCAGACTGGTTCAGCGCCGCCGGTGAAGAGGTACAAGGAGCCTTCATCAGAAGCAATGAACCAGTTGATTCCCAGAAAATCCTCGGCCATGGCCGCCTGCTCCGTAAGTGAAATCGAGCCCAGGTTCAACGGTTCGCCGCCGAAGACGAAGCCTCGATCTTCCAGGGGAAGCAGGAGTTTCTGGAAGTACCGGGCCAGATGAAGCCCGTCGGTTCCGGGAAAGACGGAGATCCCAAGAACCGCTGCTTCATCGGTGTGTGTTGACAGGGCCGTCCAGTCCACCCCGGTTCCTTCCAGCGCGGCAATGGTGTCATCCGCGGTTTCAGCCCGGGAATCACGTATCACATCCCAGATCAGAATTCCGGCCACAAGGGCCGCGGCGCCCAGGGCGAACCACCCCTCGAGGTTGGAATCGTCTGAACTGGAAGAGCCTCCCCCTCCGGAGCCGGCGGGAGACCCGTACGAACCAAGGGCAGTCAGCAGTATCAGGACGGCGGCAAAACCGTTTTTCACGATTCATCCGCCTTGTACTCAGCCTGAATACGGTCCTGCACTTCCCTTGGAACGGGTTCATAGTGGCTGAAGTCCTGTGAAAAGCTTCCCCGGGCCTGTGTGAGGGAGCGGAGAGTGCTTGTGTACTGGTACAACTCGGCTTCCGGGACCAGCGCTTTGATGACCTGGAAAGCGCCCTGGCCCTCCATGCCCTGAATCTTGCCCCGTCTTGAGTTGAGGTCGCCCATTACATCACCCATGAACTCTTCAGGAACAGTGACCTCGAGGGCCATGATGGGCTCGAGCAGAGTTGGCCCCGCCTGCATCATAACATCCTGGAAACACTTGCTTGAGGCAAGCTTGAAGGCCATGTCCGATGAATCAACCGAGTGTGAGCTGCCGTCGTAGACCACTGCCTTCACATCAACAACCCGGCTTCCGGAGACAGGGCCCTTGTGAAGGGTTTCGAGTACACCTTTTTCCACGGCGGGAATGAACTTGGTGGGAACCGTACCCCCCACAACCTCACTTGCGAACTGGAATCCCGTTCCCCTGGGCAGGGGGTCGAGGCGCAGGAAGACATGGCCGTACTGCCCCCTGCCTCCCGACTGCTTCTTGTGTTTGTAGCTTCCCTGGGCGCTTTTGGAGATGGTTTCATGATAGGCAATCCGGGGTTTGAAAATCTCGGCCTCTACGCCGGTGAGATCCTTCAGACGGTTAAGCATGGTATTCAGGTGAAGTTCGCCCATGCCGCTCACTGTTGTCTGATTGAT
This sequence comes from uncultured bacterium, assembly GCA_964624405.1. Taxonomy (GTDB): domain Bacteria; phylum Fermentibacterota; class Fermentibacteria; order Fermentibacterales; family JCC-6; genus UBA6080. The sequence continues at coordinate 81,665 of CAZUXA010000004.1, read as the reverse complement.
GTCCGGTTCCATCCTTGCCATGAAGGTGGGGTCCATGGTGGCCAGCTTGTTCAGGCCGACTCCCATCTTGTCTTCCTCACCGCGCTTTTTCGGCGCGATTGCAGCACGATAAACGGGGCTTGGGAAAACAATGGGCGCCAGTGTTACTCCCGCGTTCTTCTCCGCGAGGGTGTCGTTTGTGAAGGTGCCTTTAAGTTTCGCCACCGCGATGATGTCGCCGCAGATCATGGCTGAGGCGTCGATTCGGTTCGGTCCGTGCATGTAGTAGTAGTTGCCCAGCCGTTCTCCGGAGTTTTTCTCCATGTTGTGAACTTCCCTGGAACCCTCCGCCCTGCCGCTGACCACACGGATGTAGACCATTTCCCCCACATGGCGGTCAAGCTTGGTGCTGAAGGCCCGGGCGACGAAGGGCCCCTTGGGATCAGGCGGAACCGTATCCCCGGAGATGGTTTGCACTCCCCTGGATTCCACCGCCGGGGGAACACAACTCAAAATTCCATCAAGAAGCAGATCCTGGCCGACCGCGGGGCTGGAAACGCCGGCGAACAGCGGGAAGAGCCCACGGTTCTTTACGGAGATGCTGATGCCCCGGGACAACTCTTCAGGTGTGAGGGTATCGTTGGTGAAGTACTGCTCCATCAGTTCCTCATCGGCCTCCGCAGCCTGTTCCACCAGGGCGGCCATATACTCTTCCGCCTTTTCCGCCACCGAAGCCGGAACAGGAATAGGTTTCCCCGCGAGGTCGAACGCCTTTCCGTCGATAAGGCTGTAAAGCCCGCGACAGGCATCACCCTCCATAACAGGGAAAACAAAGGGGATAACAGCCTTGGAAAGCATTTCCCGGGCCTGGCCCAGCACCCGTTCGAAGTCGGCGTTGTCTTTGTCCACCCTGTTCACCCAGAGAATGCAGGGTGTTTCCATATCCTCGGTGTACTTCCATGTTTTGAATGTTCCAACTTCCACGCCGTCGGTGCAGTCCATTACCAGCAGGGCGCCGTCGGATGCGCTGATGGCGGCGATGGTATCGCCATGGAAGTCGGTAAGGCCCGGAGTGTCTATAAGGTTGATTTTGGTGTCTTTCCACTCGCAGATTCCCAGGGTTGATGTAAGACTGTGCTTTTTGTCACGGCTTTCAGAGGTGTAATCGAAAAGGCTTGTGCCGTCGTCAACGGAGCCCTGTCTTTCCGCGCCTCCCGAGCGAAAAACAAGCGCGTCGCAAAGGCTTGTCTTTCCCACGGAACCGTGGCCGCATACGGCTATGGTGCGAAGCTTGTCGGGTGTGTAGGTTTTCATTGAGTACTCCTGGTTTTTAACATTTGTATCTATAAGTAAATAGCTGTTACCGCTTTCGTAACGGGAACACAATATTACCGCTTCACCGGGAGGGCTGTCAACGCCGTCTCCATGTTGCAGGTTACTGGCAAACGCGGAACGAGGTATATGGGGTTTCTGTATAGCCTGCCCATTCTTGGCGCCATTGCCGCCGGGGTTTACATCCTGTACCGGGTTGCTTCGGAGTTGTTCGGAGGCCCTAGTCGCGGAGATGCCTACCGGCAGATGGAGAAGGATCTGGCGAAAAAAAAGAGAATTACCGGAAGAAACACACCCCGTTGCCCTGTTTGTGAAGGTGACACCGAAAAAGTCGAGTACCGTTTCATCAAGGTTTGGAGGTGCGTTCGGTACCCCGGATGCCGGGGGTTTATCCGGGCGAAAAGAGGAAAACCCCGCTTCAGAAGTAAGCCGGGAAGATGAAGTGGAATGGGAGCGATTCACGTGAGACATGAAGGCAGAGTTCAAACCCACCCCATTCTGCCCTCCCGGGAGGGAATCTGGGTGAGGTTTTTCTTCAACGGATCGGAACGCGTGGGCCTGGCGGGTGAGATGGTCTCTTCGGCGGTGTTCGGAACAGGGCAGAGGGTGTTCGGACACCATCACAAGGATGGTTCACCCCAGGGGTTGTTCTGCGCCAACGGCCAGTGTTCCCAATGCACCCTTGTGATAGACGGGATAGCTAAGAAAAGCTGCATTACTCCACTTTCGGAGGGTATGCGGGTGGAGACCCTGGAAGGAATGCCCGAACTTGGCTTCCAGCCTTTCGCGGGGGCGGCTGCCCCTGTCACGGTGGAAACCGATGTGCTGGTCATCGGCGCGGGCCCCGCGGGCATGGCCGCTGCTGACGAGCTTGGCAAAGCGGGGTTGAAGGTGGTGGTGGTTGACGACAAGGACAGGCCGGGAGGAAAGCTGGTTCTTCAAACCCACAAGTTCTTCGGCTCTGTTGCCGACTGCAATGCTGGAACCAGGGGTATCCGGATAGCGGAGCTGCTTGCGGAGAGTATTGCGGGTCATCCCGGCGTGGAACTCTGGCTGAATTCCATGGTTCTTTCCGTTTTCAGCGACGGCCTGGTGGGAATTCAAAGCCCCGGTGGATACAGGATGGTCAGACCGAAAAAACTTCTGGTGGCGGCGGGAGCACGGGAGAAGTGTTTTCCCTTTCCAGGCGGCACCCTTCCCGGCGTTTACGGTGCCGGCGCGTTTCAGACCCTGGTCAACCGTGACCTCATCCGCTGCAGCGAGCGGATACTTGTGCTGGGGGGAGGCAATGTCGGGCTCATCGGTGCTTACCATGCCCTTCAGGCCGGAATGACCGTTGTGGCGGTTGTGGAGGGGATGGATCGGTGCGGTGGCTACAAGGTGCACGCGGACAAGATCATGAGAATGGGAGTTCCGGTTCTGACCAGGCACACGGTGCTTGCCGCCCATGGAACCGAATTGCTTGAGGCTGTTACGGTCTGCGGAGTGGATCAGCGCTTCAGACCCCTGCCTGGCACGGAGAAAAGTTTCGAGGTGGACACCCTTCTGGTGGCGGTGGGCCTCAGCCCTGTGAATGAGTTTCATCTGAAGGCGCTGGATTTCGGCATGGATTCACGCCTGGCCGGAGACGCGGAGGAGATCGCCGAGGCCAGCGCGGCCATGTTCAGCGGCAGGATCCGGGGAAGGGAGATCGCCTGCGAACTCGCCCCCTCCACAGCCGTCTGCCCGCTGGACTGGAAGGAGAAGGCTGATGTCCTGAAAAGCCCTGGCGGCGAGGTGTTTCCCTACAATCCTCCCGGGGAGCGCTCCGGTGTTTTTCCGGTTCTTCACTGCACACAGGAGATTCCATGCAATCCGTGCATGACCATCTGTCCCATGAACCTGATCGTAACCGCCGGCCATCCCGTAATGGGTGTTCCCGAGTACACCGCAGGATGCATTGGATGCAGAAAGTGCGTAGCGGTATGCCCTGGGCTCGCGGTAACCATGGTGGATTTCAGGAAGGATTCATCCTTCCCCACAGTAACGATTCCATGGGAGTTTGATGACGAAATGCCCGCTCCGGGGTCCGACGCTGAGGTCATGGATTGGGAGGGCGTTTCACTGGGGACCGGAAGGGTTCTCGAAGTCAAACCCGCCCCCGGGTTCCCCGCTACAAGACTTCTGGAGGTCAGGGTCGCGGCGGATGTGGCCGGCCGGGTGGCGGGGGTGAGGGTGCAGCCCCCGGAGGCTTCCCGTGCCCTGGGGAAACCTTTGGAATCCGTTGTTGCCGATGATGTGGTGGTATGCCGGTGCGAAAGGGTCACAGCCGGAGAGATCCGAACGCATCTCAGAAACGGCGTTAGGGATATGAATCACCTGAAAGCCCTGACCAGGGCGGGTTTCGGGGCATGCGGCGGAAAAACCTGCAAAGCGCTTATAGAGGGGATCGCCGCCTCGGAAGGCATCTCCCCGGAAGCCTTGACCGGCTTCACCGAAAGGCCGCTGTTCTCCGAGGTTGAACTTGGCTTTTTCGCAGACCCGGGGGAGGAGACCAGATGAACGCCGATGTTATAGTCATCGGGGCCGGAAGCGTGGGAACGCCCCTGGCCATGTACCTTGCGGAAGCGGGAATGCGAACCCTGGTGCTTGACGCCGGGGCTTCCGCCGGTCAGGGCAACAACAAGTGCGCCATCGGAGGGGTCCGGGCCACCCACAGCGATCCTGCAAAGGTTGCGCTCTGTCTCGAGTCGCTGAACGTATTCCGCACGTGGCATGAAATCCACGGCGAAGCCATAGGCTGGCGCCAGGGCGGGTACTCCTTCGTGGCCTATGAGGAGGAGATTGCCGAAGCATTGAGGGCAATGATTCCCGGCCAGAGGAAGGCCGGGCTCTCCATAGACTGGCATGAAGCAGGGTTCATTCGGGAACTCGTGCCGGGAATCAACCCTGAAGGGCTGCTGGGCGGAACCTTCTCTCCCGGCGACGGCAGCGCGAGCCCCATGAAAAGCTGTTACGCCTTTTACCAGCAGGCCCGAAGGCTGGGCGCTTCGTTCATGTTCCGGGAAACCGTGACGGGCATTCGTCATCATGCCGGGGCTTTCACGGTCAGAACAAGCCGTGATTCCCACCAGGCACCGGTTCTGGTTAACTGCGCCGGCTCCAGCGCCAGTGAGTTGGGCGCCATGCTGGGGATTGTCCTGCCGGTGGTTCCCGACAGCCACGAGGCGGGAATCACGGAACCGGTCAAGCGGTTCTTCGACCCCATGGTGGTGGACCTCCGCCGGGTTCCCGGTTCCTCCAACTACTACTTCTTCCAGTACGATTCCGGTCAGGTGGTTTTCTGCATCTCCCCGGACCCTCCAGTTATCGGCACGGATTGCCGGGAGACATCGGTGTTCCTCCCCCAGGTGGCCTCGAGAATGGTCAACCTTTGGCCCAGGCTGGGAAACCTGAAGGTCCGCCGCACCTGGAGGGGATGCTACCCCCAGACTCCCGACGGGTCTCCGATCATGGGTCAGGTGGGTCCCCAGGGCAGTTACGCCGCGGTGGGAATGTGCGGTCAGGGGTTCATGCTTGGGCCCGGCGCCGGTGCCGCGCTCGCAAGGCTGATAGCGGGCAGTCCAACGGAAACGGATCTCATGGTGATGCATCAAATGAGGGCGGACCGGGATTTCGGAGTAAGCGAAGCCCTCAGATAGCTAAAGTGAAATCAGAATCCCCGCCACCACAGCCATGGCTATGCCGATGGTGTTCACGGGTGAAAGCCTTTCCTTCAGGAAAAACACTCCGAAGATTACCGCGAGTACAGGATAGAGGGCGGTGAGGGCGGTGGATGTACTGACAGGTCCCACGGACAACGCCTTCTGGAAGAAGACGATGGCAAGCCCGCCGAGGATTCCCGCCGCGGCAGCAACCGCTGTTCCGGAGATATCCATCCCTCTGAGGCTCTTGCCCAGAACAGTGAAGATAACCAGGGTGGTGGTCACCGAGGCGATGGTGTAGACCATCACCGAGGGCCAGTGACCTATCCTTCCCGAGGCGATCTTGACCAGAACCGCCCATACCCCCCACAGCAGAGTGGCGGCAAGGCTGTAAAGGATGTGCTTCTGCATTCCTCACCTCCGGATTGCCGGAACATTGCCATTGAGGCCGGCTTTCGCAAGATGCGAGGGGCTTTTAGGAACACCGCCATTCCGTTGCGGATACTGCCATTGTATAATCAGCATACAGTGTTGCGCAAAAGTTCACGAAACCAGTGGAGGATTCAGTGAAACCCCTTGTTTTTATCATTGTCATGGCCCTTTGCCGAAGCCTTTTCGCGGAATGGTCAGTCTGCGGCACCGAAGAGCTTCTGCCCATCGGTTTCACCGCCGAGGAACTCACCCGGCTTCACGAAATCGGCGGAAGATTCGAGCCCACATCCCCCCCGCCGGCGGGAGTGCGGAACCCCGCAGAGTCCGAGGCCGCCACCGGAGTAATGGTGCGCTGGCCCCTGGGGGTTCCCTACAGCTTTCTGGTGAGCGTTTCCAACAACACACATCTCTGGGTGATCGTAACCAGCAGCCAGCAGAGCACCGCATACAGTTCACTGCAGAACGCGGGTGTGAACATGACCAACACCGGGTTCATCATCGCAGGCACCAACACCATTTGGGTAAGGGACTACGGGCCCTGGTTCATAACGCTGCCCGACGGAACCCAGGGCATTTTCAACTACGAATACAACAGGCCCCGTCCGCTGGACAACCAGATACCCATCGTGATCGGAAACGCCTGGGGCATTCCGGTGTACTCGTCATCCATTGTCCATACCGGCGGCAACTACATGTCCAGCGGACTTGGCGAATCCATGTCCACCGACCTGGTCTACGCGGAGAACGATCAACCGGACACCTGGGTTGACCAGCAGATGAACGACTATCTCGGAGTGGGCACATACAGCGTTTTTCCCGATCCCCAGCAGAGTTACATCGATCACATTGACTGCTGGTCGAAGATACTCGCACCGGACAGGATCATGGTGCTTCAGATGCCTCCCTCCCACCCGGATTACGCGGCCCTGGAAGCGGTGGCGAACCTGATGTCCACCATGGAATCCCCCTATGGTCACCCGTGGCAGGTCTACAGAGTGTATTCCGGCGGCACCGAGGGCTATGTGAACGGCCTGCTCCACAACGACACCTACTACATGCCGATATGGAACACCGGGAACGACCCGGCGGCGATTGCCGCTTTTCAGGCGGCGCTCCCGGGGTACAACATCACAACGGTGTACTATTCGGGGTTCGCCAACACCGACGCACTTCACTGCCGCACCCGGAATGTGATGGACAGATACGCCCTGTGGATCAACCACACGCCGGTGAACCAGGAACAGGGAACCGCCCCGGTCACCATCGAGGCTTTCATCCGGCCCCATCCCGACAACACCCTGACCGGACACAATCTGCACTACCGGACCGGAGGAGCAGGCACCTTTGCCACGGTTGTCATGAACTCCATGGGAGGCGGTATTTATCAGGCCCAGATTCCCGGGTTCGCCGGGGGGACGCAGGTGCAGTACTACATAACCGCCTCCGACAACTCTGGCCGAAGCACAGCCCACCCGCTCCATGCCCCCGGCACCTGGTTCCACTCGTACACCACCGGGGGGACAGGCATCGACAACCTCGGAAACCCCTCCCTGGGCGTCACCATGCTTTCTCCGAACCCGTTCAGCGGGTCCATGGAGTTCGCGACCGGCGGCAGGGCCGTGGTGATGAGGGTGTTCGACGCTTCGGGAAGACTTGTACACCAGGCTTCAACCCCGGGGGAGGCCATCCTTCAGTGGACGCCGGGAACCGGCGCTCCCAGCGGTGTGTACTTCGCTGTTCTTGAACTGGACGGGAACACAGTGTCCCGTTCAGTGGTCTATCTGGGGGGAAGCAACTGATGCTTCGGGCCGTTTTAGCCACGGTTCTCATGGCGACACTTGCCAGCGGAGCCTCTGTCACAATTATGAACGGCACCCGGGGCTGGGTTCTGAAAGAGGTGTACATCAGGCCTGTTGGATCCGCTGATGCCTGGGGGGAAAACCTGCTGGGTGATCAGGGGTTCATCGGCCTCGGCGCCATATGGAGCCACGAAACTGCCCCCGGGGTTTACGACATTCGGGTGGTGGACACCGATGGAGACGGGTACATAAGGCTTGCGATTCCAGTGGAGAGTTCCTTCAGGTGGAAGGTGACCCTTCCGGACATGAACGACCCCGCTGACCTGGTGAACCCGGCTTACAACTGGGGTGGTTGAGGATAGAAATCCGCCTTCAGGAGAAGGCTATACCCTCATCAGCCGGTGCTCCCTGCTGCCGAGGCCGATTTTTTCCCCGAGTTCAAGCGCAACGGCTCCGTCTGTTTCCGGTCTGAGAGCCCGGAATTTGTCGGTGCCCCCGGGAGCTGAAACCGTTGAACCGTCTATGGTTTCCGCTGCGGTGACCATGTTCAGGCAGGCCTGATCCAACGCAACCGGGTCAGTCGAGGCCAGAACTCCGATGTCGGCCACCATCGGGTGCCCCCCGTTTCGCATGCAGTCGCAGTCCGGGGTGACATTCAGCACGAAGTTCACATAGAACTTCACTTTCACTGCCTGGGTCACCGCCAGTGCGTATTCCGTCATGCGTCTTATGAATTCGCCGGATTCCTGGTTCCAGTCCACCCCGATGGCGCCGAAGGGACATCGCTGAAGGCATTCGCCGCATCCGGTACAGCGCGCTCCGTTCAGAACAGCGGTTTTCCCTTCAAGCGATATGGCTTCAAATCCGCAAGCTTCCATGCAGGTTCCGCACCCTGAGCAGTACTTCGCTCTGACCCTGGGTTTTACCGAAGAGTGCTGGAACAGCTTTCCTCCCCGTGACGCGAAGCCCATTCCCAAATTCTTTATGGCGCCGCCGAACCCCGCCAGCAGATGCCCCTTGAAATGGCTCAGAACCACCGCGGCATCGGTTTCGGAAAGTATTGCCGCCAGTCGGGCGGTTCGGGTTTCGCACCAGCTTGGGAGGTCAACCTTGATCTCTGCGGTTCCCCTGAGGCCGTCGGCCACGATGAACGGAGGGAGACCCGGCATGGAGAAGCCGTGGGCTGCGGCCAGCTCATGATAATCCGGGGCGGACATTCTTCGGCCTCCGTATAGAACCGTGGTGTCTGTAAGAAACCCTCTGCCCCGTGGAAGCTCCATGGCGTCAACCGCCATCTTCACCAGCGAAGCCGGAACGAATGTGGTGTTTCCCTCTTCACCCGGATGGATCTTGACTGCCACAAGGCTCGTGCCTTTTTCGGGGATGATCCGGCCCGCGGGAGCCAGAAGCCTTTGGAAGCCCTGGGAATCCATTGCCTCTGCGGGAAGGAAGAAAACATCAACCATGGACTGCCGCCTTTCCGGTGGAAGCGTGAATATAAGCAGCCGCGCAGGTGTTGCATGGGCCTTTCTTTCCGAGTATTCTTTCGCCATGAGCAGTCTTGTGTGGGTTGAACTCGAGGCCGGCTCCCCTGACCACAATCTGCGGGAAATACGCCGGTGTCATGATTTCAGAGGCATCCACTGCGCCGTGCTGAAGGCCAATGCCTACGGACACGGGGTTCGGGAGATGAGAAGCCTTGTCACCGAAGCCCAGTGGCTGGCTGTCAACTCTCTGGACGAGGGGCTTGAACTGAGAGCCCTGGGAGAGTGCCGCCCGGTGCTGCTATTGGGTCATGTGGACCTGGCCCGGCTCGCTGAAGCACGAAAAGCCCAGATAAGGCTTCTGGTCTACAATCGGGAAACCCTCAGGGCAGTGGCTTCACTGCCTGCTTTCAACCTCAGTCTCAGGCTTCATCTTCATCTGGAAACCGGCACATGGCGGCAGGGAGTACTGCCGGAAGATGCCCCGGGGTTTGCGGGGGAAATCATCAACACACCGGGTGTTGAGTTGGAGGGCATAAGCACGCATTTCGCCAACATAGAGGACACCCTCGATCACGACTACGCCGGAATGCAGCTGGAAATCTTTGAAAGGGTGTGCGGAGAACTGTCTGCCGCCGGAATCGATCCGCCGGTGAAACACACCGCCTGCACCGCCGCCGCCATCCTGTTCGGGAAAACGCACTTCAACATGCTGAGGACCGGAATCGGTGTGTATGGCCTGTGGCCCTCAAGAGAAACCAGGCTTTCCGCGGAAACCGCGGGTATTCCCATTCCGGAGTTGAAACCCGTAATGACCTGGAAGACCAGGGTCGTACAGATAAAAAAGGTGCCCCGGGGTTCCTACATAGGCTACGGCTGTTCCTACCGCACCACGCGCCCGACGGTGATGGCGGTGCTTCCGGTGGGGTACGCCGACGGCTACCGGAGGGCGGCGGGAAATGTGGGATGGGTACTGCTGAAGGGGATGAGGGCTCCGGTTCTCGGAAGGGTATGCATGAACCTGATCATGGTGGACGCGACGGACATTCCGGACATTTGTCTCGAGGAAGAGGCCATTCTCATGGGCGAATCCGGTGATGAGCGCATTTCCGCAGAGCTGATCGCATCGTGGTGCGGAACAATCAACTACGAAATCGTTACCGGTGTTTCACCCCTGCTTCCCAGAATAATCGTGAAGGAAGACCCGTGAATTTCCGCGTGATAGGCTGCGAGGGTTCCCGACTGGAGGAAAGCAGGCTGGTGACCATGCTTCTGGGGCACCGGGTCATGCTGGATGCCGGAAGCGCCTGCAGCGTTCCACCCCGTATTCAGGACGGCCTGGACATGGTGCTTCTCACCCATGCCCATCTGGATCATCTTCTTGAACTTGGTTTTCTGCTGGACAACATCACCGGTTTCCGGAACCGCCCCCTGACCGTCATGGGTAGCCGTGCCTGCATCGCCACCATCCGGGAGCATTACATGAACGACAGGCTCTGGCCGGATTTCAGCAGGATATCCAGCGGGGGATGCCCGGTTCTTGAGTACCGGGAAATGCCGGACCTCGAATGGTTTGAGCTGCCCGGAGAAATCATGGCCATGTCTGTTCCGGTAAACCATCCGGCCGGAGCCCGGGGCTTCATTTTCATTTCCGGAAAATCGGCCATGGTGTACAGCGGCGATACAGGCCCCACCGAGGAGTTGTGGCACAGGGCCCGGGAAATCCCCCGGCTGTCCATGGCCTGGGTGGAATGTTCTTTCCCCGACCGTCTCCGCGACCTTGCCATCGCCAGCGACCACCTCTGTCCATCACTGGCCAGGGAGCAGATGGCAATACTGAACAGGCCCGAGGTTGCGAAGTACGCTTTCCACCTTAAGAAGCGCCTTCGCACCGAGACCGTAGCCGAGCTTGGAAACGACTTCCTGATTCCCTCGAACGGCGACTCATACCTGCTTGGTGGGGAATGAACCTTTCTGACCTTTCCGGAAGCCGGGTCTGTCTGCTCTCCCATTGCGCCGCCGTCGGGTGCGGCCTGGAATCCACCGCCCACCGTTTGCTAAGAGCCGGGGTTCTTCACGCCGTTCTGGCCCCCCAGCATGGTTTCTGGGCGGAAACGCAGGACAACATGGTGGAGTGGGAGGGCGACGACAATTCCGGTCTGGGCGCGCCGCTTTTCAGCCTTTACGGGGCCACCCGGGTTCCAACCGCTGAAATGCTGGCCGGAGCCGACGCCCTGATGGTGGACATCATCGATGTGGGCAGCAGGTATTACACCTACATCTACAGCATGGCCCTGGCCATGAGGAAGTGCGGCGAACTGGGGATTCCCGTCTTCGTGGTGGACAGACCCAACCCGCTGGGCTCCCGAGTAACCGAGGGCCCCATCCTCGATGTTGCCTTCACCAGCTTTGTTGGAATGTACCCCATTCCAGTCCGTCACGGCCTTTCTCTTGGCGAACTCGCGAAAGTGTTCTCCGGTATGGAGGGGCTGCCGGAACCCCGGCTGATCGAGCCGGACCCCAGCCCATGGGTGCTCCCCAGCCCGAACATGCCCACCCTTGATACCGCTCTGGTTTACCCGGGAATGTGTCTTCTGGAGGCCACCAACATCTCCGAGGGAAGGGGTACCACCCGTCCCTTCGAGATCTTCGGGGCTCCGTGGCTGGACCCCTGGAAGCTGACAGCGACCCTGGAAGCTTCACCCTTCATGCGGGGAGCCCGACTTCGCCCCCTCTACTTCATTCCCACCTTCAACAAGCACGCAGGGCTGAAGTGCGGCGGCGCCCAGATCCATGTTACCGACCCGGGGGTCTTCAGGCCGTTTCTGGCAGGCCTGGGGGTTCTCGATTACTGCTTCACCCATGGGGAAACCAGGTGGAACCCTCCGCCCTACGAGTACGAATATGAGAAGATGCCCATCGACATTCTGTCGGGAGGGGCGC
>CAZUXA010000004.1:0-69913 GCA_964624405.1 uncultured bacterium | reverse complement strand
CCCTACGAGTACGAATATGAGAAGATGCCCATCGACATTCTGTCGGGAGGGGCGCATGTGCGGAGAGCGGTGGATTCCCATGATCATCATGCTCTTGCTGAACTGGCGGTTACGCCCCTTGCCCGGTATCGCCGCCTTCTTTCGGGGCTTGTCCGAGACCCCAACCGATTCACCAACTGAGGCTCCCCAGGTGTCATCCCTTATATTCCGACGGTCTTTCCCCATCGATTGGAACATGTTTTGCGGATTGCGATTATCAGCGACATTCACGGGAACCTGCCGGCCCTGGAGGCAGCCTGGAGGGCGGTTGCCTGCGCCGCGCCGGACATTACGGTCTGCCTGGGAGACCTGGTCCAGTACGGCCCCTCACCCGGAGATGTGATCTCCTTCATGCGAACCCACGGGGTTGACGCGATCCAGGGCAACTGCGACAGGGCTGTAGGAAGAAATCGCCGGGACACCGGAGACGAGTTTGAAAACCCCCACTGGAGGAATCTTGCCTCGGAGACGCTTTACTGGACCATGGACAACATCAGCGCCGAGGCCCGGAGCTACTTGAAAACCCTTCCGGACAGCAGGCAGTTCATGATCAACAGGCGAACAGCGCTTTTCGTGCACGGGCTTCCCGGAAATCCCTCCCTCGGCCTGCCCTCCCAAACCGCCCATGAGGTTTACGACATGGTTCTTCGAAGGAACGACTGCCGGTTGTTCGCTTCGGGCCATACCCACGAACCCCTTGTGGTTCTCAGACCGGAAGGCCTCATCATCAACCCCGGAAGCGTTGGCGGCGGAACAAGGCCTGCCGGAGGCACGCTGGCGATACTGGATGTGGCGGAAGGGGCCGAGCCATACGCTGAGATTGTGGGGTTTGAGTACGATATCCGGGAACTCCGGCAGTTGTATGAAAAGGCCGGCATTCCGGAAGTGTTTCTGCATTGCGCCAGGCTGGGCCGCGACCCCCGGGGGCGCTGGCATACCGAAGACCCTCGTCTGAGGCAGGAGTGGGCCCGACTGTCGATGTCGTGACGCAAAGGAAAGGCTGAGGATGAACATTCTGGGAATATCGGCATTCTACCACGATTCCGCCGCGTGCCTGGTAAGAGACGGCATGATAGTCGCCGCCGCCCAGGAAGAGCGCTTCACCAGGAAGAAACATGACAGAAATTTCCCCGGCAACGCAGTGGACTACTGCCTCTCCGCCGGTGGAATCACCAGCGCCGATCTTGATGCGGTGGCCTTTTACGACAAGCCTTTTCTTACCTTCGAGCGCCTGCTGGAAACCTACCTGTCCTTCGCGCCGGCGGGTCTTCCCTCGTTCCTCAGGGCCATGCCCCTGTGGCTGAAGAAGAAGCTGTGGATGGGGGATGAGATACGAAAAAGCCTTGCGTGGAAGGGAACAGTGCTCTTTCCCGAACATCATCAGTCCCACGCGGCCAGCGCCTTCTTCCCCTCACCCTTTCAGGAGGCGGCAATCATCACCCTGGACGGCGTGGGCGAATGGGCTACCGGAACCTGGGGAACCGGTCGCGACAACAGGGTGGAACTCTGCCATGAACTCAGATTCCCCCACAGCCTTGGCCTCCTTTACAGCGCATTCACCTACTATACCGGCTTCAGGGTCAACTCCGGCGAATACAAACTGATGGGCCTTGCTCCCTACGGTGAGCCCGTCTACCGTGACCTGATTCTTGAACGGGTGGTGAACCTGAAGGAAGATGGCAGTTTCCGGCTGAACATGCGGTACTTCAACTACTGTCAGGGTTTGACCATGACATCCCGAAGGTTCAACAGCCTGTTCGGAAGCCCTCCAAGAAAGCCGGAATCTCCGATCCGAAAGCTGGACATGGACATCGCCGCCTCGATTCAGGCCGTGACCGAGGAAATCGTGCTTCGTATAGCCAGGCATGTGCGCCGGGAGACGGGGATGAAAAACCTGTGCCTTGCAGGGGGGGTTGCCCTGAACTGCGTGGCAAACGGAAAGATACTGAGGGAAAATCTGTTCGACAAAATATGGATTCAGCCCGCCGCGGGAGATGCGGGCGGAGCGCTGGGTGCCGCCCTCTTCGCGTGGCATCAGGTGCATGACGGCCCCAGACAGGCCGACGGAATCCGTGACAGCCAGAAGGGAAGCTACCTCGGCCCCAGGTGGTCCACTGATACGGTGGAGAAATGGCTTCAGGAAAAGGGATACCCCTTCACCAGGCTTTCGGATGAAGACCTCTTTGACCGGGTGGCGGAAGCGATCGACGGTCAGAAAGTGGTTGGATGGTTCGGCGGACGGATGGAGTTCGGCCCCCGGGCCCTGGGAAACCGCTCCATTCTGGGAGACGCCCGGTCACCCTCCATGCAGCGTACCATGAACCTTAAGATAAAGTACAGGGAGGGATTCCGGCCCTTCGCCCCCTCCGCGATACTTGAGAACGCGCCTGAATACTTCGACCTGGAGGGCGCAAGCCCTTACATGCTGCTTACGGTTCCGGTCCGGAAGGAAATGCTTCGGGAGCTGACGGAAGAAGAAAAATCCCTTTCCGGCCTGGACATGCTGCCTGTCCCCAGATCCAAGCTTCCGGCCATCACCCATGTGAACAACTCCGCCAGAATTCAGACCGTTTCCCGGGAGGACAATCCACGGTATCACCGGCTGCTTTCGAGGTTTCGCGACAAGACCGGTTGCGCAGTGGTCATCAACACCAGTTTCAATGTTCGGGGAGAGCCCATCGTGTGCACACCCCGGGACGCGTATCTGTGTTTCATGAGAACTGAAATGGATGCACTGGCCCTGGAGAACTGCCTTCTGCTGAAGGAAGACCAGCCCCCTCTTGAGGACTCCACTGATTGGAGAAGCATCTATGAACTCGACTGATAAAGAGCTGCGAAAATTCGGCCTGGTGATGGCCGGGGCTCTGGCGGTGATAATGCTTTTCGGCCTGTTGCGGGGCAGGGAGTGGTGGATGTGGCCCGGTATCGCCGCGGGGACATTCTTTGTTTCAGGGCTGTTGTTTCCAGGGCTTCTGAAGCCGGTGGAGTGGTTCTGGATGAAGCTGGCGGGAGTGATGGGTTTCGTGGTCACCCATGCGATTCTCACAGTTTTCTTCTTCCTGGTGATAACCCCTGCCGGACTGATGATGAGGCTTCTGGGAAAAGACCCGCTCAAGATAAGACGCCGGGACGCGGAAACCTTCTGGGAGGAAACCGAACACGAAGGGCCCTGCACCAGGCCCGACAAACCGTACTGACCAACTCCGGAAAGAGTGATGATGGGCAAGTTATCCGAAATTTGGGGTTTCATCTCCGCCAGGAAGAAGTACTGGCTGGCTCCGATCATCCTTGTGCTGCTGCTTCTGGGGGTGATACTGGTGGCCGCCCAGGGCTCGGCTTTGGCGCCGTTCATCTACGCCGTTTTCTAACCCTTTGCGGGAGGTTCCCACGCTCCGGGAGGAACGCGGACAATGCGGCGAAGGAACTCGTTTCATGAAGTGCGAAGCGTGTGCACAACCCCGCCGGGTTGCCATTGCGGCTGTGGAGTTCTGCTTGAGGTTTCCCGGGGAAGGGTAACGGGTGTAAGGGGCGATCCGGAGAACCCCTACAACCATGGGTACATGTGTCCCAGGGGCTACGCCATAGCGGATACCCTGTACAGTTCACAGAGAGTTCTTCATCCCATGGTCCGGACCCGGAGCGGCGGCTGGAAAAGGGTTTCCTGGAGCGAAGCTCTGGATCGGGCGGCGGACTCCTTCCTCACAGCCAGGGACACCTTCGGCCCCAGCTCCGCCCTTTTCATGAAGGGTACAGGCAGGGATGTGGGACCATGGCTGTCCGCCCTGGCCCATGGGTTCGGAAGCCCTGAGTATTACGCGCTGGGCCCGGGTTCCGGGTCGGCATGCCTGATGCCCCGGATGAGCGTGTGCGCCTCGCTGTTCGGAGGCTTCTTCACCGCCGACTGCTCCCAGTACTTTCCCGACCGCCATGAGAATCCCGCTTGGAAGCTTCCGAAGTGCATCCTTGTATGGGGTTCCAATCCAACCGCGTCCAATCCCGACGGCTTTCTGGGAAAATGGATAGTGGAATGCGTACGGATGGGCTCGAAACTGGTGGTGGCAGACCCCAGGAACACATGGCTGGCGGGAAAAGCCGATGTTCACCTCAGACTCCGGCCCGGGACCGACGGCGCGCTGGCAATGGCGTTTCTGAACAGGATGGGACAAACCGGAACCTGGAACCGTGATTTCACTGGCAAGTGGGTCTCCGGGATGGAGCGCACCCTGGAATCCACCGCCCGCTGGAACCTTGAAACCAGTTCAGCGGAATGCGGAATACCACCGGGAATCATCGCCAGAGGAGCCGACCTGTGGCTGCATTCCTCCCCCGGAGCGCTTCATTGGGGAGTTTCAGTGGACATGAGCTCCTCCGCCCTGGGAACCGCCCACGCCCTGGCATCGCTGGTTGTTCTTTCAGGCAACCTGGATGTGCCCGGAGGGTGTGTTCTCACCACGGATCCCTTTGGGATTCCAAGAAGCGGAAGAGCCGGATCCCACCCGGAGAAGACCGGAGCGTCCAGATACCCCATGACCACCATGGGCTACCCCTACGCCCAGTCCGATGTCCTTCTGGACGAGATGGAAGCTGGAAGGCATGTGGCCTGCGCCTGGGTGCAGGGCAGTGGAACCGTTGTCAACGGTTTCGCGGCTCCGGACAGGGCGGCCCGCCTGCTCTCCCGGATACCCGAGGTGGTGGTTTGCGACCTGTTCATGACTCCAACCGCAGAGCAGTTCGGGACGGTGTTTCTTCCCGTTGCCTGTTATCCTGAGAGGAAGGGCATACGCAACTGGTGGTTTCAGCTTGCGGCGGTGAACAAGGCGGTTGAACCCCTCGGCGAAACCCGGAGCGACATGGAGATAGTGCTGGATTTCGGGGGCAGGGTTGCGCCGGAGCATTTTCCATGGTCAGATGTGGAGGGCTGGTTCGACCATGTTCTGCTCCCCTCCGGCATGAGCTGGCGTGAGCTTTCCGCCCGGGGCTGGGTAATGCCGGGAACCTTGTATGGAAAGCATGAGAAAGGTTTGCTGAGAAGCGACGGCTTGCCGGGTTTTTCCACCCCCTCCGGGAGAATCGAGCTTCAGCCGGAAATCATGAATATCGCCGGCCTTCTCCCGGCTCCCTGGTACATTCCCCCCGCCTTGCCTGATGAAGAACACCCGTTTCTTCTCACCACCGGTGCCAGGACACCGGTTTTCTTCCATTCCGAACACAGGAACGTAAAAAGCCTTCTGGAACGGAATCCCCTGCCACTGGTAGAGGTGAACCCGGCGGATGCTGAACGGCAGTCCATCGTGGACGGTTCCTGGGTTACGCTTTCATCTCCATGGGGCAGTTGCGGAAGGGTGGCCCGGATCACTGAGAGGGTTCCTCCCGGCACGCTCATGGCTCAGCATGGCTGGTGGCCTCCGGGCATGGATGAGACAACCGGCCGGAAGCTGAACATCAACAACCTTCTGTCCCATGGCATGCAGGGCAGGGGCGGCCTTGGATACCCGTTCAGGTGCATTCCGTGCGGCATTTCCCCGGGACCCGAACTGCTGCCCGCCCCGGATGACCCCCTGCGGATGCCGGAACTCCGGGCAAACCCGGGGGTTGCCATAGTGTCGGAATGGTGCTCGGGATGCCGGGCCTGCGAGTTGGCCTGCCTTCAGAGGCTTTCAGGGAAAAGGGGTAACGGGGGTCTGGTTGTAACGGAGCGTTCCGGGGAGTACGAATCATATCTTCCGGTGTTCACTTCCCTGTGCCTGCGCTGCCCCGACGCTCCATGCGCCGCTGCCTGCCCCACGGGAGCGCTGACAGGAGAGGGCTGGGCCAGGGAATGATGTTCCGGGAAAGGCTTGGGTTCCGAACGTCCGGCATGGCGGAACTGCCTCTTGGAAAGGCACTGGCGCACATAGCCGAAGCGGGATTTTGCCTGGTGGAGTTTTGCATGGAGCACCCTGATGCCATGGACTATCGGGGGGATTTATGTGGACTTGGCCTGTCCGCGGTGAGCTATCACGGAAAGAGGGATGATTATGCTACCAGGAGAAGACATATTGCGCTGACTCTTGAGAAAGCGCAGGAAATGGGAACTGGAGTGGCAGTCCTGGGTTCTCCTGTTTTCAACAGCGTCTCTCTTCGAAGTTTTCTGGAGGAGTGTGAATGGGTTATGGACAGGCTTCCACCGGGTGTGAGGCCCGCCTGGGAACCGGAGCCCGGAACACTCCTCGAAGGAATCAGGGAGTTCGGCAAACTCGCGGAAGAGCTTGGACCCGAGGCAGGACTGAACCTGGATTTCGGACACGCCCATCTTGAGGGATTGAACCCGGGGACGGCCATGAGCATGGCAGACGGCAGGATTCTCCACTGCCATATCGAGGATGTTCCGGAGAGGGAACATGTTCATCTTTTACCCGGAGACGGGGTGTATCCCTGGAAACTCCTTGTTTCCGCCATGGCGCATCACCAATATTCCGGGCCACTGGTGGTGGATCTGTTCGCCCTTCCGTCGGATCCCCGGGAGTTTGTGCGCAGGGCCCATGATTCGGCGCTTCGGCTTCTGGAGGTTAATTGACCGGTTACTCAGTAGGTGTGGGGCTAACCTCGGCCTGCCCCTTTTCGTGCTCCCACTGCTATTCCGGCGCCGGCAGAAACCCGGTTCACCTGGATTCTGAGAGGCTTCTCCGGTTCATCGACGTTTTTCCGGTATCCGCGATTAACCTCGGCACCGGCGAGGCGTGCATGCACCCCGATTTCATCCGGGTGGTGGAAGCCATTCTGGAAAGGGGTATTCACCTCGCCCTTACCACAGCGGGCCCAAGTCTTTCCGCCCTGCCGGACCGAACGGTCTCTTGTCTGCACGATGTGGACCTGTCTCTGGATTACCCCACCGCCGGCGAACATGACGCTGTAAGGGCTTCCGGGGCTTTCAGGATGGTAGAGGACGGAATAGCCCGCTGCAGGGATCTGGGGGTGACGGTTTCACTGGCCATGTGTCTCATGAAGGGGAACGCAGAGCGCATGGAAGAGATGTGCGGGTTTTCCAGGGAAAGTGGTGTTCCCCTTCGGGTAAATGTATATAAACCCGTTTATGACCAGGGTCTGAAGCCATCATTCGAGGCTTTCTGGAAGGCGGTTTCCGTGTTCTTCAGGGAAACCGGTGTGGTATCGTGCTCCGAACCTGTTGTTAATGCGGCCCTGGCTTTCCATGGCCATTCCCTTGCCCCCAAGGGTTCACCCTGTGGTCTTCACGGTTTCAGGGTTTCACCGTCGGGAGAAGTGCTTCCCTGTGTCTACTGGGGTCCCACAGGAGTCAACATGGAACAGATTCTGGAGCGTCCGGAGCTTCTGGCCTCATGCGGCGAACTATGCCACGGCGCCCCGGTGCCGGAAGACTGCCTTTCCTGCCCCTGGAAAGCCATCTGCCTCGGAGGCTGTGCCGGAAGGAGATACTACACAGGGCTCTCCATGCCCGATGACTACTGCTTTCACCTCAGGGGCGCCGCCCCGCCGAACCTTCGAATGGACAAACAGGACGGAAAGGAGTTCATCCATTCCAGTTATCTGTGTACGATGATCGGGGAGCCCCTTGGACAGTGAGATCTTTCTTCACCCCTTCACATCCCCGGGGGGTAGAAAAGTCATCCTGAACTCGCTGACACTGGAGATTTGCCCGGTTCCCGGAAAGCCGTCACCCTTCGACCCCGACAGGCTTCTTCAGAAGTACCGAAGCTTCTCCTCGTCTCCGGGCGTGACCATGGCCACATTTTTCGTTACAGGCGCGTGCCCGCGAAAATGCGGCTACTGCTTCGTTCCCGCCACACTGGGAACCATGACCGGGGCCGAGGTGCGAAACGGCATGGAACTCTTCCGGAAGATGGCGGCGGACAAGGCCGATATTCTCATCTACGGAGGCGAACCCCTGCTCGAGCCGGAACTGGTGATGGGAATCATCAAGAACGCTCAGCCGGGCCATAACCTCTGTCTGGCCACCGGTGGCCTGGAGTTTCCGGAAAGGATCGCGGAATCGATGGCGGAAAGGGATGGTTTCGTCATCGTGAGCATGGACGGCAGGGAAGACATCCACAATGCCCTGAGGCCCCTGCCCGGCCGCAACTCCCATTCAATGGCTCTGAAAACCTTCAGCGCCTTTCGAAGCGCGGGCTGTCGGGTGGGGATAAGCATGACCGTGACCCGGGGAAACGCCACCCGGGTCAGAGACGATTTCCTGCATCTGATGCACACTCTGAAGCCTGACGACATGGGCCTGAACATCTGGATGCATCCCGGACCCGGAACCCCTGTCAATTCCTTTGAGGCCCGATGGCAGGATGTTTTCGAAGCGATAACCGGTTGTCTTCGCCACGCCCTCGCAGAGGGGATGTATGTGGAACAGCTGTTCAGAAGGCTCAGGCCTCTGGTTACATCAACTCCCAGGCTCAGAGACTGCCCCTCAAGAGGCGGAAGGCTGGTGTTCTCCCCCGGGGGCGCTGTGAGTCCGTGTGACTGCATGGCCGCGGCGGGAGTGTACTGTGCCCGTTCCCCGCAGGAGGTTCCCTCCTTGCTTGACTCTTTTGCCAGGCTTGTGCCGGTGTACAGGGATGAATGTCTTTCCTGTCCCTGTGTGGCCCTCTGCGGCGGCGGATGCCTTTACGACGCCATGGCCCGCACAGGCAGCCTTACCGGCGTGAAGGAAGAGCGATGCAGTTTTGAAAGGGCTTTTCTTCAATGGCTGTTGGGTTTGATAACTGACAGCCTGCCGCCGGACAGGCCTCCCGGTCCCCTCTCTCCCTCAGAGCTTGCGGCGTTTCTTCCCCCGGGAATCCTGGACAGGGCCCGGATGCCTCAACCGGAAGGAATGCTGGGGGGTGAACTGCGGTGACAGGTGGTTGGGTTCGTCTGGGGAAGAACTGTCATGTGAACCCCTTTTCCATCGAGTTCTATTTCGGAGATACACCGCCGCTGGATGGTCCGGTGTCACCGCCCCCGGAGCCACCCCTGAAGCTCAGGGCGGTGCAGGCGGTTGTAACCGGAAGGTGCAATCTCTCCTGCGAATACTGCAGCGCCAGGATTGCCGGCGGGTTTCACGGCGACATGGATGAGCCGGCTCTGAAGGCGGTTCTTGCCCATTCTTCGCCGGAAAAGCTGCTGCTGGTTACCGGAGGAGAACCCCTTCTTCACCGCCGCGCCGTAACCACACTTCTTGAAAGCTGGGAGGGGCAGGCCGTGCTGTTCACCAACGGCGCCCTTCTGGACAGGGAGACTGCGTTGTTTCTCCGGGAGCGGGGAACCGCCCTGGTGGTTTCCATGGACGGATTCGAGAAGGAGCACAACATTCTGAGGGGGAACTCCTGGAAGAGCGCAGCCGGCGCTCTGGATACGGCCCTTGAAGCGGGTTTGCCCGCGGGGATATCTCTTGTCACGGGTCCCCACAACGCTCCGTCTCTTCCGGAAATGCTTTACAGACTCCATGAGAGGTTCAGACCGGTGAGTTTCGGTGTAAACATTCAGCACTACACACCCGGGGGCTTTCAACCCGTCACCGGCGGGGAGTACGCAAGAATCATTTTGGGAGCCTACAGGTTCAGTCTGGACACCGGCGTGTTTGTGGACCAGGTGGCGAGAAGGCTTCTGCCGGTTGTGACCGGCAACTTCCGTCACAGGGACTGCTCGGCCCAGGGGGGCAAACTGGTTTACCGGCCCGACGGGTCGGTAAGCAGTTGTGTTAACACAACCGGGATCACCGACTGGGGGAGAAGAAATCCTGTTAACTATCCTCCGTGCGCCGGGTGTGCCGCCCTGGGGATCTGCGGGGGCGGCTGCACCTGGGACGGAATTCACCTGGCTTCGGAAGTGCCTGGCCCCGACCCCAGAAACTGCCTCTGGACTCTGGCGCTTCTGGTGGCTTTCTCACAAACCATCATTGACAACATGCCGCCGGGTACCGTCAGACCCTCTCGAAAGCTTTTGGCCGATCTGTTCGAAAGCCTTTGCAGAAGGGCGGATACGCCCCTTGCCCAGTCCCTGGGCCATGGAGAGGAAACCCGTTGAGAGGCTGGAGCCGGGAGAAGGCCGCCGCGTACGCGTCCGGCAGAAAACACTCCCGGGCCGATGAAACGGTTGCCGCCCTTATCCGGATTGAAAAGCGGATTCTTGAACTTGGATGCGGCCCGGCCGTGGCAGCCCGGCGCATTCATCCCGAGCTTATGGTGTGTACCGATGTCACAGAGGCTTTCCTGCCCGTCGCAAGAGTTAACGCTCCCGCGTCAACAGTTCTCTGCGCGGACGCAACGGCGATTCCCTTCAAAAACGGGTCGTTCGACACGGTTCTGGCCATGGCTGTCCTTCATCACCTGGAACCGGATGACCTGCGTTCGACTCTGGAAGAGTCCATTCGCGTCCTGGTTCCCCGGGGAAGGTTCATGCTTCTGGAGGACTGGGCCTTCACCGACCCCTCACCCTTTGAACAGAGAGCTTTGGAAGTTCGGTTTCGAAACGGAAACAACGAGTTCCACCGGTCGTTTTCCGAGTGGGACCGGGTGTTTCAGGACAGCGGCTTCGTGGTTCTCGAGCGCCGCTGGCCACACAGGCCCTTTCATGATCTCGGTGAAGGTGGAAGTGTCAGAATGATGGCGGCGCTGTACGGGAAGGAACAGTGAAAACCCTGCTGGTTCAGCCATGGCTGGGAAGAAGGCAGCATCCTGTGGTTCCACTGGGCCTGCTGACCGTGGCGGCTTCCATGGATGACTGCGAAGTGCTTGATCTCAACACTGTCGCCGACCCCATTCCAGCCCTGAAGCGCTGTCTTTCGAGAATGAAACCCCGCAGGATCGGCTTCTCCCTTCGGAACGCGGATACCACAAATCCATTCGATCCCTTCAGTTACATTCCCGCGTTTCTGCGGCAGGTCAGGTTGGCCTCGGAAATTCTCCCTAATGCGGATATCGCAGTGGGCGGAGGAGGCTACAGCCTGTTTCACAGTGAAATCGAAGCCGCGGCGCCAGTCATCACCGGCGGTACAGTTGGACACTGGGAGAACAGCCTTCCCCGGCCCCGGTGGGATCTTGTCGATCTCGAGCCCTATCTTCCTTTTCAGGGCAATCTTTCCGTGGGTATCGAGGCTGGCAGGGGCTGTAATCTGGCCTGCTCCTACTGTGTCTACCCCTCCCTCTCCGGAAGGGTGGTGATGAGCAAGAGGAGCTCCCTGCTGAGTGAAGAAGCGGCATTGCTGAAGAAGAGGGGTGTGAGCCACATCTTTCTCTGCGCTCCCGTTCTGAACCACAGCCCGGGCGCCGGGGAAGAGGCGGCTATGGCGGTGGCAGCCTCCGGCCTGACCTGGGAGGCTTATCACACGCCGCTTGGCTTCACCGCCGAATACGCCGGGATCATCAGGAAGGCAGGCTGTACCGCGGTGAGTTTCAGCCCCGACGGAGGCCGTGAAGAGGATATGGCATCTCTGGGCAAGAATTTCGGTCTTCCGGAAACCGCCTCTGCAATCAGAGTCGCCTCGGAAGCCGGTTTGAAGGTGTACATCGGTGTTTTTCCATACCTTCCCGGGTCTTCTCCCATGGCCATGACCCTGGCTTTCCTCACGGCAAGGCGCTGGGGAGCCCTGGCGGGTGAAAGGCTTGCAAGGCTGCGTTTCGGCGCGATAAGAAGACTTCCGGGCAGCGCGTTCGGCGATGGCGCCCCGTGCTTTGACAGCAGAGTTCCCCTCAGCGAGTTTGTGCTTCCTCCAGCTCCATGGATGGGATTGTTCCGCTTTCTCCGAACAGCTCTGGAGAGAAGACTTCACTGAGAAGGCGGTGTTCCGCTTCGAAGCGTTCACAAAGAGCCAGCGAAAGGTCAGCATCCCTCTGAAGCTGCTCGCGGAGTTTCTTGCCTGTGGATGAAACAAGCCTCAGGGTTGCAAGTTTCGCCTTCGTGGAAAGAATTGTGAGTTCGCCCGGCGGACCATACTTCGAAGGGAGTTCCAGAGGGAAGGCGAAGGGAGACTATGAACAAAAAAGATGCCCCTTCCTCAGGAGAGTGGAGACACCGGCATCATTTTAACCTCCCTTCCCCTTCAAGCATGCCGGTGCATTGTTAAGGGTGTGTTTGCCCGGTGTGAATTGACTTCAGCGAAGACCCCATTTTATGCTCGGTTATGGCTGATCGAGCAATGCGATTATGACTGGTCTGTCCGGGGTGGTGCTTGCCGCCGGCAGTGGAACGAGGCTTGGCGGAGTTGAAAAGGCTTGCCTTGAAATCCGGGGAAAAACGATTCTGGAAAGGCATTTCGAGAACTTCGCCGCCCTGGGGCTGCGGCCTGAGGGTGTTCGTGTTGTCTACGCCCGGGATGGAGTGCGGAGAATGACGGAATGCCTTGGAGGGATTCCCATAAAGTCATCTTCAGCTTCCGCTTCCGGAACTCTGGGTTCATTCGTCAGCTGTTTCCCTTCGGGACATGCTCTGGTGGTTCACGGCGATCTTCTCTGGCAGCCGGCAATGGCTGAAGCCGCTATTTCTACCGGATGGGGCGCGGTTGTTCCATTGGATTCCGAATCAGGCGACTCGGAGGCGATGAAGGCCAAAGTTTGCGGCAACCGTCTTGTGAGGCTGTCGAAAAACCTGAACCCCGCCGACTGCTCCGGTGAATCCATGGGCATCTTTCTTTTCAGAAAGACGGTTCTTCCAGAGCTTGGAAAATGCTGTGAACGGGCGGCTTCCCGATTCGGCGACAGAGCCTCCCTGGACGACGCCGTTACGCTTCTTGCGGAGGAAGGGCTGGTGAAAGCGGTTTTCGTTGATGGAAACCTCTGGGAGGAGATAGACACCCCCGCAGACCTCCAGAGAGCCCGGAGACGCTTTCAATGAAAGAGACGAACCCCTGGGATCAGGTCTGGCAGGATTGCCCGCCTCACGGACCGATCCATTCCATCGGAGTGTTCCTGTCACGCTGGGGAGAGTTGAAAAGGCTGATATTGAGCGAGGTCCGGCGTTCCGGGGCGTTGACCCCGAACGGATACGCGCTGGAAGCCGGATGCGGAACCGGTACGGTAATGAGCCTTGTAGCCGGGCATGGCGTCAGGGTGGTGGGTGTCGACCTTTCCCGTCATGCGGTTCTTCACGCTAAAGCTCATTCCAGCCGGCTTGCCGTTGCCAGGGTTGAAAACCTGCCCTTTCCCGACGGAACCTTCAACCTTGTGTACAGCTCCGGAGTTTTTGACCTGCTTTCAGACCAGGACCTGTCTCTGGCGGTTCGGGAGGCCCTCAGGGTGACCGCGCCGGGAGGGAGGGTTGTTCTGATCTGCGCTGCCCCCTGCGGGCTTCACCGACGGGTACGGGCGTATCTCGAGAAGCGGAACCGCTGGAGATACGGCCCCAAGAGGGAGGTATCATCCCTGAAGGAAGTCGTTCTCAGCCACCGTCCCGACGCAACGGTAGCCGAGTACTGCCGCGGCTTCGTCCAGCAGCTCCGGTTTCCTGTCTACATCATAGAGCACAGGAAGGTTTTACGAAGACTGGCCCACGGCGTGTTCCTTCTGCTTTCGATTCTGTTCTGGCCACTCAACAGGTTTCCCGGTGCGGTGCTGGTGACCAGGGTCAGTCTTCCCGGGGAGTCACATTGAAATCCGCCGCGGAACTCAGGGAGATCTGCCAGCCCCGGGGCTTGGACATGTGCCTTTACAGGAAACATGTGATCCGTCCGGTGAGCATTCACCTCACGAGGTTTTTCATCGCCGCAGGCATGGGAGCAGACCTGGTTTCCATCATCAAGGGGGTTGTGGCCTGCTTTGGCGCGGTGCTTTTCGGCTTTCGGCCATTGCCCGGGGCGCTTCTGCTTCAGCTCTCCTTTCTGCTCGATGCCTGCGACGGCGAACTGGCCCGTTACCACGGAAGCTGCGCGATTGCCCGGGGAGAGTTTATTGATAAACTGGGAGACGCGGCGTCCCGAAGCCTGTTTCACCTCTCCTGGGGGGTCGGGGCGTTTCTTGCCGGCGGCGGCTGGCCGGCTGCTGCTGCAGGGGCCCTGGTGGGATGCCTCTGGCTCGTGGTGAGGTTCTGCGCGGTGGAGACTTTGCTGGAGAGCTTCTCGAACCATCCTGACACCGAAGCGTCCGCCGGAGAAAGAGCCGCCATTGAGAGGCTTTTCGTAAGAAAACCGGAATCGGGAAGAATCGAACACGCTCTCTCGCTGGTTGTTCACCCCTGGGTCAATCTTGCCCTTTTTGCGGCGGTGGCGTCACTTTTCTCCCCGGGGGGAGTTTCCGGCCTTACGATCACCCTGTGGGCCTATACCGCGCTGTGGATCTTGAACACCGCAAGAAAGATCGTGTCATCCGCGGCGCACATGAGCTTTGAAAGGCCCCGGAGTTGAAGGTCGCCGGCGTTGTACTTGCGGGGGGCGCTTCCTCAAGAATGGGCAGAGAAAAGGCTCTGCTGGTGCGGGGAAACGAAACGCTGTGCCACAGGGCCGGCAGGGTGCTGGCGGGGGCGGGGGTGGACCGGGTGTTTGTCAGCGGTCCCCGGGGCATTCCCGACCTGATTCCCGGAAAGGGCCCTCTGGGAGGGATACACGGCGCTCTTTGGGCACTGGGGGAGTTCTATGACGGGGTTCTCTTCGTACCATGCGACCTGCCGCTGGCCGAGCCGGAGATGCTGCTGCCCCTGTTGAGAATCAGCCGCCCCGCACCGCTGGTGGCCCATCCCGGTGTAATGGAGCCCCTGTGCGCCCTGGTGCCCCCGGGGTTTCGCGAGAAGGCGGGGAACGCCATTGCGAAGGGGCACCTTGCGGTGGGAAGGCTGTGGCGGGATTGTGACGCGGTCATGATCCGGATGCGGCCGCATCAGGGTTTTTCAGACTGGGACACACCAATGGATTTGGAAGCATGAACGCATTTCTCACATTCCTTTTCGGCATTCTTGAGGTTGTGAATTCGGGAGCCCACAGAATAATTGGTGTTTCCGGGGTTCCGGTGGATGTTGCCGCCCTGGGAGATGACTGCTGGGTGGTGAGCTGCGTTGATCCCCCGGGGGTGTACCTTGTTTACAGGGATGACTGGAGCCTGGTCGAATACACCGAGAGCTTTCTGGAACCCCAGGGAATAGTGGTGGTGTCGGGCATACCGGTAATCTGCGACCGGAGAGCAGACATTCTGCTGGTCGGGCTGCCCGGTGAAACCCGGGAAATTCCCATGCCCGGAGGACCCTTCGCCGCCGTTGAGACAGACTGGAACGGGGATGGAACGCCCTCTCTGGCGGTGGCTCTGCGGGACGCGGGGATGGTGGTTCTCGTCGATGAGACGGAAGTTCGACCCCTGGTCGAACTCCCCGGGGCAAGGGGTTTGTGCGCCGTGGATGTCGACCTGGATGGTCGTGAAGACCTGCTTGTGGCATGCTGTGGAACAGGGCTGCATCTGGTTGGAAACACCGGAGGCCATCCGGCACCGTCCCGGATCGGTATTCTTAACCACGGCATCAAGAGCGTGGTTCCGGTGGACATGGATGAAGACGGTTTTCCGGACGCGGTGGGCATCGCCTGTTCCGAGGGGGGTGTGCGCTGGTGGAGAAACCCCGGTTTGACCGGCGGAGAATGGGAGCGGTTCGACATTGATCCAGGCATGGAGGGGCCAAAGGGGTTGACCGTGGGATCCGGGGGCATTCTGGTCGCGGCTCTATTCAGCCCTTCGGGGCTCTACCGCCGGGGGGAACACCTTCCCCTGCCCCGGGGTTGTGTTTCATGCGCGTTCGACGAAAACGGCGGCTTCGCGTTGGGTCATCGTCTTGGATTTCTTCTTGAGTTCAAAGCAGACCCCGCTCCCGAAGGCTCATCACCCCCGAGTCGGTTACGATAAAATGGTCCAGAACCCTGAACCCAAGTTCGTCTCCCAGCCTGGAAAGTGCTTTTGTCAGGGAAACATCCTGCGGGCTGGCCTCCAGCCGCCCGCCGGGATGATTGTGCACCAGTATCACCCCGGTGGCGTTGTGGGCGATGACCTTCTCCAGCAAATTGCGGGGGTGAACCGTTGCCCTGTCCACAGTGCCGAACTCCAGGTCAGCCTCGGACAGCAGGGTGTTGTCCTGGTCCAGAAGAAAGGCGCAGAAACGCTCCCGTCTCTGGTTTCCGAGACGGGAACACAGGTATTCCCTGACCACTTCGGGTCCTGTGATTTTGATCTTTTTCGCTTCCGGAGCCGCTGACTGATGGGCAATGGAGAGCACGAGGGAGATTAGCACCGCCGTCTGCGGACCAACGCCCTCAACCGTCTGAAGATTTGCGGGAGATTGCCTCAGCGTGCTGGACAGGCCGCCGAACTTTTCCAGAAGGGCTGCGGAAAGCAGCCTGGTATCTTTCCTGGGACAGGCGTAGGTAAGCAGCAATTCCAGGGACTCCCGTTCGGTGAAACCCCGGATGCCCGCCCTGAGGAATCGCTGTCTCAGTCTTTCCCTGTGGCCTTCCATGAAGCCATAACCGCCCTTTCCAAGCTTTCGGCGCCCGGCCGCGGCAGACCGGCGACGAACATTACCGAAGGCTTCAGGGGTGTCAACCGTTGACGGATAGCTCACAAGTGGCAATGATGGGCGGTCGGGAAGGGGAGCCATGACCGAAAAAACCTTGAAAACCTATAACTGGTTTCTGCAAGTGGCCCTTGCACTTATAATCTTCTTCGGGTGTCTTCGGCCGTACATTATCGAAGCCTTCAGGATTCCCACGCCCAGCATGGAACGCACCCTGCTGGTGGGGGATCACCTTCTTGTTCTCAAGGTGACCAAGGGGCAGTTCATCCCCTGGACCGACCGGGCCAGACCGCTGCTGCACAACTTCAGGGGAGGTGAACACGGCCTGGTGATGCCCGGAACCGGGGATGTTGCCATCGGCGAGGTCATAGTCTTCCGGTATCCCGCTTCGCCCGGCACCGACTTCGTAAAAAGGGTTGTGGCTCTGGCCGGCGATACGGTTCAGGTTCGGGGCGACACGCTTTTCGTCAACGGTTCCCCGTCGCCGTGGGCGACCATGTTCCAGGATCCATTCAGGGCCAGTATAATAGACGAAAATTGGCCCGGAACGATTCCGGGACTTCGGGGAAGGGTGCCGGATCTCGCCCTTGAAACCCTGGTCGAGAATGTGGTGTTCAACAGGAACCGCGAACCTGTTTATGTGGTTCCCGACGGCCATGTGTTCATGATGGGGGACAATCGGGATCACAGCAGCGACAGCAGGATATGGGGCCCTCTCGACGAAAACCTGATCAAGGGCAAGGCTCTGGTAATCTACTGGTCCTGGCTTCCGGGAAGAGGTTTTCCCAATCTCTCCCGAATCACAATGCTGGTGAGGTGAAGCGGACCATGTTCCTTCTTCCCTTCTCAGAAGAGCTGTTCCAGTGCATTCCGGTGAACTTTTTAAAACTCAGGAAAGTGCTGGACAGCGCCCTGGAGGACAGGGACTTCAAAAGGGACGGCTATTGGGAGGTCACCTGCGAGGGAGAGATTCTTTCCCGGCTGATGCTGAGAAACGGAACCCCTTACTACATCCACGGCAGTTCATGCCTTGACGCCCAGTCATTCATCAACTGGATTGAACACGAACCAAGGGAACTGTGTCTTACCGTCAGATACCTCGAAGAGGGTTGCCTTTCCACGGTGATGAAGCTCCTGAGGGAAGACCCGGTTCTAACAGAGCTGGAGAACGGAGACGGAGAGGTTCTTCAACTTCTGCATTCCCTGCGCACCTCTTCCGAAAGCGGTCTTGTAACCCTGAACTACCCCGGGGGAACACTTCTCATCCCCGTCCGTGAGGGCAAGGTATCCAGGGGATGGACCTCAGGCTCAACCCTGAAGGGAAGACAGCTGGTAGACTTTCTCAAGAGCGATGAAACCAGGAACGGTATCGCTGACTTTCGTGACGGGGAAATTCGGGACCTGTCTCCTCTGGGAATAGCGGAGGTCTCCCTGGTTCTGGCCGCGGTGAATGCCTGGCTGGATTCCCTCCGACCGGTATGGCCCCAATGCGAGGGCGCGATTCCGGAGCTGATGGCAAAGCTCAAGAAGAAGGAGGAATGGATGCATCCCCTGGATTACGAGGAAGGCGACGCCATCGTACTCAGGGAGCAGCTGCTTGACAATACATTGTTTCCGGAAACCATGGCGCTGTTCGTGAAAAGCCTGTGCAAGAAGCATCCATCCCCCACCACGGCCCTCAAACTGTTCACCAGCATAAACAGGGACAGGGAAACGGTTCTGGTTTCGGTGGGAATGCTTACCAGGCTGGTCTGAAACTACATTCGCCCAAGCCTGTCGAAATCCTCACGGCTTCCGATAAGCCAGAGAAGGTCTTCCTTCTCAAGAATGTCATCGGGCACCGGAACCCTGTAATCGAACCCGGTCTTCACTCTCTTGCCGAAAAAGGCAATATTGATGCCGTAAATCCTTCGGATGTCCAGTTCGCTGATTCGCTTGCTCAGCATGTCCGGCGCCGGTTCGGTGATCCGAAGTTCGATTCCCGAGCGAAGGGGGACATACTCCTTCACACCCGTATAGGTAATGGCTCGTGCTTTGTTGATGCCCTGATCGTGCTCAGGGCGGTACACTTCGTCGGCGCCAACCGCCACCAGAATCCTCTGTTCCCTGTCTGAACCCGCCCGGCTGAAAACCCTGACCCCCATATCCTTGAGGATCCTGGTCACCAGAACGTTGGTTCCGAAATCCTCTCCTATGGCCACAACCGCCAGGTCGACCGATGCAAGGCCGTGCCCCCGGAGAAGGCTCTCATCGGTGCAGTCGAAGCAAATTGCGTTGTAGACCCTGTTGCTGATCTCCTGTATCTTCTTCTCGCTGCGGTCGATGGCGATCACTTCGGCGCCCTGTTTCTCCAGTTCGGTGGCCAGGCTGCTGCCGAAGGCTCCCAGGCCGATGACCGCGATTTTTCCGGGCTTGTCCATTTGTGGCCTATCCTATCGTGATCCGCGCTTCAGGGTACAGGTAGCGGGATGTTGTGACCCTGAAGGTGGCGGCGGCCAGGGTTGCGGGCGCGGTGCGCCCGATGAACATGGTAATGATAACGATCCAGCGCCCCAGGGTGGTAAGGGTGGGGGTGACACCGGTGGACAGACCCACTGTTCCGAAAGCGCTCATGGCTTCGAAGGCATAATCGATGGTTTCGAAAGAATCCCCCCGGGAACCCTCGGATACCATCAGCAGCGTTGACGATATTGCGAATGTCAGGAAACCTATGGTGAAAATGGCTCCTGCCCTTCGCAGGTCGAAGTTGGGAATCCTTCTCTTCCATACTTCCGGGTTCAGCCTGCTGGTGAGCAGGGATTTTGTGGAAAGAAACATCAGACCGAGCGAAGTGGTTTTTACACCGCCGCCGGTTCCTCCCGGTGATGCTCCGATGAACATCATCAGTACGAAAAACCACTTCACATGCGGCATCAGGGAAGCGGTTGGTACTGTGTTGAAACCGGCGGTTCGGGGAGTGACCGCTCCAAGAAAAGAGTTTGCAAGCTTCTCCCCGAGGCTCATCCCCGCCAGGGAATTGTTCCATTCCGAGGAAAGAAAGACACCGAAGGCCAGTGCAATAAGGATAGCGGTCACCAGGCAAACGAACCTGGCCTGAACCGGAAGCCGGGTTTTTCTGCCGGTCCTGATGAACTGAACCCAGCGGTTGGCAACCGTTGTCAGCACACCGAATCCCATTCCTCCCAGAACTATGAGGAACCCGACAATCAGCGGGGTGGCAGGTGATGCGCTGAAGCCCTCCAGATTGGCCGAATTCAGGCTGAATCCCGCGTTGCAGAAGGCGCTGACGCTGTGGAATACAGCCTGCCAGACAAGCATGCCGGTAGTCCAGCCTGGCATCATGTCCCTCCAAACGGATGCCAGAAGAAAGGCTCCCGCCGTTTCTATGATCAGGGTCCATACCACGATGGAGGTAACTATGCTTTTCAGGTCGCTGATGAAGTCGCTGTCCATCATTCTGCTTAGAGAGAAGGCGTCCCTCAGGCTCATGTTCTGACCCAGCGAAAGGGCGAAAAAGGCGGCGAAGGTCATGATTCCCAGGCCTCCCACCTGAATCAGTATCAGGATGATCAGCTGCCCGAACCGGGTGAAATCGGTTTCCGTATCCAGAACGATGAGCCCTGTCACGCACGTGGCGCTGGTGCTGGTGAAAAAGGCGTCGGTGGGCGAAATGCTGCGATCCGGTGGGGTTGCCCTGGGGTGCATCAGCAGCAACGCTCCGATTACAATGGTTGCGATGAAGCTGGCCGGGAGAACCAGTGCGGGATTCAGCTTTCCCGTCATCCTGATCACATACCGGACTATTCCAAATCCCGCAATCAGCAGGGCGTAAACCGAAGCAGCGATTCCGGGTTCGGGATTCCAGAGGGGTTCCCATCCCATGAGGCTTTTGGTGAGAGCCAGAAACAGACTTGCCGCCAAAAGCAGGGTAGGTGCCAGGAACCAGGGGTTCTTCCAGCGCGGTGCCGGGCTTTTCCCTCCCACCAGGAAGGGAATGAGTCCCAGGAGAAGCGCTTCACCCAAAAACAATCCCCTGAGTATCGCAAGTGCCAAATCGTCCTGAAGCAGAAAGTAATGCTTAAAAGCGAACATAATGATAATCAGCACACAGTTGACGGGGCCATAAACCAAGCCGCCAAGTCTTCGCATTGAAGCTTTCCCTTCCCCTTCGGATTGGAGCATATTTATCCATTATCGCCCGAAGGTCAAGCACTTCTTCAGGAAGGAACCCCCATGAACGCTTCGAAGTATACGAAATTCCTCGAACTGAGGCCGGTGAATGTAAGGCTCGCCATGCCCGGAAGCCTTTGCGGACTGGCATCCGGAAGGGACATCGCCCTGGTGGCCAACCGTGAGAACGCCATTGTAATGGCATGCAACATCAGGCACCATCTGAGTGTCCCGGGTATTCTCAGGGCGGCGAAAAAGGCTGACTCCTTCGTAATGCTGGAGCTTGCCAAGTCCGAGGCCACATACACCGGCGTGTCCTTCGGGAACCTTCCCGGCATGGCAATGCACTTTTCCAGCCTTCTCGGCGACGGCATGGTCTTCGGGCTTCACATGGACCACTACGCGGTGAAATCCCCGACGGAAAGGGATCATGCCATGAAAGCCATTCCCAGAGCCATTTCCCAGGGCTGGACCAGCGTGGCCATCGACGCCAGCCACAATCCGGACTGGGACAACCTTTCCTTCACCCGGGACACCGCCCTGAACATTCCGCCCTACATAGGCCTTGAGGTTGAGGTGGGAGAGATCCGTGGCGCCGGCGTCCTCACCACGGTGAAAGAGGCGGAGTACTTCGTCGGCGGTCTGAACAGCTGGGGAGTTTTTCCTGATTTTCTGGCAATAAGCAACGGAAGCATGCACGGAACCTACGACAGCGCCTCCGGTGAGTCGGAGGGCATCGATCTGGAGCGAACCCGGGAGATCGCCGAAGCCATTCAGCCCTACGGCTGTGTTATCGCCCAGCACGGTATCAGCGGCACCCCGCTGAACAAAGTTGGGCTGTTCAGCGGTTACGGGATAAGAAAGGGGAATGTGGGAACTCTCTGGCAGAACATACTTTTCGGGCTTGAGATGGATCCCGACAGCGGAAATGCCGTCACGGAGAACGGAAGATGGGTCAAAAGGCCGGACCGGGGCATTCCCACTGAGCTGTGGAATGAAATGGCGGCCCATGCGAACGCACACGGCATGTCCGGCAACTCCGGTGACTACAAGAAACTGAACCTGCCCTTCCATCACAGAATCATGGCGGTCGGGGATGAATACAGAACACGGATAATCAATGAAACGGAGAAATGGGCCCTTCGTTTCTTCGATGCCTTCAACTCCGTGGGTACCGGAAGCAAACTTGTTGATGCCGTGGTGGAGCGGGACGATTGGAACAGCGCCCCATACAGAAGAATAACAGTTGAAAGGGGCAGGTACGGTTCTCACAACCCCCCTGACAGCGGAGTGGTTGAATCGGGCAAGGGTGATTTTTCTGACTGATCTTTTTCTTTCCGGTCCCAGGGTTCTGAACCCCGCCGGGGGTACGGATGTCGTGGCTGATGTCCTGATTCGCCGGGGCAGAATCGAGTTTCCCGCCCCGGCAAACCCACCGCCTGATTGCCGAATCATGGATTGCAGCGGGCTGTGGGTCATGCCGGGACTGGTGGACATGCATGTTCACCTTCGAACTCCGGGGTACACCGAAGCGGAAACTTTGGAAACCGGCCTCAGGGCCGCTCTGGCCGGCGGAGTTACCATGGTGGGCATGATGCCCAACACCGATCCCCCGCTTGACAACCCAGGGTTGGTGGAGGCGGTTATGAAAACCTGCGATGCCCTTGACCTTGCCACTGTTGTTCCGGTTCCCTGCGTCACCCTGGGAGGCAAGGGAGGTTCGCTGGTGGACATGGAAGCTTTTTTCTCCATGGGGATCCGGGCCTTCTCCGATGACGGAAGGCCCGTGGCGTCCGACAGAGTCCTTAGCGAGGCTTTCAGAAGAGTTGCCCGCTTCGACGGGCTGATTATCGAACATCCTGAAAACCTCTCCCTGTCCGCCGCCGGCGCCATGAACCTCGGGCCGGTGTCGGAAGCCCTGGGGATAAAAGGCATCCCAGAGGAAGCGGAGTGGTCCGATGCATTGCGGTGCGTGGGGCTTCTCGAGGGAACCGGGGCGAAACTGCACCTCACCCACCTGTCCAGCCCGGAATCGGTTGGAATCGCCGCTTCGGCAGTTGCCCGGGGGCTTTCCGTAACATGCGACACAACCCCGCACCACCTGGCCCTGAACCACAATCTGGTAACGACACTGGGGGGAAACGCCAAGATGAACCCGCCTCTCCGGTCCGAAGAAAGCAGAAAGAAACTCGTGGAGCAGTGTTCCCGTGGTCTTGTGCAGGCGGTGGCCAGCGATCACGCGCCCCACACTCCCGAATCAAAGAACAAGCCACTGTCCCGGGCGGCCTTCGGCGTTACCGGGCTTGAAACCCTGCTGCCGGTTACCATCGATGCGCTGGTGAAACAGGGTGGGATGGAACCGCTGTCCGTGGTGGAAATGCTAACCCTGGCGCCGGCTTCAATTCTCGGCGCAGCGGTTCCCGACCTGACCGGGAAGGGGGCCGACTCGCTGGTCCTGTTCGACCCGAATGAGGAGTGGGTCTTCCCGGGAGGTTTTTCACTGTCGCGAAACACTCCATTTCTCGGAACCACCCTGACGGGAAGGGTTCTCATGACATTTTACAGGGGAAGGGTGTATCGATGAGAAGAATCGTCGGGTTTGGCCTGCTTCTTATGCTGCTGCCGGGTTGCGCCTACTACAACACATTCTACAACGCCAGAAAGAAGTACAACGATGCGGTGGTTCTCGCCCGGGAAAACCCGGACAATCCTCTCGCAATCGAGGAATCTCTTCTGGATGACGCCATTTACGGCGCGGGAAAGGTGCTTCAGAACCATCCGGAGAGCCGCTGGGTGGACGACGCCCAGCTACTTCTCGGCGATGCTTTTCTCCTCAAGGGAAGGCGCACCCTGACCGGCAGCGGGACATCCAATTTCCAGGATGCCATGATGGCCTACGCGGCGGTGCTGGTCATGAGCGGAGACGAGAGCGTACTGGACCGGGCAAGGCTGGGCATGGGAAGGGCGGCAATGCTTCTGCACAGGTACAGTGACGCCGCAGCGGCATTCCGGGAAGTCAGCGACCGGGACCGCAGGCTGCATACCCAGTCCAGGCTTCTTCTGTCCGAGGCTCTTCTTGAAGCCGGGCAACCGGAGATGGCGTTGTCCATTCTCGATACCCTGACTCCCCGCGGGGATGACAGCCTTCGGGCGGAGTACTTCATAACTCTGGGAAGAACCCTGATGGAGATGGGAATGCCGGACAGCGGCGCGGTCACCGCTCTCAGGGCGGCGGAAATCCAGTCCAGGGGCAATGTGTACTACCGGGCCAACATTGCATCGGCGGAAGCGTGGGTGGAAGCAGGCAGGCCCGAGATGGCTTCGGCGGTTTTGAACACCCTTCTGGGTGGTTACAGAACCGACAGGGAAATGGCGGCCATCTCCCTGCTGAAAGGAAAATCCGATGAGACCGCCGGTAATGTGTCCGGCGCCCTGCAGGCCTACCTGGATGCCTCCCAGTATGACCGCTTCATGGAAACCGGCGCTGAAGCCCTGTATCTCAGAGCCCTTCTTCTGGAAAGACAGGGGCGGGTGGAAGATGCCCTCGAGGCTCTGGCGATTCTTGCCGCAAGGCCCGTGATTCCAATGTGGACACGTCTCGCCTCGGACAGGGAGAGGGAACTGTCGCTGCTTGGACAATACCGTGATGCCCTCGCCACTTCGGGCAGCGCCTCCAGATGGAGATACAGGCTGCTTGCGGCGGAGAAACATCTCGACCTGTATGGGAGCACCCCCGAGACGGTGCTGGAGCTGCGAACCATCGCCCTGGAGGCGGATCCCATGCGGCGGGCCATGGCCATGAGCATGCTGGCGGGTCTGCCGGACACCCCGGGAGATTCATCCCGGGCGCTGTACGAAGAGATTCTGGCCCTGGCCGACAGCTCGGACCTGGCAGGCAGGGTCGAGGCCATTCTCGGCCTTCCTCCCGGTCCCTCTGCGGACTTCAGGCCCGGGGCCGTTATTGAAACCGCCTGGAACGAGCTGGAAGCCGGAAGAGCCCCGGAGGCATTCAACAGGCTGGAAAGGCTTCTGAGCACCCCCTGGAGCTACGAAACCCGGGCCGAGGCGCTCTGGGTGTCATACCTCGCTGCGGATGCCTCGGGAAAGGAGCATACTGTTCTGGAATCCCGGCTCAGGGAGCTTGTGAGATACTACCCTGAAACCAGGGAGGGGGTTCAGGCGGCGCTGAGGCTGAATGTCCCCGTGGGCGGATTCCAGGACGACGGGGAGGAGCCTTGATGACCGCATCGGATTTCGACGCCGTGGTCCGGGAAAAGGAGAGAATCCATTCCGGTGTGTTCCGGCTGGCTTTCGATGCTCCGGGTTTTCTCGGCGCCCCCGGACAGTTTCTGGAGATGGAGCCCTGCTCCGGCCCTTTCCCCATGACCAGAAGGCCGCTCACCATAAACCGGCTGCTTCCCGGGGGTTTTGAGGTTGTGTTTGAAATCCGGGGCAGGGGAACGGAACTGCTCGCGAAAAAAGAAGCAGGTGAAACCGTAAGAACCCTGGGTCCCCTCGGCAGAGGCTGGCGAACAGACCCGGGCCGGTGGCTTCTGATTGGTGGCGGAATGGGGGCTGCCGGCTTTCCGTTTCTGAAGTCGGAACTTCCCGAGCCCCCCATGGTTCTTCTGGGCGCTTCCTCGTCGGCCCGGCTTCTGCAAACCGGGGGCCATGAGCTTGTGGCTACGGAAGACGGTTCATCAGGCATCCGGGGGCTGGTTACGGATCTTCTTCCCGGGATTGACTTCTCGCGGTTTGCCGCCATGGCTGTATGCGGACCCCTGCCCATGATGAGGGCGGTATGGAACACGGTTCCACAGGAGTACAGGCACCTGATTCAGGTTTCCACCGAGAGCAGAATGGGTTGTGGCTGGGGTGTCTGCGAAGGCTGTTCCATCCCGGCCTTCGGGGGTGGCTATCACAAGTGCTGCACCGACGGGCCGGTGTTCATGGGAAACGAACTTGACTGGAACAGGTGGACGGAATGAACGCTCCATGCCTGGAAAGACATCTCTGGGGAACTGATTTCAACTCACCCGTCATTCTGGCCGGAGGAACCGCAGGATTCGGAAGAGAGCTGGCCGAACTGGGCTGCCTTGAAGGGGTGGCGGCGGTGGTGTCCAAATCCGTCACTCTGAACCCCCGGGAGGGAAACCCCCCTCCCCGGATACAGGAAACGGCATACGGGCTTCTGAACTCAATCGGGCTTGCGAATCCCGGTGTTTACTCTGTTGTATCCCAACTACATGAGGTGGCAGTTAACATGTTTTGCCCCCTGGTCATCAATGTGGCAGGAGAAACCGGGGATGAGTTTCAGGAAGTGGTAAGGGTGCTTGAGGGTTCACCGGTTCCCTGGGCTTACGAGATAAACGTGTCCTGCCCGAACGTGGCCTGCGGCGGGCATCCCTTCGGGGCGGAACCCGAAGCGGTGGAGAGGATTGCCCGAAGTGTGGCGGAGGCGTCTTCCCGGCCTTTCGCGGTGAAGCTTACCCCGAACGCAGGAAGCCTTGTCGAAACGGCCCTGGCTGCCCAGGAGGGTGGAGCGGCGGGGGTTACGGTCTGCAACACTTTTCTGGGAATGAAGATGGACTGGAGAACAGGTGAAACCCTTCTGAAGAAGAAGGTTGCCGGCTATTCTTCCCCGGCGCTGCTTCCCCTGGTGGTGGCCAGGGTGTGGCAGGTTTCCCGGGCTGTTTCGATTCCCGTGCTGGCATCCGGCGGAGTCTGCGGCGGAGAGGATGTCCTCGAACTGCTTGCCGCGGGCGCTTCCATGGTTCAGGTTGGGTCCCGTCTCATGAGAAGGCCTTTTGCCCCGGCGGAACTGTTACGGGAAGCGAAAGCCCTGTTGGAATGCTGAAGACCTGTGTGCTTGCCGGAGTACTTGTTTTCTCCGGTTGCGGCCTGGTGTCCAGACCGGCCTACAGGTATACTGGAATAACCGCCAGGCAGTCTGTGATTCAGGGTTTGCGCCTGAGGGGGTATGCCAGCTGGTACGGTGAAGCGTTTCACGGAAGAAAGACCGCCAGCGGTGAAATCTACGACATGAACGGACTCACCTGCGCTCACAGAACCCTTCCGTTCGGAACGGTTCTCAGGGTGTTGAACACTGGAAACGGGAAATCGGTTACAGTGCGGGTCAACGATCGCGGTCCATATGTTTCCGGGCGTATAGTCGACCTGTCCCGGGGGGCGGCGGCGGAGCTGGGCATGCTGGAAAGCGGAACCGCTTTGGTGGAGATGAAGGTGGTGAACCCATGAATGGCGTATCCAGGGTTTTTGTTGCGGTGACCAGTGACTGCGGCACCGGGGTTGATGAGATTTTGAAACCCCTCCGGGGTTTGCCCATCGGAGTCAAGATCGGGCTGGAGCTGTTCACCAGGGAGGGGCCCGACATCGTCAAGGCAGTAAGGGATCAGGGTTTTCAGGTATTCCTGGATCTTAAGTTTCACGACATTCCCCACACCGTCGCCGGCGCGGTGAAGTCCGCCTGCCTTCTGCAGCCGGATATTCTCAACATTCACGCCTCCGGGGGAATGGAAATGATGAAGGCGGCACGGCAGTCCTTGACGGGAAACACAATACTGATTGCCGTAACGGTTCTTACAAGCCTGGATCAGACGGATCTTGCCCTTCTTGCTCCGGGGCTGACCCCGGGGGAGGCCTGCCTTCGGCTTGCCCTGGCGGCGGAATCCGCCGGTCTGGGGGGGGTTGTATGCTCGCCCCTTGAAGCCCGGGCCGTCAGAACACGAACCGGGCCCGGTTTTTTCATAATCACCCCGGGCGTTCGCCCCGCTGCGGCTTCCATGGATGATCAGAAAAGGGTCATGACTCCAGGGGGAGCAATTGCCTCCGGGGCGGACTCCCTGGTGGTGGGAAGGCCCATAACCCATGCGTCAGACCGGCGCGTGGCTGCGGAGGGTATTCTGCGGGAGGTGGAGGAGGCCCTCAGGGGCTGATTCTTATGAGACTCCCGGTTTTCCGGTTGTGGGCAACGGTGCTGATCACCATCGCGGTTCTCGCGGTTTCGATGGTTTTGTCTTCCATTCTTGTCCGTCGTCGGGTTCTGGACGCTCTGACCCTCTACGATTCCGGGGCATCGTTTGTGGGAGTTACCCTGGCTCCTGATGCGATCCTGCTCACCGGAGTGTGTTTTCCGGCCCGGGGCGCGGTGGCGGATTCCGCCTGGGTTCTCCTTCGGGGGTTTCCCTTCAAAATCGAGCCGGTTCAGGTGGTTCTTGCCGGTGTCACGGCGTACATGCCGGATCAGCAGAGGGAGTTTTCTCCAACAACGAACACGGCAGGCAGAACTCCTCCGGTTTCGATTCTTGACGGTGTGCTTGTTACCGGCAACCAGGAAAGCCGTTTTTCAGCCACGGTCGAACACGGCGACATGGTTTTCAGCATCGGTGGCGCCTGGGGAACCGCCTGGGGAATCAGGCGAAGCAATGACAGTGTTTCAGTGGTTTTCAGGGATTGCAGCTCATTTCCCGGAGTCGGCGGTGTTCCGCCGGTGCTGGCGGGAAACTCTTTTTGCGGAACAGCGAAAGGTTGGCAGGCCGGCATGGACGCCGAGTTTGCCGGTGCCCTTACTGGCTTTAACGGGGAGTCCGTGGATGTGGATTTCATCATAATCCTCGAGCAGGGACGGCCGAGTTTTGAGATAGCCATGGACTTTCAACAGATCGGACCCCAAGTGTCCGACTTTCTTGATCGGATCTCAGGGGGTGCCGTCACTCACGCCGAGCCTCATGGAATGTTGCGGATTGCCACCATGGGAGGCGATTCCCTGGGGTTGGACTTTGAACTTCTCTTTGCCAGCCTGGAACTGTCAAGCCCTGCTCTGGCCCGGGATACCGTCAGGTTTTCCTGCCGGTTCACCGGCAACGGAATCCTCCACATCGGCGCCGGCCTTCTCCGGATTGACCGGGGAACCCTTTCGATGGGAAGCGCCGGGTGCGATTACGAACTGACCGGGCGCTGGGGTTCCAGAAGGCTTCTCAGTGTCAGGATACACAGCGACTCCCTTTCCGGATCCGACCTGGCTTCGTCCATTCCCGATCCCATGCTGGGAAGGCTTCGGGGACTGAGGCTTTCGGGAAGCCTGGGTTTCGACATTCGGCTGACCCTTGACTGGGACTATCCGGACAGCTCCGATGTTTCCATATCCGTTCGTCCGGAGAGGCTGGGGGTTGATCACAGTCCGGTAACCTTCGGAAGGCTCGCGTCCAGAACCGGCGAGACGGTGCGGATGACGGACAGCTGGGGAAACAGCCGGGTCATCGGCCTGGATTCCGTTGCCAGTCCCTGCTTCGTGCACGCCCCGGATCTGAACCCCTGGCTTGAACCCCTGCTGTGCGCCGCGGAAGACGGAACATTCAGAAGGCACAGGGGTTTCAGCGAATACCACATTCGCAACTCCATCAGGACGGACATGAATCAGGGGCGATTCGCCAGGGGGGGGTCAACCATCACCATGCAGCTGGTGAAGAACCTGTTCCTGAGCCGGGAGAAGACCCTCGCGAGAAAACTGCAGGAGGTGTTTCTCACCTGGCGTATGGAGTCGCATCTGGACAAGGACAGAATACTGGAGCTTTACGCCAATGTAGTTGAGTTGGGTCCCGATGTCTTCGGATTCAGTGAAGCGGCGGACTACTACTTCGGAACCTCCATGGCGGGTCTGTCCGTCAGGGAAACCGCCTTTCTTGTCTCTATTCTGCCCGGCCCGAAGCTGTATCACCGTTTCGGGGTACAGGGTTTCGTTCCCGATTACTGGAACAGCTATCTGGACAGGCTGATCATCGCCGCGATGAACAGAACAGGGCTCGAGGCGTATTCCGCGGAAGCCGGCCTGCGGGAAACCCTTCTTTTCGATGGAAGGGTGTCCGGAATGCTTGCGGGTTTCTCCAGGTGATATAGGCATTATGTTTTAACCGTTGGTTTTCTGTTGTCGAAGGGGGAGGAGGTTTCATGTCTGAAAGCCAGGCCTATGAGCTTGAACACAGCGGCGGGGTTCACAGGGCGTCGAGTTTCGACGTTCTTCTGAAGTGGGCGGAAGACCTCAGAGTAGATGGGAAAGACCGATTCAGGCCCGCGGGCACCCATGACTGGAAGCAGGTTACCGATGATCCCAGGCTTGCCGCCCTGCTTTCCCCTGAGAACCACTGGAGGGTCAGGATGTCCTCCGGAGACTTCACCGCTGGAAGCTTTGAAGCGGTGGTGCGGTGGGCCAGAGAGGGAAGGCTTTCGACGGATGCCGTCATCGAGGGGCCGAAAACCCCTCCCGGGGGTGTTATGGCCTCGGCGCTTCCGGCGCTGGCGGGTCAATTGAAGGAGGCTGACTCAGACAGTGACGATCTGCCAAGACTGAGAATAGACGGCATTGAGTATCCGGCGCCGGATGTGGAAACCATCAGCCGATGGATTACCGAATCACGGGTTCCCGTCGATGCCGAGATTTCCCTGGCCGGAGGAATCTGGGAGCCGGTGGGGAGTTGTGGCCTGTTCGACCTCGAGAACTGGCCGCAGGCTGCCCTGGGAGAGGCTGAAGAGCCTTCCGGGGAACCTCGGCCCTCCGATCCTGAACCCCCGCTGCCCGAACCCGGCGAATCATCGGTTTTTCCGCCGGCTTTCACCGGTCGGGGGGAACTGCCGGACTGGTTCGAGAAGACCCGCCCCCCGGCGGAACCTGAACAGAAAGAGGAGGATTCCGACGGTGACAGTGTGGAGAGTTTCACAGTGATTACCGCCTCCGGCACCGAGCACTCATTCGAGGATCCCTCTGAAGTTCTGGAGCTCCTTCGGAAACGGAAGGTGATGGAATACGACGAGGTGAGGCACTCTTCGCTGCCGGAAGGATCCACCAGCGTCGGAGCCCTGGCCGATCTCATGAAAAGGGGCAGGCGCCGGTCCGGAACGGGATGGTGGATCGCCGGCGCGGTCCTGCTTGCCGCAGCAGGCGTATACTTCGCGGACACACTGGGCTGGATCACGATTCCATGGCTTCCGTAACGGACATTCTAGCCGTCAAGCGCGACGGCGGCAGGATATCGGGAGATGATATCTACACTTTCGCTGCGGGTGTGGCTTCCGGAGATGTGGCTTCGTACCAGGCTTCCGCGTTTCTCATGGCCGCCTACATAAACGGCATGAACCCGGAAGAAACCACAGCCCTCACCATGGCCATCCGCGACAGCGGCAGGGTTCTGCGTTGGAAACCGGAACTCTCCCCGCTGGCGGACAAGCACAGCACCGGTGGTGTTGGCGACAAGATTTCGCTTATTC
Source organism: uncultured bacterium (assembly GCA_964624405.1). GTDB lineage: Bacteria > Fermentibacterota > Fermentibacteria > Fermentibacterales > JCC-6 > UBA6080. Next base: position 38,941 of record CAZUXA010000004.1, on the reverse strand, counting down.
TGGCACCTCTGGCGGCTTCCATGGGAATCAGGGTACCCATGATAAGCGGAAGAAGCCTGGGTCACACCGGCGGCACACTTGACAAGCTCCAGAGCATTCCCGGGTTCGACGTGAGCTTTTCGGTGAAGCGTTTTCAGAAGCAGGTGGAGGAGATCGGAGTCTGCATGATCGGTCAGACGCCGGAACTTGCTCCGGCTGATGGTGTTTTCTACAGCCTTCGCGATGCCACCGCAACGGTCACCTCCATTCCCCTGATATGCGCCAGCATTCTCGGCAAGAAGCTGGCGGAGAATCCGGATCAAATGGTTTTTGATGTGAAGTGCGGTTCAGGAGCGTTCATGAAGACCCTCGAGAACGCCCTCAGCCTGGCCCGTACCCTGGTGGAAACCGCCAAACTCGCCGGAACTCCGGCGGTGGCACTGATCACTTCCATGAACCAGCCCACAGGGCTTGCGGTGGGCAACGCCCTTGAAGTTCAGGAAGCCCTGGATGTTCTCTCCGGTGGTGGCCCGGCAGACACCAGGGAGATTACCCTGGAACTGGCCGTCGCGATGGGAGAAGTGTCGGGGCTTCGCAATCCCCGGGAAACCGCCGCTTCGAACCTTGACAACGGCCGGGCTCTGGGTGTGTTTCAAAGCATGGTGGAAGCCCAGGGGGGCGATCTGGACAGGTTTTCCAAACTGCCTGAAGCCGCCTGCAAAGTTGAAGTCCGGGCTGCCAGAACCGGGTTCTGGAAGGGCCCCGAGGCTCTGGTGCTGGGTGAGGCGGTAAGGCGAATGGGAGGCGGAAGATACAGGGTGGATGACGCAGTAGACCCGATGGTGGGTTGGCGCCAGGAAATCCCCTGTGGATCTCCGGTAGAGGCGGGGTGCCTTCTGGGCGTTGTTCACGGTGCCGAACCCGACTCCGCCAGACAGGCCGCGGAAGCCATCGAAAAATCATTTCAGTGGGATTCGCCTTCGGATCACCTGGTGCTGGAAAAGGTGATCTGATGCGCTGGCTCGAACCCGGGAAGATTCCCGCCACTCTGGCCCGCGACGGCATCATCACCCCAGCCTCGCTGGAGAGATACGAAAGGCTGGCCGCCGCCGGTTCCGAAGACCCCATGACCCTCCTGGTGAAAAGCGGAATAATCGGCGAGGAAAAGCTCTACCGCTACGCCGCGGAGCTTATAGGCCTTCCCTACAGGGAACTCGACCCCCTGGAACTGGACTACGAAACCGTCACCAGCAGCCTGCCGGGGAAGTACGCCCAGGCCCATCGGCTGGTGGCTTTCCGCAGGGAGGGGAAAACCCTGCATGTGGCCACATGCAATGTCGAGGGAACAACCCTTGATCACGACCTCAAGCTGATGCTCGGGCTGGAAGTGCAGTTTCACATCTCCCGGCCCGCGGAGATAGAGAGGGTCATACGGCAGTTCTACGGCCTGCACAGTTCAATCGTGGCAGCGGTGAAGCAGCTGAATGAAGATGACGGCGTGGACCTGGGCAATCTCGAACGGTATGTGAGCAGTGAGGCTTCGGAGAGCATCGAACCAACGGACCGGCCAGTTGTCAACGCGGTGAACCATCTTTTTCAATATGCCTTTGAAGAGAGGGCAAGTGACATTCACCTGGAACCCCACAGGGAAAACACCGTGGTGAGGCTGAGAATCGACGGCCTCCTTCACACCATCTACAGAATTCCCAAAAAGCTTCATCTGCCCATAAGCAGCCGGATAAAAATGATTTCAGGGCTCAACATCGCGGAAAAGAGGCGTCCCCAGGACGGCAGGATTCGAACCCACTTCGACGGCAAGCCGGTAGAGATACGCTCGTCCACTGTGCCCATGGCCTTCGGCGAGAAAACCGTTCTAAGAATTCTCGACCCCCAGATACTCATGCAGGACATGAGCAATCTTGGTTTCGAGGCTGACGACCTGGCCAGGTACCGGGAGATGCTGGCCCATCCCAACGGTCTCATCCTTGTAACCGGACCCACGGGAAGCGGAAAGACCACAACCCTGTACTCATCCCTCACAGCGATCTCCACCAGCACAGTCAACATCACAACCATCGAGGATCCGGTGGAGTTCGTCACCGACGAGTTCAACCAGATCTCGGTTCAACCCGCGGTGGACATCACCTTCGCTTCCGCCCTCCGGCACATCCTCCGTCAGGACCCCGACATCATCATGGTGGGGGAGATAAGGGATGTGGAAACCGCGGTGAGCGCCATGAGAAGCGCCCTGACAGGCCACCTGGTGCTCAGCACCCTGCATACCAACGACACCGCGACCACAGCGGTGAGGCTGATGGACATGGGGGTTCAGCCCTACCTTCTCATGAGCACCCTGAGAGGCATCATCGCCCAGAGGCTTGTTCGGGTGGTGTGCCACGACTGCTGGGAAAACCATGTTCCCGAGGATGCCCTGGCGGAATCCATAGGCATTCCACCCGGAACCGTTCTTCGCCGTGGAAAAGGCTGCAGGGCATGCAGGAACACCGGGTACAAGGGGCGTACCGGCGTGTACGAAGTGATGACCATGAACGAGGCGGTTCGAATTGCCCTGGCTGAAAAGGCCTCTGTAGACGATATTAGAAGACTGGCTGTAAGCCGGGGAATGAAAACCCTGCGGGATAGCGCCAGGCTCAAGGTTCTTTCCGGGATCACCACACCGGAAGAAATGCTGAAGGTTACCCTGGGGGGAGAATGAGGGAATCGGTCTTTCTCGGGCTTCTTCTGATTTTGACGGCAATTTCCGCGGGATGCGGAGGCGAATCCCCCGGGGATTACATCTCCCTGCCGCCGGATACCCTGGTGAGGGTCATCCCACGAACTCCCATTGAAACCGGGCTCCTTTTCAGCAACTCCCTTCTTATGAACGACGCCGCCTGCTACCGTTTCCTGTCTCCCTCATTCAGGGACTCGGTGGAATCCCTGGATGCTTCCCCCTGGGAAGTATTCGGAAGATGGCGGGCATTCGACCCAAACGGCAGGCTGACCGAAATCGTTCAAACTCCGGAGGGTCACTTCGCCACCAGTTACTATTGCACAATAACCAGGCTTGAGGAGCTTCCTCCTCTGGTCAGGTTCGATTTTGTTCTTCTGGACGGGGAATGGGCCATTTCCGGGCTGTTTTACGATTTTCAAAGCGATGGCGACGATTCTCTGGCTCTGGAACACCAGGTGGCCATGGTGCTGCAGGATCCCTTGCTCCGCAGGGAAATCCGGATCGCCAGAATGCTTCTCGACGACATCGCCACCGACGCCGGTCTGGCGTGGGCATCCTGGGAGGCTGCCAGCCGGTCCGGCGAAAGCTTTCGCGCCTATGTAACAGGGCTATCGCAGGAAAGCTATAGCAGACTGGCGCAAAGTAACATAAGGATAGCCGGGAAGTATCAGATCATCCAGGACAGGGCCACCTTTCAGATAGCGAACCCCCCTCTGGAACTTCGGGATCTGCTGGCGGCATGGCGGGAGATGGCCTACCTGAACAAATCGGTTCTTCGGGCGAATCACGAGGCCATGCAGAATCTGAGGCAGACCGGAGTCTGGATGGAGCCCGAGGTCTCCCAGGAAACCTCCAGGATAAACTACCTGACCGATGTCTTCATGTCTGTAAGCGATCTGGTCGAGCAGCGGGACTCCCTCTCCAGAACATATCCCGCCCTGTTGACCACCGGTTCCGGCGAGCCCCTTGACGCCATGGTGGTGGAGCTGAATCCCCATACCGTCGAACAGAAGGTTGAGAACGACATCGGGGTTCCAATATGGAGGGCGCTGGGTGTGGACATGAACGGTGATCCAGACCCGGAAAGGGTAGTCTACTGGGCTGGAGACCTTTTCCTTTTTCTCGGGACACGAACCGGTTACAGGCTGGTCTTCAGAACCTATTCCGGATACGAAAGCGATTTTCACGGCCAGTTCGGCATTCAGACCGGCCCATCCGGCTTCAGCGGTGTGAATCTCATTGGCAATTCAAGAAATGCGGAGTACTTCCTTTACCTCGACGGCAACACTCCCAGGTTTACCGCAACCCCCATCATGCAGGACGAGGAGAGAAGCATCGACAGCTACCGCGACCATGACATTCCGGAGGACTGGTGAAAAAGGTTCTTTCCGAGGTTTTGCTCTGGGTAATGCTCTCGCTGGTGGTGGCGGGCTCATTCGGAGCGGGGTTCCTGTACAGGGTCTGGCACGACAGCGCCAGGGCCTTCAGGGAGTCCCACGGCAATCTGCTGGTGGCATCCCTTCGAGGGCACGAGCCTGCCAGCGCCACCCGCATTTATGACATGTACGGCGAGCAGCTTGCGGTTGCCTTCGTGGAGAACCGCTACCCTGTAACTCTGGAACAGGTCAGCCCCTGGGTGATAGAAGGTTTCATCGCCACGGAAGACAGGAACTTCTACACCCACCGGGGGCTGGACACCCGGGGGATAATCCGTTCGGTGATCCACAACATAAGAACCGGTTCAAGGCATGGCGGGAGCACCATTACACAGCAGCTGGCCCGGGGGCTGTTCCTCGAGCCGGACCAGACCGTTCAGAGGAAGATTCAGGAGGCATTCATCGCCCTCGAGATAGAACGGCAGTTCTCGAAGAACGATATCATGGAAATGTATCTGAATCAGATTTACTACGGTTCCGGCGCGTACGGAATTGAAGCGGCGGCCAGAACCTATTTCGGAGGCATCTCCGCTTCGGAGCTGACCCTTGTCCAGTCCGCCCTGCTGGTCAGGATGGTGAAGAACCCATCGGGGTTCAACCCCCGGAGCAATCCGGGCAGAGCCCTTACCCAGAGGAACATCGCTTTGGAAATGATGGAGGACCACGGGGTGATCAGCAGGTCCATGAGGGACCAGGCCCTTCGGGAACCGCTGGGGGTGGATGTGTTTCGGTTTGAACTGGAGCAGGACTGGAACTACTTCACGGAATACGTCAGACAGTATCTGGTGGCCAGGTACGGCTGGTCAGCGGTTTACGAGCAGGGTCTTGAGGTGTACACAACCCTCAACCCGGATATGCAGGCCGCTGCGGAATGGGCTCTGGACAGTATTCTTACCCTGAAAGAACCGATCTGGGACTTCGAGACGGAACAGTGGGTTCGTGATGGGGCAAGGCTTCGTTACGAAAGTTCCCGGGCGCACTGGCAGGCGGTGAGAGACACAACCACCAGCGCGCCGGATTACATTCAGGGCGCTCTGGTGGCAATTGACCCCCGCACCGGATACATAAGGGCCATGGTGGGCGGCAGAGACTTTCAGGACAGTGAGTTCAACCGGGCGGTTCAGAGCCGAAGGCAGCCGGGCAGCTCTTTCAAAGCATTCGTCTATGCCGAAGCCATCGAACAGGGATGGTCGCCAGGCAATGTGGTACTTGATCAGCCGGTGGTCATCGACCTTAATCCGGGAGAATGGCGACCCAGAAACTACGACATGCGGTTTCATGGAATGGTTACCCTCCGGGAAGCCTACGCCAGGTCATACAATGTTTCGGCGGTCAGACTGGGGATGGCGGTCGGTATCGAGGCGGTGGCGGCCCGGGCGGCCTCGATGGGCATACAATCAAGGTTGCCCATTGTCAGTTCCCTGCCCCTGGGGAGCTGCAACATCAACCCCCTGGAAATGGCCAGAGCCTACATTCCCTTCGCCACCGGCGGCCTTGCCAGAAGTTCCACCGCAATTCTCAGGGTTGAGGACCGCTACGGCAACCTTCTGGAAAGCAATGAACAGCCTGACCCCGGCAGAAGGGTTATGAGCCGCACCGGCGCGTACCTCATGAACAGCATGATGCAATCGGTTTTTCGGGCGGGAACCGCCAGCACAGCCAGATGGTACTGGGGCGGCCCCTTCGCGGGCAGGGAAGCCGGAGGAAAGACGGGAACCACCAGTGATTACGCGGATGCCTGGTTCGTGGGATTCACCCCCGACCTTGTCACGGCGGTGTGGGTCGGCTACGACAACCATGTTATCCGAATGCGAACCAGGAACGGCACGGGGCAGGCGGGGGGAGCCATCGCGCTTCCGATCTGGAACGGCTTCATGAGGCGGGCTTTTGCCGATGCCGACCCGGTGACCGCGCCTTCATTCCCCGGCCCTGAGCAGGGCGAGGTGGAACAGGCTGTGGTGTGCGGCATCAGCGGTCAGCTGGCGCTTTCGGGGTGTGCTGAAAACTCCCGGGAAGAGCTTTTCTGGGCGGGAACCGCCCCCACCGGCTATTGCATGATACACACGGATACCACCGGTTTCGGAGCCGACTCCACCATGGGCAGTTTCAGCGATTTCGACCGCAGATTCCGGGGCGGCCTGTAGCAGTGGCGGAGGCCATCCCTCTGCTGATAGCCTTCGGGTGTCTGGCTCTGGTGGTCTATCTCGGCTCCCGGCTTCTGAAGTCACGGTTCTGGAAGGGAAGACAGCTTCGAAAAGCATCCATGATGGCGGCCCGGGGCCGAATAACCGAGATGACTGGCTACCTCACCGCCAATATGGACAAAAGCCGTGTATCATGCCCCCTTACCAACGCCCTGATTTACTTTCACATCCGCTCGGGTAACCTGGACAGCGCGGAAAAGATCGTTCTTGACGCCATAGGAAAGGGAGACAAATCCGGAGGCGCAGTGGCGCAGCTGGCCTACATCGCCCAGGGCCGCAATGACTGGGAGAACGCGGAAAGCCTTTACGGAAAGGCTATTGATCTGGAGCCCTCCCTGTCGCCCACCCTTCGGATGAACATCGCGGGCCTTCTGATACAGCAGAACATCCGGTTGGATGAGGCGGAAGCCATTCTCACCGAAGCCCTGGAATCCTGTGGCGGCCCCTCGAAAAGCGCTGTTCACCTTAACCTTGCAATGTTGAACAGCGGGAAGGGAAACCATTCCCGGGCGAAGGTCCATGCCCTGACGGCATTCGAGCTCATGCCGGACAACCAGCTTACGCAGCTTGGCAGAGCCCAGGCCCTTGGCCTGGCCGCCGGAGCATCCCGCCGCATGAACGACCGGGAGGAGTCTTCCAGACTGGCTTCCAAGGCACTGAAGGTTCTGGACGACCTGCCGGGAACGGACAAGCTGAAGGCGGAACTGCGGGAACTGGCCGGCGGGTGAAAAAGGCTCTTTGGGTGCTGTTCCTGGCGGTGGGAGTGTACACCGTTGTGGTGCTTCGGGCTGATCTGACCAGAGTCGGGCAGGCGCTTGGGACCATTCACCCCGGCTTCATTCCCCTTTTCCTGGCTCTGCCTCTGGCGAACTACTTCTTCCGTTTCCTGAAATGGCATTTCTTCCTGCGAAGGATTCAGGTTGGAATACCCGTCGGAGAGAGCATGACAGTTTTCCTCTCCGGTTTTTCCATGACGGTGTCTCCGGGCCACATGGGGGAACTTATCAAATGCGTTTTCCTTCGTGAGCGCCATGGTGTTCCCGTGGCCTGTTCCAGCCCTGTGGTCGTTGCGGAAAGAATCACCGACTTCCTCAGCATGGTGCTGCTGGCGGTGGCGGGAATGATTCTCACCGGAGGGCATGCCGCTCTGGCAGCGGCAGGGGCCGGTGTCGCCGCGGCGGCACTGGCGATTCTGGTTCTTTTCTGTGATCAGGTATGGAAGCCGGTGGCGGCTGTCTTTTCCAAACTTCCGATTCTTAAGAAAAGAAAGGGCGGTCTGGAGAACTTCCGGGCATCCGCCCGTATCCTTCTGGATCCTGCAAGCATGATGGTGGCTGTTCCGCTGGGCATGATAGGATGGGGTATGGAGGCCATGGTTCTTGTGGTAATCGCCGGATCGATGGGCGCGTCACTTCCTCCGGGCGCCGCCCTTCTCAGCCACGCCGCGGGAACCATCGCCGGAGCGGTTAGCATGATTCCCGGGGGGCTTGGCCTGGCAGAACTGACCATCGACGGTATCCTGGGGGGCTACATTTCCCCGGCCCGGGCGGCGGTCACAACCCTTGTAATGAGATTCTGCACGCTGTGGTTCGGGGTGCTTCTCGGGCTTCTGTCACTGGCGGTATTGAAGAGAAGGAAACCCCCGGCGAAACGAACAAGGCTAGAAACCGCTTCCCCTGTCTGACGGGGCGAAAAGCCCGCCGGGCTCCCTCTGCTCGATAATCATGATGCCGAACGGCCCCGAGCCGGCATAGCATTGATTTTGCGTTCCAGGCCCCGGTCCCGCGGTGCAGTTGTTTGATTGGTCCGGTGAACTCTGACCGGAGGCGCATATAGCCAGCCAGCCAAGGCTTCCCGCATCGGAAAGACTGTGCAAAACAGGTCTTTTGTACACCCGAGGAAATGCGTCCATCAATACTCCTGTCATCCCTCATTCAAATCTAACGCCAGTAGAACCTTCTAACAAGGGCGCAGTAGATGCTCAAGAAAACCGCAGGTACAAGGCGGGTAACATGTTTACCTGAAGGTATTCCCGCGTATCGTTTGCTTCTCAACACACCTGTTACTACCGGAACAAGGGCCAGAGGTTCCAGGACGGTTGGAATCGAATCCCTGCCGGAGCGGTCGCCCGCTGTGAGGAGAAACACTTTGTCCCTGCGGCTCAAGGCGCGAACCACACGGTGCACCACCGGAGAAGGTCCTTCGTACTTCAGCACCACAACCTGCCCCGGCTGAATTCTGCGGGCTTCAGAGTAGTTTGCGCTGAGAATGTCTCCCGGAATCAGGGCGGGCCACATGGAGAGGCCCTTCACATAGCCCCTCAAAGGCTTTGAAGCCATGGAATCAACCGTTCGTCACCATCATCCGCCTCCCGCCGGAGAATTGCTGCGGGAAAACACAGGAACAGATTGCAGAGAAAAGCTCTGGCGTCTTCCAGCACAAGGGTGGATACTTCATCGGCGGCCAGCAGTGAGTCTATCCGCTCCGCCCTGTAGCAGCAGTACTCCGAGGCTACGGGAATCAGCAGTGAAGGCCCCTTCTCCAGAAAGACAATGCCCCTCAGTTCAGCGGGGGCGATGTCGTACTCACCGGTTTTCATTCTGTGTACTCCGCAGGGCAGGGTTCTCACCGCGCCATCGGTTCCCTCCGCCACTATCACCGAATCATCACCGATAACCCGCCATCCCCTTCGTAACAGGCTTTTCGCGATGGTGCTCTTTCCGCCTCCGGATGGGGCCAGGAACAGAAGCGAGCGGTTATCCCTTGCCAGCGCGGCGCTGTGGACAACGGCGCCTTTTGGCGCCACCGCCAGCAACTGAGCCCTGGGAACAGAAAGTATTTTATTCATGAAGCCTTGTTTCGGGGAACAATCCCAACCGGAAAGCGGTTTCGCAAAAAGCATGGGGAGACGAGAAAGACCCTCCCAGCCTGTAGTTTTCCATCATGCACTTTCCCATGCAGGACTTCCAGTGAACGCACCGGGAGCAGATTCCCCGATCATCGTTCAGCATGCTTTCACGCAGTTCCGCCAGAAGGGGTGAGTTCTCCCAGATATCTCTCAGACTTGCCCCGGGGTATGTTCCCATGGCCAGACCCGGGATGGAATAGGCGATTCCGCAGAACGAAACGGTTCCATCCGGCAGAATGCTCAGCAGGTTCAGTATTGAACACCTTCCCGCGGATTTCAGCCTGTGTATCGGCATGAAGGCAGGCGGCGCGTCGGTGATCACCGCATCGGAAAACCGGGCAAACGCCCACTCGAGGAACTCGACGCACTGCGGAAAGTGGTCGTTTCGGCCGAAAAAGGAGTTCACTCCCTTTCCCACAGGGCTGACAAGGTTCACCTTTAAAGACCCCGCGCCGACGCCCTTCAGGAAACCGACCATATCCGTCAGCGCTTGCCTGTCGGGTTCCGACACGGACATTATCACCTGTGGCCTGATGCCTGAGCGGCCAATCAGGGACCTGATGAAATCGGTTGTTTTCCGCCAGGCACCGGAAGCACCCCTGAAGGCATCGTGAACCTGCGGCAGATGGGAGTCAAGGCTGACCGACAGATGGAAGGGAGGAAAGTCTTTGAAAACCCGAAACAGATTCGGCGGAATCACAGTGCCGTTGGTTTCAACCGCCACCCTTGGAAACAGCCCGAAGGCCGCCTGGTAAACATCGCAGAAACCCTGATACAAAAGGGGTTCTCCGCCTGTGAATTTAACGAAGTCGACCCCCATGCTTCGAGCCTCTTTCATCAGAGAGACCCATGTTGAAGCGGGCATTGAAGATACGGCCACGCCTTCGTTCACCCAGCAATGGGAGCAGTGAAGGTTGCACCCCGGGTGCGGGTTAAGATACAGGCTCTTCAGGGGAGGGATTACAGGGCTTCCACAAGCATTTTCAGGCAAGACAGGTCATCCTTTCCCGATGGGTCGCCCCGGAGCAGCGGGTTCACAGGGCAGCCTCCGGAGCAGACCTGAAGAAACCCGCAGCGGGAACACTGGGGGTGAAGCGCCCGGGGAGCGTCGACCATGCTGATGAAACTCAGCGTCGGGGAAGACTGCATGATTTCATCGAAGGTCATATCCGGAAGCCTTCCCAGAACTATGTCGTCAAGGTAATCGCAGGGGATGACGGCGCCGTCGGAAGCTATCACCACTTTGCCCCGGCAGCCTCCGCACCCGAATGCTCTCCCCCGGGATGCGGGCAGTTTTCCCGATGCGGCGTCCAGGGCCATGTGGTAGATATCCGGAAGAGGGCCGAAAACCGCCAGCCCCTTCCGTTCCAGGGGCTCGAGGGCGCGTCCGGCGGCGACAAGCATGCCGGGAGTCAGATGGAGCCGGGGAGGAATGCCGTGCCTGGCGGCCAGCATCGGTGTAAACTTTGACCCCCTCACACCCACCTTCTGAAGGGTGAACTCGGCGATTTCAGCCACTTTGCTCCAGTTCATGGGGTTAACCGTGCAGTTGGTCACCACCGCAAGCCCGGCCTCCAAAGCGGTTCTGATTCCTTTCACCGCTCTTTCGAATACACCCGGCCCCCGGATTCCGTCGTGGGTTTCCGAATCCGGGCCGTCCAGTCCCGCCATGACCGAGGTAAATCTGGAACCCGCTTTCCCAAGAAAGGCCGCGATGTCCGGAGTCAGGCCGGTGGCGTTGGTGTTCAGGGAGAATCTGAATGGTCTGTCCAGAACCATCTGAATGAAGGCATGGAAATCTTTACGACAAAGGGGCTCACCACCGGAAATGGTGAGTTCCAGCACCCTGGCCTCCGCCAGCCTGTCCAGAATGGCCTCCCAGACTGACAGGGGAAGATCGGCGGAACCCGCCATGACACCGCAGTGACCGCATGAAAGATTGCACTCCCGGGTGATGAGAAGACTGGCTTTTCTCGGAGCCCTGGTTACTGCCGTCACGCAAGGATCCCGTGCTGCCTCAGCTGGGTCAGAAAGGCGTCTGTTTCTTCCTCGAGGTTCGGCTCCTCAGGGTATCTGCGCCTCAGCTCATCAAGGATTTCCTCGCGGGATGAGCTACCGTCGATCATTGAGCATATTCCTACGGCAACCTCCTCGACTATTTGAAGCGCTCCGGTGTCCACATTGAAAAGTATGCCACCCTGAGGCTCCCGTCGAAACACTACACCCTTCGCGAATGACAGCCTCACTATTCCTCCCGACGGGTTGAGGGAACATTTGGTTTTTTCCGGCATATCCTGTAATATACATGTTACCAAGGAGGGACGATATGAAAACCAGTATCACGATTCTGATTCTTTGTTCCTGTATTGCTTTGGGTTACGGCCTTGAATCAAGCGCCTTCAATCTTGTGAACCCGCCTTCCTTCGGAAGCCTGGGGTTTCGGAGCATGGGAAGCACCGCGACCTTCAGTATGATATCAGGCTCCAACGGTACCTGGGGTCAGGGCGCATATGTGGGAACCATGGGATTCACCCTTCACCCGAAGGTTAACGCCATGGTTGACCTGGGCTACGCCAGAACCTTCGATTTCTCCGGGGGAGAAAACTTCGGCCACCTGTTGGGCGGCCTCCAGTTCGAATGGAAACCCACGGATAACAGCACCTTTGTGCTGCAGTACCAGGGTGTTGTTCCCACGGGGCGCATCGAAGGGTTTTAAAACGATTCCCTTCATTCTCGTCCTTGCCGCGGCTTCACCGGCTGATTCACTTCTGCAGTCCGGTGACCTTTCAGGCGCGCTTTCCCATTATGCTGCCGATGCCAATGAAAACCCCCGTAGCTGGTGGCCCGCCTACCGTGCCGCATGGATACTGAACCGGCTGTCCATGCCGGATTCCGCACTTGTGTGGGCGGTTCGGGCCCATGATTTAAGGCCATCGAACTCCTCTATTCTCGGTGAGCTTCTACAGGCCCATTCGCAGAATCCGGACAGCGTTCTGAAGTATGGAATACTGGTTGCCGGGGGAGGGGTTTGCCGGTTTCGTCTTGCCCAGGCTGAACAGCGCCTGGAAAGCCCGGGAGAGCATACCCTGTATTTTCACCAGACTCTTGAGCATGGAAACGATTCGGCCCGGGCCGACGCGGCCTGCTGGTTGTCCGTTCTGCTACCGGAAAGAGCCACGGAGCTACTGGGCATGGCGGTGGAACTAGCTCCGGGCGAATCCTTCTACAGAACAATGCTGGCGGGCAGACTGGCACAACAGGGCGATGCCGACGGGGGTTTCTCTATTCTGGCCCCCCTTCCGCCCCAAGGCTACTACTACTGGCAGGCACTGGCGAGGTGCCACGAGGCGGAGGGCTCTGCGGACCTTGCTGCGGAAGCTTTCCGGCAGGCCTTTCAAGCCCGCCAGTGCCCATCTTCCGCAGCTGACCTCGGCTGGTTTCTGTATCGGGCGGGAAGAGACCTCGTAAAGGCGGACAACTGCCCCGAAGCCGCGGCTCTGCTGGAGGAGGCGTCTAACCTGTGGCACTCCGACTCGTCCTGGGCCCGGGCCTCCGATTCGCTTCTCACCCTTGTCCGCAGGTTTATCCTCCTCGAAACAGGTTGGGAGAGAGTTAATTGAGACTCGGTCCCTTCACAATACCGCTGTGTTTGCTTATCTTCTGTTGCGGTTGTTCGCACCGGATAGGCGACGACCTCTGGAGCCACGGCATTTTCAGCGCGGCTGCTTCCGGAGCTGTGACTGCGGCAACGGAAGATTATGTCCTTGGAGTTTCCGTCTCTTTCAGCATCGGGCTTCTGAAGGAGGTTTACGATTTGCTTCGCGGTTCCGGGTTCTGTTTCAATGACCTTGCCGCGGATTTCGCCGGCAGTGTGGTCGGCGCCCTGGGAACAACGGCGGCAATGGAAGGATCATTTTGCTTGACAAGGTAGTGAAAATCCTCTTCGGTGACCGGCAGGCCAAACTCATGAAAACCTTCGACGGGCCTGTTGAACAGATTTACTCCTTTTCCGATGAACTGGAGCAGATGTCGGAGGAAGAACTTCAGGGCAAGACCATCGGGTTTCGAAGAAGGCTTGCCATGGGGGAAACCACCGACGACCTGATGTGCGAAGCCTTCGCTGTGGTGGTGGAGGCCTGTCGGAGGAACTGCGGCAGAAAATGGATGGTAACCGACCACGAAACGGAATGGGCCATGGTTCCCTTCCGAGTTCAGTTGAAGGGCGCCATCGTGCTTCACCGTGGAATGATCGCGGAGATGGCTACAGGCGAGGGAAAAACCCTGGTGGCTGTGATGCCCATATACCTGAACGCCCTGGAACTCAACCCCGACTGGATTGCCAGATCCCGGGAAACCCGGGGGGACGACCCCTCCCAATGGGTGTTCGAACCCATCGAAGGCGTTCCTGTAGGCGCGGGAGCACATCTGGTCACGGTAAACGACTATCTTGCCCGGCGTGACGCGGAGTGGATGGGGCCGATTTTTCAGTACCTGGGCCTGTCCATAGGGTGCATACAGGGAGGGATGGATCCGGATCAGAGACGGGCGCAGTACAACTGCGACATCACCTACGGCACCAACAACGAGTTCGGTTTCGACTACCTGCGGGACAACATGGCGGTCAGGCTCGAGCACCGGGTTCAGAGGAGGCACCACTACGCCATTGTGGACGAAGTGGACAGCGTTCTGATAGACGAGGCTCGCACCCCCCTGATAATCAGCGGCCCTGTACCCCGCTCCCGAAACAGATACAAGGAATTCCGTGACCAGGTCGCCAGGCTGGCGAGCCGCCAGACCGACCTGGTGAACAACATTGTCTCCGACGCCGATGACAGGTGGGAGGAGGGAAACTCCCACGAAGCAGCCACCCTGTATCTCAAGGCCAGAAGGGGCGCCCCCAAGAACAGGAAGCTGGCGAAAACCCTTCGCGACCCGGACAAACTCAACGCCATCAAGAAAGTGGAGGGGGAAAGGCTCAGAGACAAGAACATTCACGAGCTTGACGATGGGCTCTATTTCTCCATAGACGAAAGAGAGCGCTCCGTATCCATGTCGGACATGGGCAGAAAGCTTCTTTCTCCGGAAAACCCCGACTTCTTCCTTCTCCGTGAGATCGGCGACGAAATTGCCGAAGTGGAGATTCTTGAGATTCCCGAAGAAGAGAAGTTCGAACGCCGCAAACTGATCTATGAGGAACATTCCAGAAAAGCCGAAGCCCTGCACAACATCGACCAGCTTCTCAGAGCTTTTCAGCTCTACGAGAAGGATGTGGAGTACGTGGTTCAAGAGGGCGCGGTGATCATAGTCGATCAGTTCACCGGGCGGCTCATGCCTGGAAGAAGGTTCAGCGACGGCCTCCATGAAGCCCTGGAAGCCAAGGAGAAGGTGGAGATCCGGTCTGAAACCCAGACCCTGGCCACCATAACCATTCAGAACTACTTCAGGATGTATGAGAAGCTGTCTGGAATGACCGGGACGGCGGAAACCGAGGCCGAGGAGTTTGAAAGCATATACAAACTGGAAGTAGCGGTGATACCCACCAATGTTCCGGTGATAAGGGTGGACCACAATGACCGGGTTTACCGCACCAAGAGGGAGAAATACGCCGCCATCATAGACGAGATACAAAGGCTTCACCGGAGAAACCAGCCTGTTCTGGTCGGAACGGTTTCCGTCGATGTTTCCGAGGTTCTTTCCAAGCTGTTGAAAGCCCGGAAGATTCCCCACAGCGTTCTCAACGCGAAGCATCATCAGCAGGAGGCGGACATCGTAGCCAGGGCAGGGCAGCCGGGTGTGGTGACCATCGCCACCAATATGGCCGGCCGGGGTACGGACATCAAACTCTCGCCCCAGGTCAGGGAGATAGAAGACGGCAGCGGTGAGTCCGGCGGGTTGTTCGTGATTGCCTCGGAACGCCACGAGTCCCGAAGGATAGACCGGCAGCTTCGGGGAAGGTGCGGCCGTCAGGGTGACCCGGGCGCGAGCCGCTTCTACATGTCCCTGGAAGACGATCTGTTCAGGTTGTTTGCCAGCGAGAAACTGATAGACTTTCTGAAAAAGGGACAGGACAAGGATGGCGAACCCATTGAGCACCCCCTTCTCAGCCGCTCCATTCAGCAGGCCCAGAAAAGGGTGGAGCAGTACAACTTCGGGATAAGAAAGCATCTTCTGGAGTATGACGACGTCAACAACCGGCAGCGGGAGGTCGTTTACAGCCTCAGGTCCCGCTCCCTGACCGGTGAGGGGCTTCGTGAGGAAATTCGCGACATGATCTTTTCGGTGGTGACGGCGGAGGTGGAAAGCGCGGTTCCCGACGGCACCGAACCCCATGAATGGAGCCTGGACAGGGCGGCTCTGGCCCTGCGGGACCTGGCCGGAGCGGTGTTCAACTTTCAGGGTATCGAAGACAGGTTTCGGGAACCCGAACCCCTCAGAAACTCCCTGGCGGAAATGGTTCTTTCCTATTACGACCAGAAGGAGACCAAGCTTGGCGAGAAACTCATGGTCGATCTTGAGAAATGGGCTGTTCTAAGTTCCATAGACGAGCTTTGGCGGGAGCATCTATACTCCCTCGACCACCTCAAGACCGGCATCGGCCTCCGTTCAATCGGGCAGCGCGACCCCCTGGTGGAGTTCAAGAAGGAAGCCTTTGAACTCTTTGAAGAACTGCAGAACAACATAGACAAACAGTCGGTTCGAAAGGTTCTGAGCCTTTGGCCCGCCGGGATGATGAAGCGGGCGGACCAGCCGGTGGGACAGGCGGTAAGACCTGGCCTTGCAGGGCCGTCACCGGTACCCGGGGGGCAGCAACCCGCGATGGTAACCGTGAAGAGGGATGACCCGAAGGTTGGAAGAAACGACCCGTGCCCCTGCGGAAGCGGCAAGAAGTACAAGAAGTGTTGCGGCGTCTGAACCATGAAAGGAGACGAAAATGTCTGATCACAGAGGGAAAGGCGAACTCTGGGCCTTTGTGGCCGGGGCTCTCGCCGGCGGAATCGCTGCCCTGCTGCTGGCTCCCGCCAAGGGCGAGGATACCAGGCGGAAGATAGCCAGCACCGCCGAGGATCTTTACGGCAAAGGTGAACACCTTTACCATCAGGGTATTGAGAAAGCCGGAGATCTCTATGAAAGCGGAAAGGCCAAAGCCGGGGAAGTGAAGCACAAGATGGAGGATGCGGTGGATTCCCTCAAGGGGAAGCATTCCGAAGGCAAAGCCAAGTAGCTTGACCCTGGTGATTTTGGGCGATGGCGCAGTTGGCCGGGGCTTGGCCGTCGCCCTTTCCGGGGAGGATGTTTTTCTGGCCGGACCGCCGGGAACCCCCCGAAGCCGCGCTACCCTGGAAGCACGGGGTTTCTTCAGTGGAAGGAACACCGTGGAAACCGGGGATATACACCACGCCCCCAGGGGAGTTCCGCTGATCTGCGCCCTGAAGGCCTATTCCATAGCCGGCGCCCGGGATGGAATGCGTGCGGCGAAGCCCCTTTGCATTCTCAGTGTAACCAACGGCCTTGAGTTATGGGAATCCTGGGGCGATTACCGCCCGGAACCGGTAGTGCTCACCGCGGGCTTCAGGATGATCAGTTCGCAGGTGGTTGCCAGCCCTGGAAAACTGCTGGTGAAAAAGGGCGGCTTCGGGGAGACAATACTCCACAACCCTTCCATCCCCCTTGAGTCCGAGATCGATATTGAAGCTCTGGTGAATGCCAAGTGGCTGGTCAACAGCGTTATAAACCCCCTGGGCGCGCTGACTGGCCTGCCCAACAACCGGCTGCTGAAGGCGGGCCTGGGACCGCTTGTGGAGAGGCTGTTCAAAGAGCTTTCCCGGGCTGTGCCGGAAAACTGTCATACCAGGGCCAGGGCCATGCTGGGCTATCTTCTAGAATACTCCGGAAACCACTGCAGCATGCTTCAGGATGTTCAAGCGGGCAGGCCCACCGAGCTTCCGTGGCTGACAGGAATCGCGAAAAAAAGGCTGCCGGGCCGTTGCCCGACAGCCGATACTCTGTGTATGCTTCTTGAAGCTAAAGCCTGAGCATCCTTGTGGTGGCCACAGAGTTGCCCCTGGTGGCGGAAACGGTGTAGACCCCGGCTGGAAGATCCTCATTCAGCAGTACCGTTCCATCTTCCGCAACTCCCTGCCACACTGTTCTGCCATCGATGGAGTACACGGTTATCACCGACCCGGAGTCGAACACATTTATCAATGCGGGCCCCCTGGAAGGGTTGGGTACCACGCTTATCGGTTCCTCCGCGGGCTCCTGCGGTAGCCCCCCCCCCTCGATACCTGTCAACAGAGAGTTGTCGAACCATAGATTCTCCATGGTGGAATCTATGTAGAAGAGTCCCTGAATCGCCGCAAGGCTGCCGTAACGGACCACCGCCGGGTGTTCTGTGAAGGCGGTATGGTCATTTCTCTGTTCGAACTCTATGGAAGCCGTCTGGGAAAGGTTCAGCGCGGTTCCGGAGTATACGGTGCCTGCGGCGGTAATGTGGGAGACCACCACCCTTGACGAGCCCGGGAAGATGTCTGCGAAGGGAAACAGACCGGGCGCGATGGCTTCAGGAACGCTCCATGAGGCCGCTTCATTCTGGGAGACCGAGAGCATCACCATGTTGTCGCTGCTGTGCCAGAACACGCCTATTGTCCCGCCGCTGCCCGCCTCCCATACCGGAATCGGGGAGGCGTTTGACGGAGCGGCGGCCACCACCACCGGAGCGCCGTAACCGCTTTCGTTTCCCAGGGCGCACATCACCGCCTGCTGGTCAATGTCGTACCAGACCGCGGTTACGGAGTTGCCGGGACCCCTGGTGGCGGAGACCCTGCGGGCGTTGGAAGCAAGCTGAGCAGCCGGGGACCAGGTTGCGCCGTTGTTGCTGCTGCTGCTGACGAACAGATTGTTGGCATCGGTCTCCATAATCACATGGTAGTATCCGCCGCAACCCGGGTTGACGGTGAATGAGCGGATGGGTCCCATGCCGGGGTAGGATTTGTCAACATCGGCGAAAGAAATATAGGAGAGGGTGCTGGCGGAGTACTTGTAGCAGGTTACGACAGAGGTGTTGAATGCGGTTCTGAGAAGGACGAACACCAGAATCTGCTGGCCGTCATTGCAGAATACCACCCGGGGTGTGTAAGCGGTGTTGCCTGCCCCGGTGGTTGTAAAGGCGGAAAGGGTCCAGTTCTCCCCGTTGTCGGGGGATTTCCGAATGACGATACGATCACCGGCCGGATCGCCGGGAAGGTGTTCCACCGCGGTGGCGTATACCCCGGCGTCGGAACCGTAGAGACCGTCGTAATTCTGGTATCCGATTCCCGGAGAAGTAAGACCGCCCGGGAATGTCCAGATGAGAAAATCACCACCGGCGTCCGGCTGGGAAGCCACCGTAAAAGACAGTATGAAAATAAGTAATATTGATTTGGACATGACTACCCTCCCGGGCTAATCGCGAAACACTTTCAACTGTATCAATTATTCTTGTAAGGGGAGTCAAGCGCAAGGGGGCAATCAGGGGCCTATTCTTCGTCGGGTTCTCCCATGTAAACATCCTTTTCGAGGATCTGCCAGGCGGGCTTGCCGGTGAGTTCACCCAGGTCTTCCAGAACATCGTGCTGGGACTGGTCGAGGATCAGGGATTGCCTGAACATTTCTATGGCTTCCTCTTCCTGTCCCTGAACCATGTAAAGCCTTCCCAGCGCGTTCAGGGCCTGGGTGACCTCGGGGTCAAGCTCTACAGCCTTCTCGAGATATTCAATGGCAAGTTCCAGCATTTCCTCTTCGTCCTGCTCGGTTCCCCACAAATCAGCCGGGGGAATGTTCTCCAGAATGGCGTGGCCCCAGGCGAGTCCCAGGCCCAGGAAGGCTTCCGCGTTCTCCGGGTCGAGCATGAGAACCTGGTCGTAGTGGGGAAGCGCTTCCGACGGATTGTTGTCTTCCATGTACATACCTGCAAGGCTGATTCTGGCGTCGATGTCTTCCGGGTCAGCGTCGACTGCCTTTGCAAGCCTGTCGTAAAGGGCTCGGCGCTCTGTCATCCCTGTGAAACCTCCGGTGTTCTGGCCTCAGAGTATCGGCGTCAATTATACATATCCCCGGTGTCCGTCAAGCCCCCCGGGAGAAAACATGAAACTCACCGATGAAATTCGCCGTTTGAAGGGCGCAGGACCCGCCAGGGTTGAACTGCTCTCCCGGATGGGGATCACTCTTGCGGGAGAACTCCTGTTGCATCTTCCCAGAGCGTGGCTGGATCGGAGGACGGTGGTTCCCATAGATTCCGCCCGGCTCGGCGAAACCCTCACGGTTGCCGGTACCGTGACAGAGATCAGGCGCCGGCGTACCGGCAGGGGCAGGGTGATTGTTGAAGCCCTTCTGTGTGACGGAGCGTTGATGAGACTGGTGTTCTTCAATGACGGCTTCCCGGCAGCCCGTCTTGAGAGGGGGATGCAGCTTGTGGCCTCGGGCACCGTAGAGACCTTCAGAGGCTTTGCCATGATTCACCCCGATCTGCTTTTCCCACCCTCCGGCAAAGAGCCTGAGGCTCCGGGGATGCAGCCCCTGTACCCCCTTACCGCCGGACTGACCCAGGGCGTGATGCGCCGGATCGTGGGGTATGCCCTGGATATCCTGGAGTCTCCTCGGGAGATTCTGCCGGCTTCGGTTCTGGCTCGCGGGGGTTTCGGTGACAGGAAGGAGCTCTTCAGAGCGGCTCACTGCCCTTCGAGTCCGGACGAGGCCCGGGGCGCCAGGGATCTTCTGGCACTGGAGGAGCTTTGCCTCTATCGCTGGGCGCTGGGGCTGATTCGGGCCAGGGCTCGAAGGGATCCCGGAATACCTCTTTCATGCGGCCCGGAAAACGCCGCTTCGTTCTCCGTTAACCTCCCCTGGCCCCTGACCGCGGCCCAGGAGCGGGTAGTAGGGGAAGTTCTGTCGGATCTGTCGTCTTCGGAGCCGATGCGAAGGCTTGTTCAGGGGGATGTTGGTTCGGGGAAGACCGTAGTGGCCGCCGCCGCATGCGCCCGTTGCGTGCTTTCCGGGCACACCGCTGTGCTTCTGGCGCCCACCGAGGTGCTGGCGGTTCAGCACCACCGAAGCCTCAGGGGCTTTCTGGGCTCATGGAGAGTTCCGGTTCACCTTCTTACAGGCGGTACGGGGGCCGCAGCCCGCAGAGTGCTGGCTTCATCCATGGACGATTTTCCGGGCTCGGTGCTTGTGGGCACCCACGCGGTTCTGGAGGACTGGGTTCCCCTGAAACGCCTCGCACTGCTTGTTGTGGACGAACAACACAAGTTCGGCGTGATGCAGAGGGAAAAGCTTACAGCCGGAAGGATACCGAGACCCCATGTACTGGTGATGAGCGCCACTCCCATTCCCAGAACCCTGGCCATGACCGTTTACGGTGACCTTGACCTGTCGGTGATCGACGAAATGCCTCCGGGCAGGGGAAAGGTGGTGACCAGGATAGTCAGCGGGATGGAGAAAAGAAACCTGGCTTCTTTCGTCGTGGAAAGGCTGGCTCGCGGGGAAAGGGCATTCATGGTCTACCCCCTGAAAGAGATGAGTGAGAACATTCCCGCACTGGATGCCGAAACAGCTTATGAACGGGTTCGGAACGGGCCTCTGGGAAGGTGGGGCGCCGTACTTCTGCATGGCGAGATGACCCCCGGAGAGAAAGTGGAGGCGGTAACCGCTTTTTCCTCGGGAAAGGCAAGGGTCCTTGTGAGCACTACGGTGATAGAGGTTGGAATCGATGTTCCCGAGGCCACGATCATGGTGATATCCGGTGCGGCAAGGTTCGGCCTGAGCCAGCTGCACCAGCTTCGGGGACGGGTTGGAAGGGGAACCGGAGATTCCTGGTGCTTTCTGGTGATGGAAGATTCTGAATCTCCGCAGAGCAGGGCAAGGCTGCAAGCGCTGGCGGAGACTTCCGACGGCTTCAAAGTGGCGGGAAAGGATCTTGAACTCAGAGGCCCGGGACAGGTACTGGGTACAAGACAGCACGGCATTCCCGAGTTCAAGGTGGCGGACCTTTCCCGGGACATTGAGTTGATGGAGCGAATCGACCATATTCCAGCACCGGAGGCAGATCAACTGGAAATCATCATTCGGGAGGAGAGTTGGCGGTTCGGAGGACTTGCGTTTCCCGGTATATGAGGTTCTCTTCCGGGCTTTGCCGCGGTCTCGCCGGGGGGTTGACATGGATTCCTCCGGTGTTACCAATTAGGGTTCCGGTAATGAAGGCAGCAATCGGCGGCGGGGGATGCCGTTTGCCCTGATCTGATTCACCCCTGTTCACGGGAGGGGACATGGTTTCACCAGGCATGAAGAAGAGGGCTGAGCAGCTAGTGGCCAGGGCCGGTGAACTGGCAAGGGCGGGCAACAGGGAAAAGGCTCTTGCCGCTCTCCAAAGGGCTGCTGAGCTGGATCCCGAAAACGATCTGATCCAGAAAGGGATAGCGGACCTGGAACGGGAACAGGCTGCGATGCGGAATTTTCGCATAAGCAGATCTTCCAGGGCTCACTCCAATGTGGGACAATCCTCTCCTGCGGATTTCGTCTCCGAGTGCATCAGGAGATCCGACGAAGCACTTGCGGATTCTGATGAGGTGCGGGCACTGCAGGAGCTTGAAAGGGCGAAGCGTCACGATCCCGAGAACAGGGATGTGAGCAGAAAGATTCAGATCCTTCGCAGACAGATCAAGATAAGCGGCCTGTTCGACATGGCTGTGGCGAAACTCGCCTCCGATGATCCCGCCGAGGCGGTTGCAGGAGCCAGGAAGATTTTCGGACTGTGGCCAATGGCTCCGGTTCTGCCCGAGCTTCTCTCAAGAATCGAAACATACTCCGCATCCGGGGGAAGGCGCCCTGTGCCTCCTTTGGAAAAAGCAAAGACACGGCCTTCCAAAACGGCCGCATCGCCGGCCGCGGGTGTCATCGCCTCGATTCGGGACAGGATAGCGAAGAACGACTACAAGGAAGCCCATCGCGAAGCACTGAAAGCCTCGTCCGACTATCCCGAAGACGCCACAATCAAGGATATCCTGTCGGGTCTCGAAAAGCTTCTGAACAAGCGTTCGGAAGAGAAGCCGGCTCCGGCAGCGGCGATTCCGGCGAAAAAGCCCGATATGGCCGATGCTGCCCCCGAGGCTGTTCCAGAACGGAAAGCCGAAAAGAAGAAGGGATTTCCGGTGGGAATCGCGGCTGCGGCGTTGATTCTGGCCCTGGCCGTGGTCGTGTTCGTGTTCTGGAAACCCTTCGGTCCACCTGATGTCGAAATAGAGGCCCCGGTTCGAGCGCCTTACTCGGTTTCATTCACCATCGAGGGCGTTGAAGACCCCCATGTGAGTCTTGACGGAGCCGAAATGCACCCGGACCCTGAAACAGGGCTGTACTCATTCTCCGATACACTTTCCGCTCCCAGGGTTCTTGAGGTGCGTGCTTCGGGTTTTGAAACGCTGATTTCCGTTATTCAGCCGGAACCCGGAGTCACTCTGGATGTTGGGGTTCTTGAGCCTGATTCCCTGGGCACCAACACCGTTTCCGTTGCCTTTTCACCCCTGATGCCTTCCGGGCAGCCCCAGCCCGACCCCGGGCAGGTTACCTGGCTGGTGAACGGAAACGCCGTGACACCCCCTGTCGAACTCCCGACCGGTGTCCATGTTTTCCAGCCGGTGATGGCAGGCTTCAACTCTCTTCCCGAATCGGTCCTTGTGGACTACTCCGATGAAATGCAGCACTTCAGTCTGGCGCTGCTTTCCCGGGCGGAATCCCAGATTGTGCTTACCCTGGGTGCGGATGTTCCGGGTACCGCCAATTTCGACATCAACGGTGAGAGAGTGGGAAGCGGCGTCAGGAGGGTCGCCCAGGTTCTTCCTCTGGGTACCCATACGCTTCGGGTCACCATGGAGAACCGGGAACCCTGGACGGAGACCATAAGCCTCACCGAAGCCGGGTACTCCCGTACGGTGGTGCCGGTGGAGATTGTTCTCACCGGAAGGCTTCTGATAGGTCCGGAGCCCTGGGCAAACGTATTCATAAACGGAGAGGCCCGAGGCCAGACTCCACTGCCTCCCTTTGAGTTGCCTGAAGGAAGCTATACCGTCAGGCTTTCCAACCCGGACTACGAAGACCAGGTGACCACTGTGAACATCGCCGCCGGAGAAGACACCAGCATTCGTTACACCGCCAACCCCGTCGAGGTCACACCGGACGAAATCCTGCCCCCTTCGGACGAACCGGTCATCCCTCCGTTCCCCATTTCCCAGACTGCGCCTGTCACACCCAGTCTTGCTCTTGAGAGAGGGGATGTTCACGGATTCGTGACCCTCGAGGTGAGGGTGGGCACCGATGGCAGGGTCAGAGATGTGACCGTAATCAATGATCAGGTGGGCCTGGGGTGTGGTCAGGCCGCGGTGGACGCGGTCAGGCAGTGGGTTTTCAACCCCGCGACCCAGGGCGGAGTTCCGGTGGAAATCACCACCACGGTCCAGGTCCGATTCGACGTGGATTAGAGGCCCGGAATGTATGGTTTCGGCAAAGGCGTGTGGACTCCCTCCGTGGATGTCTACGGCGGTGGGAACCAGACTGTGGTAGTCGTCGAGCTTCCGGGTGTGAGTTCCGATGAAACCCGTCTGGATGTGACCCCGACCACCATTACTGTGAGCGGAACCCGCAAGAGTCTCTCCTTCCCCGAGCTTTCCCCCCTGGGACTGGAGATTCTCTCCGGTCAGTTCGAACGGGTTATCCAGCTTCCGTCCAGGGTGGACACTTCGTCGGTGGAAGCAGTTCTTGAGAACGGGCTGCTGATGATTACACTGAAGCATGTTTTCCCGACCACGGTTTCCATACCCGTGAGGGACCCCGGAAAGGAAGAATGAAAAGGGACGGCTCGCTGATAATCCCGCTTTATGTGCTCCCCGAGGGGATTCTTATGCCCAACATGGTGCTTTCCCTCACCGTGACCGATCCGGACCAGATCCGAATGGTGGATTTTGCCGTGAGGGATGAGAAAATCATTGGTGTGGTAGCCACCGATCCCGACACGAACCGGGGTTTCAGCGTGGGCACAGCCGCGGGGATAATGAAGCTTTACCGGTTCCCCGGCGATGTGGTAAGACTGAGCCTTCGTGGGCTGTTCCGATTCAGGGTTGTGGAACCGGTGCACGGCTGGCCTTTCAGCATGGGCGGCGTCGAAAGGCTTGAAACGGTTTTCCCGGAGGATACCGATGAGATTGAGGCCTGGCGAAAGGCGGTGGAGCTTCAGCTGCGGCGGATCATGGAGCTTACCCCCGGTATTCCCGACGAGCTTCAAATGCTTACTCTTCTGCGTGATCCGGAGAAGCTGGGTTTTGTGGCGGCCGGAGGCCTGGAAGCGCCGGTGAATGAGAAACAGCGTATTCTGGAAGAGGACAGCATAGTTCAGCGGCTTCGAATTCTCAGAGACATGATGTCCCACGAGATTCAGGTGCTGAAACTGAGAGACATGATCCAGTCCCAGGTCCGTTCGGAAATGGACAAGGACCAGAGGGAGTACTACCTCAAGGAACAGATGAAGGTCATTCAGAAGGAACTCGGTGACGAAAACGAAAATCCGGAAGCCCTCGAGCTGCTGAAACGGCTGAAGGAAACCGATCTGCCCGATGCCGCCCGGGAAGCCGCCGAGGAAGAGATAAAGCGCCTCAACAGAATGCATCCGGGAGTTCCGGAAGCATCGGTGACCAGAAACTACCTGGAGTGGCTTCTGCAGCTTCCCTGGAACACCTTCACAAGAGACAGGCTTGACCTTGGCCGGGCGGAAAGAATTCTCGATGCGGATCACTTCGACCTCAAGGATGTCAAGCAGCGGGTTCTCGAGTTTCTGGCGGTGAGGAAACTGAACCCTTCCGGAAAAGCGCCCATCATCTGTTTCGTGGGTCCGCCCGGCGTGGGGAAGACCAGCATGGGAAGAAGCATCGCCCGTGCCCTGGGAAGGAAGTTCTATCGGCTAAGCCTTGGCGGAATGCACGACGAGGCCGAGATTCGGGGGCACCGAAGAACCTACATCGGAGCCATGCCCGGCAGGATCATACAGGGTCTGAGGGAGTGCGGAACTTCCAACCCGGTTTTCATGCTGGACGAGATAGACAAACTGGGCAGGGACTTCAGGGGTGACCCGACTTCAGCCCTGCTTGAGGTTCTGGACCCGGAGCAGAACAACACCTTCCGCGACAACTATCTGAACATTCCCTACGACCTCAGCAGGGTTAAGTTCATCACCACAGCCAACACGCTGGACACGATTCCCGAGCCCCTTCTGGACCGGATGGAGATCATCCGCATTCCCGGTTACACCGAGGACGACAAACTCGAGATCGCCCGGCGCTACCTGGTCAAGAGGCAGATCACCGAGAGCGGTCTTACACGCAGAACCATACGCTTCACTCCCGATGGGCTCAGAACCATCATAAAAAGGTACACCCGGGAAGCCGGTGTAAGGGAACTGGAGCGGAGCATCGGCAGCATCTGCAGGAAGAACGCGGTTCGGGTCGCCGGGGGAGACCTCGGCCAGGCGGTGGTGGTGGGAAAGAGGGTTCCCGATTGGCTGGGACCATGGAAGTTCATCCACGAACCGGCACTGGAGAAACCCCAGATTGGTGTCTGCACCGGCCTCGCCTGGACCCCACACGGCGGCGAGATACTCTTCATCGAAACCGTTCTCACCGAAGGCAGCGGCAAGCTGGTGCTGACGGGACAACTGGGCGATGTCATGAAGGAGTCCGCCCGGGCCGCCCTCAGCTGGATCAACTCCACCGGACGCGCCGCGGGCCGCGACCTTTCCCGTACCGATGTGCATGTTCATGTGCCCGCCGGCGCAACCCCCAAAGACGGCCCTTCAGCCGGGGTAGCAATGGCTGCGTCAATTCTCAGCGCGATTACCGGCGCTCCCCTGAGGTCGGATACCGCCGTCACAGGAGAGATAACCCTTCGTGGAAGGGTTCTACCGGTGGGAGGCATAAAGGAAAAAGTACTGGGAGCCCTGTCGGCGGGAGTTGCCAGGGTTGTCATACCAGGAGACAACTCCAGGGATCTGGCTGAGATTCCGAAGGAGCAGCTTTCCCAGATGGAGATACTAACCGTTGACACTCTGGAGCATGCAGTGGAGATGCTCCTGTGCCGGGAGGAACCCGATGGATAAAAGGATTCTTTTCTTTGCTCTGCTGGCGCTTGCCGCATCGGGATGCAAGGCCCCCGCCGACCGGATCGTCACCGGCGACGGCGAGATCGTTATTGGAAGGCTGGAATCCCTCGGGGATGGAACAGCCCGTATTGCCGGAGTAACGGTATCCGTTCCCAGTGCTCCCGCCCGGGTCTGGGGCCGCAGCGGCTCAACCCATTACGGAACCGTGGCGGTATCCGGCAGAACCCTTTCGGTGCGCACTTCTGGCGGAACCGTGGAAATGCCGCTCAGTTCGGTTTCCATGATCCTCTGGGGGGAAACCACCGTTGAGTCCCGGGTTTTCGATGTTCCCGCCAGGGCAGGCTGGATATGCACCCATCTTCTGGTGACCCCGGGGGATTTCATCACTGTCTCCTCAGGGGGAAGAACCCTCACCGAGGCGGGTTACTCGGAACCTGACGGCATTGAAGAGTTTTCCTCGACGGTTTCCCTGGCGCCCCAGGCGGTGGGCGGGTCGCTGGTTATGAGGATTGGTCCCGAGGGTGATGTAATCCAGGTGGGGTCTCACTGGTCTGGAAACGCTCCCGCCGGCGGGGAACTTTTTCTCGCGGTGAACACTCTCCTTGAGGGGGAGGGGGCCTCTGAAGGCCGTTACACCGCGGTGGTCACCGCGGGTTCCCGGCCGGGGAGGGGTGCCACTGCAATTTTTCCCGGGGGGAAGCACAGCTTTTCACTGTGAGCTTTATTCCCATCTGCGACCACTGCGGTTGACGCGGTGCGTTTTCGGGCTTAGTATTTATGAAGTTATGATATTGGTGCCGAAACAGCTTCAAGTGGAGTGGGAGGTTGGGCAATGAAAATAGCTGTGCTTCTTATGGTTACTGTTGCTGCGTCATCCATCGCCGGTGATTATGTGGTGGGCTTCGGCGACACCCTTTGGGAGCTTTCGCTGAATTTCTACGGCACCCCTCTCCGCTGGGAGGAGATTCTCGCGGCGAACCCCCATGTTCGCGGGCCCCGATACCTCTATCCTGGAATGGTTCTGAATATCCCCGGTGCCGGTTATATCGGTGCGCAGTCGGGTTCCGGGTTCTATTCCGCTTCCGTTCCCACTGCCGTCGGGAGCGGTCGCGCCAGCGAGCCCATTCTCAGCCGTCTTCAGAGGGAGGGGGCTGGAATGGTATCCTTCGACACCGTGACTCCCCTGGCCACGGTAGTTCAGGTGAACACAGAAGAGGAAAGGGAACGAAGGTTTGCAACCGCGCTTCCCGGCGACATTCTCGAGATCGACTATGGTTCCAGTCAGGGAGTTGAGGTCGGGCAGGTTTTCCACCTGATCCGGGAGGGCGAATGGGTTACCGATCCCTTCTCGGGAGACAGGGGTCGGGTCTACCGGGTTGCCGGGGTCTGCAGGGTTCTCGAAACAACGCACGCAACAAGTATCGTCAAGCTTGAGCACGCTTATCTTGGGGTCAGGGAAGGCGACTTCGTGGTCCCTTACAGCAGTGTCGGCGAGGTTTACATAAACAACGAGCCTGTGGCGGGGAACACGGCGGTACATGTTCTGGCGCTGAAAAACCCCGACAATCGCAGCGCATACGCATTCGATGTGGTTTACATCAACGCCGGAAGCGAAGCCAGATTCAGCCCGGGGGATGTGTTCTCGGCCTACACCTACGGCGAGCAGGTTGAAACCAGGGGAGGGGAAATCATCGTAACCGCAGACATCCCCATTGCCGACCTGGTGATTCTCACCACCGAGAGACGGTCCGCCGCAGCCCTGGTGGTAAGCAACCGCGCGTCGAGGCTGATTACCGCCGGTGACAGGCTTTACCTGGTGCGAAGCCAGGTTGCGCCCACAAGATAAGCGGCAATGAACTGGAGGGTGGTTGCCCGGGGACGAACCCCTTCCGGCGAAGCCGTGGTTCATCTCTGTTCCCGTACCGGCCTTCCCGCCTCCGATGTTCGAGAGGGCCTGGTTTCACCCGGCGGGCTTGTTATCAGGGAAGATCTGGAAAGGGAACCAGCGGACAGCCTGTCGGCATCCCTGTCCTTTGACGGCATTACCATCGAAGTCGTTCCCTCAACCAGCCCCGGCACCAATCCATCGGGTTTCAGAGTTGTGCTGACCGGGTATGCTCCCGGAAGCCGGGGCAGGCTGAGGGCGGCGCTCATGAGGATGAGCAGGAAGTCCGATGAAGAGGTTATAGGTTTCCTAGCCAGAATACCATTCGCCCTGAGAAGAAATGCCGACCCTGAAACCGCCGCCTCAGTGAGAAGGATGATCGAGGCCGCCGGCGGGGTGGTGGAAATCAGACCCGAAGGACGGGAACCTTCAAAACCTTCCCCGCCTGTTGATGAGAAGCCTGCTCCAAGGTTTGTGGGGATCGAAGCGGAGCCCCTTCCGCAGGAGATCACCGATAAGCCTCCGGTTCAGCGTCAACGCCCCCAGCCTCCCCCGGTGAACTCCCGGCCCCCCCGACTGCTTATCCGCGAGCCCCACACCTTCACCACCGAACCTCCGGACACCCGGATGATCGACCCGCCTCGGGCGCTCAGGAACCGTGAAGAAACCTTCAACCCTCCGGAGCGCATCGTTTTCGCGGCGCCCTCCATGATTTCTCCCCTCCCTCACAGGCTTGGAAGCCTGGAAAGCAGGAAACCTCCCGCGACATGCTCCCAAAGGCTGTTTCCAGTCTTTCTTTGCCCCGTTCAGGAATCCTCCGTCCGGAGCACCGTGGCGATTCTTGAAGAGAAACTCGGGTTCAGCGGAGAGATTGCCATGCAAATCGTTCGCCGGGCGCCTTCCGCGATTGCCCTGGAAAAAAGCCACCAGAAAGCCTCGGAAAGGGTCAGGGAACTCTCCGGAAAGGGTCTGCCTGTCTCACTGGTGAGACAGCAGGGGGTTTCCGCAAAGCAGGAAGACCATGTCTGGTTCGGTAACTGGATTCGAACCCGCTGAGGATCTGATTGACGGGTTTCTTCAGGTCATGGTCCTGGAACGGGGGCTGTCCCCCCATACCGTGTCCGCATACATGTCCGATCTGAATCAGGCGTGGAGGGAGATTCCCGAAATGCCCCGGCCAGATCCCGGTGACCTGGCGGAATGGGCAATCGGGCTTTCCATCAGGGGCATGGCCCCAAGGACGGTAAGAAGGAAGATTTCGTCCCTGAAAGCCCTTTTTCGATTCATGATGGAGGAGGGGGATTTGAAGGAAGACCCCTGCCGCCATCTGAGAACCCCCCGACCCGGAAACGATCTGCCGGACCACCTTACCACCTCCGAGGCGGAGCACATGCTCGAATCCCTTCCAGTCAAAACACCCCTTGATTATCGCAACAGGGCGCTTCTTGAACTGGCATACGGTTCCGGCCTCAGGGAAAGCGAGATGGTCTACCTCACACTTGACCGGCTCGATCTGGGAGAAGGGTTCGTGCGTCCCCGGGGAAAGGGCGGGAAAGAGCGGCTCGTGCCCATGGGAGAACCCTCCGTGATCTGGATGAGGCGATACCTTGCGGAAGCCAGACCCGCTCTTGCCCGGAAAGGCTCGGGCAGGGTGGTTTTTCTCTCCCGGAGCGGGAAGCCGCTCTCCAGGATGACAGTATGGACCATTGTTCGGAATGCGGTGCTCGCCGCGGGGATCAACCACCCCGCCCATCCCCACACCCTGAGGCACTCCTTCGCAACCCATCTTCTGGCCGGTGGCGCCGATCTGAGGGTGGTGCAGGAACTGCTGGGACATGCGGACATCCGCACCACGGAAATCTACACCAAGGTTGACAAAACCCGGCTCTCCGCGGTTGTTGCCCGCTGCCATCCCCGGGGGAGCGGAGCTTGAAGCGGTTTCCCCTGCAATCCCTTGGCCTTGCACAAAGCGCCGGGTTGCTCCGGCAGGCCGGGGAGTGGGGCGGCGGAGGCTCCTCTGTGGAAATCCCCCAGCTTTCGAGGCTGCTCCAGGTGGTGCAGGACATCAGCAGAACACCCTCGGGTTCCCGGGTCGCGGAGACTTTCCGTCATGTTCATCTTTGGGGTGCTGACGCCCTGGCAACAAGAATCCTGCCCCCTGCCGGGGCCGCTGCCCTTTTTCTCGCCTGCCGCAGGGAAGCCGCTGCCCTTCTCGAACTGGGTTATCCAAGGAACATTGGAATAGACTTCATCACAGACCTTCCCGGGCCGGGATGCAACCCGGTCAGGCCACCGGCCCAGTCCAGGGCCGCCATTCACCACCTCGGAGGTGACACGGAGTTGTTTCAGGAGATGGTCGGGCGGCCTGTTCCCGGTCATCCTTCACTGAAGGCGGTTTTCTCTCCATGGCCAAGGGAAGGCAGAATTCCCGCCCCCTGGGTGGGAAGGGAGGAGCCCTTCTCGCTTCTTCTGCCTCCGGCGGACAGAACGGAAGTGCCCGCGGTTCTCACCCTGTCTCCCCGTCTGTACGGCTATGTCCTTCTTTGCTGCTACGACCTGGCGGCAAGACTCGAGTGTGGTTACGAAGTCCAGCGTCGCTGCGGCTGCTTCGAACTTTTCGCTTCTGAAATGAAGCGATAGCTTTCCTGCGGGAATTCGCCGGTTTGAACATATTAGCCCTTTCCGGGAGGTACTCACTTGAATGTTCTCTGCCTTTTGTGCGCGCTGGGCGTTGTTCTTCCAAATGCGGGCGAGGTGCCTGTTCTCGAGGCCGGAGCTTCCCTTGCCCTGGCACCGGTCAACGGTCAAGTCTGGTTTCGGGTTCTGGAAAGGGATTACGCCCTGCTTGACCTTGAAGTCATTCCCGGGGGAAGATTGACGGCATACTATGACAACGGTGATGTCGTGATCACTTCCCTGAACGGAAGACTTGTGCTTTCCGCGTACTCGGCATACTGGTTCTGGGTAATGGCGGAGTCCGCCGCGCCGGTTGTGGTCTCCCTTGAGAATCGGCTTCCGGAAACGGTTCGCCTTCCCTATTCCGGCGAGGTAGGGGCCGGGGTTATGGCCCAGGCTTTCAGAGTTGCCCCCGAAACCAGTGGAAGGCATCAGATCCGGCTCACCGGCGACAGCGCCGCGGATCTGGACCTGGAGATTTACGGTGCCGGCAACAGGTTGTGGGCTGGAAGCTACAGCCCGGACAGCAACGAGAAGGTGATCATCGACCTTCTGGCAACGGATACCGTTACAGTTCTCGTGAGTCGTTACAAAAAAGGCGGAACCGGCCAATTCACCCTGGACATTCAGCGCATTGGCGACTTCAGGGTTCTGGAAGGCTCAGTGAGAATGCAGTCCCGGCCGGACAGGATAGAGCGATTCCTGCTTCCCCAGCGCCGTCGAATGTCCCTGCTCCACCTGGCGTTTCAGGGCGATGACGACCTTGATCTTTTTGTCAGGGGAGAGGATCAGATGGTCCTATGGTCTTCCACCTCCTATTCCCCAAGCGAAATGATCATGATTCCAGGCGGCAATGAAACCCTTGTCGCGGAAGTGGTCAACTACCCGGGGGACGACGGAGAGAATCCGTGGTTCGTGCTTTTGCTGTCTGAGCCGGACACGGTGGTGACCAGCCCTGCCGGAACCCTCTCAATGGAGATATCCGGAGGAATTGCCCCGCTGATTTGCTACAGCCCCGGCTCCGAAGGCTTCTACAGGGTTTCCTCCCTTTTCGAGAAAACCCATAGCGGCACCCTGCGTCTCTTCCGCCGCCCCGGAGAGGCTTCGGTACTAATGGCCACCCAAAGGGGCGACGAGGAGTTCATGGCGTGGATCGGGGAAGCGGACAGCGTCTGGATCGCGCCGGGGTTTGCCAGGGCGGATCGGGAGGGAGAGTGCGTGATTTCTCTGGAACCGGGAACTCCTTCGCCGGTGCAGTCCGAAGCCCGGCACAGTGTTCATCATACCGGAGAAATGACACGCTACTTCACCGCAGGCGGGGACAGGGGCAGCATTCTTGTGATCAGGCTCTCCGGAGAGCCCAACGAACTCGACATGGACATGCTGGTCAGCGGCCCCGGATTCGACCTTCAGGCTCAGGGAGGGGAAAGCCACACCGACTCCGCCTCGGACGAGGCGGTTGCGGTGTACTGCGAAGCATCAGCGGATTACGGGATTACCGTGTATTCCTATGACAGGGTCGCCCAGGGATCCTTTTCGATATCAGTGGAAAACATACCGGTTCATCCCCTGGCGCCGGGAACACCGGAACCGGAAACGTGGGCGATTCTGGTTGGAATAAGCGGCTACAGTGACCTGGTGGACATTCTTTCGCGATGCAGCATGGATGCCATGGACATGCGGGAATTTCTTCTGGGCCAGGGGGTTCGTCAGGAACAGATGGTGATTCTGGTGGATCAGACTGCCACTTTGGAAGCCTTTGAGAACGCGATTCAAAGCGTGATAGGCAGGGCCGGTCCGGAAGACCGTCTGGTGGTGTTTTTCAGCGGTCACGGAAGCCGGCAGCCTCCCGGTTCCGGTGGGCCGGAAGAGCCCGACACCATGAACGAAGTGTTGTGCTTTTACGACGGAAACATCGTGGACGACCATCTGGCTGAAAGCGTGAGAAGGTTTCCGGGGATGACCATGCTCTTCCTCGACGCTTGCCACAGCGGCGGCTTTGTTCATGACTTCAGCAGGGAAGACAACATTCTGATCCTCACCGCCGCCAGGGAAGACCTGACAGTAAGCGAGAGAATCCTTACTCCCATTCTGCTTCAGGGCAGCCGGGGAGAGGCGGACGCCAATGGAGACCGCCGAATAACCGCCAGAGAGCTGGTGGACTATGTTGACAGGGTTTTGCAGCGGGTCTGCCCGTTTTGCGACACAATTCTGGACGACGGCCCATCCAGGCTTTGCCAGGGCTGTGGCGAGGTTCTGAAGGGCGAGAACCGCATTCCAAGACCCCAGCAGGGGCTGTACACCAACCCCGACCGGGTTATCTGGACCGTGAACTGAAAGGCGGAAAGCACTTGAGTATCACCGACCTGCATCCCCTGGAACAGAAGCTGCTTCAATGGCTCCTGAGCAACGGGGAAAGCAGCGACACGGAAAGCATTGCAGGAACCGGCCTGGACGAGGGCTCTTATCGCAGGGCGGCCCAATGGCTTCTGGCCAGAGGTCTTGCGGAAACCATATCATCCAGGACCACGGCAAGGGTTGCCCTGGGTCCCGGTGGGGCTGAGTTTCTGGAAAAGGGAACGACTCCGGAACTGGCCCTGATTCGCCGGATTCAAGAGGGGGCGATTTCCCTTCAGCAGGTCCAGGAGGATACCCTTTTCCAGAAAGGGCAGTGGGGCAGCGCAATGGGAGCTGCGGTGAAGGAGCAGGCGCTCTGTGGCAATCCCGCTGTTCTCAAGGTGAATGATGAGACCGGAGGCGTTTTTCGAAAGGTCTGGGACCAGGTCTACGAAAAGGTCCGTCAGGGTGAACATCCGCTATTCGATAACCTTTCCGGCGATGTGGCGGCCCTGGTTTCGGCCCGGGCGCCGAAGAGGGGAAAGAGCGGTGCCGAGTTCATTCTGGAGGAGAAGACCGAAACCACCCTGGCGCTGACGGAGCAGGGGAGAAACGCCCTGTCCGCCCGGGAGAGCGCCATGACCATCGGCGCGCTGACCAGGGAACACCTGACCTCCGGAGCCTGGCGGGACGCAAGTTTCAGAAGGTATCAGGTGGACATTCCCCCCGCCAGGGTGCACGTGGGAAGACTGCATCCCTACGGGTGCTTCCTTGATCAGGTTAGGGCAAAGTTCACCACCATGGGTTTCGAGGAGATGACAGGTCCTCTGGCGGAGAGCGAATTCTGGAACAACGACGCCCTGTTCATGCCCCAGTTCCATGCCGCCCGGGATATTCACGACGCCTACTACCTTGAAGAGGGGGTCGCTGTAGACGCCCCGGATTCGCGTCTTTTCGACAGGGTCGCCTCGGTACACAGGAACGGCGGAGACACCGGGAGCAGGGGGTGGGAGTACGATTTCAGCAGGGCCAAGGCGCTGCAGGCGGTACTCCGTTCCCAGGGAACAGCCCTTTCCGCAAGAACTCTGGCATCCGGCCCAAAGATTCCGGGCAGGTATTTCGGGATAGCCAAGTGCTTCCGCTACGATCAGGTGGACGCGACCCACCTGCCGGATTTCTACCAGGTTGAAGGAATCGTGCTGGGTGAGGAGATCAATCTGAGACACCTCCTGGGGCTTCTGAAACTGTTCGCCGAGGAGTTCGCCGGAGCGGAAAGCTATCGTTACGCACCGGCATACTTCCCTTTCACGGAACCTTCAGTGGAACTTCATGTCAGGCACCCGCAACTTGGCTGGTTCGAGATGGGTGGCGCCGGCCTGTTCCGCGACGAGGTAACCCGTCCCCTGGGAATCGATGTTCCTGTTATAGCCTGGGGACTGGGTCTGGACCGGATGGCACTGCTGGCCATGGGGCTTTCGGATATCCGTGACCTTGTCACCCCGGATCTGGCCAGGCTTCGGAGCATGACGGTGAAGCCCGACGGGCTTCTGGGAAGGAAGGTGTTCAGTGCCCAGGATTGAAGCGGGTCTTCAAGACCTGCTGGCCCTTGCTCGCCTTGACGGCCCGGAAGGCCTCAGCGAGCTTCTGGAGCCTCTGAAAGCCGAGCTTGACGGCATCGACGATGACATGGTGAAAATTGAACTCAACGATACCAACAGGCCCGACCTCTGGACGGTGGAGGGCGTGGCCCGGGGCATAAGATGCTGGAGCAATGGCGCGGAACCGCATCTTGAAGGGCTTTCGGAACCCTCGGTGGAGCTGGTGGTTCATCCCGGTCTGGAGGGTATCAGGCCCTGGATCGCGTCCTTCACCAGCAGTAACTGGGCACCGGGTGAAAGCGGCCTTGCTGCCCTGGTCAACGCTCAGGAGAAGTTGTGCGCCACCATGGGAAGGGATCGTCGTGTGGCGGCAATCGGGTTCTACAAACTGGCCGGTATGGCTTTTCCCGTTCACTACCGCCCGGCATCGCCGGACACCCGGTTTCATCCACTGGGTCACCCCGGCGCCATGTCCCTTGCGGATGTGCTGGATAAAACCGATACCGGGGTTAAGTACGCAGGTCTTCTCCGGGGGTTCGACTCCTTCCCCTTCCTTGAAGACGCTGAAGGAAGGGCTTTATCCTTTCCTCCTGTTCTGAACAGCGAGGGTACCGGCAGGGTGGAACCGGAAGACAGCGAGCTTTTCTGTGAGGTCACCGGCACAGACCGGCATACTGTCCAGCTTCTGGCCACCATCCTTGCCTGCGCGCTGGAAGACCGGGGCGCGACAATTCATCCGGTCAGGGTGGTTTACCCCGATGGTTCCGTTACGGTGACTCCGGTGAAGTACGCCGACACCCTCACCGCCTCCCTGGAGGATATCCGGCGGATTATCGGCCTTGCCATTCCAGGGGAGCAGGTGCCGGATCTTCTTGCCAGAATGGATTACTCCGGTGTGGAGGTCGCTGATGGAAGTGTAACCGCAGTTATGCCCCCCTACAGGCGGGACGGCATCCATCCCCGGGACATGTTGGAGGACATCACCATTGCCTACGGCCTGAACCGAATCGAGCCTCTGGTTCCCTCGGAGTTTACTCTGGGAAGGTGTTCTCCCGATTCGTCACTGGCTTCTTCCATCAAGATTCTTCTGGTGGGGACAGGGTGCGAAGAGATTATAAGACCGGTGCTCACAGGCGCAGGAAAAATCACCGGCCTCACCGCAACACCGGACCCCCCGGTGAGAATCAGCAACCCCATGACCGCCGAGTATTCCGCGGTGTGCAACACTGTTCTTCCCTGCCTTCTTGAGGTGGAATCGGTAAGCGCTCACGCGGCGTTTCCCCACAGGCTCTTCACGGTTGGCGAGGTTCTTCGCAGAACCCCGAAGGGTGTTCTCGAAACCCTCTGGAGCCTGGGTGTTCTAACCGCCGGCGCCGGCGCTGATTTCGGAAGCGTTCATTCCCTTCTGGGGGTTCTTGCCCACAACAGGGGAATCACCTTGAGACTCCGCCAGAAGGACGACCCCAGGTTCATTCCCGGCAGAAGCGCCGCGATTCTTCTGGGTGATGTTGAGGCGGGAATGATAGGGGAGTTCCATCCCGGCGTTCTTTCCGCCTGGGGGATACAGGTACCCGCATCGGGTTTCGAGGTCAGCATTGAATCCCTGAGAGGCTGAGATGCCCGAGCCATTCCAACTGGAAGCCCCCTTCAGCCTCGCGGGCCATCAGCCCGGGGCGGTGGAGCAACTGGTGGAAGGTCTCCGCGGTAACGAAGAATGGCAGACCCTTCTCGGGGTCACCGGCTCGGGAAAGACCTTCACCCTTGCCGCGGTGGTGAGCATACTGAAGCGCCCGACCCTGGTGGTGAGCCACAACAAGACTCTGGCTGCGCAGCTCTACGGCGAGTTGAAGGGATTTTTCCCCCACAGCGCCGTGGAGTATTTCGTAAGCTACTACGACTACTATCAGCCAGAGGCGTACCTTCCCGCCAGCGACACCTTCATAGAGAAGGACGCGGATCTCAACGAGGAACTGGACAGGCTCAGGCTGAAGGCCACCGCCAGCCTTCTCAGCCGAAGAGATGTGATAGTGGTTGCTTCGGTAAGCTGCATCTACGGCCTGGGAAGCCCCGAAACGTTCATGGAGAAGGGGCTGAAACTGGCGGTGGGCCACAGCCCCGGCAGGGACAGGGTACTGTCCGACCTGGTCTCGATGCAGTACCGCAGGAACGACATCGCCTTGGCCAGGGGCTACTTCCGGGCCATGGGCGACACCGTGGACCTGGTTCCATCCTATGCCGACCGGGGTCTTCGGGTTGAGTTCTTCGGGGATCAGGTGGAATCAATCCGGGAGGTGGACCATCTCACCGGACATGTGCTGGGACACATGGAGGAGACCACTGTCTTTCCCGCCAAGCACTTCGTCACAGGGGAACGGCAGCTCAATCTTGCCATGGGAAGAATTCGTCAGGAACTTGAGGACAGGCTCAGGCAGTTCCAGGTCGAAGGTAAACTTCTCGAGGCTCAACGCCTGAAGGCACGAACCGAGTACGATCTGGAACTCCTGGGGGAGACGGGTTACTGTCCTGGCATCGAAAACTACAGCAGGCACATTTCCGGCAGGGAGGAGGGTGAGCCGCCTTCGTGTCTCATCGACTACTTTCCAAAGGATATGCTGGTGTTCATCGACGAGAGCCATCGAACGATTCCCCAGATAAAGGGTATGTACCTGGGCGACCGCTCCCGGAAGCAGACCCTGGTCGACCACGGCTTCAGGCTGCCCTCCGCCCTGGACAACCGGCCGCTTTTCCTCGACGAGTTCATCGGGATCACGGGAAGCAAGGTTTGCATGTCCGCTACTCCGGCACCCTTTGAGCTTGAAATGAGTTCCCGTATCGTGGAGCAGATAGTAAGGCCAACGGGGCTCGTGGACCCTGAGATAGTTGTAAGACCAGCCCAGGGTCAGGTGGACAACCTGGTGGAGGCGATACGGAAAACCCTCGAGGATCGGGGAAGGGTGCTGATTACCACCCTCACGAAGAAAACCGCCGAAGAGCTTTCGGACTATCTGGACAACCTGGGGATATCCGCCCGTTATGTGCATAGTGAAGTGGACGCCCTGGAGCGGGTTTCCATCCTGAGGGACCTGAGACTGGCGGAGTTCGATGTGCTTGTGGGTGTGAACCTGCTTAGGGAAGGTCTGGATCTTCCCGAGGTCAGGCTCGTGGCAGTGCTGGACGCGGACAAGGAAGGTTTTCTCCGTTCAAGAACCAGCCTCATCCAGACCGCGGGAAGGGCTGCCAGAAACAGGGCCGGCACGGTGATTCTCTACGCGGACAGGATTACCGACTCAATGAAGGCAGCGATGGAGGAGATGGACAGAAGGCGAACCATTCAACTCGAGTACAACAGAGAGCACGGGATCGTTCCTGCAACCATCGAGAAGAGCAGAGAAGAAATCCTCAGAACCACTGGAATCGCCGACATGATCCGGTCAAAGGAACCTCGGAAGCCCGCCGGGGTAAAGCATGATGACAGCACTCTGACAGCGGGGGAAGTTGAACGGAGAATGATGGATGCGGCTTCGAGACTGGAGTTTGAAGAAGCGGCTCGTTTGAGAGACCAACTTCGAAGAATTCTCGGGAAAACCGGGGGTTGACGCACTCTTTGATATATGTCATCTTTCCCTTGCGCCACTGAAAAGCGGGTTCGTGCACCAACCAACAACAAGGAAAGGAGAACCATGAAAAAGGCAATAGCGGTTCTCGTAATACTCTCGATGTCGGCCATAGCGGGGCAGGCGCTCCTTGACAACTCCGGCGCCCCCGGTCCCGGTGAGTTCGATCAGGACGACATTCGGTACTGGTATGTCGAGGAAGGCGATTCCAGGTGGATCGTCTGGGCAGGCGTATACAGAGGCACCTGGTTCGACACCCAGGACTTTGACCCGATGAGCGACGGTTTCCTCATCGATCAGGTCGAGCATTGGTTCTGGAACGCCGGCATCTCCCACAGCCCGGACTACATGTGGGACACCGACGACTTCTACTCCGAAGTCTGGAACGGCGACGAGT
>CAZUXA010000003.1:35072-141376 GCA_964624405.1 uncultured bacterium | reverse complement strand
CTAGGGTTTGGGCCGGAAAATTGCTTCCATAAATGAGAGGATATGTCTCGTATGCCCGAGAAGGTATGTTAGAGTACGAAGATGCCGCATAATTACGTGTTCCCAGGCTACCCACCGGTATTCTCATTGACGGAGTGAACTTGGGACCCTTGAACGTGGCGGTGAGGTCCGCTATGAATATGTCCCCGCCAGCGTTGATT
This sequence comes from uncultured bacterium, assembly GCA_964624405.1. Classification (GTDB taxonomy): domain Bacteria; phylum Fermentibacterota; class Fermentibacteria; order Fermentibacterales; family JCC-6; genus UBA6080. The sequence goes on along the minus strand of CAZUXA010000003.1, from coordinate 141,176 downwards.
GAGAAAACATCTGTTGTTTGGTATTGGGATACATGCCTGAAAACGCTTGTTACTTCCGATTGTCTCTGAAACTGGCTCCAGTCCAGGCAGTCATGGTAATAGACCCGGTTTTCGAGATCGAATACATCGATACCGCCCTTGTTCTGGCTAGTGCTGCTCACCGGCGCCACCAGACACCATCTGGGCTGGATTCCAGTAGTTACCATACGAATGAAGCTTAAATCGAAAATGTGTTCATCAGAGTCGAGGCCGGCGAATACCAGTTCCTCACTGAAAGACAGCGAACCGGTTGACCGGTCAAAGGTGTAAAGCCTTACCTTGTCGTTGCCCATGGACACAGCGCAAACAATCTGCTCTGCGATCTGACTAGAGGGGGGTGCATACCGGACGGTCTGAACCGCGATCTGCCCGGCTCCGTACCTTACATTGCCATAACCGACATGGATTTGGTCAAGATCTGCCATTGTGGCCGCCGATATGACGTTGGCAAGCAGAAGCAATACAGATGCAAGAGGGAAAGTTCTCATAATCACAACCTCCTTATCATTAGTTTCCAATGCAATGCTATAGAAAATCGGTGTGGCTGTCAATGTTAAACTGCAGTTCTACGAAGGAACAGCTTCCTATGCGATTTTGAAGTGAAGTGAGTCTGACTAGGGCATGAATTTGCGGAAAGAAGCGTTCAGTATTAGGGCGCTGCGGTGGATCCACGGAAGGTGGACCGTGCGGATCCTGCCGGGGCATTCCCGGGTGACCTCGATGATGTGGAATACGAAGTATGAGATATTTTCCCGCCTCTGGTACTCTCTGTCCAGGATGAGGTCGGTGTAGTTCCAGGCGTTCATCACGGCGGAGAGGCCCAGTTCCGAAGCGAGGGGGGCGAGCCTCTCATGCAGCAGGCTTCTTCCTCCGATGACCGGTGACGCCGCGAGAAAGACCCCATAGCCGTCGGTGTTGAGGAAGCGCGCCATTCCCCGGAAAATCTCCACAGGTATGTTCATTCCGTAGTCGGTGCCTCCGCATACATCCAGGTTGCTGGTGGAAAGCTTTTCATCCGGCATCGGCAGGTAGGGGGGGTTCGAGACGATGATGTCGAAGGTGCCTTCCACATACTCCCAGAGGTTCGATTCGACGGCGTGTATACTGTTTTCAAGGCCGTTGATGGCGGCGTTCACCCTGGAAAAGGCAACCGCACGGGGGTTGTATTCCGCGGCAACCAGAGCGTCGCAGTTTTCAACCAGGTTATGGGCCTGAATAGAGGTTCCGGCGCACAGATCCAACCCCCTCCGAAAACTGCGGTTTCCAACCCTGCGGGTGACGAAGTCCGACAGCACGGTGGAATCGCCGCCAACATAGACATAGTGCTCCCTCTGCCTTTCCGGTCCCTCGTCCGGGTCTGAAAGCAGCAGGCTGTCCCGCCAGGGGACCAGACGGAATCTGCTTTTAACCCCGTCGGTCACGTCCAGCACGCCGTCAGCGGAGAGGTGGTTCATGAGGAGGGCAGGGAGCGCGTTCGACGCGATGGATAGCGGAACCGTCTGGTTCAGGAAGAACAGCCTGTACAGGGTTTCCAGTTTGGGCCTGCCCCGAAGGAAGGATTTCATGTAGGACCCCGGAAGGGCTGAAGAACTGAAGCAGTGGGTCGTACCCGCCCGGTAATCCCCCAGAACCTGGAGTTCCGCCGCCAGCTTCCACAAGGGGCGCCTCTGGGAAGGGATTCTCTGGGTGGAGAGATAACCCTCCGCCCTGAGGAACCCGCACAGCTCAAGCAGCTTTTCGGAACCGGGAACCAGGGAAAGCTCGTTCAAACCGTTCCTTCGGCTAAAGAACCGCTATGAGAATCAATACCAGTGGAACCACCAGGGCGGGAACCACGCATCCCAGACAGCAGAAACGCCTTCTTCCTCCGGTGGTGCCTCCCGAGGCGGACGAAGCGGTCTGCCCTGCGCCGGAGATATCTCCGGTGGTGGCGCCTGCCTGCTGTTGAGCCTGCTGCCGGTGCATCAGCCTGTCCATTATCGAGGGGCGGCTCTTGGCGCCGGGATCACGCTGCGGCTTGCGGACCGGCTTTTCAGGCGGTCTACGCTCGGGCTTCTGAGGGTGCTTCTGTGATGGAGCCTGGGCCGGTTTTACCGGAGGCCTCTGGGCGGGCTTTTCCGGCGCGCGCTGAATCGGTTTCTGCGGCTGTGGTCTTGGGGCGGGCTTTGACGCAGATGGTGATTTCATGGGCTGCTTGGGCGCGCCCGGGCCTTTTCCGCCTCCACCTGGTGATTTCATACGATTCCCCCTTGAGTTGAATGGTTTGAATCTCGTAGCATGGAAGCATAAACCATTTTCTCTCCCCGGAAAAGATGCGGGGATTCCACCACATATGGTGGTTGCAGAGCGTGAAATCGTGTATACTTGGTTTATGACAGGGTTTGGAAAATCGGGCATCAACATGTTGCGGTGCGCCCCGTTTCCGTTCCCATATCTTGTGGAGGGGTTTTGGCGGTTCCTTCGGACGGCATAGGCGTCTACGACGAAAGCAAGGTAAAAACCCTTTCGTCCATCGAACACATCCGGCTTAGAACCGGAATGTACATCGGACGGCTGGGCGACGGCTCCAACATCGACGACGGCATCTACATCCTTCTGAAGGAAGTGGTGGACAACTCGGTGGACGAGTTCATCATGGGGTGCGGCAACAGGATTCGGGTGAAAATCGCCGATTCCACCGTCACCGTGCGGGACTGGGGCCGGGGAATACCCCTGGGCAAGCTGGTGGAATGCGTAAGCGAGATAAACACCGGGGCCAAGTACAACACCGAGGTTTTCGTCTTCAGCGTGGGGCTCAACGGGGTTGGCACAAAGGCGGTGAACGCCCTTTCCAGCAGGTTCAGGGTTTGCTCATATCGGGACGGGAGATTCCGTCAGGCGGTGTTCGCCCAGGGGGGCATGGTGTCCGATGAAACCGGAGAAACCGCCGAGAAGAACGGTACCCTGGTTGAGTTCACCCCCGACCCTGAGATTTTCGGGGCGTACCAGTTCCGCTCGGAGTTCATCGAGAGGCGGATGCAGCACTACGCCTTCCTGAACTCCGGCCTGAAGGTGCAGTTCAACGACCTTGTCTTCAGGTCCGAAGACGGCCTGCGGGACCTTCTCAACGACGAGACCGGTGAAGAAGCCATTTACGATCCGGTCTACTACCGGAACACCACGCTCGAGTTCGCCTTCACCCATACCAACTCATATGGCGAGAAGTATTTCTCGTTTGCCAACGGCCAGTACACCAGCGCCGGCGGGTCGCATCTGTCCGCCTTCAAAGAGGGGGTTCTCAAGGGCGTCAATGCTTTCAGCGGCAAGGGTTTCGTGGCGGAGGACGTCCGCGACGGCCTGGTCGCCGCGGTCTCGGTTCGCCTGAAAGACCCCGTCTTCGAGAGCCAGACCAAGAACAAGCTGGGCAACACCGATATCCGGAGGGACATCGTCAGCCGGGTTCAGGCGGAGATTGAACAGGTGCTTCACCGCGACTCAAAACTGGCGGACCGGCTCATAGCCAAGATACAGGCCAACCAGAATCTTCGCACCGAACTGCAGACCGTGAAGAAGAAGGCCCGGGAGAGGGCGAAGCAGACCGCCATTCGAATCCCCAACCTCAAGGACTGCAAAATCCACCTCGGCGACGGCCACGAGAGGGAGGAGGAATCCACCATCTTCCTCACCGAGGGGGTTAGCGCCGCGGGAAGCCTTGTTTCCAGCCGTGATGTGCACACACAGGCCATATACGCCCTGAGGGGAAAACCCCTGAATGTCTTCGGTCACCGTCGGGAGACGGTGTACAGCAACGAGGAGATTTACAACATAATGCGGGCCCTGAACATCGAGGGCGGCGTCGAGGGGCTTCGCTACAACCGGGTGGTTCTGGCCACCGACGCCGATGTGGACGGCATGCACATCCGCAACCTTCTCATGACCCTTTTCCTGCACTTCTTCGAAGACCTGGCCCTGAACGGCCACCTCTACATTCTTGAAACCCCACTCTTCAGGGTTCGGAACAAGAAGGAAACGGTTTACTGCTACACTCAGGGAGAGCTTGACCGGGAAGCGAAACGGCTCGGGAAAAAACCCGAGATTACCCGATTCAAGGGGCTTGGTGAGATCAGTCCGAAGGAGTTCGGCCGTTTCATCGGGCCGGACATCCGGCTCACCCAGGTTCGTATTGACAGGCTCCGTGAGGTTCCGGAGATGCTGTCCTTCTACATGGGGCGCAATACCCCGGAAAGAAGGTCCTTCATCATGGAGAACCTTCAATGACCGGGCTGAGGGGTCTTTACCGGCAGCACTTCATGGACTACGCGTCCTATGTCATCAAGGAAAGGGCGATTCCCGACGCGGCGGACGGCCTGAAGCCGGTGCAGCGCCGGATACTGTGGGCCATGCGGGAGATGGACGACGGCAGGTTCAACAAGGTGGCAAATGTCATCGGCCACTGCATGCGGTATCACCCCCACGGCGACCAGTCCATCGGGGCGGCCCTGGTGGCCCTGGCCAACCGGGGGTACTTCATCGAGGGCCAGGGGAACTTCGGGAACATCCTCACCGGCGACGAGGCTTCCGCTTCACGCTACATCGAATGCCGGCTCACCCAGCTCGCCCGTGACACCCTGTTCAACCCGGACATCACCGAGTTCATTCCCAGCTACGACGGCCGCAACCAGGAGCCGGTGCTTTTCCCGGCAAAGATACCGGTGCTGCTGCTTCTGGGGGCGGAGGGCATCGCCGTGGGCATGTCCACAAGAATTCTTCCACACAATTTCAACGAGGTGATCCAGGCCCAGATAGCGTGCCTGCGGGGAGAGGGGTTCTCTCTTCTGCCGGATTTCCCCCAGGGGGGAGCCATCGATGTGTCCGCCTACGACGACGGCAACGGAAGGATAAGAAACCGGGCTCGTATCGAGCCACGGGGCGGAAAGAAACTGGTGATAAGCGAGATTCCCTTCGGCACCACCACCGAAACCCTGATGGCCTCCATCGAGAACGCCACCCGGAAGGGCAGGCTGAAAATCACCAGCATCGACGACTACACAACGGAGAATGTGGAGATAGAAATCACTCCCGCCCGGGGGGTGAGCGCCCAGGAAACCCTGCGCCAGCTCTACGCCCACACCGAGTGCGAAGTGGTTCACACCTCGAACATGCTGGTTATCCGCGAAGGCGCCCCGGTGGAGACAACCGTCTCGGGCCTGGTGGAGTACAGCGCGGAGATGCTTCTTCATGTTCTGAGGCTCGAGCTTCAGCTCGAGATCAGGAATCTCGATGACACCCTTCACTGGATGACCCTTGAACAAGTGTTCATCGAGAACAGGCTTTACAAGCTCATTGAAGAATGTCCCACACTGGAAGAGGTGAGGGAAGCTGTGGTGAACGGCCTGAGGCCCTTCCTCGCGGATTACCCACGGGAGGTCACCCCGGAAGACATTGACAGGCTTCTGGCCCTGAAGATACGAAGGATAAGCCGGTTCGACATCGAGGCCCACCGCCGGGAGATGGACGACATAAGGGCAAAGACGCGCCTGGCGAAGAAGCGCCTGGGTCACCTGAAAGACTACGCGGTGGAGGTTCTCGGGGAGATTCTGAAGAAGTATGGGAAGCTGTACCCCCGAAAGACGGCGGTGGAGGGCTTCAGCGGCATCCAGCGCCGGGAGGTGGCCATCGCCAACCTGAGGGTGGGCTTCGACCGGGAGACCGGCTTCGTGGGAACCGCCGTAAAGGGGGGCGACGCATGGAGCGCCTCGGAGTACGACAGGATACTGTTCTTCCTCGGGAACGGAACCTACAGGGTCGTACCCGTTCAGGAGAAGTACCTGGTGGACGGCGAGGTGCTGTGGTGCGGCCCTGTGGAAAAGGACAGGCTTTTTACCTGCGTGTACCGTGACAGAACGGACAGGATTCCCTACGCCAAGCGTTTCGGAACCGGGGGCTTCATTCTGGACCGGGAATACCGTTTTGTACCTGATGAGTGCGAGGTTCTGCTTTTCCACGAAGGAAGCGATGTCACCCTCGAGTACTGGTTTGAGCGGAGAAAGCGGATGAAAACCCGCAAGGGTCAAACCAGCGCAGCGGATATACCGGAGAAAGGCGTGAAGGCCCGGGGCGTCAGGCTCTGCGGAACCCGGACCATAAGCAGCATCAAGGCGGTGGCGGCCACCACCGATACGGAAGATGCTCCGGAACCGGCCCCGGAACCGGAAGCCACGGTATCCGACCCCGCCCCTGCAGCGTTGAGCCTTGAGGAAGTCGAGGCCAGGGCGGAGGAGCTGAACAGGAAGCTGCGGAACATAGTCGAGAAGTACGAAATGCCCGACCTCTTCGAAGGCCGGGGGGAGCAGGACAAGAAGTGAAGCCCTTCAGCCAGGGTCCCAGGTCGGTCAGGGTTTCGGTGAAGGCTGTGATCATCGCCGGGGGCTCGGTTCTTCTGGTGCGCAACACCGATGACCGTGGGGACTGGTACCTGCTTCCCGGCGGGGGCCAGACTCACGGTGAGACCATTGAACAGGCCCTTCAAAGGGAATGCCTGGAAGAGGTTGGAACCGCTGTGGTGATGGGCCGGCTTCTCTTCATCCGTGACTACATAGCCGCCCGCCACGAGTTCGCGGAGGAGGACGGCGATGCCCACCAGCTGGAGCTTATGTTCCGGTGCCGCATCGCTCCCGGGGAAAATCCGCGGCTTGGGAACACCCCCGACCCGTACCAGAGGGGAGTGGAATGGCTTCCTCTGAAAAGCCTCGGGGATTACAGGCTCTACCCGTCCCCGCTCAGGGTTCTTCTTGCGAAACCCCTGCCCCGGCAGGCCGTCTACCTCGGTGATGTGAATTGAACAGGGCAGTAAGGGCCATCCTGCTGTCAACTGGTGGTTTGATCTGCTTGTCTGCCCTCCTTGCGGATTGCGTTCTCCCTCATCCAAGCCCTGGTTTCGGGGCGGGGCAGGGCGCGGCACTCCTGTTTGGAGCAGGCATCTGCATCCTCTCCGGCAACCGCGGCAGACACTTCATCCTGAACCAGTTTCCCATCATTCTCGCTAACACGCTTGTTCTCATACTGCTCATTGAAGCCGGCGCCCTGCTTGTTCTGAAACTCATGGCCGGTCGACCAGTTGAAGCGCCAGTCAGTGTTTTCGTTCCCCGCATGGATGACGGACTGGTCTACACTCCGCCTCCGGCAGTGTTTTTTCCCTTCGTGGGGATGAGACTTGAGCCGGACTTTCACGGACCGGGAGTCACGACCGACAGCCTCGGGTTCAGGGTCACTCCCGAAGCCGACACATCGGGCACCGCGATCGAGATACATATCTACGGTGGTTCAACGGTGTACGGCTGGTTCCTGCCGGACTCACTCACGATTCCCGCCCTGTTGCAGGAGGCACTGAGAGACAGTTGGGAACAGCATCTCAACATCCTGAACCGTGGATCAGCCACCAGAAACTCCACCCAGTCCATGATCGAGTTCCTCCTTGCACTTCAGACAGGAGCCCCTCCTGATGCAGCAGTGTTTTACGAGGGGTACAACGATGCAGCCACCGCCTGGTACGAAGGCGACCCCGCTCTGGCTCTTGGAAACAGGCGTTCCATTGACCGGTTCAGTGCAGCCGTTCCAGAACCCCGTGAGCCATTCAAGCTTTCGATCGTTACCCTGGCCTGCCTTCTCGGACGGTCCGAAGCCTCAGCCCCCTCACTCATACCGGGCAGTGAACCGCTTGGGAGGGACCGGGACACCTACGAGCTTGCCACGCAGGTCATGGAAGTGTACAGATCAAACAGCCGACAGATTCTTGCCATGGCGGAAGCTTTTGACATTCCCGTTACAATACTCTGGCAACCAACCCTGACCGCTGAATCCCGGGAACTGTACGGACAGGAACCTGCATTCAGGGCAATGATCGACCCGGGCGAGGTGAGCCTTCAGGAGACTGTCTGGAAGCTTGCGGAAGAGAACGCTGCCAATGGCCTTTACCTGTGGTTCGGTGATTGCCTGGACGAAGCAGGCTTCGCGTGTTACATTGACTATTGCCACATGAATGGTGAAGGCAACCGGCTGGTGGCCGGGAAGATGCATGCCCTGCTGGACGTATGGGTCGTGTCCGGAGGCGGAACCGATGAACGGTAGAAGCTTGTGGATACTGAGAGTATTCACAGCCATTCCGGGTGTCCTTGCCGTAGCGGCTGCAGTGTTCGCCGACAGGCTCGCCATAAGCGCCAGGGGTGGTTTCAGCGAGGGAAGGCTGATCCTTGGTGTCTTCGCTTTCCTCCTCATCGGAGCGGCCATTGCGGGAAGACGCCTTCCCTTTTACTGGAGGATTCTTGGGAGGGTGCTTCTGGGGGTTTTTGCCGCTTTGCTGATATGGTTGTCCGCCAGAGGGCTTCTGGGATCCATCGCCCAAAAAAGCCCCGCACAACCTCATCTTGACAACGGCCTCGTGACGGGAGTCGCAGAACCGCTGAACTACGCGCCCCATGTTCTCTGGACGCGCCCCGGAGAGTTCATTGTCACCCTTGATACCTGTGCGGTCTGGTTTTACGGAGACATCTCGGTTAACGCTGATTCTATCCTGGCTGCCCGACTCGGGGGTACTTCCCGGGCGACATGGGCCGACCGCAGACAACCCGGCTTCAACTCCACCCAGTCCCTGATCCTCCTCATGATGGACCTTCGCAAAAACCCCCCACCGCAAACAGTTATGTTGGCCGCCGGCGCTTCCGATACAAGAGCCGCACTGGAAACCCGGGATCCCCGGTGGCCGCTCGGTACCGCGAACTTTCTCGAGCGCGCGGGTTCTTCCCACGACCTTTCGATGAACCTCGAAGGCACGGATCTGGAGCTGGCTTTTGTGCGGGTTCAATCCGTGAACCGTACGGTCCTTGAAGCTCTGGGGGAGGAGTACGGTTTCAGGGGTGACTTCGTGTGGGTGCCCTGCAATGAACCCTTGTCACGGGAATTCCCTTCCGCAGACTCCCTGATACTGGCTTCCAGGCGGTCTTCTTCGCTCCCCGAATAACAGCAAAGCCTCTCTGTAACCGTTCCTGAAAACATACGCGCCCCGGTAGTTGTCGGGGGGAGAGGCAACCGGCTCGCGGATCAGTTCCACGCACATTTCGCCCGCCGTTCGCCAGTTCATGTTGGATCGGTACAGAAAGGCTCCCTGAAGAAGCGCAAGGGCCGCCAGAAGCGCCGGTGCGGCGCGCTTTCCGAACACCTGGAACACCCAGTTCACAAGGGCAAGAACAGCGAAAACCCCGGGAAGGTAAAGCAACCGCTCCGACCGGGTATCGACCAGCGAGACCTTCATGAACATCACCGGCACCAGTGACACGAAAAACCCCAGGACCAGCGCGGCGAAAGCTTTTCGGGAGAAGCTTCTCCTCAACGCGAAAAGGGCGATACAGGAAGAAACCGCGAACAGGAACAGGGGAATCGAAAAGGGATTCCGGGCCAGGAACGGCAGGGCGGCCTCGGACAAAGGAGGAATGAACACCCTGAACATGTATCGCACAAGGCTTTCAGACCCGGCGGTGAGGGAGACCTCCCCCGCTCCCGACGGAAAGCTTCCGGACATCAGAAACCTTGCCGCGATGTAGATTCCGGCCACCACAAGACCGGAAACAGCAAGGCGTTTCGCCCGGAAATCCCACTCCGGGGATTTCATCACAAGAACGACCCATAGAACAGGTGTTATCAGAACGCTTTCCTTCGCCAGAAGACCGGCCGCATAAAGGAGAAGCGCCCACGGGCTCTTCCTGAGAAAAGCAAGAATGGACCCAAGGCAGAAGGCGGTGGCGATAAGGTCGGTTCTGCCTGATATCCAGGCCACCGATTCCGAGTGGCACGCAAGCAGCAGGAACAGGTAACCGGCGCTGAATGCCGCAGCCTCGTCTTTCAGTGTAACCCGTGCCAGAAGGAACACCAGCCACGAACAAGTCAGGTGCCAGAGGATGCTGGTCAGATGCCAGCCCGCCGGGTTTCGACCGAAGATCATGTTGTCTGTGAAGTATGAGAGCACCGTCAGCGGCCTGAAGTACATGTCGCCGAACTCTCCACCCCAGGACAGGAAGAACCCTTCGTTCTCGATCCTGTACAACAGATGGAAGTCGTCGGACATGAAACCGAATGATATGGTTCCGGCGAAGAGAAGCAGGGCTGGCGCCAGCAGGATGCATTTCATGAGCGGCCTGAGGCCTTCAGTTCTCACGGAAGCTCCACAGGAAGGCCGACTCATGGCGTCCCGGCCAGCGCGCGACCTCGTGGTCTCCACGCACCCTTATCGTGTTGTTGAACGCGGTGCACTGCGCCCTGTCCGGTATCACAAGGGTCCAGAACTCGTAGTCATCCACCAGGTGCGGACCTGTCCAGCTGAGGATGAAGTCGGTTCCAAGGGAGTGGAGGTGCTGTTCCAGCATTCCCGCCCTGACTGCGGCGGCGAGATCGGCGTCACCGGCCAGCCCCTCGGCCTGAACCACATGCCCGTGGAAGAAGTACGCGAAGCTGCCCGCCCTGTCTCCCATTGCGACAACAGCAGTGTCCGGCAGCGTTTCGTTCAACTCCAGGGCAATCAGCATGTTCCTGTGCCGAAAGTCATCCGAACCCACTTCGCCGTAGCCAAGCCCCCAGAAGACGCATGACCCGCAGAGGACCACAAACAGCACAATCGATAAAACGCTTCCTGCCCTGTCAGGCAGCGCAAGCCTGTCGTAAAGACCCTGTAGAAGAGGAGGCAGACCGAAAGCAAGAAAGATGACCGCCGGGTAGGCGTACCAGTACCAGAGCCGCCATTGGGAAAGAAAGAGATGACAAAGGGTGAAGAATATGAGGAACACGCCGGATACTCTGGCTGTGGAGGGCAGAGTTTTCATGAAGGACACCGGAAACGCGAGCAGCAGAAATAGAAGATACAGCCCCCAGGGGCTCCGTGCCCCCATGGGGTCTCCCAGTTGGAAGAGCTGTGACACGAAGAGGGTGTTCAGGCCCAATCCCGACGCCTTCATCATTCCCGACACGGAAGCCGGCGTTCCCATGAGAGAGTAGTTCAGAGCGGCGTACACCAGGAACAGAACAACTCCCGGAAGAACAAGGGGAAGCAAAGCCCTTCGTCCCCACATCCTGCCCGCGGCCACTGCGACAAGCAAGCCAAGCGGAGCGGAATCCAGCCGGGAAGCAACCAACAGAGCAATCAGAAAACCCGCGAACCACAGCCGTCCCCTGCCGGAACCTCGTCCCAGACCGTCAAACAGGATCAGCAGCGAAAACGCGATGGGCAGCAGAACCGAAGTCTCCATGCACATCAGTGAGAAATCCCTCGAGTATCGAAGCAGCAGAAGAAGAATCACCAGCACCACGGGCGCGGAATACCTTCCCCGGGTGAACACCGCGAAACGGACACCGCAGAAGGCCAGAAGAACTGTGGACAGAACCGCCGAAAGGGACAGGTAAGCCAAAGGAGCGGGACAAAGGTATCGAAGCCCGATGAGAATACCCATCCAGAGCGGGTGAAACCCGTTGGTTGGTGACAGCCCGTCGAAGGAGAAGAAGCCTCTCTCCACAGCATTTCCGGCGATGTTGAAGTAGAAGAAGGCGTCATCCTCCGCTCCAAGGAACGCACTCTGCATGAACACCGACCGGCACAGCAAAGCCATGAGAAGGACGGGAAGCACCCATGAAATGTGAGCCAACCGCTTCATGACCACAGCAAAGATCCCTTTTCAGTTATGCTTCCGGAAATGGCCCGGCCCCCGGAAGCCCTTGCCAGTTATATGCATGGCATGAAAACCGGACGGCAATGGCTTGTTCATGGTGCCGGCACCCCCAGAAAATCACCGGGGGCTCCGCCCTGAAAGGCCCCGGTGGATTCCAGGGCCGACAGCACCTGGTCGTGAAGGGGTGATTCCCGCCTTATCGCTACGCCGTAGTTTAAAACGCCAGGGTAGTAATCGTAGTCTGCCTGAAACACCGGATCGTCAAGAAGAGACTTTCTGAACCAGGTGTAGTCAGTGTGAGGCAGCCAGACAAGATCGGGCTGCCGGTTCAGAATCCTTTCCGAAGAGAAGCCTGATCGGGCCAGGTCAATGTCGTGCAGGCCCGCCATGTCCAGGATTACTGCGTGCATGTTCTCCGAAGCCAGGTAGCCGTGCTCCGTGGCGGCGACCGTGACTCCCTCGGGGAGTTCCCCCACAAGGGATGCCATGTGGCGGATCGAATCCCACCATGGCTCACTCTCCGGCAACCTGCCGGAAAGGGTTCTGAAATCGGTGTCTGGAGTGTGGGATGCTGTGTCCGGGCCGGCTTTCCTCCAAAACTCTGTTATCCTGGTTCGCACCCGGACATTGAAGACGGGAAGGAAGACCAGAAGCAGAACCACTGCTCTTTTCGCAAGGTAACCCCCGGAGAGGCGGGTTCGGTTCGACATCGCCTCTTCCAGAACGATCAATGCTGACAGAACAACGAAGGGGATGGAGGGGAAGTAGTACCTGGCAAACCAGCCCATGATCTGAACGGTGCTCGAGAAGTAGATGAAGGTGATGACAAGGGGCGCGAGCACGGCGAGCAGTTCGGGAGCCCTTTTTCTGCCCGCGAACAGAATCACTACAGCCGTGAAGGGGGACGTGTCACGAAGAAAAGTCAGGATGTATCCGGCGGCGTTCCAGTTCGCCGCGCCCGCGTATCCCTGAAAATAGCCACCTGATTTGGTGTAGAATGGAACCGGGAGAGGAGTGCCGAACAGCCCGGAGTAAACGAGGAGAAGCATTCCGACCGACGCAGCGAACAGACCGGCCAGAAAAAGCGCTTTCCCGGCCTTTATCCTGCCGCCCGCCAGAAGGAACAGGGCTGGAAACACCAGGGCGTATACGCCGTTGTCGGGTCGAACCGTGAAAGTGAAGACGGAGCAGAGAAGAACGGCGGCGAAGGAGACTGCGCCGGGCTTTCGGCCGTAGAGGAGAACGGAGAGGATCAGCAGGGCGTTTGACGCAAAGGAAAGGGTCGTTTCCATACCCGTGAACGAGTGGAATCGGAAGGAGCTCGAAATCAGGATCAGGGGAATGACCAGCAAAAACGCAAGTCTTCTCGCCCCCCCCCCCACGAGATACCCTGTACATGCAAGAATCAGCAGGCCGGCCAGCCCTGCCGAGAATGAAGCAGCGCTGAGAAGAACCGGGTTCTCCGGGTGAAAAAGGCGCTTCAGTGTCGTTACAAGAACAAGGTAGGCCGGGCTTGTGGCTCCGAAGGAGGGCCCGTCCTGGGCGTTCCATGAGAAACCGTGACCCGAGAGGAAGTTCGAGGCGTACCGGCAGTACATGTATGAATCATCGAACTCCGTATGGAAACGACTCGGGGAGTAAACGAAAACGAAAGCCGCCAGCGATACCGCAGAGATGAGTATCAGGCCGGGCGTGATGTACCTTTGCTTCCCGAACACTGCCATTTCCAGATCACTCCCGTTTCCGGTTATCGCCACTGACGACTGAAAACCGCCTCTTAGATGATCCCGGCCAAGGCCTCTTTCAGGCTCTCCCCGAGGTTTCCGGTTCGGGGCTTGAACTCTTCGCCGGTTATCATCTCGAAGAGCTTTATGTACCTGCTCGACAGTTCAACAACCAGCTCCTCCGGGGCTTCGGGAAGCACGGCGTCGTTGTAGGGGTCGCAGTTGTCACGGAACCAGAGCCTGAGGAACTCCTTGTCGATGTTTTCCGGGTCGAGGCCCTTTTCGAACCGTTCTCCGTAGCCTTCCGAGAGCCAGTAGCGTGAGCTGTCCGGGGTGTGGATCTCATCGACGAGGACGATGTTTCCCGCTTCGTCCCTGCCCATCTCGTACTTGGTGTCCACAAGGATGAGGCCGTTTGCCGCCGCGGTTTCCATACCGAACCGGAAGAGGCTGAAGGCGATGTTTGAAGCCTTCTCCCAGTCCTCCCGGCTCATCAGGCCTGTTTCCACGATCCCCTCGGGGGTGATGGACTCGTCGTGTTCATCGCTTTTTGTGGTGGGGGTGATGATGGGCTCGGGGAAGCGCTGGTTCTTCCTCATTCCATCGGGCAGCACATTGCCGCAGATGTTCCGTTCGCCGTTTTCATACATGGTCCAGGCGCTGGTGCTGGTGCTTCCGGTGAGGTATCCCCTCATTATGAACTCCACCGGGAAAACATCGATCTTCTTCCCGAGGGTGGCGTTGGGGTGGGGAATGGAAAGCACATGGTTGGGCACGATGTGCTTCGTTCTCTCGAACCACCAGGCGCTCACCATGTTGAGGACCTGCCCCTTGAAGGGCACCGCCGCCAGCACCCTGTCGAAGGCGCTCTGCCGGTCCGTGGTGACCAGGAGGAGTTTGTCCCCCAGGTCGTAGATGTCCCGCACCTTGCCCTTTCTTCCGTTTGGAAGCTCAAGGCCCGTGGTTTCGATGAGGCAGTTCGGCAGTTCTCTGCGTATGGTTTCCCGGTCGATCATATCCATCCTTTCGGTGTGAAGCGCTGGGTTGATTCAATGCGTTTCGCGGATACAACGAACATATTACAGCCATTCAAAATTTTCACGGGGAAACCGCATGAGCGGTTATGTTGCGTTCACGCGAAATCAGGAGGTATCGGTGACCGGCGAACTTATCCTGGTGATAAACACGGGGTCAACCACGACCAAGTGTTCCATTTACAGTGATGTGCCCGGGGAACGGTCATCCCTGGTGTGTTCGAAGACCATAGAACACCCGGACGACATGGTTCACCGCTTTCACTGCATAAGCGCCCAGGTGGACCATCGGGAGAAACTGGTGAGGGCCTTCTTCAACGAAAGCATACCGGAAGGCTGCCCTGTGGCCGCGGTGGGCGCTCTGGGGGGAATGCTGCCTCCGGTTCCCAGCGGTGTCATCCGGCTCAACGAAGAGCTGGCGGATTTCAGCCTGAACACACCGGTGTACCAGCACGCCTCGAATCTCGGCGCACCCCTTTCCTTCAGGATAGCCGGCACATTCGGCGTTCCATCCTTCGTGGTGGACCCTGTGGGTGTGGACGAGATCGCCCCCATCGCCCGAATCTCAGGCTCGCCGGATTTCCCCCGGTTCTCGTACGTTCACGCCCTGAATATCCGCGCAACGGTTCGGAAGCTGGCCCGGGAACTCGCCATGGATTTCGACAGCATCCGCTGCGTGGCGTGCCACCTCGGGGGGGGCTACTCCATCGCTCCCCTTGCCGGGGGAAGGATTATAGACAGCGACAACAGGATGGAGGGGGCGCCCTTCACTCCCGAGAGGGCCGGGGGTATACCCCCGATTCCACTGCTGGACGCCTGCTTCTCCGGCCGTTACACCCATGATGAACTCTACCGGAAACTCTATGGCGCCGGAGGGGTATACGCCTACCTGGGAACCAAGAACGTGCGGGAGATGGCCAGACGGGCCGAAGAGGGCGACGCCTTCGCGCTGTTCATCTACGATGCCATGATCTATCAGATAGTCAAGGAGATAGGGGCCATGGCCTCGGTGCTTTCCTTCGACCTGCACGGCATCGTGGTGACCGGGGGGGTGGCCAACGGCAAACACCTGGCCCGGGAGATTGAAAGAAAGTGCAGGAATCTGGCCCCGGTTTACATCTACCCCGGGGAGAACGAGAACGAGGCCATCGCCGAGAGCATTCAGAGGGTTCTTCGGAAGATTGAACAGCCCCTTATCTGGCCGGATTGCGTGCTTTCCGAAAGGGAGATCGACCCCCTCCATCCCCACAGAGACCCGGAAGGTGTTTTCCGCCCGGTCACCGGAGGCAGGCAGGAGGAGTGATGAGCATCAATTCTTTTCAGCAGCTTGTTAAGGCGGTTTCCAGCCTTCCGCCGGTGCCGGTGGCGGTGGCGGGAGCGGCAGACCACCGGGTCATGGCAAGCCTTCGCCAGGGGCATGAACTGGGCTTCGTGGGAAAGTGCTTCGTCACCGGCCCTGAAGAGGCGGTGGCAAGGGCTGTCGCCGACTCCGGCGACGATCCGTCGATGTACGAGATAGTTCCCGCGGAAACTGATCAGCAGATGAGCGCCCTGGCGGTGAGGGCGGTGAGGGAGAGCAGCGCCCTGATTCTGGTCAAGGGCAGCGTGAAATCCGAGGCTTACATCCGTGCCATTCTGGATTCGGATACGGGCATCAGGGCCTCTTCAGTGCTATCGAACCTCAGCCTCTTCCAGATGCCCTCATATCCCAAACTGCTGGCCATGACCGACAACGCCATCATTATCCTTCCCACCCTGCAGGAGAAAGCGGCGATAATCCAGAACTCCCTTCCCCTCTGGACCGCCCTTGGAGTGAATCCAGTTCGGGTGGCGGCCCTTGCGGCGGTGGAAACGGTAAACCCCAGGATGCAGGCCACGGTGGATGCAGCGGCGCTTTCGGTGATGTCAAACAGGGGTCAGCTCAAGGGATTCGTGGTCGAGGGGCCGCTGGGATACGATGCGGCCATATGCGCCGAGTGCGCCGCGTCCAAGGGCATGGGGAGTTCCGGTGTCTGCGGTTCGCCGGACATGATTCTGGCCCCGAATCTGGAAACCGCCAACTCCCTGGGAAAAAGCTACAAGTTCCACGGCGGCGCCACTTGGGGCGGGCTGGTGTTCGGCGCCCGGGTTCCAGCGGTGCTGAACTCCCGTTCCGACGACGGCGCAAACCGGCTCAATTCCATGGCGATGGCGAGGGCCATCGCGGAAGGCGAACCCCTGGGATAACACTTGATCTGTCAGGCATTCAAAACCAAGCAAGGCGGAACGAATGAATATCTATGCCATTATCATTCTCGGCTATTTCGTGCTGGTGGTGGGGATGGGCCTGTTCACCCGGAAGGTGGCCAGCAAGTCCGCCAGCGACTATCTCATCGCCGGAAGAAACCTTGGAACAATGGTTTGCGCCGTGGTGGTGGCGGCGGAGTGGCTGGGGGGGATGAGTACCATCGGAGTGAGTGAGCGGGCCTTCAACACCCTTTCGCTTCAGCCGATCTTCTACAACATCTCCACCGCCATCGGGATGGTCATCATAGGATTCACCGTGGCGGCCCATTACCGCCGCAAGGATGTACACACCGTCAGCGAGATGATCGAGACCCTTTTCGGAAGCCAGGCCCGGTCCATCTCCGCGGTGGCGTTTCTCATCGCCTACATCACTCTGGCCTATGTGCAGCTTCAGACCTGCGCCAGCGTCATGGCCCCCCTGTTCGGCGTGAGCTGGAACTGGGCGGTGGTGATCTCCGCCGGGCTGATAATGATCTACACCTATCTGGGCGGGATGCACGCCCTGGCCATCACCGGTATTCTTTACCTGGTGACCATGTTCCTGGGGCTGGGCATCGCCTTTGGGATAGGGCTCGGGAAGGTGGGGGGGTTCTCGGGTCTCTCCGAAACCCTGGTTTCCCTTGGGGCTCCGGCAAATCCCTACAATCCTTTCAGCGCCGGAATCAACAATGCTGTGGCGCTTCTTGTCGGGGGGCTTCTCGGGGGTATGGCGGCCCAGGCCAGCATTCAGCCGGTCTTCGCCGCCCGGGATGTGAAAACCGCCAGAAAAGCTTCCATGCTCGCCGGGCTGATCGTGGCCCCCTTCGGCGTCATGACCGCCTTCATCGGCTTGTTCGCCCGGACTGGTCTCTTCTTCGGGGAAGGAGTGGAGGTCACAGCCAAGACCGCCCTTCCGACCCTTTTGCAGACCCCCGCGTTCATTCCGCCGATACTGGGGGGGCTGGCCCTGGCAGGGGTTCTGGCCGCGATTCTCTCCACGGTGGGGCCGGTGAACTTCGCAGTGGTGACCATAGCCGCCAAGGACATCTATCACGGCATCATCAACAAGCAGGCGGACGACGCGAAGATCATAGCCACCGCCCGGAAGCTGGTGGTTCTGGTCAGCGTGCTCACGGTTCCCATGGCAATCTTCCTGAAGGGCGCGGTTCTTGATACCGCCTACATTTCCTACGCCATAAGGGCCATCGGCGCCATCGTGATCATTCTCGCGCTCTACGCCCGGAAACTTGTGACTCCCCTGGGCGTTAGGCTCTCGTTCATCATTGGAACCGTGGCGGTGTTCGTGACCATGATCGCCCAGCAGCAGGGCTGGTTCACAGTGGACAAAACCTACGGAGCGGTTGTTACCACCCTGCTTGTGATACTGTTCTCCACCCTTGGAGACAGATTGTTCCGAAAGAAGGTCTGACATGAACAGGAAAACAGCCTTCATTGACGGCTCGAGGCTGATGATCGAGGCGGCGGTTCAGGCCGGGGCCCAGGTGTTCGTGGGCTACCCCATCACACCGGCGAACCTGCTTTATTCGTACTCCAGCCGGAGGTTTCCGGTGGTGCTTCCGGCGCCTGACGAGATAACCACATTGCAGTGGATGAGCGGCTTCGCCGCCGCGGGAAGAATTCCGGTCACCGCCACATCGTATCCCGGGCTGGCGCTGATGATCGAGTCCATCGGCATGGCGTTCATGATGGAGCTTCCCATGGTGGTGATCCTTGTTCAGAGGCTTGGCCCCGCCACCGGCACCGCCACATGCGGCGCCCAGGGCGACCTCTCCCTGCTCAACGGCATCAACTCCGGCGGATATCCGATTCCCACGCTGTGCCCATCCAACATGGAGGAGTGCTTCAGCCTCTCCGCTGAAGCGGTGAAGACCGCGGTGAGGCTTCGATCCCCGGTTTTCCTGCTTTCCTCGAAGGAAATGGTGATGACCCTGCAGAGTTTCGATGTTTCCATCCTGCCCTCCATTGAGCCGGTCGCCAGGAATTACTACGACGGCACGGAGACATACCTGCCCTACGCCGCCGGACCCGACGGCGTGCCCCCGTTTCTTCCTGTTGGAAGCAAACTTCACCAGGTGCGGATTACGGCTTCCACTCACGAGCGCAACGCCAGCCTTCAGCACTCCACCCCGGAAGCGCTTGCGAACACAGAAAGGCTTCGATTCAAAACCGGGCACAACCTTCCGGAATACACCTTCTTCGAATACGACCCGCAGGAATCGGACACCCTGGTGTTCTCCATGGGAGTAACCGCCGCCGCCGCCCGGGAGGCGGTGGCCTCGCTTCGCGGAAAGGGGCGGCCCGTTTCGCTTCTCATCGGCAAAACCCTGTTTCCGGTTCCCCCGGAGTACCTGGATATCATGAACCGCTACTCCAGGGTGATTGTGGCCGAGGAGAACATGAACGGCCAGTACCGGGAGATCCTCTTCGGCAGGAACGGACGGGAAGGTGTGTCGGGCGTGAACGGCATAGGAAGACTCATCTCCCCCCGGGAGATCGAAGCGGAGGTGCAGCGATGAACCGCAGCTTTCTCTCCACGGACAACCTGCCCTTCTGCAGAGGCTGCGGACACAGCCTCATCGCCCGGGGCATCGAAAAGGCCCTGCAGAGGCTTGATCACCTTGACCCGCTGGATCTGGTGGTGGTTACCGACATCGGGTGCATCGGCATCATAGACAAGCAGTTTCACGCCCATACGGTCCACGGTCTGCACGGAAGGTCGGTGGCCCTGGCCACCGGGATATCGATGGGGCTCGCAAACCCCGACAAGAAGATCCTGGTGCTTCTGGGCGACGGCGGGGCAACCATCGGTCTTCACCACATTATCGAGGCTGCCCACAGGAACATCGACATGACGGTGATCGTGCACAACAACATGCTTTACGGAATGACCGGGGGCCAGCCTTCCGGGCTTACCCCCTGCGGCTTCAGAACCTCCACAATGCCCGAGGGCAGGCCGGACAGGGGCATGGACCTGTGCCGTATGGTACACGGCGTCGGCGCCGCCTACGCCCGGAGACTGGTGGCTTCAGGCGACATCACCGATGCCCTGGAGGAAGCCTTTCGAATCAGGGGCTTCTCACTGGTCGAGGCGGTGGAGCTATGCCCCAGCTACGGCGTAAAATTCAACCCTGACAGAAAACCGGCGGAAATCGCGGAAGCGGCGGGGATCTCCCCTGTGGTGCTGCGGAACGAATCCGCAGCTGTTTGTGTCACCGATTTCAGGGAGAACACCGATTCCCTTCTGATTAGCGTTCCGGCTCCAAACCCGGAGTTCGGCCACAGCCTTGCCGGAACCATGTCGGTGATACTGGCGGGGTCCGCCGGGGAGGGGGTGCAGTCCACCGCGGAGCTTTTGGCTCTGGCGGCGATTTCCTGCGGCCTCCATGTGACAAAGAAGGGGAGTTATCCGGTAACGGTGGGTGTGGGTTTCTCCCTGGCAGAGGTAATCATATCCACGGAAGAGATACTCTACACCGGCATCACCGATATCGGGGCGGCCCTGGTAACCTCCCTGGAGGGCAGGGACAAAGCCCGGCCCAGGCTTGAGAAAATGGTTTCCGGAACCATTCACCTCGACGCGTCTCTTGAGACCCCCGCCACCGGAGCCCGGGTGGAAAGCCGCGATTACCGGACCCCACTCGGCCCCCGAAGCGCCTCGCTTCTGTGCGCCGCCCATTTCCTCAAGAAAACCGGGTTCATGCCTCTGGAAGCCCTTCTGAAGGCAGTGAGCGCATCCAGGGCCGGCAGGGCCGTTGATACCGACAAGCTTGTCGAGGCCGTGGAAAAACTGGAAAGCGGAGTACAATGAACTAGGGAATCGCGGAAAACCTCACATGGAAGGAACTGACCATCGGCAGACCCGAGAGGGAGGCCTTGAACCGGCACCGGGGCGCTACGGTATGGCTTACCGGCCTCTCCGGAAGCGGAAAGTCCACCGTGGCTGACATGCTGGCGGCCAGACTGCACGAGATGGGGGTTCACACAGCGGTACTGGACGGCGACAACATCCGTCACGGCCTGAACAGCGATCTGGGCTTCAGCCCCGAAGCCCGCACCGAGAACATCCGCCGCATCGGAGAAGTGGCCAAACTGCTTACCAGCTTCGGCATCATCAACATGGTGGCCTTCATCAGCCCCTATGCGTCGGACCGGGATCGTGCCCGAAGCATACAGACCCCCGGTGACTTCATCGAGGTTTTCGTCCACGCTCCCCTCGAGGTGGCGGAGGAGAGGGATCCAAAGGGTCTTTACAGGAAGGCCAGGGCGGGGCTGATCCGGGATTTCACCGGCATTGATGCCCCCTACCAGGTTCCCGAAAATCCCGAACTGGTTCTTCACACCCACATGGAAACCCCCCGGGAGTCCGTGGAAGCTGTAGTCAACTGCCTCAGGAAAGCAGGCATTCTGAAGGAGGCATAAGCCATTTTTCCCTTTCCGAGGTGGATACCGTACTGGGTCAAACTGGGCAGACTGGTCCGGGTTCCCCTGAAATCCGGGGAAAAAAAGGCATTCCGGCTTCACATGATCAGCCAGGCCCTGGGGGCGGTGGCCACCGGCGTGGTGCTGAATCACGACTACATAGCGGGAAACGGCCTGGGCGCCTCGGTAACCCAGATAACGGTTCTCGCCATGATCTGGCCGGTGAGCAATCTGTTCAGCGTGCTGGCAAGTCACTGGCTGGACAGCACGAACAGCCACTTCCGGGCAATGATAGCCGGGGCGGTGATGCGGCTCTCCATGGCTCTGATGCTGTTTTCCTCCAATGTGAACACCATGCTCCTTCTTCTACTGCTGTTCTTCGGCTCGAACAGCGTTGTGATTCCCGGTCAGAACGCCGCCTTCCGCCACCGCTACCGGAAAGGCAACCGGGGCGTGCTGTTCGGCTGGGGTATGAGCCTGTTCAACCTGGTCTGCCTGCCGGCCAGCATGCTGGTGGGTTCCATCCTCGACGCGGACTTCTCCTTCTATCGCTGGCTCTTCGTGGCGGAGGGCATCTTCGGCGCCGGTCAGGCCCTCTTCATGGCTTTCATGGTAAGGGGGCTTAAAAACACAACCGTCACACCCTCGGCCTCGGTTCGGGAACTGGTCTCAGGTTTGAAGGCGGTTTTCAGGGCAGACCGGGGATTCGTCCGGTTCGAAGCCTTCTTCATGCTGTACGGATTCGGTTTCATGGGAATCCAGCCCGCGATTCCCTTTTTCGCCAGGGATGTGCTCAACCTTTCCTACGAGCAGTACGCCTTCGCAAAGGGTGTGCTGGGGCAGATGGGGCTGGTGCTCCTTGGCCCTCTCCTGGGCGCAGGGCTTTCGAAGCTGAGGCCTTTCCGGTTCACAGGAAGCATGTGTCTGGTTCTGGCGGGATTTCCCCTTCTTCTGGTGGCATCGAGCCTTGTTCCCGGCTGCGGCGTAATGCTTTTCTACGCCGCGTGGCTCGCCTACACAGCCGGCATGGCCGGAGTTCAGGTTTCATGGAACATGAGCAGCATGCACTTCGCCCCGGAGGGCAGGGCCGCCACCTATCAGGGTTTCCATGTCACCGCCACCGCCCTCAGGGGCTTCGTGGCGCCGATACTGGGCAGTGCTGTAATGCAATTGGCAAGCTATACCGCCAACTTCGCCATGTCCGCAGGTTTCTTCATTCTGGCGGGGGTTCTTTTTCTCAGGCACAGCAGGAAGAGAGCCCTGCTCGGTCCTTCGCCGGTCGCGGCGTCTGTCTGACGCCGGCACTTCAAGCCAGAGTTGAAGCATTGGTGGAGTCCAGCCATCCGTGAAGAAGCCGGATCCGCATGAAGTGCGCTGTCTGCGCGACACTGGAGGAAAACCATTGAGTTTCCCATGCGCCCCCCCAGTGCCTGCGGGTCAGATCCGGTGTTCGGTGTCGAGAAGGAACTCACGATACCTCGCCACAAGTGCTTTTATCTCGCTGGGGGAATAGCTGTCCTCCAGGTGGAAGTCCCTCAACTCATAGGCTCCATCCCCGAGACGGTACACCCATGCATGGAAGAGGAGATCGGGCCTTGTCTGGGAGATCAGAAGCATGGTCTGCCCCCCCATGGGGGAGGGGTTGATGGAAAGCACCGCAAATCTGTGATCGAGACAGGCCCGCAAAGCTTCAAGTGATTCTGTCAGTGCTTCGGACCGATTGATTCCCCTGATGCCGCCTTCGAGGTATGTGTCCAGCGCATTTCTCACATGGCGCACATACGGGTTCGAGTAAACGGCATGGTAGCTGTCGAGTTCGAAGCCGAGGGGCTCCGGGCCGGTGGAAGGGGAGGATGGATCTCCCCCCAGCCCGGTTATCGTCTCCCTTGCCAGTTCAAGAAAATACCCGTCGAATAGATGAACTTGCGACTGCCATATTCCCAGCCATTCCCTGGCCTTCCCGGGTACCACGAAGGCCTGAAAGCTTGAACCTCCCCTTTCCATCCACACCGGCAGCTCGGCGGTACCCGGCTGCCGGCTTGCGCCGTCGACATAGAATCCGTCAGAAGCCAGATCGAAGAACTCGTACGCCTCGGTCCCCGGCTCGCTTCGAAGCAGAAACTCCAGGGGGTTGACACCGATGTTGACCGATTCCCCCATGGCGAGCACCGTTATGGCGGGCAGGGCCCTCTCGGTGTACCTCGTCAGGTCGTCAAAGGAATCGTTCATGAAACAGCGGACATACAAGTCATCCATCTGCTGGAGGAAATCACCGCTGAAGGCGGTTTCGACTGCCTCCTGAAACAGCTCCTCGAGCGTGTCCGATGAAAGCGCCGCGCCGGACAAGGCGAGGTTCAGTTCGTCGATTCGTTCCCAGAGAGGCCGGTTCTCCACGAAGTGGCCTTCAAGACATAAACCAACGAGTCCCAGTATCAATCCCATCGAAAACCTCTTTCATCCTTTGCGCAGACCAGTAATGGCTTTCCGGATACCCGCCGGCACGGACATCCCCGATCGGCTACTTCCCCCGTGACTCGTCCGAATCCAGAGCATCGCGCACAAATCCGGCCAGTTCCATTCCCGAGAAGGGTTTCTGAATGAAGTTCACTCCCTCGTTCAGAACTCCTCTGTGGGCTATCACATTCGCGGTGTACCCGGACATGAAAAGACACCTTATCCCGGGATGAACATTAATGATGTGTCTCGCGAGATCACCTCCGTTCATTCCCGGCATGACCACGTCCGTCAGCAGCAGGTCGATCCTGCCCTTGTGCTCCGCTGCGATCCCGATCGCCTCATCCGGTGTTGAGGCGAACAGAACGCTGTATCCCTTGCGTTCCAGCATGATTCTGGTCACATTGAGGATCGCAGGCTCATCCTCAACAAGAAGAATCGTTTCACTGCCCGCAGCGCCGGTCTTCGGCCCTGGAGATCTGGGAATGTAAATCCCCTCCATTTCCCGGGTGGGCAGGTAGACCTTGAGGGTGGTTCCCTGTCCGGGTTCGCTGTAGACATGAATGAAACCGTTGTTCTGTTTGACTATTCCGTAGACGGTGGCGAGTCCCAGGCCGGTTCCCCTGCCCACATCCTTTGTGGTGAAGAACGGTTCAAAGATGTACTGCATCACTTCCGAATCCATTCCGCACCCGTTGTCGCTCACCGCAAGCATCACGTACTCGCCCGGCAGCGAGCCCGGGTGTGTTTCGCAGAAATCCTCTTCAAGGATTGCGACATCGGTCTCGATGGACACTTTTCCCGTATCCCCTATGGCGTCCCTCGCGTTTATGCACAGGTTCGTCAGGATCTGGTCGATCTGTGAAGGATCCATTTTTACAGGCCCGAGATTCGCCCCCGGAACCCAGGTGAGTTCAATGTCCTCTCCGATCAGACGCCTGATGATCTTCAGCATGCCCTCAACCGTCTCGTTCAGATCCAGCACCCTTGGGGAAACCGTCTGCTTTCTCGCAAAGGCAAGAAGCTGTCTGGTCAGATCCGCCGATCGCTCGGCGGCTGACCTTATCTCCTCAAGATCAGCCGCGAGGGGGTTGTTTTTCTCCACCCTCTCAAGAGCGAGTTCGGCATGTCCGAGTATCGCGCCCAGCATGTTGTTGAAATCGTGAGCGACACCTCCCGCAAGCCTTCCCACAGACTCCATCTTCTGTGACTGGTTGAGCTGATCCTGAAGGTTCTCACGCTCTTTCTCCGCCTTTTTCAACTCGCTGATGTCGGTGGTGAGAACAACCACCCTCTCCACCCGTCCTTCGGCGTCGGTGATGCCATTGAAATGCTGGCTTATGGTCCGCCTGACCCCTGATTCGGTGTTGACGCCCTTGGTGCGCATTTCGGGGATGAAGAAGCTTCCGCCCTTCGTGAACACACTTCTCACATCCTGCTGATACCTTGAGAGGTAATCGTCCCTTTCATCAAACGAGAGGCGTTCCCTTGGCCGCAGATCGGCTTCCAGACGCTCGTCGGTCATCTCCCACAGGTTTCGCCATGCCTGATTGTAAAGCAGAAGCTGACCGGTTGGCGCCCGCACGGAGATTCCAATGTGGGAGTTGTCGATGACGGTGCGAGCCAGGCTTTCACTCTGATACAGAGCCTGCTCCGCCCTTTCACGCATGATCGCGTTTATCATTATCGAACCCAGAAGCAGAAGGGCGTCCTGTTCGATTCCAGTCCAGATCCGGGGTTCACGGACCGCGTCAAACCCCAGATACCCCATGAGCCGACCTTCCGCCATGAGCGGGACGACAACCAGGGATTGAACGCCCTGAGCTTCGAGAATCACCTTCTCCCGAGCGGCTTCGGGCGGCATGCTGCCGACCAGAGGGATATTGATGCACTTCCCTCCGGTCAGGTTGTCAATCCACCAGCGCAGTTCTGCA
This sequence comes from uncultured bacterium, assembly GCA_964624405.1. Taxonomy (GTDB): domain Bacteria; phylum Fermentibacterota; class Fermentibacteria; order Fermentibacterales; family JCC-6; genus UBA6080. Next base: position 115,599 of record CAZUXA010000003.1, on the reverse strand, counting down.
CTTGGCAGCCCCTGAAGGTTATCGATCTCGGGTTCAATGGACTCGGCGCACCATTCATGGGTGTTGTCCGAAAAGGCGCAGTCATCCCGGAACAGAAACACATAAGCCCTGTCAGCACTGAAAAACCCGCCGATTGTGGCCAGAGTCCGCTGAATGGCCCTGTCGGTCTGCCCGAAGGGAACAGAGATGAAGTCGGCGGATGCCTTGGTGACAAGCCTTTGAAGCTCGACCAGCCTGGAAAGCTGCTCACGGACTCTTCTGCGCTCCGTTATGTCGTGAAAAACCACCAGGGTTCCCAGTTTCCTGCCGGCAGGTGTGCCCATGCCTGTTGAAACAGTCAGAAAAACCCTGTCCTCCAAGGCAAAATCAACACCCTCAACACCGGGAGGGAAGCGTTCAGCGGCGTTGACCGAGTTCACGAACAGCACCCTGTCGCCTGAGAGGTTGAAGCACTCCGATTCCAGCAGCTCACGAGCTTTCGGGTTGGCGTTTACCAACCTGCTCCTGGTATCGAGAAAAATGATGGCGTCGGGCATGTAGTTGAACAGCGCATCGAGCGCGATGGGAGTGATATCGAACAGCCTCACGGTAAACACACCCAGGGTGAGCACCAGGCCCGATATCATGAAAGCCAGCGGTGTAAGATCAAGGAATCCGTAAGGTCTGAAACCTGCGAGATACGCCATGTGGGCCGCGTATGGGATCAGGGAGCAGACAAGAAAGAAACTCACATGAGGCCGGTTCACAGGGGCGACCTTGAAAAACACACGGATGAAAAGGAACAGTCCGAGGAGGACCATGATGTTGGAATACGCGATATGGAGCAGCCAGAATGGAGCATCTTCAAGGATCAGAAATCTGTAGCCCTCCAGCGAGCCAAGCTCCACCGATGAGAAGAAAAGCGCATGGAGATCGTTGCTGGCCACCATCAGAAAAGTCACTGCCGGAACGATGAACAGCCGCTTCAGACACTCCGGGGTTATCCAGCTGTCAGTTCGGGTATAGCGGGCAGCGAATATTGCCCAGAAAACCGGGCATGTGGATATGCCCATGTAGGCCAGCGCGTTGAGAAGCTTCATCTGCGCCAGGTTCGTCGCGAAGAACTGAAGGCCGTATCCCAGCGACCAGACAGCGGCGGCGGCCATGAGAAGGCAGAGGGACAGACCGGAAGGGCTGTCCCGCTTGCGCCAGGCATAGACCGAAAGGGATGCGGTGACAAGAAAGGAAAACAGCAGCAACAATCCGGGATGACCAAGGCTAATCACTGCCATTCCCAAAAGACGCCACCCCCTTTCCCCAGTCAACAATACACCCTTTTTCCCGGTTGAACAATCGTCGGCCGGAATGCTCAAGTGCCTTCCAGCAGAACATTTCCGATCGCCTCCACGAACGGTGTATCTGACAGGTATTCGAGGCGGAGGGCTGCTCCGGACACCCCCTGGTCAACCCGGGGGAATCTACCCCGGCCATCGGCAAACTCCGGCTCGTTCGCCCTGGTGTTCAGCGTGCAGAGATTCATGCCAGTTGTCATGTTGCCTGTATTGACCCGTGGCAACCTGCACGCTATTCTCATGCTTATCGCAAGGTGAAGGTGTACACCGGCTGCCAGAACTTCAACCGGAACCATGAACAGGGGGGTGTCAGCTGTGGATCAGCGGGTGAAGGTGGATGCGGGAATGGGCATGGGCGTCATCTGGTTGATAGGTTGGCTGTTCACCATCGGCTATCTTAAACTGACATTCTGGAGTTCCGTCCTCGGGCTCATCATCTGGCCCTACTACCTGGGCGCCGCGTTTAGATAGCACACCACCGGGACCAACCGGCAAACGGCGGCACAGGAACCGTCACTGCTTCCGAGGTTGAACTGACCGCTGCGCTGGTTTTCAGTGCTGTGACAGGCCAAATGCTCCAGGCTGGTTCCTGAAGCAGATCTCGATGGCCGAAATGATCCAGATTCTGACGAAGCCTGCCCGCCTGCTGTGATAACGAAAAAGGGGCGGACCGAAGCCCGCCCCGGATAAAAGCGGGTTCCTAGAAGATGAGGCCGGCGCCCAGGCTGATCATGAACTCGTCAAAGTCCATCCAATGGGCTCTGACACCGATGTCGAGCTTGCCGAAGCCCATCCGGTTAACCATGCCGGCGCCGAAGAAGCCGCCGATTTCACCGTTGGAGTCGTCCAGGTCACCCATGCTCCACTTGATGTGGTCGTACTCAAGGCCACCTGCGGCGTACATGGAGCCACTGTAGCTGCGGATGCCGAGGCTGATAGGGATGAGGCTGGCGTCCATTTCGTCTATTTCTGTGGAAAGGAACACATAGCCGATGGTTCCCTCGATGGCCACTACCGGCATGTGGTACATGGCCTGGTAGTGAATGCCGAAGCTGGTGTTGTAGGCGTCGCCCATGTCACCGGTGGGCAGCCAGACCTTCACATGGGGACCGTGGCTGATGTAGCCGAACGACACCGCCGTAACCGCAAGCAGAAGAACAAGGTACTTCATTGTATTCCCTCTCCCGTTTGTCCGGGCGGGGATGCCCGGTAGTTGAACCAGCGCAATAAATCTCATACCCCTTGCCGGAAAGTAATCAAAAACATTCCGAAATGCCAACCTCGACCTGTCAGGTGGCGCTCTGAGTTTCTTCAATCGCCCGGCGGACAAGTTCTTCGTCGGCAATCTCCGGCATTGTCACCTTCATGAGGGGTTCCTCCTTCATGGCCTGCCCAATCGCCCACATGGCTCCGGGGTTTCTTGCCCAGCTTCTTCTTGCGAGGCCGTTGCCCACATCCCAACTCAGCATCGAGGCCGCCCTGCGGGCCGCGTCTTCCGAGCCGTCGAGAAGAAGGCCGAAGCCGCCGTTGACCGCTTCCCCCCAGCCCACGCCTCCCCCGTTGTGCAGGCTTACCCAGGTGGCGCCCCGGAACGAGTCTCCTATCACATTGTGAACCGCCATGTCCGCGGTGAACATGGAGCCGTCCCGAATGTTCGCGGTTTCGCGGTAGGGGCTGTCGGTTCCGGATACATCGTGGTGATCACGGCCCAGGACTATGGGCGCCTTTACCTCTCCCCGGGCTATCGCTGCGTTGAATGCCAGGGCAAGCTCGATTCTGCCCTTCCAGTCCGCGTAGAGAATACGGGCCTGGCTGCCCACCACAAGCCGGTTGTCCTTTGCCTGCCGTATCCATAGCAGGTTGTCGAGAAGCTGGCGGCGGTTCTCGGGAGCAGCATTGGCAGCCATGGCTTCCAGCGTGTCGCCGGCGATGCGGTCGGTGGTTTCCAGGTCTTCGGGGTTGCCGGAGGCGCACACCCACCTGAAGGGGCCGAAACCGCAGTCGAAACAGACCGGGCCCATGATGTCCTCCACATAGGAGGGGTAGCGGAAGGTGCCGTCCGGGTTCAGTATGCCTTCCGCGCCGGCACGCCCCGCCTCGAGAAGAAAGGCGTTGCCGTAGTCCCAGAAGTACATTCCCCGGCGGTGAACCGTGTTTATCGCCTTGACCTGGCGGCACAGTGACTCCCGCACCCTGGTCTTGAAGCCCACAGGATCCCGGGCCATCATGCGGTTGCTCTCTTCGAAGGAGAGGCCGGCGGGGTAGTAGCCTCCCATGTAGGGGTTGTGCAGGCTGGTCTGGTCGCTTCCCAGGTCGACCGCCACCCCTTCGGCGGCAAGCCGTTCCCACAGATCCACTACATTGCCCAGGTAGCCCAGACTGAGGGGCGTTCTCTCCCGTTTCGCCCGGTCGATTCTTAGAAGCAGCCGGTCCAGGTCATCCTCGACTTCCTGAAGCCAGCCCTGTTCGTGTCGGGTTTTCAGGGGCAGGGGATTGATTTCCGCCACGACGCCAATGGCGCCGGCGATCACCGAGGCCTTGGCCTGGGCGCCGCTCATGCCCCCGAGGCCGCTGGTGACGAACAGCCTTCCCGAAAGGTCGCCGTCGGTGTTCAGAAACTTCCTGGCGGCGTTCATGAGGGTTATGGTGGTTCCGTGAACGATTCCCTGCGGCCCTATGTACATGAAGCTGCCGGCGGTCATCTGACCGTAGCTGGTGACTCCCAGGGCCGACATTCTTGTGTAGTCGTTCCGGCTGGAGTGGTTGGGAATGACCATGCCGTTGGTGACCACCACCCTCGGTGCGTCGGGATGGCTGGGAAAAAGCCCCAGGGGGTGGCCCGAGTAGAGGACCAGTGTCTGCTGTTCCGTCATCTCCGAAAGGTACTTCATGGTTATCAGGTACTGGGCCCAGTTCTGGAAGACATTGCCGTTTCCGCCGTAGGTCACCAGTTCTTCGGGGTGCTGGGCCACCGCGGGGTCGAGGTTGTTCTGTATCATGAGCATTATCGCCGCCGCCTGAGGGGTTCTGCAAGGGTAGTCGGAGATGGGCCGGGCCTTCATGGGGTAGGCGGGCCTGAAACGGCGCATTGTTATCCTGCCGTCATCCACGAGTTCCCGGGCGAACTCCCCGGCCAGGGTACCGTGCCACTCCCCGGGAAAGTACCTGAGGGCGTTTTTCAGCGCCAGTTCCCTCTCGGCGGGGGAGAGGATGTCCGGCCTTTCCGGGGCGTGGTTCGCCCCGGGAATCGAAGGGGGCATGGGGGGGATTTCCGATGGAATGCCCCCGCGGATCTGGTCGGCAAAGCTTTGCATGGCTACCTCCGGTGCAACTTCCCATAATCTTCCGGGAAGATACAAAAATCCTGACATTGCCGCTTCAGAGGCCTATATTTTCCGGGAAAACCATTTGCATTGGAGGCCACCGGTGAGAATCGTGATTCTTTCGCTGGCGCTCGTGCTTCCGGTATCCGCGGAAACATGGTCGCTGATGCGTTTCACCCCCGTATCGCACCATGATGCGCAGGTGTTCAACGGGCTGGGCTTCGACCCGGTTGTGGTGTACCCCGACGGCTCCTGCGACTTCGTGGCTGGCGAGGCTGAAAGAAGGTTCATTCTCCAGCGTGGAATCCTTGCCACCACCCTGATACCGGATCTTGCCCACTTCTACATGTCCCGTTCACCGGAACCCCGGAGCATGGGAGGGTTCCTGACCTGGTCCGAGGTTCAGGCCTGGATGGACTCGCTTCACGCGGCGAACCCGGGGATTACAAGCCCCCCGACATCCATCGGCAACACCTATGAGGGGCGGCCTCAGCTTGTGATGAAGATATCCGCTAACAACGGCTTCCACGCCGACGACCCGGACATGCCAAACGTCTGGTACGACGGCCTGATACACTCCCGGGAAGGCGCGTCGCTTCGGAACATCCGCTACTGGATGATGTGGCTCTGCTCGAACCACGGCAGGAACGGCTACTGCGGTTACCAGGCGGACTGGATTCTCGCCAACCGTGAACTGTGGTTCCTGCCGGTGAACAATGTTGACGGCTGGGTATACAACGAGGCCACCCATCCCGGGGGAGGAGGGATGCACCGGAAGAACCGGAACCTCACCGCGGGTGGCACCGGAATCGACCTGAACCGGAACTGGTCGGTTGCCTGGGGAGGCGCCGGCTCCAGCGGAGACCCTTTCTCGGAAACCTACCGTGGAACCGGCCCGCTGAGCGAGCCCGAGACGGCGAATGTAGACGCTTTCTGGCAGCAGCACACCCCGACCCAGATGCACTCCACCCATTCGTACAGCAATGTGCTGATCTACCCCTGGGGCTGGACCGACGACCCCACAACCCACGCCGCCCAGTACGCCGTGTCCGGGGAGATGATGGTGCTTTGGGCCACCGGAGAGGAGCATTCCCCATCAGCCAGCGGCCTGTACTATGCCTCGGGAAATACCCGGGACCACTCCTACGGCCTGTATGGAACCATGAGCTGGAACCACGAGACCGGAGCAGCTTTCGCGGGATTCTGGCCTTCGCCCACCGAGGTGGTGAAGCTTTCCCGGAGAAATCTGCGGAGTTATCTGGTAACCGCGTGCCTCGCCGGGCGCCCCTACGACCCGGCGGAACCCGGGGTTCCGGTTCTGGATGAAATCGGCAGCGTTTCCGGAAGCTTCCCCGTGAGCTGGAACTCGGTTCCCGGCGTTTCATCCTACGCTCTTCAGAGGCTCTCGGGCTATCAGGTACTTCTGGACGACCAGGGGGATTCCGGCCCCTTTGACCGGGTGAACTGGATAATGACCACCTCCCACGCCCACAGCGGAACCCAGTGCTACCGGTCCAACGGAACCGGCTCAATGACCTGGCAGGAAACCGTGACCATTCCCCCCGGGGGAGGGGGGCGCATCAGCTTCTGGAGCATGCAGAACATCACTCCCCAGAACTACCAGGGAGCCTTCAGCGTAAGTCCTGACGGAGGTTCCAACTGGTATTATCTGCAGACCTTCGGCCGCAACGACATGACATGGCGCAAGAACATTCACGAGCTTGACGAATGGCAGGGAAAAACCCTCTCCTTCCGCTGGGAAAGCTACGGCAGCGCTTCCCAGTGCGCGCTTTACATAGACGACATAAAGGTTGAGGCATGGGAAACGAACCATATCCAGGCGGACGGAATCACCGGCACCCAATACACCGTGAGCGGCCTTCCCGGCGGTGAGTACTGGTTCAGGGCGTGGGCGGTGGACGACTCCTTCGGCCCTGGCTGGCCCGGTGAACCCGAACACGCCGATGTGACTGAAGTTGGGATTGAACATGAGTCCTCGCTTACGGCGGACAGTTTCCTTCTCGGTGTGGTCACACCGAACCCCGTGGTGCTCTCCGCGGTTATTCCGGTTTCTCTGGGGTCGGTGGAAGGCGCTTCGCTTCGGGTTTTGGATCTGACCGGCAGGGTTGTGAGGGACTTCACGCCGGACCTGGTGCCGGGAACCCGCAACATGGTCTTCGACACCCGGGGAATGCCCGCGGGAGTCTATTTCATAAGGCTTCACGGGCCGCTGGGAACCCACACCGCGAGAATGATGGTGCTTCCATAGGCCGGTTCGTCTCGAAATCCCTGAAGAGGCTGGAGAAGGCCTCGAAGAAACTGCTTCTTCGCCTGCTTCGGTTGTTTTTTCAGACGGAACCGCTGGATTCGGTGGATCTGTCCCTGGCGGGTTCGGTGCTTCTGCTCCGCTATGACCGGCTTGGCGACATGGTGATCAGCACCGGCCTCTTCCGGCTGCTGAAGGAACGGTATCCCGGGTTGCGGATTCATGTTCTGGCGTCTCCCTCCAACGCCGGAATCATCAGGCACGATCCCAATGTTCACATGGTTCATATCTTTGACAAGACCCGGCCTCGGGGTTTTCCCCGGCTGCTTTCGACTCTTCGAAGGGAGAGGTTTTACGCGGCGGTGAACCTTGTGTTCTACCCGTCCCTGACCGGAGCTGTTCTCGCGGGGCTTTCCGCTCCCCTGCGGGTACGGGTTGCAACGGAGAAATCGCTGGACGCCTTTTACAGCGTAAACTGCAGGCGAACCATCTGGGGAGCGGCAAAGCGGACGATGCTGGAGGAGACCGCGGATGTATTCAGGCTTCTGGGAGGGTCACTGGAAGGGAAGGACATCTCACCGGTGATCTTTCCCGGAGACGAAGCGACGGTTCTGGCCCGGAAAACGATTCGAAGCGCTTCACCCAGAATCGGGTTGAACCTTGCCGCGGGAGACCCGGCCAGGGAGTGGAGGCTGGATAACTGGGCGGAGACCATCCGGATGATTCTGGAACGGTTTCCCCTGGCGTCGGTGCACATCTTCACCCCCCCGGGCGATTCGAGGGGGAACGCTCTTTCCGACGCTTGCCGGAACCCGGGCAGTGTTCTGCCGGTTCCGCAGACCAGCGACATTCTCCAGGTGGCTGCTTTTCTCTCCAGGATGGATTTGCTGGTCACCCCGGACACCGCCATGGTTCACATCGCGGATGCCCTTGGGGTTTCGCTGGTTCCGATGTACATTTCACACGAGAAATCCGTATTGTGGAAACCTGTCAGAGCGCTGACCCGATGCCTGGTTTCCGAAAGCGGAAGGCTTGACTCGATCCCGCCTTCTGAAGTGGCGGCTTGTGTCTCCTGTGTGCTGGAGGTAGGAAACTGAAGAACATTCTCTTTTCCGCCACAAGACAGTTCAACCCCGGGGATGAACTGATTCTCTTCGGAGTTTTTCACCTGCTTGAGGGGCTGGGCGTGGAATGCAACCGCCTGCTTTACAACCGGCATCCCATGATCACCCCCAACCGGCTTCACAAGAGGCTGATCTTCAGAAAAAGCTGGCACGCGGACAACTCCTTTTTTCTTGATGACCCCGGCGCTGTGGATTACATGGTGATCGCCGGCTCACCGGAATGGAGAATAGGCACCAGAATGGACGACCTGTTCCGTTTCATTCTGGAACACAGTATTCCCTGCGCCTTCCTGGCGGTGGGCGCAGGCTCCGGCGGGGCCTTCACCATCGACGACGGGAAACACATGCTCCTGCGAAAAGTGCTGGGCAGCTGCTGCGAGCTGCTGACCGTCCGAGACCGTGAGGCGATGAAGGCACTGAGTTCCCATGAACCGCACCTCATGCCGTGCACCGCCCTGTACGCCGCGAGAACCCATAGGAAGAGAACCGGATCGGGGGAGGTTGGCCTGGTCTATCAGAATTGCACCCAGAGGTTCAACAGCGTGAATCCCGCGGCTCACGCCTGCCTGGTTACCGAGTACCGCAGGATACTGGAGGCTGTTCCAGATGCCAGGGTGATCTGTCACACCAACACGGATTTTCTGGCGGCCCGTGGCGAGTTTCCCGGAGCCCGTACATTCTACAGCGCTCTTTCCGAGGATTATGAAGCCATCTTCGACCCCTGTGATTTCGTTGTGGGCCCCAGGGTCCACGGTTCGGGGCTGGCGGCATCCCTGGGAATTCCCAACATTCTGGTGCACCACAGCGCCCGGGGGCTTACCGGCTGGGGTTTCCGGTCCCTGGCCGCCGCGCCCGGCGACGACCTTCTTGAGATGATGAGGGGCGTGGACATATCACAGGAGTCTCAAGCCCTGATCGAGTGGAAAACTGAGTGGATGGAAAAAAACCTTGAACTGCTCCGGAAGCGCACATCCCTTTTGGAACAGGGATAGATGAGAACCGATTGCACCCAGTGCGGCGGCAGGGTTGACATCACCGGCCCTGACGCCCTGGCCCGCTGTCCCTGGTGCGGCGCCGTGGCCCGGATTGAATCTTCAGGCGGAGTGTTCCACCATCTTCCCGCGCTTGACCGGAAACAGGTGGAAAGGCTTTTCCCCGGAGGCTCCATTTTCACTCCCGAACTCATGTGGTTCCCCTATCATCAGCAGGGCTCCGGGCTGGTCAAGGCCTTTTGCCAGCCATATCCGTCCCTCGAAGAGCACGAACCTCCGTCCGGAGACCTGAGGCCCTGGCCCGGGGTGGAAAAGGCAGGGGGCGAGGCGGTTCCCCCGATTCCCGGCGAGGGAAGGCTGGTGTACCATCCATTCTATTCCGTGGCGTTCCGAAAAACCCGGGAAGGGCTTCTTCTTGACGGGGTGTCCGGGGGTGTGGCCGGTGCCCGGGAGACCCATGGCGCCCAGCCGGGCTTTTCACCCCGGGAACTTCTTCTGTGGTCATTCTTCTGCGGGCTGGTTCCCTCGTCACTTATCTACCTGTTGATTTGGTCGGTGTCTCCGGTTCTTGCGGTTCTGCTGTCGGTTCCGGCGGGCTTTTTCGCCGCCCGTGCGCTTTTCCGCCTGAAGGGGAAAACATGAGTGAAGCCCTGCTCACCCTTTCCTGCCCCTGCTGCGCCGGGCTGCTTTCGGTGTCCGAGGGCGACACCAATACGGTCTGCGCCCACTGTGGAAACCACCTTCTTCTGCCCTGGGGAACCAGGCGTTATCTGGCGGATGAAAAGCTGGGAAGAACCGGCGCGGTCAGGTCGGTTCGGGCCAGGCTTGGGGAGTTGGCCCCGGAAGCGCTTTCCAGCGCTTCCCTCAGAACCTCGAGGCTTTACCATGTTCCATTCTGGAGCGTAACCTGCAGGGTGGACGGCTATGTGCTGGGCACCAGGGGCACCTATGTCGAAAGGGAGCTGTTCGCTGAAGTGGAACCCGCCGGCGGGAAGCCCGTGATAACCTCACGGGTGGTGAAACACCGCACCGGTTCCGAGGCGGTGGAACAGAGGGTGAGCCTGGCTCTCGATGTGATGATAAGCGGAGCGCGACTGGAGCCTCTGGGGATACCCTCACTGGGTGAGAAGACCCAGATGGCCCTCTCCGGCATGGAACTTGGAGGGGGAAGGCTTCCGGACGCCCTGAAGGTCTTCGACGCCGGAAACCTGCCGGAGGGGGTTGTCGTCGATCCGGTGGTGGGGATTACCGAGGCCCGGGAAGAGGCCGGAAGAATCGTGGAAAGGCTTTCGTCCGGGGTCGGGGCGGGAATGGAGCAGAGAGCGCTTCACCTGGTTGTTACCGGCAGAAGGGAACGGCTGGTTTACTATCCATTGTGGATCGTGGATTTCACCTGTTCCGGCCGGAGCTATTCAGCGGTGGTTGACGGCAGGACAGGAATTGTTCTCAGTGGAACCTTCCCCGCGGACACGAAAAGAATCGGCATGCTTCTCACAGTTGCCGGCGCCACCCTCGCCGCCCTGGTTCCCCCGCTGGTTCACCTGCTTGCAGGAACATCACCACAGATGAGAGCCGTGGCCTTTCTCGCGCTGTTTTTCGGGGTGTCGGCCCTGGTGAACGCCCTGGGTCTTTTCCGGCGCAGGATGACGGGAGTGAAGCATGTCTGAGGGGATAACCGTTCTCGCCTGCGGCGTCTGCCGAACCCCCCTCTCGGGACTGTCGTCGGATACCGCCTTTCTATGCGGGGGATGCGGCAGGGGATGGGGAATCGGCAAAAGTGGGCTGAAGCAGCTTCATGCATCGGTGAGAACCGGCTCGAACGAAGGCGGCCTGCCGCTTCCCTTCTGGCTGGTAGAGGCCGACACCGCGGTTCACAGCCGGCTTACCCGAAGGGAGCTTCACACGGTGGGGCTTCAGAGGGGCAGATGGTTTGCTCCGGGGATGGAAACCGGCCTGAGGGAAACCGGCGGTTTCCACCGGGTTCGGCGCCTGGTCGTTCCGGCGTTTTCGCTGAACGGCCTCTTTGATCTGGGAGTGCGGCTCAGCGCTGCGCTGGATGAGCTTCCCCCCGAAATCCATTCGGATTGGCCCGCAATGGCCGGGTTTTTTTCCGGTATCGATGAAGTGGAAGATCTGGTTCGCGGGGTTTGCGTGGGGCAGGAAGCCGCCGCGGAAGACTGGCTTGCCGATGTGAAGATCGAAGTTGTGGTGAAGTCCCTTGAAATGCTGGTACTGCCCGCTGAAGTGGAGGGGGAGATGGTTCTCCTTCGGGGAACCGGGGTTTCCTTCTTCAGAAGGAACATGCCGGACCTGGAGAGAATACAGGCGTTTCATACAGCCGAGCCCCGTTGACCGAAGGCGGTTCTGTTTCTAAAATTTACGGATACGAAGTAACGATTCACACAGAGGAGCGAGAATGTCCGGTCACAATAAATGGAGTACGATAAAGCACAAGAAGGGCAAGGCCGACGCCGAAAGGGGAAGAATCTTCAGCCGGCTTGTGAAGGAAATCACCGTGGCCGCCAGGGAGGGGGGCGGTGATCCCGAGATGAACCCCAGGCTTCGGGTCGCGGTGGATACCGCGAAAAGCCAGAACATGCCCAACGACAACATCGATCGGGCGATCAAGCGCGGTACAGGCGAGCTGGAAGGGGTTACCTACGAGGAGATAACCTACGAGGCCTATGGCCCGGGCGGAGTGGCGATTCTGATCGAGGTTCTCACAGACAACCGGAATCGTTCCGCCGCGGAAATCAGACACACCCTGTCCAAGGGAGGGGGCAGTCTGGGCCAGCGGAACAGCGTGGCCTACCTGTTCGCGAAACAGGGGCAGCTCACCGTGGACTCGTCGGCCCACTCTGAAGATCAGGTGATGGAAGCCGGGCTGGAGGCGGGCCTTTCCGATGTTTACACCGACGACGGCCTGCATGTGCTTTCCACTCTGCCCGAGGATGTGTTCAAGGTGAGGGATGCCCTGGAGGAGGCGGGCATCAAGGTGGAATCCGCGGAGATCGTAAAGGTTCCCTCGAACACTGTTGCCCTCTCCGGCCGTGAGGCGGACCAGACGGTAAGGCTTCTGAACGCCCTGGAGGAAAACGAGGATATTCAGGCCGTCTACTCCAATTTCGACCGGACGGACTGATTGCCTTCGGACCTTATCGTTCTGGGTGTGGATCCCGGTCTCCGGATAACCGGATACGGAGTGGTGGGTGTAAGCGGCGGGGTTCTCAGGCTCGTGGACGCGGGGGTTTTGAAACCGTCCCCATCGGATCCGCTTGCTCTCCGGCTTCGGGAACTGCATCAGGACATCGGGGAAATCATGGACATCCATCATCCGGCGGTACTGGCCATCGAGCAGGTCTACAGCCACTACCGGCACCCCCGCACCGCCATTATCATGGGCCATGCCAGGGGTGTTCTGTGCCTGGCCGCGGCCCAGAGAAGCATTCCGGTTGCATCCCTGCCCTCCACCCATATCAAGAAGGCTGTTACCGGCCGGGGAAGAGCCGGGAAAGAACAGGTCAGCGGAATGGTTTGCAGGCTTCTGGGAATAGGCGGTCCCATTCATCCCCTTGATGTCAGTGACGCCCTGGCGGCGGCGATAGCCTACTGTGAGGAGTGCGACGATGCTTGAAGCGGTTCGGGGAACAGTGGAATCCGCGTCGGATGGGGTGCTTCAGCTGAATCTTGGCGCGGTAACCCTTGAGTTTCTGGTTCCCGCCTACTTCCAGCCAGGCCTCGTCCCCGGTGACGAGGTGGAGGTTTTCACCCATTTCCAGCTTGTCAACGAAGGCAACCGGATCACACCGCTGGCGGTGGCCTTCCCCTGCCCTGCGGACCGGGCCTTCTTCAGAAACTTCATATCGGTTTCCGGTGTGGGTCCCCGGGCGGCGTCGAAGGCTCTCTGCCATCCTCCCGGAGCGGTGGCATCGGCGATAGCCCGGGGCGACCACGGCTTCCTGAGGGCGCTTCCCGGAATAGGCGCTGCCAGGGCGAAGCAGATAATCGCGAAGCTTCAGGACTCCATGTCCCTCACCACGGCGGATTTCAGCCGGGAGCCATCCTGCCCGGGCGGCGGTTCGGAGGTGCTTCTGGTGCTGAAGCAACTGGGGCTGACCGGAGAGCAGGCCGCTGCTCTGGTGGCCCGGGCCCTTGAGGAGACCGGCAGCGGAGCCGATACGCAGAGCATTCTCCGGGCCGCGATGAGAATCAGGAGTGGCGGATGAGGGAATCCATAGTTGCCGGAGGCGCGACGCCCGGCGAAGAAAGGGAGTTCGCGAGCCTAAGGCCTTCAAGATTCAGCGAGTATGTGGGCCAGGGCATGGTGGTGGACAATCTCAGGATAGCGGTACAGGCGGCGCTGGAGAGAAACGAGCCGCTTGACCACATTCTGTTCCACGGCCCGCCGGGCCTGGGAAAGACCACCCTGGCCCATGTGATTTCATCGGAGATGAACAGCGAGATCGTGGTGACCTCCGGCCCGGCCCTGGAGCGGGCGGCGGACCTTGTGGGCATACTGACCAACCTCAGAGCCGGCACCATCCTCTTCATCGACGAGATACACAGGCTTCCCAGGATTGTGGAGGAATACCTCTATCCGGGCATGGAGGATTTCTGCATTGATTTCATAATAGAACCCGGACCCCATGCCCGATCGGTCAGGCTCGAACTCGCCAGGTTCACCATCGTCGGCGCGACCACCCGGGCCGGCCTTCTGACAGGCCCCCTGCGGGACCGTTTCGGGCTTTCCCTGCACCTTGAGTTCTACGGGGTGAGCGACCTGGCAAGCATTGTCGTCCGATCCGCTTCGATCCTGGGCATTCCCGTCACCCCGGAAGCCTCGAGAGCTGTGGCCATGAGGGCAAGGGGAACACCCCGAATCGCGAACAGGCTTCTGCGAAGGATCAGGGACTACGCCCAGGTTGCCCGGAAGGACAAGGTCGACGAGGAGATCAGCCTGGAAGCCATGGACCTGATAGGAGTCGACGAGGCGGGACTTGATCCGCTGGACCGCAGGTACCTGCAGGCGGTGATCCGGCAGTACAACGGTGGTCCGGTGGGGGTATCCGCCATCGCGGCCACTCTCAGCGAAGAGCGCGACACTCTGATAGACATGGTGGAACCCTTTCTGCTGGCGGAAGGCTTTCTGAACCGAACCAGCCGGGGACGGGTGGCCACCGCCAAAGCGTGCCTGCATATGGGTTATCCGTGTCCGCCCGGGGAGCAGTTGCTGCTGTGAGCGGGAAACTCCTGCTGCACGCCTGCTGTGCCCCGTGTTCCACGGTTACCGTTCCCGCTTACCGAAGAGCGGGCTTCGAGCCGGTTCTATACTTTTTCAACCCCAACATTCACCCTTACAGGGAGTTCGTCCGAAGGCTCGACACTTTTGAAGAATGGGCGGCGGGCCAGGGAGTAGAAACCGTGACGGAGCGCGGCTACCCGCTGGAAGCCACGATCGGGAAACTCCTCTCGTCGGAACCCCGGTGCCGAGGCTGTTTCGGGGACAGGCTGGCAGCCACCGCGAACAAGGCAATGGAGCTGGGGTTTGGCAGCTTTGGAACAACTCTCTCGGTGAGCCCATATCAGGATCAGAAACTCATTCGGAAGGAGGGAAATGCGGCGGGGGGTTCGTGCGGGGTTGATTTCGTCTACATCGACTGCCGCAAGGAGTATACGGAGTCCGTCAGGATTTCAAGAGAACTGGGTCTGTACAGGCAGGCATACTGCGGGTGTGTATTCAGCGAGAGAGACAGGTACCTGAAGCTCTGAAATCCACCCATGTCAAGGATATTGACAAAGGGCCTCCTGAGGATTAGTAGTATTCAGAGGATTCTACAGAAAGCGAGAGGGGTTTCCATTATGAAGATAGTGATTCTGATGCTGGTTTTGGTCTGCTCAACCATCGCCCTTGCGGAGAGCGCAACCCAGACCGACTGGAAGAGCGGCCCCGGAATCTACGGCCCGGTTACTACATGGGGAGACAGGTTCTATGTAGCCACCTCCATGGACTGGGACACCGAACCCGGACAGGTGAAGCTTGTTGTAGACCGTAGCGAAAACACGATAGCCTCGGGAGTAAACGCGCCTTACTATGTGGTTGCCAACGACATGAACCTCAACGGCCACACCGACGTGGCCTACTGCAGCTACGGCAGCGGGGCGGTCTACTGGGCTCAGAACATGAACGGCCTTGGAACCCAGTGGACTCACAACCTCGTGGGCAACCTCAGCCAGGCCCAGTTCATCGCCGTGGGAGACTTCGACGGCGACGGCCTGCGGGATATCGCCGCCTCAAGCGCCGATCTCAATACCGTGGTCTGGTTCAGGAACGAAACAAGCGGAGTACCCTGGGCGGCTCCGATCACGGTTGCCTCCAACTTCGACGCCCGTCAGATAAGAACCCAGGACATGGACGGCGACGGCAACCTGGACATTGTAGGGGTCTCCTACGAAAGCGGCGATGTGGTTTGGTGGAGGAACACCAACAATGGTAACAATTGGAGCATCAACTACATCGACGGAGCCCTCATGGGTGCCTACGCTGTGGCGGTGGGCGATCTTAACAACAACGGTCATCCTGATGTAGCGGCGGTGAGCCTCAGCACCGGAAGAGTCGTCGCTTATCTTTCCCAGAATCCCTACGGCTACAGTTGGAACCAGCAGGAGGTGGGAACCTTCACCGGCGCCCGGGCTGTGGCTCTTGCGGACATCAACGACGACGGCAAACTCGACATCGTGGTTGGAAGCGGCTCGGGCAATGGAAGTCTGCGCTGGTACAACCATGTCAGCGGCAGTACCTGGAACATGAACACCATCAACGGCACTGCTCCGGGACTTCGCTCCATCGAAGTGGCGGACATGGACGGCGACGGCTCGCCGGACATTATCGTGGCTTGCCGTGACGCCAACCGCATCTACTGGTTCAAGAACTTCCTCAAGATGGGCGAACCCTGGGAGCGATACGATGTATCCACATGGTACTCCGGAGCCCGGGGAGTTTCGGTGGGCGACCTGAACGGCAACGGAGTTCTGGACGTAATCGGATGCGCTGAAACCGGCAACAAGGTCAGCTGGTGGAGGGTTTCCGGATTCACCTCTCCGGGCTGGCTTACTTCCTCCATTCTCGACATCGTTCCCATCGATCCCGATGGCGTCGGCTGGGAATACATCCACTGGAGCCAGACCCTTCCTCCGAACACAGGAGTCCGTTTCCGTCTCAAAACTTCCTACGACCTCAACATGGGAAGCTGGAGCCCGTGGATAACCTCCGCCGGAAGTCTTGCGGGAGTGGTCTCGCAGGGAGGCCGTTACATCCAGTATCAGGTGGAGCTTTACACCAACAATCCCAATGTCACTCCGTCCCTCAAGGATGTCACCATCATCTACGACCTTTATGTTGATGTCGAAGGAGGAACAGAGCAGCCCGCGGACGGCAGAAGAATCTGGCTTCCCCAGGGCAATCCGGTTGTCGGAGCGTTCACCGTTTACTGGCACACTCCCGAGGCGGGTAATGTCACCGTTACCCTGTTCGACGCCACGGGACGGGCGGTAACCGACCTGCATCGCGGCGACCAGACCCCCGGCAACTACTCCGCCATGGTGGGAAGCCTCCCAACCGGTATCTACACAGTGGTTGTAACCTCTCCGGACGGTATGGCGGCCCAGAGGGTCACAGTGATGAATTAAGCCCGGTTATCCGGGGTTTGGGCCGGGAGCTGCCAGCTCCCGGCCTTCTTCGTTGCGTACCCGGATGATGTCATTCTTCGATGGGGATGTTCTCCGTGGACGGGTGAAGGTACGCGGCGAACCGCTTCAGCATGTAGGGAAGAACTCCCGGCCGGAGCAACAGCCTGAGTATCCCCGCCATCTGTTTGCCCCGAATGTAGAAACGCAGAAACGCCTTTCTCTGCAGTTTCAGAACCTCACGGCGGGAGAGGCCGTCGGGGGGGGCGGGACAGCGGGTGTTGTGAAACTCGTTCCAGAGAAGTTCAGGGTTGAAGGAGCCGTCGAACCAGGGATTCCCCGCCTCTGACCCGGGAATTGGAAGGAATGTGGCGAAATGGGCCCAGTCGATTCCGGACGAAAGTGAGAAGGATATGGTTTTTTCAATGTCTTCCCGGGTTTCGCCGGGAAGACCGATGATGAAGTATCCCGCAACGGGAAGGCCGTGGCTTTTTATCATGGCCAGTTTTTCCCGGATCACTTTTGTGGACAGAGCCTTTTTCGCACTGGACAGAACCCGGTCAGATCCGGACTCTATGCCGCAGTGCACCACATACCAGCCGGCGCGCTTCATCAGGTCCAGAAGCTGGTGGTCAAGAGTGTCGAGGCGTACTCCGTTGGGTGTGGAAAAGCAGAGGCGGTGGTCCCTTCCAAGGGCCTCTCTGCAGAAAGCCTTGGCGTACTCCGCATCGAAGGTGAAGTTGTCATCTTCAATATGTATCTCCCTCACGCCGTACTCCCGAACCAGCAGATCGATTTCCTCCCATACCAGGGCCAGGGGGCGGTGTCTGATCGTCCTGCCGGTTACGCGAAATCCGGCGCAGAAGGTGCAGCGGTAGGGACATCCCCTGGTTGTGATTATCGGGGCGAAGGGCAGCTTTCTGAGGACTACGCCGTTGGGAAGGCCCCGGTAACGGGCTGGAGGGGCGTGATGCCAGGCGGGAAGGGGAAGCGCGGAGAGGTCTTTCAGATGTACCGGCTCCGCCTGCCATTGATCTGATCTTTCCACAACTCCCGGGAGTCTTTCCCCATGTCCGGCAAGGAAGAGGGGCAGGGTTTCCTCGGCTTCACCGAGAAAAATCGCATCCGATTCGGGAAGGTCGTTGAAAGTGGAAGTCCCCCGGCAGGAGGCGTGGGGTCCGCCCAACAGGAAGGGTGTGCTCCCGAGGGCATTCCGCAATCCCGGCATTTCTCTACGGAGTGTGGCCACATCGCTGGAAAAGGCCGTAATCATCAGTGCGTCGGGTTTCGAGGCCGTGACGGTTTTGCGTAGAGCCGGGCCTGTTTCTCCGGTGAGGGCGGCATCTATCAGCGTAACGGTGTGGCCCTCAAGCTCCAGAACCGCCGCCAGCCCCAGCAGCCCCAGGGGCGGCACGGTGTTCGTCGACCCGGGCCGGGGGGGGTGCAGAAGGGTGCACCTCATTCAGGAACCGCTTCAAAGGCTGTTACGGAAAGCAGACGGTGATTCCATGTGTAGCCTGTTCGCCCGGTGTACCGGTAACCCACAGGAAGAATGTGGGCCAACAGATGCGCGTCTGCTGTGACCACTATCACATGAAGAGTGTCATCAAGTTCCGCCTGAAGCGGCGCTGAAACATAGCCCAGGGCCGGAACACCGATGATGCGATCATCCGGATGAAAGGGGTTTTGAACCGAGGCGATGGCGGTTCTCACGGCCCGGGCCTCCAACAGGCCCGCCACGGTAGCGTCGGGCTGCCATGGGTATCTGACCGCGGTCATGCATGTCGCTGACGCGACGCAGAACACCGCCCAGGCATACCGGGAGGTTGCCCTTCCCGCCCGGCGAACTCCCAGCATCAGCAGCGCTACAAGGGGGGGATAGGCGCCGTAGATGTAACGGAAGAGGTTAAGGTGGGGATCCGGAGCAACAGTCACAATCAGCACATGAAAGGCCACCAGCAGCCCGATGAAGACCAGCATCGCCGCAACCGGCGGCGATGGAAGCCGCTTTCGCGTAACGAGCAGAATGCCGTAAAGCAGCGCCACTCCAGCAAGAAACGCAAGTCTGGTGGGAGGGAAAAGCAGCCCCGGAAGAGTCAGGGCCGCCAGGAATAGCACACCCGGCTTGTGTTGAAAGCGCAAGAAGGAGAAAGCCAGGCCCACGGAAACGGGAAACCAGCGAAAATCCTCTGCCGCGACATGCCCCGCGAAGAGCCTGATACGGGCAGTCAGCCAGTTGGCTGGCATGTCAGGCGATTGTTCTCCAAGATAATGGGGAAATATGAAGTAACCATTCACAGACAGATGCATGAGCCCGTTGACAAGAGGCACCGCCAGCGGGGTTAGCCAGATCAGGAGATTCGGCCCGAGTTTCCTCTCCCTCAGAAGATCCGCCACCAGGAAGGCTGCTCCCAGAGCGATCGCCTGCTGGCGGAAAACTGTGGCCAGAACAGTGAGAAGCGCCGCCTTGAACCGTTGCCCCCGAGTATAGCAGCATAAAGCCCAGACAACCGAAGCCATATGAGCGCTTTCAGGAAGCGCCCGGAAAGCCTGGGCAAGGAAGAGCGGGCTGGCCAGAAGACCTGCCGCGGCCATGATTCCCGCTGTTCCGGAGCCGGTGAGATCCTTCCCCAACCTCCACATCCCGACCAGCGCGAAACCTGTTGCGATGGTGGGGATGATCCTGGCGGTGGCAAGTGTGTTGCCGAAAACCCGCATCAGAATAGCCCACAGCCAGAAGAACAGGGCCGGATGCCCCTGTCCCTGTTCTCCCCTGCCGGTTCCGGCGGGGACAGGGGCAAGGGCGTGCTCCGCTATCCAGTTCGATGCGGTATATCCGTAACCTATCTCATCTCCGAAAAGGGGACTTGGCCCGAACCAGGACAGTGAGAGCGCCACCGCTGTTCCGAAGCCCGCGAGCCACGGAAGTGTTCGCTTCATAGTCATTTTTCCGGGCTGACCAGGTTTTCGGAAATGATTCCTGTTACTCTTTCGCAGTAATGGCAACGGTACGAAACCGGATCACGGTTTTCAAGCCGGAATTTCCTTGTGGCGCCCAGCATGTTCGTGGCACAGTTGGGATTCGGGCAGAGCATCACTCCAGTGATGGATTCCGGGAGAGAGATCCGCCTTTTTTCCTGAACTTTGCCCTCCCGAATTATGTTGATGGTGGCATGGGGAGCGATCAGTGAGATGGTATCGGTCTCGTTTCTGGAAAGAACCCTGTTTTCGATTTTCAAGATGTCCTTTCCTCCGGGAAGCCTCTTGGATTGGAAGCCCACGCCCAGGGTGAACATGCCACCGCTGCCTATCCCCAGTATCTTCACCACCTTCAGGGCCATGGGGGTTGGAATGTGGTCAATGACGGTTCCGTTCTCAATGGAGTAGACCTTGTAAACCCTGTCGCTCATGACAGACCTCCGGTGACCAGCGCCAGAAGCGCCTGTCTTGTGGGAATACCGTTGTGCGCCTGAAGGAAGTAGATGGCGTTGGGCAGGGAATCCACCTCTTCGGCGATTTCGTCCACTCTGGGAAGGGGGTGCATCACTCTAATGGATTCACCGAGAACACCAACGGTTTCCCGGGTGACCCTGTAACTGTGAGCCACGCTTTCGTACTCCTGAGGGTCGCCGAATCTTTCCTTCTGAATCCGGGTCACATACAGAACATCCATTTCCGAATCCCTGGCTTCTTCAGGGGATGAAACCACGCTGAAGGAGACACCGGCCTCGGTGAGTTCCGAGAGGACATGGGGCGGCATGGCCAGCGAAGGGGGGGATATGAACACCAGTTTCGCTCCGAAAAGGGACATGGCATGAGCCAGGGAGTGAACTGTCCTACCGTACTTCAGATCACCCATAAGCCCCACGCAAAGGCCTTCGAGCCGTCCGATGCTCTCAAAGATGGTGAAGAGGTCGAGAAAGGTCTGGGTGGGATGCTGGTTGGCGCCGTCGCCGGCGTTGATCACCGGAACCGAGGACAGTTCCGCCGCGAGTCTGGCTGCCCCTTCGACAGGGTGGCGTATCACCATGGCGTCGCAGTAGCCGGTTACGGTTCTCACGCTGTCCGCGAAGGATTCCCCCTTCTTCTGGGAGGATGCGCCGGGGTCGGCAAAACCGAAAACGGAGCCGCCCCCCTTGAGCACCGCGGACTCGAAACTGAGCCTGGTTCTGGTGGAGGGTTCGAAGAAGAGTGAGGCTACACTGATTCCTGACAGCAATCCCGGGTGTTTTCCGGTCTTTACCTCACCCGTGGTTTCAACGATCCGCCAAAGGTCGGAAACCGACATGTCTCTCAGGGAGATGATGCTTCTGCCTGAAAAGGAATTCAACGGGAATCCCCCTTCCATAAGGGTTAACGAAGTTCGCGTTCGCGTTCTCTGGTTGCATCCAGCATTTCCGCCGGACCCCCGGCGGCAAGCAGTTCTTCTATGAAAACCTTTGATCTCAGCATTCTGTTGAGCCTGGCCAGTATGTGCAGGTGCTCGTTGGCAGCGGGAAAGACCAGAAGAAAGAAGAGGGAGGTCAGCCTGCCGGTTTCCTCCCCGAAGGGAAGGGGATGGGGGGGGCGGAACAGCATCAGAAGGCTGTGTTCCACAAAAAGTTTTCTCACATCCAGGGGGTGCACCAGGGCGGCTCCGCACTTCAGAGCCGTTGATCCCGCGTTCTCCCGGAGCACCAGCTGTTCAAGCAGGGCGCTTTCATCGTACAGGGCGCCGGTTCCACAGGCCTCGGATGCCATGGTGCGAAGCATGCTGCTTCCGGTGCCCACCCTCTCCGGGAAGATGATGTTGTCTGTGAGCATCTCCGTAACCAGCATCGCCGAAGAATCGATTCCCGCTGTCTCAGCGTTGGACAGCTCGGCGCTGGCCAGGCGGTCTACGGCAAGCCTGCCGAACTCCCTGGTGAGCCAGTCCAGTATTTCGGACCGGAGGTAGCACTTCCGGCCCTGGAACATCACGGTCTTCAGCCCGGCCCGTCCGATTTCCCTGGATGCTTCCTGAAGGCCCATTCCAAGGCATCTTGCCGTGTCTGTAAGCGTGAGAAAAGTCTTCATTCCCAACCCCCGATTCTAGGGTATTATACTCGTTTGAACTGATTTGTACGCAGAAAGGATTGGAATGAACAGACTCGTCGAGCGCTTTCTCAGGTATGCCGCCATGGACAGCGGCAGTGACCCTCACAGTGATTCATCCCCCTCCACCAGGGGCCAGATGGTGTTGCTGGAACTGCTTCGAAGTGAGTTGATGGAAATCGGGCTGGAAGAGCTGTACCTTGACGGGAAAGGGGTTCTTTACGGAAGAGTGCCCGGGGGACGGGACGGCTTGACCATCGG
This sequence comes from uncultured bacterium, assembly GCA_964624405.1. Lineage (GTDB taxonomy): Bacteria > Fermentibacterota > Fermentibacteria > Fermentibacterales > JCC-6 > UBA6080. Next base: position 93,546 of record CAZUXA010000003.1, on the reverse strand, counting down.
CCTCATCGCCCATGTGGACACGGCGCCGGCGGTGTCGGGAAGAGGAGTGAAACCCAGGCTGCACCCATCCTGGAACGGTGAGCCTGTCACCATCGCGGAAGGGGTGCTGCTGGATCCTGAGGATTGCTCAGGGATAAGTCGCTACCGGGGAGGGACGATTATCACTTCCGATGGATCAACGCTGCTGGGGGCCGATGACAAGGCGGGAGTGGCGATCATCATGGAAGCCTGTGAATGGATGATGGATAATCCCGGAGTGAGCCGGCCCCGGGTTGTGGTTGCATTCACCACCGATGAGGAAATCGGAAGGGGAATGGACCACTTCGACACCGGAAGGTTCGGAGCTGATTTCGCGTACACCGTCGACGGCGAACTGCCCGGTTCGGTTGACAGCGCGACTTTCAACGCCTGCCGGGCGGACTGGAGGATAACCGGCGTGGAAGTTCATCCGGGCAGCGCCTTTGAGCAACTTGTGAATCCGGTTCGGATCGCCTCGGAACTGGTATCAATGCTGAAACCCGAGGAGATGCCGGAAAACAGCAGAGGCGACCAGGGTTTCGACTACCCCATGGATATCCGGGGAGATTCCGGAACAGCGTCGGTGGGGGTGATACTGAGAGATTTTACCACCGAGGGCATGAACCGCAGGATTCAGCGGATGCGTTCCCTTAAGGGCTACCTTTCCGAGAAGCACGAAAGGGCAAGGATCGAGCTGGCCATCACCAACCAGTACAAGAATCCGAAGGAACTCCTCGCTGAGGATAAACGGGTTGTGGAGTGCGCCATGAAGGGAACGCTGACGGCGGGAATCACTCCCCGGGAAACCGGCATACGGGGAGGCACTGACGGCTCGAGGCTGAGTTTCATGGGAGTGCCCACGGTGAACCTTCCCACCGGAGGAGGCCTGTTCCATTCCAGAAGGGAATGGGCGGCGGTGGAGGGGATGGAGGAAGCTCTGAAAATCCTGATGAATACAATCATCGCATGGGGCGAGAGCATGGGCTGATCCGGGGTTGCGCAAGACGGGGACAATGCCTATTATCAGCATCGAGAAGCAAAAACCGGTGAGGGGGTGCCCCGTGAAGGCGGTGCTCATTGCAGTGCTTCTGACAATCTTCGCGGTTGTTTTCGGCCAGTCGAACGACGAACCGGCTGATGAAGCCATTGTCTCCGAACGGTCAACGGAAGAACTTGCCGTGGAAGCGGCGCTCCGATCGTTCTTCGACGCGCTTCGAGAAGCCCGGGGTGAGGATGCAGCACAGTTCTACTCATCCGCTGCCCTGGCACAGGTGGATTACACATTTCAAACCATTCGCGAGGGGATCAGAAGGGCCGATGAAGCAACCCTCACGCGGCTTCAGACCGCGGGATACCAGGCCGGAACCCAGGCCATCAGAAACTGGAGCACCAGGGAGTATCTCGCGGAAACCCTGAAGCTTCCCATGATGTTCGGCAGATACACGCCATTCACGATGGAGATACTGTCCATTGAAGTTCAGGGCCGAAGGGCAACGGTTCAGGTGCTGTTCGAGAACACCGCCGGAGTTGTCATCGAACAGCAGGCTGTAGTGGTCAGGGAGAGCGATGCCTGGCTGATCGAGAACTTCATGGGGATGACCTCCTTCCCCTGATCAACTGTCCTTCGGAACCTCTCTGCTCCGGGCGGTTATCTCCGGACAATCGCCGCAGGTATCCGGTGTCAGCGCCTTTTCTCTCCGGTTCCAGATATCCCGAAAGTCTTCGGTGAGCATGTTTCCCACCGGGTTTCCCGTGTTCCAGTAGGGGCACGGATACACAGCGCCGTCTGCGGCCAGGTACACCGTGGAGTTTATGTAGGGACAGACGGACTCTTCCCGCCTCTGTTCCCCGCAGGAAACCGTAAGGGAAACTCCGTGACGCGTTGCCCGTTCGAGGGCGCGGCGCAGTTCCTCCTTCACGTCCGGCGATTCCATGTGGACCACCCGCTCCAGCGTGGAAAGGCCAAGGTATGGCACCAGGGGCACCACACCCACGGCGCAGGCCCCGACCTCCGCGGCCAGGTCCACTATCTCCGCCATCTCCCTGAGATTGTCCTTCTGGAGGGTGGTGCTAAAGGCGATCATCGGAAACCGCCTTCTCCCCCTGAGGGTCGAGAGTTTTCGCAGGTTTTTCGCGATTGCCCCCAGATCCGCGCCCCCCCGGATGAGTCCGTGGGTTTCGGGTCTGGCGCCGTCGATGGACACGAAAAGCGTGGTGGGGGGATGTTTCACCAGAAGCGCCAGTTTCTTGTCGTCGAGAAGGGTGCCGTTGGTTACAAGCTCCCTTCCCGGAACCCCGGACTCGCATAGAGCCCTGAGGTGGCTTCCGATATCCGGGTTGCTGAAAGGCTCGGCTCCGCAGGAAAGCCCCACGGTTTTTGCCAGTGGAAACACCTGTCCGCGAATCCGGTTGAACAGCCCCTGATCCATATGAAACCATTTCCTGTCCGGGAGGGAATCCGCGAGCCTCATGGGGCACATGGAGCACCTGAGATTGCAGATGTTTGTAGTGTCCATCCTTACGGTGAGGAAACGGCGACGGTCCCGAAGGGCTACGCCTGGAAAACCGTGGGTTCTTCTAAGGAATCTGGAAAGGAGAATTCTCATGGGGTTATTATAGCCCCGGGTTCATCGGGTATGTTACCGTGACAACCATCAGGAGGGGCAGTGAAACCGATCCTTATCATCGATTATTCCGTGGACGGGTTATCCGGAGCCACCATTGCCCGAAGGCTGGACACCGGCTCAGCCATTGCCAGGGTCGAGCCGGGAGAAGTTTTTCCGGATGTGTCCCCCGACCGGTTTTCAGGGCTCATCCATTCCGGAAGCGCTCTGTCCATTACAAGGAATGAAACCTTTACCCTGCCCGCGTGCTCCCTGGCAAGAAAGGCGGTGGAGAAGGGTGTTCCCCAGATGGGGATATGCTACGGCCACCAGCTTCTCTGTCTGGCTCTTCTGGGGGACGATGCGGTGGAGAGAGCGCGGGAAGGCCCGGAAATCGGCTGGCTGCCGGTGGAGATCGACACATCCCTTGTTCCCGGTGCGCAGCCCCGGGAGACTGTGTGGCAGTCCCACTACGACAGAGTGAACCGCATTCCCCCGGAAGCCCGGATGATTGCCGGAAGCCCGCACACGCGAATACAGGGGTTTGTCGATACCGGAAGGAAACTGCTGGGAACCCAGTTTCATCCCGAGTTCACCCGGGAAACCGGCAACATCCAGTTCGGCAATGATACCGACCTGCTTCTCAGGCACGGTATCGATCCCCGGGGCGTTTTGGCCATGGCGCCGGAAAGGGATGCGGGAGCGGTGTTTTTCGACTATTTTCTCCACATGATTCGGGGGGAGGTCTGATGAACGGTGAACTTCACGGTCTGGAGCCCCGGTCCGTGTGGAAGCATTTTGAGAAGCTGCTGGCCATACCCAGACCAAGCGGTTCTGAAAAGGCCGCGGCGGACTACATCGTGAGCGTGGCGGAAAGCCTGGCGCTCCAATGGAAACGCGACTCCATGCACAATGTCTGCGTTTACAGACCCGGACGGGGTAAGGGAATAGTACTCCAGGCACATACGGACATTGTCGCCGAGAAGCTGTCAGGTTCCGCCACCGATCCCGCAACCGACCCCATCACGGCGGTTCTCCGTGATGGCTGGATCACCTCTCTGGAAACCACCCTCGGCGCCGACAACGGCATTGGTGTCGCGATCATGCTGGCCCTGCTCGAATCTCCCTCCCAGTCCCTGCCTCCCCTGGAGTGCCTGTTCACCGTGGACGAGGAGAGAGGACTGGTGGGCGCCCGGCTCTTTCCCCCGGAATGGCTCACCCAGTCCAGGTTGATCAACCTGGACTCGGAGGAGGAGAACAGCATCTGCATAGGTTGCGCCGGGGGCAGGGATGTGGTTCTGAACATGGAACTGGAAAGAGACCGGGAAGAGGTTCAGACGGCACTGCTGACTGTAGACGGCCTGTCCGGCGGGCACTCGGGAATGGAGATAGGCCGGGGGGGGGCAAACGCGGTGAGACTTGCCGCCAGGCTCTGCAGAGAGACGGGGTTGCGGGTTGCGGAGTTCGCCGGAGGTTCCAAGCACAACGCCATTCCCAGGAACGCCAGTGTGATCGTGGCTGGAAGTGTCTCCCGGAAAGCCCTGGAAGGCGCGGAAACCATGATGCGCGAAGAGTACCGGGGACAGGAGGAGAACATCCGGCTTGCCTTCGAACCCGCGGACCTCAGGTTTCCCCTCACCGAAGACTGTTCGCAAAGGCTGAATGATCTTCTCCTCGCTCTTCCCCACGGCGTTGAAGCCTACAGTGGAACAGTACCCGGTCTGGTGCAGACTTCCTGCAATCTGGCCATTGTGCGGACGACGGACTCCATGGCCTCCATAACCATGAGTGTAAGAAGCTCCATCGACGCCTCCCGGGACGCGCTGGTTGAAAGGATATGCTCGATCGGCCGCCTTGCGGGGTGCACTGAGGTTTCCGGCGAAGGCTATCCCGGCTGGCCACCGAATCCGGATTCGCCCCTTCTTGCCAGGGCGGTCGAGGCATGTCGCGCCTCATACGGCGACGAGCCTTCAGTGCTGGCAATTCACGCGGGGCTGGAATGCGGGCTTATCGGCCGGAGGGTTGGAGGGATGGACATGATCAGCATGGGTCCCGACATCAGGGATGTTCACATACCCGGGGAGAGGGTTCGGGTGGAATCCGTGGCTTCGTTCATGAAAATGCTCACCATGCTGCTGAAAAGCCTGGCGGAATGAAACCGTTTCTGGATCTGCTGCCGGTGGTTCCGGAGTTTGACTGCAGGCCGGTTGAACCCCGGCTGATCGAAGCCCTTTCAGCCCGGGGATGCTCTTCGGAAGAGTGGAACCGGGTGCTGTTCTCCGGCGGGACGGATCTGTCTCTTGTATCGAACACGGTTTTCAGGGGTGAAGTCAGGGTGCACCTTCCCGGGGGTCTTCTCAGGGATACTGTGCTTGAGAATGCTGTTATCGAGGGCCCGGCGGTGATTCAAGGCAACTCCCTGGTAAAGGGGCTGACGATATTGGCCGACTCCATACTGGAGAACAACGGTGTGCTTCTTTGGGACGCCGCGCCCTCCGCCCTGAAAAGGGAGATGTTCCTGGGTGAGGAAACCGGCTTCAGAAGGGTTCCCATTCTGCCCACCCTTGATCATGGTGAAGCCTTCCGTCTCGCCGCCGGCGAAGGAAGGGGGGAGGCCCTTCAGATTCCAGGTCTTTCCGGCACCATCGGCCCCGGAACGGTGGTCAGATATGCTCCCCTGGTAGAGAACTCGCTTTTGCTGGCCAACACCCGGCTCGACTGCCCCGGCCCCATCCGGGGAAGCATTCTGCTTCCCGGGGCTTCGGTGAAGAACGGAGCCCAGGTTCACAACAGCGTACTGCAGTGGAGAGCGCTGGCGGACACCATGGCACTGGTGCTGGAATCCATTGTGGGGGAGGGTTCCGTGGTGAAAAACCACGGCAAGTTGAGCCGATCGTTCCTTGGCGCCGACAGCGTGCTGGGTGAGGGGGAGATGACCACCTCGCTGGCGGGGCCCTTCACTGGAATGCACCACCAGTCCCTGCTTATCGCCGCCCTGTGGCCCGGGGGAAAAGGGAATGTGGGATACGGAGCCAATGCGGGAAGCAATCACACTTCAAGGCTTCCCGACCAGGAACTCAGGCTGGGAGACGGGGTGTTCATCGGTCTGGGGGCTTCGGTGAAGTTTCCCGCTGACTATACCGGGAGCCCCTTCACCGTCATCGCGACCGGAGTCATGACCCTTCCCCAGAAGGTCTGTTTCCCCTTTTCCCTGATCAGCCAACCCCATCACAGGCCTTCAGGGGTTCCGGACGGTTTCAACAGGCTGTCTCCGGGCTGGATGCTCACCGACAACCTTTACGCCCTGGCGAGAAACGCCTGGAAGTTCCACTCCCGCTCCACCGCCGTTCACACCCGGGTGAACACATCCCTTCTCACCGATCGCATCCTCGGGATGACCCGTAACGCCCTGGAAAGGCTGAAGGGGAACCTCTGCTCGAACATGCCTGGATTGGGCAAGAACTTCATGACCGAAGAGGACAGGGAGAAAGGCGCGGCCGCCTACGAAGCTCTTCTCGAAGCGGAGGAACTCTACCGGCGCTTGCTTCGGGGCGGACTTGACCGAAGCGGCTCCCGGAAGCTTTCCGTACACATCAGCCGCCTTGAGGAGGGTGTCAGAGCCTCGCGGGCAAAGGATCATGACCGGGGACGGGAGATCATTGAAGACTACGCCGCCGTGCGGCCCTCCCCGGAGAAGGAGCCCTTTCTTGATGAGTTCACCGAGTACCTGGAGGACCTGCGCCGGAGGCTGGATGGAGTTTCGGGATAGGGGGCTTCCCCTGGGGGTGGTGTCCATTTCCCGAATCAGAACCAACATCGAAGCCATGGCGGGCAGGGCGGGGAAACACAACCTCCTGTTTCGCCCCCACTTCAAAACCCATCAATCCGCGGGTATCGGCGAGTTGTTTCGGAATCACACCAATGCCGTCACGGTTTCCAGCCCGGGAATGGGGCTGTACTTCGCCCGGCGAGGCTGGCGCCGGATAACCATGGCATTTCCGGTGAACGCCCACGATGCGCAGGCACTGAGAGAACTGGCCATCGCCGCAAACACCGACTTTCTGGTTTCGTCACCGGAAGCGGTTGGAGCATTGGACGGCGCTCTCCGGGGTGTTCCCGCCGGCGTCTGGATCAAGGTTGACTGCGGATACCGCCGGGCGGGGATTCCATGGGATGATGCCGATGCCCTTTCGGTCACCGGGGAAAGCATCGGGCTTCGCCGGAACATGGCATTCAGGGGCATTCTCACCCACGCCGGGAACACCTATTCCGCCGGAAATCGGCATGGAATTCTGGAAGTCCACCGCCAATCCCTGGAAAGGATGGCGGAGGCCAAAAAATCCGTGGGAGGAGGATGCCTGGTGTCCGTGGGCGACACGCCTTCGTGTTCGGTGGCGGAGTCCTTTCCCGGAGTGGACGAGATTCGGCCCGGCAACTTCGTCTTTCACGACGCGACCCAGCTGGAACTGGGTTCATGCGGGCCGGGCGAGATTGCCTTCGCGGTGCTCTGCCCGGTGGCGGAGGTTCACCGGGACAGGACGGTCATCCTCGGGGGCGCGATTCACCTCTCAAGGGACTCAACTCCCTCCGGCTGTTTCGGTTACGCCGGAGCCTCGTCGGAAGACGGGTTTTTCGAGCCGCTGGCGCAACACCCGGTTACGATGATCTCTCAGGAGCACGGCGTGGTGAAGGGCGTTCCCCCGGGATCTGAACCGGGCAGCGTTATCCCGGTGATTCCCGCCCACTCCTGCCTGGCTGCCGGGTGTTTCCCCGTCTACCTTGATGAAGAAGGAAACCGGCTGGAAAGATATGGTCCGACCCGGCGAGCGGGTTCCAACGCTGATCGTTCGTGTTGACGGAATCTGATGACCTTCGGTATAGTCGCTGAGCAAAAGCATCCGCAGAGATACAGATGTCTGTTTCCGGACGCGCATCCCACGGCGTGAATCGAAGAATTTACCAAGGGGTAACAACTTGTGAAGTTGTCGGTCATCATTCCAGTATTCAACGAGAAGGAAACCGTCGCTGAGATCATCGCAAGGGTGAAGGCCGCGGATATCGATGGACTGGAGAAGGAAGTCATCGTTGTTGACGACGGAAGCAGCGATGGAACATCCCGCATTCTCGCCGGGATCCCCGGCATCAGGCTTGTAACGCTGGAACGGAACCGGGGCAAGGGATACGCGGTAAGAGCCGGCTTCAGGGAAGCCACCGGCGACATACTGCTGATTCAGGACGCCGACCTTGAATACGATCCAGATCAGTATGCCCGCCTGATAAAGCCCCTGCTGGACGGAACGCACCGGGTTGTGTACGGCTCAAGATACATCAGCAGAGCCCAGAAGAAGCAGGTCAACACCCGGGCCCATAACAAGCATCACAATGCGTACTATCTCTTTACACTCGGAGGCAGGCTGGTCACCTGGATAACGAACCTGCTCTACGGAGCCAGCCTTACCGACGAGCCCACTTGCTACAAAGTATTCAGCGCGGATGTGGTGCGATCCATTGACCTCCGTGGCAACAGATTCGAGTGGGAGCCCGAGATCACCGCCAAGATTTTGAAAAAGGGCATACGGATCCATGAGGTTCCCATCTCCTACAACCCTCGAAGCATCTCGGAAGGAAAGAAGATAGGCTGGATTGACGGTTTGCAGGCGGTCTGGACGCTTGTCAGATACAGGTTCACCTCATGAAGTTCGGTGTTATTGACCTGGTAAGCCGGGATTCGAACTGCGCGGCGAACAAGGACCTTTCGGGAGGCATGGGCACAAGGTCCCATTTCGGAGACGGTCTCCTGGCGAGGATCATGCAGCGTGCCAAGCGGAGGAGCGTCGTTGTGCCAATGCTGTCCGCCGCGTACCTTGTTCCGGTAATCAGGAACAGGGGACACAGTTGTGTATACAGCCAGGACATTCCGGAGCAGAGTTGCGATGTCTTTCTAATCAACACATCGATAATTGACTACCGGAACGAGACAGCCTTCGCGGAAAGGCTGAAAGCCAGGCATCCCCGATCGAAGGTGGGCTTCTTCGGCACCTTCGTCTCGGCGAAGCCAGAGCTGTTCGCGAAGCATTCGGATTTTCTGGTGGTGGGTGAGATCGAAGCAGTATGTCTGTACGATGATATCGGGAGAGAGGACTTCTTTAGCGGCGAGATCCGACCCCGGCGAACCCTTGACATGGATGACCTGCCTTCTCCTGACTACGGGGCTTTCCCCTACAAGCGCTTCAGCTACTGGCCCGCGCTTCACCGCAGACCCTTCGTTACCCTTCATGCTTCCAGGGGATGCCCGTTTGCGTGTGGTTACTACTGCCCCCATTCCGTCGTTCAGGGTTCGGTGTACCGGTCCCGTTCAGTTGATCTTCTGATTCAGGATGTGCGGGAGATGATTGCGAGGTACGGGGCCAGGTCGATTCAGTTTCGTGACCCGGTGTTCACCCTTCGCAAGGACAGGGTGCATGAGTTGTGCCAGGGTTTCCACAGCGCCGGTGTGAGGGTTCAATGGGGGTGTGAAACCAGGGTGGACACCCTGGACAGGGACCTGCTCACGGCCATGCGCGATGCCGGTCTCAGAAGCATCAACCTGGGCATCGAGGCGTTCGATGAACGGGTGATGGCTCTCAGCAGAAGGAAGGCGGCAGGCCGGGAGCACCAGAATGACATGGTGAAGTTCTGCGACCGGATAGGCATCAAGGTGACCGCCTTCTATATCATCGGGCTTCCCGGCGACACTCCCGAAACCGTACGGAGAACCATCGATTACGCCAGGAAGCTGAACACCCACCTTGCGCAGGTGACTATCTCCACACCCTATCCGGGTACCGAATACTACGACGAGTTGGCAAGAAACAATTTGCTTCTGACAGATGATTATGAACAATATGACATCAATCATCTAGTGTTCCGCCACGAGTCTTTCAGTCCCCGGGAGCTGCACAGGGTCAGGGAGCGGTTCTACAGAGAGTATTATCTCAGGCCGTCTTATCTGGGAATGTTTCTGAAATGCCGGATCAGAGATTTCTTGTCCTAGGGGGAACAGGCTACCTGGGGCGGGAGTTTGTCCGTCAACTGGGAAGCGCGGCCTGTACCGGGGGTAGAAATCCCGGGCCGGGCAGCACTTTCACCCAAGATCTGACCAGACCTTTCCATCTGAAGCGGGACTATGACTGGGTAATCAACTGCAGCGGGGTCGTCCTTTCCCGGGACAAGAGGCTGTACGAAAACAACCTCATCATGATCAGAAACATCATCAACGCCCTGGAAGGCACGAAACTGCTCCATATCAGCACGATAGCCACGAACTGCCGGAACAGGGGACCCTACGCGGAGAGCAAGGCGGCTGTCGACAGGTACATCCGTGAGAACTGCGATGAATGGGTCATCGTGAAACCCCCATACCTGTACGACATCGACAGAGAAAACAACCTGTTTCGCCTGACGCGAATGGTCCGCAGACACGCGGTGCCCATGGTTCACCGGGGATCCTTTTGCATACAGCCCACCAACAGAAGCCTGCTGGTGGCGGGCATACTCCAGCGAATGAATGACCTTCGCCCCGGTGCCGTTTATGAAGCGGGGGGCACTGACAAGATCAGCTACAGGGATCTGGTGAACAGGATTGCCCGGATTGCCGGTTCATGGTATCTGCCTGTTCCTGTTCCCGCCTGGTTTTTCAGCCTGATCCGGGGGATTCTTTCCCACGATGTAAGGGGTTTCGACGAAGACAGGGTTACCCGGCGGAATGAGATTCTGATAGAGCAGGATCTTGACGGCGACATCGGAAAGCTTCTGAGGGTCAAACACCCTTCCGGAAAGCGCTGCCGATAGATTCCACCGAAGCTTGCCCCGTACCGCCGAATCGATTATAATACTTGAACAATTGCTCAAGTATGGAAGGAAAGTATGCTGACCACATTCGTAGCATCCCTGTGGGCCACCGCGGCTGACCTGGCTCCATCACTGTTTGTCGGTCTGGCTGTAGCGGGTATTCTGCATGTTCTGGTGAAGAGGGAGAGCATCTTCCGCCACATCGGCAGACCCGGCTTCGCCAGCACCCTTAAGGCGGCTGTCTTCGGCGTGCCGCTGCCACTGTGCTCCTGCGGTGTTCTTCCCGCCGCACTTGCCCTGCGGAAGGACGGCGCCAGCAGGGGCGCCACGGTTTCATTCCTTGCCAGCACCCCCCAGACCGGAGTGGATTCCATCGCGGCCACCTGGGGAATGCTGGGATGGCCGGTGGCCCTGGCGAAAATGCTGGCGGCCCTGGTGGCGGGTGTTGTCAGCGGAACACTGGTGGACCGATCGGAACCCGATGTCATCGGCGGTGTATCCACAACCTCATGCGAATCCCCCGAGAAGGGGAGCGTGGTGTTCCGGGCATGGAACTACTCTTTCAACACGATTCTTGGCGACATCTGGGCCTGGCTTCTTCTGGGAGTCGCGGTGAGCGCGGTGATCTTCACCGTTGTATCTCCAGGGCAGCTTGCGGAGTACCCGGCGCTTGGAGGTTTCTCCGGGTTGCTGGCTGCGCTTCTTTTCGGCCTTCCACTGTATGTCTGCTCGGTGGCTTCGGTGCCAATAGCCGCCGCCATGATTCACGCCGGGTTCCCCCCGGGAGCCGCCCTGGTCTTTCTCATGGCTGGTCCCGCCACCAACGCCGCCACCATGGGAGCCATACGCAAGGCTCTGGGAAAACAGGCGTTCTCTGCTTATCTTGTCACCATAGTGGTGGTGAGCCTCGGAGCGGGGCTTCTTCTTGACAACATCACGATTCCCGCCGGGGGAACCGCAGGTACATCTTTCGAAGAGGGGGTTTCCCTTTGGAAGAGCATTGCCGCCGGCCTCTTCTTCGCGGCGCTGGCGGTTCACGCCCTTCGGGGATTGAAGAGGGTGGTAAACGGTATGGTTAACAGCTCTGAACAGGGTTCCGTGGTGCTGGATGTGAGCGGAATGACCTGCGGCAAATGCGTCAGCCATGTGAAAAAGGCGCTGGAGGGCCTTGCCGGTGTTCGCTCGGTCACGGTGACCCTGTTACCGGGATCAGCGGTTATAGAACCGGACGAGGGTTTCAATCCCTGCGCCGCGGTGGCGGCGGTGAATGAGAGCGGGTACGAGGCCAGACTGAGGGGCGGTGCCTGTGGGTGTACTTCCTGAATCGGTGACTCCGGCGGAACTCCAGGCCATGTGCGACCTGTTCTTCCAGGCCTCGGATTCAACGAGGCTCGCAATCCTTCTTCATCTATCCCTGGGAAGCCGGTGCGTATGCGATCTTGCTGATGAGGTGGGTATGTCGGTATCCGCCGTATCCCATCAGTTGAAGAATCTCCGGGTCGCCGGGCTGGTATCCCGGCGAAGGGACGGAAGGCACATTCATTATGAACTTGCCGACGATCATGTCCGTCAGCTGCTCACCCTGGGGCTGGAGCACATAAGGGAATGAGCCCTTCCACTCCGGTCGCGCAACTGGAAAGGCAATTCCGCAATCTTGCGCCGACCCGGCGCCACATCTGGTCACTGCTGCCGCTGAGAAGGGCCCGAATCATCGTGGATTCCGGCTGCGGTACCGGGCTTCTGGCCCGGGAACTGCTTCCCCTGACCGACGCCTCAGTTATCTGCATCGACAGGGTGGAGCGGCCCGGTGTTCCGGATGGGGTCGAGTTCATCCAGGGCGACGCGGCGAAAATCACACCCATTGCGGACATCTATGTCAGTTCCTTCTTTCTCTACCAGCTGATCAACCCGATTGCCTATCTGAAAAAGGTCGGAAAAGCCCTTTCACCAGGGGGGTTCTACGCCGCAGCCGGTGAGTTCTGCTACCGGGGAAGCCACTCACTGGTTGCAGCCCTGGGAGATTCGCTGAGGAGTGAGGGTTTCGACCCGCTGTTCGGCGCCACCATGGATGAAACCTTTGTGCGGGCGGGATTCAGAATCGTGGCATCCGGTACCGCACTGCCCCTTTGGGAACCGCCGAACCAGGAGTTTCTGCAGGCGCAACTCGGAGATCGCAAGCCCGAAACGCTGGAACCCGTATTCGTACCTGTTAGTTGGGGTGTTTACACCAGGTAGTCACGGGCGGGCCTTCGGGCAGTGCCCCGGAAAACGGTTTGCCGGGTCTGGTTTCAGAAAAGGGTTCGTGCCGTTAAACCTTGTGAAACCCCCGAAGCACGCGTCCGTGACACAGGTATTACACGCCATGCCTTTGAAATGTTCCTCTCCCGGACTTGTTTTGCCGGCTGAAGCGGGTACAATTGCCTGATGGGTCACAAGGGGTTTGATCGAAAACCGGAAGGAAAGCATCGGTGAAAGTCAGCAGGAATGAATGCTCGGTCTGCGGAGCCCCGTTGAAGGCCGCCGAGGCCGTCTGTTCCAACTGCGGGGCCTCGGCAATGGCACGGGCTCCCGGGGGATACCCGCAACCCGCCAGCCCTTTTCGGGGTGTAGTTATCGGCTCGCTGGTGTCGGCTATCCTTATCGGGGGCTGGATTTTCTTCCTGCTCATCAGAATACCCGGCGATGTTCAGGTGCCCAACCTGCAAGTCGATCAGGCAGACCCGGAAAACCGGTCGGAAGCTGTTCTCAGTTTCGGAGCGGAGGGTTCCGGTCCCGGGCGCTTTACCGAGCCTTCCAGGATCGGCGTGGATGCCGGTGGAAGAATCTATGTGGGGGAGCAGGAAACCGGACGGATTCAGGTTTTCGATGAAAACGGGGTGTTCATAAGACAGTGGAGCTTTCAGGGACCCGACTCCCGGTGGCTTCAATCCATGTCGGTCTCCCGTGACGGAACTGTTTACATCGTCACCGGAAGCGAACTGCACACCTACGATGGAGAAACCGGAGAACTGCTGGGCGCACTGGAACACTTTGACGGCTGGGGGTTCGACGATGTGTTCGCCTGTCCGGACGGAAGCGTTCTGGCCACATGGTACAGGAACCGTGACGACATCATCCGTTTTGGTCGGGACGGCAGCATCGACATTCACATCAGGGAGGCCATCAGCGGGATCACAGGCGATCCGGAACCGAGCACCCGGGTGGTGGCGGACGGCCTGGGAAACATCCATGTATACGGTGTGCTTCAGAGAAGCGTCTTCACATTCCGAAGCGACGGATCATATGTCAACCGCTTTGGAAGCGCAGGCAACCGCCCCGGGCAGTTCACCGCGCCGGGAAGCATTGCGGTGGATGACCGCGGCAATGTATGGGTAAGCGATTTTCACGGCCTTCTGGTCTTTGACCCTTCCGGCCTGTACCTTGGCCTTTTTGATCCCGGTTTCTTTCTTCGCAGCATGGTCATCGGCGATGGCAACCGGCTTTACGGCCTGACCGGCGACAGCCGGGTGATTGTTCTGAACCTGGACGGGTATCTTGACTCGCTGTGAAGGAAACCGATCTCTACCCTCCCGTTAAGGCATTTCTCGAAGCCAGGGGCTGGAGCGTGCGGGGTGAGGTGGGGGCATGTGATGTTCTGGCGGTGCGGGACCATCAGATGCTGGCAGTGGAGCTCAAACTCGGGATCAGCCTGAGGCTTCTTCTGCAGGCGGTAGACAGGATGGAAGCTGTGGATCTGGTCTATCTGGCCGTTCCCTTCCAGAGCAGACATCGAAGGAGGGAACAGGCCAGGCTTCTGAAGCTTCTGCGAATGCTCGGCCTGGGCCTGCTTCTGGTGGACACCGACCGGGGTATTGTACAGCCCGGGCTTGACCCCGGAGAGTACAGGCCCCGGCTTCGAAAGGCCCGAAGGGGTTTGCTGCTGAAGGAGCATGAGGCCCTTGTCGGAGACCCCAACACCGGGGGAAGCAGCAGAAGGCGCGGCGTGATGACCCGTTACAGGCTGCGCGCCATGACACTGGCTGCTTTTCTCAGGGAGAACGGCCCCTCAAGGGCGACTGTCGTCTCGCGGGAAACCGGTGAACCCGGCGCTCTGTCCATTCTTTACCGGAATGTGTATGGGTGGTTCGAAAGGCGGGAGAGGGGAGTTTACTCCCTCTCCGAGAGGGGTGTTCGGGAACTGCCGCTCTGGGAGTAGCCCGAAACCCTCCACCTTGCGAGGAACCTTGGCGGGGTTTCATACTACCCATGTTGAACCCTTGGATAATCAGGAAAGGCACACCAGATGATATCAGCATTGGCGCTGCTTGTTGTATCGGGTCTTCCCGGGGGGCTGGAGGTTGGCGTTGGTCCCATGGCCGGCAGCCTGAATCCCTTCGAGGATTTCTACCAGGAGCGGTTCATGACCCCGGGGCTTGCCCTGGGAGGGGAGATATCCCTCGTTTCGCCGGGACCGATTGACCTTCTTCTCGGTGGAGCCTACTTCCACAAGCAGGGAACAAGAGGGTGGGACGGGGAAATCAAGGCGTTCGCGGCCTGGGCGTTCCCCGTGGCGGGGTACTCGCCCCTTTCAGGTTTTTCAGTGTTTGCCGGACCGGGCATCGCCGGGTGCTGGGGGGACTACTCCGGAACCGATGATTTCGGAAGCCTGGTCGAGGCTTCGGGAGGCAGCCTCGGATACGGTTTTACCACCGGTGGCCAGGTGCATCTCTGGGGCCCTTTGTCCTGCAGCATGCAGTACCGCATGGTATGGATGGAGATGAAATCCGACAACGCCATCATCGACGGCAAACGGAGTTACTTCTTTCCCACGGTGGATACCGACCTCGGCTTCAGCGGGTATTCTCTGGGGCTCTCCGTGTCCCTGGCCGGGGGGCGAAACTCGGTCTGGCGTTGACCGTTTTCCTCCGCCTCCTTAGAATTACGAACCCTTTCCGGGCCGGCGTAGCTCAGTTGGCAGAGCAGCGCACTCGTAATGCGCAGGTCAACGGTTCGACTCCGTTCGCCGGCTCCAATCCTTTGTCGAGAAGGTAATCATGGGCGACAAGCCGATAATAAGCGGTTCCGGAATTCGGGGAGTTTTCGGAAGAAGCTTCACCGTATCCGACGCACTGGATTTTGCCGCGGCTTTCGGAGAACTCGTGGGTCCGGGGCCTGTGGTGGTGGGCAGGGATACCCGCCGCAGCGGTCCCGCCACAGAGGCCGCGGTGTGCGCCGGGCTGATGTCGGTGGGGTGCCATCCGGTTCTCCTTGGAGTGGTTTCCACCCCCACGGTTCAGCTCGAGGCCATGTCCCCTGGGGTGGCGGGCGGAATCGCGGTGACCAGCAGCCACAATCCCGGCAACTGGAACGCCCTGAAACTGGTGGGCCCCGATGGGGTTTTTCTTCGGGCTTCTGCCAGGGAAGAACTCATGGGCCTTCTCCGGATCCCACGCAATCTCCGGGGTCACCATGACTGCGGTGTTCCGGAGGAACTGCCCGGGTCTGTGGAAAGGCATGTTGACAGGGTTCTTTCGCTTCCCCTGGTCCGCAGGGAAGGAAGGCCTCTCCGGGTGGTGCTGGATGTTACCGGAGGCACCGCAGCAATCCTGGCCCCGGCGCTGATGGATGCGCTGGGGGTTCATTGGACCATGATCCACCCCTTCATGACACCTGAAGGAGAGTTTCCCAGGGTCGCTGAACCGACTTCGGAAAGCCTGGCCATGCTGGCGAAGAAGGTGAAGCAGGAGGGGGCGGACGCCGGCTTCGGCTTTGACCCCGACGGTGACAGGCTGGCCCTGGTTGCCGACGGTGGGCTTCTCATCGGCGAGGAGTACACCCTTGCCCTGGCGTTCGACCATGTTCTGCGCCACACCCCCGGGCCGGTGGTGATCAACCTTTCCACTTCGATGCTTTCGGAAGACGCCGCTGTGCGGCACCGGTGCCGGGTTCACAGAAGTCCGGTGGGCGAGGTCAATGTGGTGGAGGAGATGGAAAGGCTCGGCTCACCCCTGGGGGGAGAGGGCAACGGTGGTGTTATCTACCCCCTGTGTCATCCGGGAAGGGACAGCGCCGTGGCCATGGCCCTTGCGGTCAGCTTCCTCAGGGACGATCCGGAGATGACCCTTTCACGGTGGGCGGAGGGTTTTCCAAGGTATTCAACGGTAAAAAGAAAGGTTTCCTTCACCCGGGATTTTCAGACGGTGGCGGCATCACTTCAGACACTGCTGGGAACTCCCGCTGACACTCGGGACGGGCTCTGGTATCGAACGGACTGGGGCTGGTTTCACATCAGACCCAGCGGAACCGAGCCAGTACTGCGCTTCATAGGTGAAAGCTCTGATCCCGAGCCTCTGGAAACCGTTTTCGACGCTTTTCGAAAGGTGCTTCAATGTGCGGAATAGTGGGGTATGTTGGTTCAAGGCCGGCACTGGGGGTTCTTCTCAGCGGTCTGGGCAGGCTTGAATATCGGGGATACGACTCAGCGGGATACGCCCTGCAGTACAACGATTCGCTGCTGATACGGAAATGCGTGGGCAGGGTATCCGAACTGGCATCGCTTGACCCCGGAATCGGAGGGGAAGCCACCGCCGGCATCGCCCACACCCGCTGGGCCACCCACGGTGAGCCGTCGATTGCCAACGCTCATCCCCATACCGACTCCGCTTGCCGTATCGCACTGGTCCACAACGGCATTATCGAGAACTACAAAACCTTGAAGAACAGGCTGGAAGCCGAAGGGGAGGTTTTCCGGTCCGAAACCGACACCGAAGTGCTTACTGCTCTGATCAGCAGGGAGATGAAAAAGACCGGCGACCTTCTCTCCGCGGTGAAGGCGGCTTTGTCCCAGGTGCGCGGCGCCTACGGAATAGCAGTGCTGTCCGCGGACCAGCCCTCCACCCTGGTGGCGGCAAGGTACGGAAGCCCTCTGGTTGTTGGCATCGGCGACGGCGAGAACATCGTGGCCAGTGACGTGGCCGCCATTGTGGCCCACACCAGGAATGTTGTTTACCTTGAGGAGGGTGAACTGGTGGAGATAACCACCCTGGGAGTGCAGAGCCACGGCAGCGACCCCCGGATGATTCGGGAACGAATGACCCGGGTTGACTGGGACCTGTCCGAGATTGAGAAGGACGGCTTTCCCCATTACATGCTCAAGGAGATTCACTCCCAGCCGGAGTCCCTGCGGAACGCCTTCAGGGGCAGGCTTGATCCGGCGGAGGGAACCGCTCATCTGGGCGGGCTGAACATGACCCCGGAGGAAATGAAGGCGGTGAAGCGTATCATCATCACCGCCTGCGGAACCTCATGGCACGCGGGACTGATCGGCAAGTACATTCTGGAGTCCATGGCCAGGATTCCGGTGGATGTGGAGTACGCCAGCGAGTTTCGTTACCGGGATCCGGTCATAGGCGAAGGCACGCTGGTTTTCGTGATAAGCCAGAGCGGGGAGACGGCGGACACAATCGCCGCCCTGAAACTGGCCAAGGAAGAGGGTGCCAAATGCCTGGGCATCGTCAATGTGGTTGGTTCCACCATCGCCCGGGAAACCGACGCCGGCGTATACATTCATGCGGGGCCTGAGATCGGCGTCGCATCCACCAAGGCATTCACCAGCCAGGTAATGATTCTTTCACTGATCGGCCTCGCCCTCGGCAGGGCAAGGGGGTGCATCAGCCTGGATGAAGGGCTCGAACTGGTGAGGCACATTCGGGAGGTTCCTGAGAAGGTCCAGACCATTCTGGGCAGGGCGGACATGGTTCGTGAACTGGCCAGAGAGTTCACCTACGCCTCCAACTTTCTTTACCTGGGAAGAGGAGTCAACTATCCGGTGGCTCTGGAGGGTGCGCTGAAACTCAAGGAAATCAGCTACATACATGCCGAGGGTTACCCCGCCGCCGAGATGAAGCACGGCCCCATAGCCCTGATCGATGATCTGATGCCGGTGATGGTGATTGCGGCAAAGGACGCGGCCTACGACAAGATCATGAGCAATATTCAGGAGGTCAAGGCCCGCAGGGGAAGAATCCTTGCGGTGGCAACCGAGGGTGATACCGACATTCGCAGCCATGCCCAATGGGTGATAGAAGTGCCCGCGGTGGCGGATCAGCTCACACCGCTGCTTACTGTGATACCCCTTCAGCTTCTTGCATACTATGTGGCGGTGGCCAGGGGATGTGATGTTGACAAACCGAGGAATCTTGCCAAAAGCGTTACGGTGGAGTAGCCTCTCTTTCGGAATCCGACGCGTTCTCAGTGTGTTCCGAACTTTCTTCCGCAAACTGTACCGGGACTGGGACCGTGACGGCATCTACTTCTGCGCAGCCGCCATCGCCTTCAACATTCTGGTAACCGCCATACCACTTGCCGTGCTGATCTTCTCCATCAGCAGCGGGGTTGCCATGGGTGACTCCACTCTTCGGGAAGGCTTCCTGAGCTGGCTTTCGGAACTGCAGCCATTTGTTCCCGATACGGTGCTCAACGATCTGGAGAGCGCGGTTCTCAGCAGAAGCGCCACGGTCGGGTTCATTGGTTTCGTCGCGCTGCTGTGGATGGTCAGCAGGCTTTTCGGAACCATTCGAACAGCACTGGACAGAATTTTCAACGCTCCGGGCAGACACATGGTCCTTGGAAAGCTGTTTGATTTTCTCCTGGCGATTCTGGTGGCGGTCAGCTTCATGCTTGCGGTGCTGTCCACGGTTGGGGCCAGGGTTGCCGTGGAGTCCGAGGCGGGAAGGGTGATCGCGGGAACACCTCTTGTGGGCCCCATCCTCAGCGGCTTCTTCGGCAGGGTGATGAGCTTCACCTTTGGTTCTCTGGTGTTCTTCCTGCTTTACTGGGCGGGACCCAACCGAAGAATTCCCTTGAAACTCGCCGTACCCACAGCGATTGCCAGCACCATTCTTACAGCATTGGGCACCAGCCTGTACATGTGGTCGATATCCAGGCCGGACTGGGGCTTCGTCTACGGTTCCTTCATCAGCATAATGGTAACCCTGCTATGGGTATACTGGCTGTGCGTCATCTTTCTCGCCTCTGCGGAAGTGGCCAGCATAATCAACGAAATGGTACGGGCTAAACCGAAAACCTGATCTCCAGAATGTCTCCGTCCTTTACGATGTAGTCCTTTCCCTCAAGGCCCACAAGACCCTTCTTCCTCAGCAGGATTTCGTCGGGGGTATCCCTGAACGCGGCGAAGGGAATAACCTGGGCCCTGATGAATCCCCTGGCCAGGTCGGTGTGAATCGCCGCCGCCGCATCAAGCGAGGTGCTTCCCCTGGAAATGGGCCAGGCCCTGACCTCATCGGCGCCCATGGTGAGAAAGCTTATCAGGTCCAGCAGGGAATATGCCGCCTGAAGTATCCTCGCGAGACCTGTTTCCGTGTAGCCCATCTCCCGCAGCAGCTCGGGACGCTCATCTCCCGGAATATCCAGCAGCTCCAGCTCGAGCCCGGCGTCGATGGTGAGAAATGCCGCTCCCGCTTCTTCCGCGGCGGTCATGGCGCCCTTCTCCCCGGTGACACCAGCGCCGGATCGGTTGGACACAACCATCAGTGGCTTCAGTGAAGCCGGGGAGTAAGGCGTGAGAATCTCCAGTTCCTGCCTGGAGAACCCGGCGGTTCTCAGCGGAGCTTCATTCTCAAGCCAGGAAAGAGCCTTCTGCACCAGCCCGAACTCGGGGCATCCGCCCCTGCTCTCCTTTCGAAGCCTGTCCCTTCGTTTCTCCAGAATGGCGTAGTCGCCCAGAATCATCTCGGACTCCGCGGCCTTAAGGCATTCCGCGGTGTTTCCAACCGCATGATTGTCAAGCACCAGAACCACCGCGGAAGCCTCCCGCAGCAGAGCCATGTTTCTTGTGCCAAAGGCGGGAGACGGAACATCGATGAAAGTCACAGTGGCGTTTACCACGCTTTTCGGTTTCCAGTGATCCGCCAGGAAATCGAGCCTGGGATCCGGAACCCTTACGGTCAGGGGTTTTCCCGTATCCGCGTCCGGAGTGCCCGCCATGGCCCGGAACAGGGTGGAGCGCCCGCAGAAGGGAGAGCCGGCAAGAGCGATCTTCATTGCGTTCCTCTTGCTTCCTACTCTGTGAACACCCGTACCTTGTCGCCGTCGGCGCTGT
The DNA here is from genome assembly GCA_964624405.1 of uncultured bacterium. Taxonomy (GTDB): domain Bacteria; phylum Fermentibacterota; class Fermentibacteria; order Fermentibacterales; family JCC-6; genus UBA6080. Next base: position 72,996 of record CAZUXA010000003.1, on the reverse strand, counting down.
CCACGTCCACGGTGAGTTCCCTGAGGGCCTCCACCAGTTCCTCTCCGTCAAGATCCTTGAGCACCGTGAGATCGATGCCCTTTTCCGCCACGGCGCTGGCGGCGTCGGCGGGCATCAGTGAACTGAGCTTCAGGCCGGTTCTTATCAGGCTCATGGGAACCCTCACGTTCACCTTGTCACCGTCGGAACTGTCCACCACAACCCGAAGGTACTTCGGGGTTCCCTTTCTAACCTGGGTTCCCTCGGGTTCCTGCCCCGGGGTTTCCACCTCGGGAGCCTGCTCCCTGACGATTACCTTCTCCAGCAGTGCCGAAGCCTCTTCCACAGTGATTTTGCCCTTGCTGAGCATCTCCAGAACCTTCATTCTCGCTTCGTTCATGATTGAACCTCCTCTTTCAGATGAATTTCAACTGCAGGTTTTCCCGTTGGGAACTCACGACAATCTCCAACCCGGACAGCTTCGGCAGAAGGCTCCAGGCCGCAAGTGCACCCGACAGGAAAACTGCCCAGGGTTTTCTTGCGAACAGCAGCGCCACCGAACCGACAAGCTGCCCCAGAATCGCCAGCGGCAGAAGAACAAGCCATACCGGAAACCAGAGGATGGGCAGGGAAAACGGCATTCTTCCCATACGGAGCAGCAGCAGCATCGCGGGCATCAAAGGGACCTCAAGGCTTCGTCGAAGGTTATCTCGCCCTTTGCCAGGCGGTTGAGGGTTTGATCGGGTTTGATTTCCGCCTCCATGGTGCGGTTCAGGGCGCTCACCAGTTTGTCCAGCTTGGTCCGGGCGGTGGGATAGCTGACTCCCAGAGTGTCCTGCAGCTGTTTTATGGAACCGTAGCTTCTTATGAAGGCCATGGCCAGCGCCTGATCCTCCGCGGACAGCATCGACAGGGGCGAGGGAGTGAAGGTGCCCTCGATGGAGATGCTGCATTCGGCGCAATGCATTTTTACCGGCGACATTCTCCTCCGGCAGGAAGGGCACTTGATATCACCAATATCCATTTCTGAACCTCCTTTCTTTAAGAAAGTATAACAACCAGCTTAATTTTGTCAAGTTTTGTGGCTTCAGAAACCAGAAAGCGGTGAGGTTGACTTCCCGGGAAGATTGGGAATAATCAGCCTAAAGCCCGAACAGGCAGGGGGATTCTTTAATGAGAAGTGTTGTCGCGGTCATTCTCGGCGGGGGAAGGGGCACAAGGCTGTTTCCCCTCACCAAGCTCCGTTGCAAGCCCGCTGTGCCCATAGGCGGGAAGTACCGGCTGATAGACATACCCGTGTCCAACTGCGTGAACGACAGCATCAGACAGATTCTCGTGCTGAGCCAGTACAACAGCGAAAGCCTCAACCGGCACATCGCCCAGACCTACCGATTCGACCGATTCACAAACGGGTTCGTTTCCATTCTGGCGGCAGAGCAGACCTTCGAAAGCGCCACCTGGTTCCAGGGCACCGCCGACGCGGTTCGCAAGAGCCTTCTTCACATCATGTCGCTGCAGCCTGAACTTGTGCTGATTCTCTCCGGCGACCAGCTTTACAGGATGAATTTTCTGGATTTCATCAGCCACTTCCGGGAAACATCCTCGGATATCAGCATAGCATCCAAGCCGGTCTCACGGGACGAGGCTTCCGAACTGGGAATCATCCAGGTGAACGATGAAGGTTCGATCATGGGCTTTCACGAGAAACCTGCCCCCGAAAGGCTTTCCGGGCTCGAGAGTTCATCGAGATGGGTTGCGGAAGAGAACCCTTTCCTGGGCAGCATGGGCATCTATCTTTTCAAACCCGATGTACTGAGCGATCTATTGATGCGAAACCCCGAGTTCGATGACTTCGGCAAGGAGATCATACCCTGTGCCCTGGGCCAGTACAGGATGACCTCCTATCCGTTCAACGGATACTGGTCCGACATCGGAACCATCAAGAGCTTCTTCAAAGCCAACATCGATCTCGCCATGCCCAATCCCGCCTTCGACATGTACAGCCAGTTCTCACCGCTCTACACCAGGGCCAGAGCGCTGCCCGGCGCCCGGATGAAGGACTGCAGCCTGCACAACACCATAGTCTGCGACGCGTCGGACCTGGACGGGGCCGTGATCCGGAACTCGGTGATCGGAATCAGAAGCTATGTGGGCAGGGGCTGCGTCATCGAGGACGCGGTGCTGATGGGCGCGGATTTCTGGAGGGGGCACCACCAGGATCCCGCGGTTCTGGACAAAAACCTTCCACCCATGGGAATTGGCGAAGGTTCTGTAATCCGCCGGGCCATCATAGACAAGAATGCCCGGATAGGACGCAGGGTCCATCTCATGAACGAAAAGGGAGTCGAGAGCGGGGATGGCGAATCCTGGTTCATACGGGACGGCATAATCGTAATCCCCAAAGGGGCTGTGATTCCTGATGGAACTGTTGTTTAGAAATCACCAACAGTTTGCGGGCTTCGAATGAAGTTATGCTTCAAGTGATGCTTCAATGGCGCTGGTGCATAGCTTCAAGAAGCCTTTCAAGCAGGACGGCTTCATCGGGAATCTCATTGAGATCGATGGCAAGAGAGGCCAGCGCGTCTATGTAAGCCCTTATCAATGTTGCCTTTGTAATACGCTGGCTTCGGTTCTGACGGGACCGGTTCTGGGAGATTGTGCGAACCATTTTCGACAGTACCTCTTCCTGATCCGGCCTGACAGGCACCGTCAGCCGTACCGTGGGTTCACTGTGGACTTCAATGTCTGTGAAACTTATAACGAGACCGTTGCCGTTTGATTTTGCCATATCAGCCTCCCGTGGGCCAAAGATAAGGTTTTGGGTGGGAGTGTCAAGGGAAAACATGAAATTCGGCACTTATGAAATTAGGGTATTGACGCAGGGTTATCGATGTACTAAACTCCGGGTGGAGTTGTTATAAAAGTGTCGCAGATATCTTGCGGCCATTAATGGATCCGGCCAGACCGGATCGGTTCCCGGGAGGGAGAAGATGCTGATCTTAGGAGGTTCGGGAAAAACCACCGTCGGCCTCGATATCGGTAGTCACTCCGTCAAGGTCGTTGAGCTTGCCCGGTCGGGTAAGGCGATGAAACTCAGCAGATTTGCGGTAGTGGAACTCGCTCCCGGCACGGTAGTCGACGGTGAAGTGGTCAACAGAGACCACCTTGTATCAGCCATCGGAGACGCATTCACCAAGGCGGGCATAAAGCCCAAATCGGTGAACTCCGCTGTTTCCGGCCGGAGCGTGATAGTGCGGCGCATTCCAATGGAAAAGATGACCGAGGCCCAGGCCCGGCAGGCTATTCACTGGGAGGCGGAACAGCACATTCCCTTCAGGGTCGACGAAGTCAGCATAGACTTCAAGATCATCAATGAAGAGGCGGCTCCGGGTCAGATGGAAGTGCTTCTGGTAGCAGCCAAGAAGGATGTGATTCACCTGCACCGGGGCCTCATTCAGGGCGCCGGCCTTCGAACCGCAAGCGTTGATCTCGAGCAGTTCGCCCTGCTTCGGGCTTACCAGCACGCTTACTCACCTTCCGAGGAAGAGTGTGTGACCATTCTCAACATCGGCGCCGACAACACCAACCTCGTCATCGCCAAGAACGGTATTCCAAGTTTCAACCGAGATCTGGCCATCGGGGGCACCAGGTTCGTGGAAGCGGTCCAGCGGTTCCTGGGGTTCGACTACGATACCGCGGAAGGAGTTCTAAGGGGCAACCTTCCCGAAGGGGTGAGCGCGGAGGATGTCAAAAACGCGGTAAGCAGCGTTATCCAGGAACTCTCCACCAGTGTCAGAAGATCGTTCATCAGCTTCCAGGCTTCAGGAGAGAGCACCCGGATAGACAAAATGTACATCAGCGGCGGCTGCTCGCTGATGCCGGAACTGGCTTCGATACTGTCCGAGCAGCACGGGTTGCCCGTAGAGCGCTTCAGTCCCTTCAGAAGCGTACAGATCGAGCCCGGCCTGGTATCCGAAGAAGAGCAGCCCGGACTCGACGCCCTGCTGGCTGTTGCCACCGGCCTTGCTCTCAGGGGTTTCGTCGCCGGAGAAATGGACATCAACATTCTTCCGGAAGAGGAGAAGCAAAAGGCGAAAACCGCCGGCGCCGCAGCTGATGCCTCGCCTTTCGCCGCGGTGGTCAGCTGGCTTCCCCTTGGTCTTGTGGTGGTCTGCATAGTGCTGCTGGGCCTTCACTACATGAACATGCAGAAAACCAGGGACAGCATTCGGGCAGACATCGTCAGCGTGGACGCCGACATCGCCAGAATGCAGGAACAGCTTTCCAGGCAGCTGGAAGTGAACGCGCTGGAGCAGAGCCTGAACCAGAGAAGGGCCGCCATCGCCAGCCTTTCCCTTCAGCAGAAGAGTACCGTCTACATACTGGAGTATCTGTGCAGGGCGCTTTATCCCCAGCAATCCGTCCTTGCGGAGGAAGCCGGGAAAAGCATCTACCTCACCGACCTCTCTCTGATGGGAGCAAACCTTCAAATCACCGGCATCGCCCGGTCATGGGGAGATATAATCGAGTTCCAGCGAAGGCTTTCCGAGATATCACCCGACGGAACACGCTATCTTTTCCAGACCGAGCAGTACGGTCAAAGCTACGATGTCGCTGCCGTTACCGACGGTTCCGGCAGGGAGACAAGGTATCGTTTTTCCATGAGTGTCGGTATTAACCAGACGTCGCTCGAACCCCTGGTGGGCGACTTTGCCGGAATGTGACGGAGGAGTCATGAAAAGAAAAGTGTTGTTCTTCGTCGTGGCCGCAGCGGTTCTGATCGCCGGCTGCGATCCCTTCGGCACCAGTGAAACCAAGGGATACATCACGGGCAGGATCTTCGCCGATTCCGCCATGACAGTTCCCTTCGAGGGGGCATGGGTCAGGATTACGGTGAACCCGGACAGCGTGTCAATGCCCACGGTTTCCGGGTCGACCAACGCCAACGGCGTGTTCATGCTGGAAGTGCCGTTCTACCCCTCCTACGATGAGAACGGCGGTTTCGGTTTCGACGGAACAGGGACGGTGGGGCTGGTCGGCTACGCTCTGGGGCTGTCGTACACCTACGCGCAGTGGGACCAGAGCAGTGCGCTGGTTATCATCGCCGGCGACACCCTGCATGTGTGGGATGTAACCGTGCTCCAGTTTTCCACCGGCGGGGGCGGTAACTGATGTCGGTGCCCCACAAAGGGATGCCTGGAAAGGATTCACCATGGCGATAGATTTTCGCGATGCCCGGGTCCTGAGGTTCATCGTGGGGATTCTTCTTCTCGCGGCGATCATACTGGGTTACTTCATGTTCCTGGCGAAGGGGCTTCAGGAGGAAATTGCCACGGAGCAGCAGAACCTGGACATGAAGAGAATAGAACATCAGAGCCTGCGAAGCAGAACCTCCGAAGATCTGGCGGTAATGGCCCAGAGAATCGAGATGTACACTCAGGAGCTAAGCACACTCGACCGGCTTCTGCCCAGGGTATACGACCAGGAAGAAGTCATGGAGATGCTCACCAGGGGTGCTGCACGAAGCGGTTTGTCCATTGTTTCCCTTACACCCATGCCGCTGGTAGCCCAGGGTGAATATCAGGTGTATGAATGGAGAGTAAGGATTACCGGTCGTTTTCATCGGTTGGGCGTCTTTCTTGACCAGCTTACACAGGAAATGCTGATGAGCGCCGTAACGAATCTGGAGATTCACCAGCAGAAGGCGGCTGAAGGAAAATTCGACAACATCGAAGCATCGTTCACCTTCAGCGCCTTCGTGCAGCCTTGAGCGGGAAGGAGGTAAGAATACCATGCTGAAGACCCTTACAGTACCTGCGGCAGCCGTGACCCTTCTCCTGCTTTTACCCGCCTGCGGCCCCGGAGGGGAGCAAGCATCCGTACTGCCCGGGGGAGGTACGGTAACCATCGTAAACACCAACGCTGTGGCGGGATGGCTCTCCGTTGACGCGCCCGGGCCCGTGACTCACATCCGGGCCGATTACCGGGGGGCACACCTGCTTTCAGGGTCGGGCCTTCTGCTTTCCTGGTACCGGGACGGTGGAATATGGACCCCCGCCTGGATTCAGGGCGCGGAGGATGCTTTCAATCTCACCCTTTTCCACGGCGAACCCGTGCTTCTCACCCCGGACGGGGTGGTTATGGTGTCGGGGGGTTCGGCGGACAAGCACGCTTTCACCACAACCGCCGTTCCAATCGAGGCCGGTTCCTTCGTGGATGAACTTGTTGTGCTGTTTCACGACGGTTCCCTTGTCCAAAACCCCCATTCGGATTTCCCGGAGTTGTTTCCCGCATCGGGCGCCGCCGCTCTTGGCGGACTGGTTCGGGCCGGTGAGGACTGGGCATGGATCAACACCGACGGCACCCTCACCCTGCTCGACACCAGGGTAGGTCTGAGACGAACCGAAAGTCTTCCCGAGGGCACGGAAACTCTGGCGGCGTCGGACGGAATGCTCTACTCCGGCGACGGTTCCATGGTCTACCTTCGCAGAAGCCCCGATGAGTGGGTTGAACACTGCGCGGGACAGCTTCACGGTTCTGCGCTGGTCATGAACGGAACCGGCATCCTGTCCCTTCCCGGCGGTGAACCTGTGGCGGGGGAGATGGCGGAACCCGCGAGGCAGATCTGGGGCAGCGGGTCCTCTCCTGTATGGGCTCTGACCGATTCCGGCATTCTGGTTTGGGCTCAGCTTGACCAGGTTGAAACCAGGCTTCCGGTTTACGATCTCGCAAGAATACAGTGCAGCCTCGCTGGCCAGACCGGAGGTCAGACCCCGGGGGGCGTTTCCGGAGTCGGCCCTTCCAGTGTCTCGGTAAGCGGAGTGTTTCGAATCTATGAATCGGTTTCCAGCAGACCGGACCCCTTCACGGAGTTCCCGGTTTCAAGGCGCGACCTCAGGCGCAACCTGTCCGATCTCAGCATAGAGGAGCTTCATCTGGTTGGAATCACACTTGATCCTTTCGGCGGAGACCAGGCGATGGTCGAGGATGCCAACGGAGTTGCATACATTCTCAATGAGGGAACAAGGTTGGCCAACAACACCCACATTGCAGAGATTACAAGCAATGAGGTCATAGTAGTACAGGAAGTAACAGTCGGATCGACAGCGGATGGCGGAACCGTTACGACGATTCCAACCATCTACTCGATGCGCCTGCATGAAGAAGGTGGTTTCTGATGCGAAAGATCAGCCTTTTGCTTCTCATGCTCCTGTGGGTTCCGGTAATGGCCTACAGGGTGACAGACATCTCCGTTGTACCCAGCGGTGATCAAACACAGGTTACCATCGTCACCGATGGCTCCGTTCTCTACGAGAGGTTTCTCCTCACTGATCCGATGAGGGTGGTGATCGACCTGGGCGACGCGGTTCACGCCCTGCCCACCACAGACTTCGCGGTTCAGCGGGGAGGGGTGAGCGCCATCCGGACCAGCCAGTACAAGGCGCCCCCGGACGGAATCGTAAGAATCATCGTTGATGTCAACGGTGAACTGATGAACTACAATACACATCTTCTGGACGGCAACAGGCTTGTTCTCACCCTGTTCACCGACCCCTCCGGGACTCCGTTCACATCCTGGTCCGCCTCATCCCAGACGGTGGGCGCCACCACCCCCGGCGGCACCGTTCCCCCTCTGTCCACGCCGGTTGGTGGGGCGGTTTCCTACCCCGCCGCCGAAGGCTCGGTTCAGGGAGTAAGGGTTTCCGAAACGGGAAGAAGGGTTGACGACGGATTTCCCGTGGCCTGGAGCGGTTCAGGAGGCCGTCGAATCACGATTGATGTGGTGGAGGCCGACATCAGAACCGTGATGCGCTCCATCAGCGATGTCAGCGGCATGAACATCATTATTCCCGAAACATACCAGGGAACCGTGACCGCCAGGCTGCGCAACATCGGCTGGGGCGACGCCCTCATGGCAATACTGGCCAGCCAGGATCTTGTGGCCACCCAGAGCGGGCACAACACCCTGAGGGTGTCCCGGAGATCGGATTTCTACGCCAGTGTCAACGAAATGGCCAGTACCCAGGCTCAGAGGGAGAATCTGCAGGACCTTCACACAGAAGTGTTCATCATCAGATACGCCAAGGCGGAGGACATTCAGTCCGCCACCCGGGGAGTGCTCTCCAACCGGGGCGAGATAAGTGTTGACAACCGCACCAACTCCCTCATCGTCACGGATATCCCCCGGAAACTCAATGAAATAGGCAGAATGTTGCCCATTCTCGACAGCCCCACTGCCCAGGTGATGATTGAGGCCAAGCTGGTGGAGATCGACGCCACAGTCCGTCGGGAGTTCGGGATTGACTGGTCGGCGGGCAACCTGAACCGCGGAGATCAGCTCACCAGGGCCGGAATGAACACCGGGCTGGCGGTGGGAGACCCTTCCGGCAGCTTCACCTTCGGCACCGTAACGAACATGCTGAACATCAACGCCACCCTCAGCTATCTGGAAGCCGAGAATATGGCCCACATCCTGTCCGAACCCCGGATAGCCATCATCGACAACATGACCGGCTTTGTAATGAGCGGCAAGCAGATTCCGCTGACCCTGATGGACGCCTCGGGAAACACCTATGTCCAGCTCTACAGCGTTGGCGTAAGTCTTGAAGTGACACCCCACATCAATGCCAACAACAATGTCACCCTGGAGTTGAGGCCGGTGGTCAGCGACCTCTCCGGCGAGTCCACCGCCGCGGATCAGCCCATCATCATCACCCAGGAGGCCAACACCACGCTGATGATTGATGACGGGGCCACCGCGGTCATAGGCGGAATAATGAGAAGCAAGACTACTTCAGTCAGAAGAAGGGTTCCGATTCTGGGTCACATTCCCTTCCTGGGCGACCTGCTTTTCAGCTACTCCGCGGACAATGTCGAAAGCACCGAGCTGGTGATCTTCGTTACTCCCCACATCATTCGGCCCTACTAGGCGGGAGAGCTTGACCAGAATCGGGCGGGGGACATGGAAGGGCCATGTCCTCCGCCCTTCCGCATCCGGTGTGAGACCAACGCCCTCGATGCTCAGGGAAGCCGTATTCAGCATTCTTGGGGGGGATCTTTCCGGCATGGTATTCTGGGACCTGTTCTGCGGAAGCGGAGCCATGGGGCTTGAAGCCCTGAGCTGCGGCGCTGTGAAAAGCGTGTTCGTGGATCGGAACAAGGAAAACCTTCAGAGTGTCCACCGTTTTCTAAAGCAGAGAGAAGCCGATGCCTCGGGAGAACTGGTCAGGAAGACTCTTCCCTGCGATCTCAGCGGGCTTTCCGGCCCTCCCGGAGTTGTCTACATGGATCCCCCATACAGGGACGGCAGCATATATTCCTGGATAGGATCGCTTCCCTGGGCCGGGCTGGCCTCTGCCGGGGCGGTGATAATGGCCGAGGCCGGCAGCTCGGAAGCACTGCCCGGATGGGAGAAAAGGCGGTATGGCAGTTCCTGGCTCTTCATCAAAGAACTCTGAAGAGGCCCGCATGAAAGTGGTCTACCCCGGCACCTTCGATCCGATAACCATGGGCCACATAGACATAATCAAAAGGGCGGTATCGGTGTTCGGCTCTCTGCATGTGTCGGTGGCCGAGGCAACCCCCAAGGAAACAATGTTCACCACCGGGCAGAGGGTTGAACTGGTGAAGGGTTCCATCCGGGAAGCCGGGTTGAACTCCGGAGTTACGGTGTGCTCGTTCAAGGGGCTTCTCGTGAACCACATGATGCGAACAGGAGCCTCGGTCTTCATCCGCGGTCTCAGGGCGGTGTCGGATTTTGAATACGAGTTCCAGCTGCAGCTCATGAACCGCCGACTGGCCCCGGGAATCACCGGTGTCTACATGATGCCTTCGGAAAGCAACATCTACCTTTCATCAACCCTTGTGAAGGAAATCGCCAGGTACGGCGGCGACATCACAAGCCTTGTACTGCCCTGCGTTCGCGGGGCCCTGGAGGAGCGGGGAGAAAATGGCTGACATAAGGTTCGCGCCCAGGGCGGAATCCCTTCTGGGTTCCGCAACGCTTCAGATCACCGCCAAGGCTGCTGAGTTAAGGGCCTCGGGTCACGATGTTGTGTCGCTTTCCGCGGGTCAGCCTGATTTTCCGTCGCCCCGGGCGGCCATTGAGGCCGCGGAGAAAGCCATGAGAGAGGGCAGAACAGGGTACACCGCCAACGCCGGCCTTCCAGAGCTTCGAAAAGCAGTGGCGGAGAAGTGGGGAAACCTGCGTGGTATCTGCCCCGATCCATCCCGGGTGCTGGTTTCCTGCGGCGCAAAGCACAGCATCGCCAACCTTATGGAAGCGGTGGTACGGGAGGGTGACAAGGTGCTGATTCCCCGGCCCTGGTGGGTCAGCTACCCCGAAATGGTCAAAAGGCTTGGCGGCATTCCGGTAGCCGGCTCAGGAACCCACCTGACCGCCGACGATGTTCGGGAAGCCGCCGCCGCCGGCGCCACCGGCATGATATTCAACTCACCGGACAATCCGGGGGGAAGAGTGTACAGTCGCGGCGAAATCCAGGAAATCGCCGATGCCGCCGCGGACGCGGGGTTCTGGGTGATATCCGACGATATCTACGAGTTCCTGCACTACGGAGACGAGCCGGTTCCCCACCTTCTGGACGCCAGGCCCGATCTCGCGCCCAGGCTTGCGGTGGTGACCGGCGTGTCCAAAACCTGGAGCATGACCGGCTGGAGAATCGGATTCGCATTGGCGGATCCCGCCTGGATTGCCCTTGCGGGAAGGGTTCAGTCCCACACCACCTCCAACGCTCCCACCATGTGCCAGTACGGGGCACTGGCGGTGGTTCAGGGATTGGCGGAGGGCGAGCGGATTGAAATGCTCCATGCATTCCGGGCCCGACGCGACCTGATGTGCTCCATGCTGGCCGGGGCGGAGGGCCTGAGTTTTCAGGAACCCAGGGGCGCCTTCTATGTGTTCGTCAGGATCGAAACCGGCCCGGGAGCGCTTGACAGTTCCGGGTTCTGTATTAGTCTACTGGAGCAGGAAGGTGTGGCGGTCATTCCCGGAGACGCCTTCGGTTCCGAAGGTTTCATCAGGCTCTCCTTCGCCGCCTCGAACAGCGACATTGAAAAGGGTGTGAAACGCCTCCGTGCTTTTTTATCCGGGAGGGTATGATATGGTTGTCACATGTCCCAGTTGCGGCAAGAATTACCAGATAGCCGAGGAAAAGCTGGGAGGGAAAGCAAAACGGATCCGGTGCAGAAACTGCAGGGAAGTATTCATAGTACACCCTCCGAAACATCATTCGGAAAGCCCGGACAACCACCCCGGAGAGCACGGTCACGGAGACGAAAGGGCCGCCAGATTCGCCAGGGTTCTGGCCAGCGACATGCTGGTTTACAACCAGGACGCGGTGGAGAAGGCAAGAATCGACGGCAACCTGGCAGAGGTCATGGCAGGTGATTTGAAAAGATCCTGGGATCTGTGGAAAACCCGGTTTCCGGAGGCCGCCCAGGGTGGCATGGATATCTTCCACAATGCCATGAAGAACATACTCGCCGCCGGGGGAACCGATTTCGACCAATGGAACCCGGAAGAAGACTAAACCTTTCCTGCTATCTCCTGCCTCAGGCATCTGAAGATGATATGGGTAAGAATAAGGTGAACATCCTCGATCTGCTGCATGTCCGTTGAGGGTACCACCAGCGCTTCCGAGGCCACTCTGGCCGCTTCTCCGCCGGAAAAGCCCGAGAGAAGCACGGAAACCGCTCCGGCTTCGTTGGCGACCTTCAAGGCGTTGATCACATTCGGGCTCATTCCGCTTCCGGAGAGACCTATCACCACATCCCCCTGCTCCACAAGGTTGATCAACTGCTCACCGAAGGTGTTTGTGTAGTCGGTATCATTGGCCCACGCGGTGAGCAGGGGAATGTTTTCGGAAAGTGAAATCGCCTTGAACCTGGGTTTTCCCGGGCACGCGGTTCCCTTGGCAAGATCGCATACGAAGTGGGCGCTGGTGGCGCTTCCTCCGCCGTTGCCGAACACGAAGACCCGTTTTCCCGACCTGTAGGCTTCCAGCAGTATGCCGGTAATCTTTTCAATGTGGGAAGGTGGTATCTGAAGCACCAGGCCGCTGACCTGGTCAAGATAGTTTCTGATGTTTTCAATCATTCCGGTTCTCCAAGAAAGCTTGGGTATTTTTCCTCCATGATGGTTCCCGGGCGCACCCTTGCGCCGGCTTCCACCAGGGCGTTTCGCAGCCTGGAACCCCTGCCCGCCACGGCGTTCTCCAAAACCACGCAGTTCTCCAGAACACAGTCTTCTTCAACTCTTGAGCCGGGTGCGGTCCAGAGGGTTCCCTCCACCCTGGCACTGCGGTGAACCTCTCCCTGTATGAAAGTGCCATTGCAGGGCTCACACCCTGCCACCGGCGGGACTACCCTTCCCGAAAGCATGTTGTGACAGGCTCTGAGCTGTTCCCCGGCGGAACCAACGATAAAAGCCTTTCCCGGAAGAAGCAAAGCCCTCAGCCTCGCTCCGCTTTCATGGCTGCGGATTATGGTCTCCTCCAGGGAATCGTGGCGTTTCGGCTTTTCGGCGAACCAGCATGCGCCTGCAACGCACAGGTTGGTTTCCGCCAGTTCGGGGCAGGGATTCCGTTCGAAACCGATGATGAAGCCCTTCGGGTCCGTCAACACGCACAGGGAAGCCCAGGGTTTCCCCGTGGTGGTAAGAGCCGCCACTCCATCCGCATCGCTTCGGGGAAGAAGTTCAAGGGGCTGGCGGGTGAGAAGGTCTGATCTCAGGGCGATAACGCCCGGAAGGCCCTTGATCCCTCTTCTCTCCAGATGAAGATGAAGATCATCCAGGGGAGCCGCTCCGCACACCTGCCTGACCGGTCCGGGATTACGAAAGAAAAGGGTATTCATCGGGACGAGGCTCCTTCCGAACCTGTCGCGTAGCGGATAAGGCCGTTGCCCCAGCCAACGGTCCTGGCCGCCCGGTACAGAACCCTCTGTATGCCCAGCCGGAAGTACAGCACCCTGAACACCCTTTCCAGCGGGCTGCCGACATTCAGCGGCGGGGGTTTGACCTTTCTTCGCACAGCCCCGTAGTTTCCGCTCTCCCTGGCTATCACTGTGAAGCCCGAAGCTTTCAGCATTGCCTCCAGGGTTCTTGGATTGAAGAAATAGAGGTGAGCCGGAACCGCGTCGGGTTCGATGCATCCGGTCTTTCTTCCCCGCAGGAATGCCTCGATGACCTCTTCCCAGTGGGTGAGTTCCCATGGGCACTGTACCAGCAGCACACCCCCGGGTTTCAGAAGCCTGGATACCTCGCGAAGGGTGTCATGCGGTCTGTGAAGGTGTTCCAGAACATCCAGCATCATTACAACATCAAAGGCTCCGGTTTCAAACCGTGCATCCCGCAGGGTGCCGTGGTGAACCTGGAGGCCAAGAGTGTTCCGCGCGTAGCCTGCGGCCAGGGGGCTCACCTCTACGCCGGAAACCAGCCAGCCGTCTTTTTTGAGATGATCGAGAAGAAAGCCGTGGGCGCATCCGATTTCCAGAATCGAACCCTGCCCACGAAACCTTTCGAGGCTCCTCGCCCTGGCCTCGAAGAGCTTGTGGAAAATCCCCCGGTATTTGAAGTAGCTTTCCACATAGCCCCCGTAGCCCACCTCGGTACGGTTGTAGTAGTCTTTGGAGTACATGGAGGCCAGTGAGTCTTCGGAGGGCCTTTCCCTGAGGTAAACAAGACCGCAGGAAAGACACTTCGCAACAGGCCATCCCCGGGTGACCCTGAGCAGCTTCGGGTTGTCGGCGCCGCAGAGGGCACAGCGAGCCTTTTCCCGGGGAAGTGAAGACCAGTCCATGTCAACCCCTTGACAAGGCGTCAAGGCTTGACATAATAGCCCGTTGTTTTCCTGAACCTATGGAACACTTTCATTGTGCCTGAAATATACGGGATGAGGAAAGGCGGCGGAATGGCCACGAGAAGAACTGAAGGACGGTCTCTTGAGCTGTACCTTCGGGAGATTGGAACCCGCGACACTCTTACATCGGAAGAGGAAGCCTCTCTGGCCAGGCGGATCAGAGAGGGCGACCAGGAAGCCCTGAACGAACTCACAGAAGCCAATCTGAGGTTCGTTGTCAGCATCGCCAAGCAGTACGCCAATCAGGGTGTTGCCCTGGAAGACCTTATCAACGAGGGCAATGTCGGCCTCATCCGGGCGGCCAAGGGCTTTGATGAAGGCAAGGGCTGCCGGTTCATCACCTACGCCGTATGGTGGATAAGACAGGCAATCCTCCAGGCGCTGGCTGAGCAGTCCAGAATCGTAAGGCTTCCCCTGAACAGAGTGGGGGAGCTGTACAAAATGGGAAGGGCAACCAGAGAGCTTGGCCACGCCCTGGGTCGCGACCCGTCCACCGAGGAGATTGCGAAAGAACTTGACCTCAGCCGCGACGAGATCGAGGGCATGATGTCAATTCACAGCACCCACCTTTCGCTTGACAGCCCGGTTTACGAGGGAAGCGACAAGACCTTCCAGGAAATGATCGCCGCGGATGACGGCATCGCCCCCAACGAGGCGGTTCTTCACGAGGCACTGAAGAGAAGCGTGGGCGACATGCTGGACATTCTCGATCACCGTGAGCGAACAATCATTCAGCTGTTCTTCGGAATCCATACCGACAGAAGGCATACTCTGGCGGAAATCGGCCGTACCATGGGCATAAGCCGGGAACGGGTGAGGCAGCTGAAGAACAGGGCCATCGTGAAACTGCACGAATGCGGTGAGAGCGGCGCCCTGCTTCACTTTCTCAAGTAACGGAAGAAGCTTGTTTTGCTGAAGGGCTCCCTTGACTGGATTCCGGAAGACCCGTCCGGCCGCAGGCGGCCCATACGCATCGACGCCCACCGGATAAGGCTTTTCATCTTTCTTGCCGCCGGGGTGATGAGCCTTCTATTGGGTGCGGCTTTCGCTCTGGGCAGAAGGGTTGCGCCGGCACTGACTCCATCCCGCGACTACGCGATTCTTGAGGGAGAGCTTCTACAGCTTGGCGCCAGGGTAGAAAACCTTCAGGAAACCATCAGACAGATTTCCCACCGCGAGGAGAGAGTTTTCGTAGCCGCGGCCGACCTGAACCTTGACTTCTCAAGCCTCAGGGAAGACGGCCCGACCCGGGAGCCCAGCAACATGTTCCAATACATAGATGATCTCGAGTTCAGGCTGTACCTCAGCGAGCGGCTTGCGGAGGCGGAGCTTGTGGCTTACGATTCCCTGGCCAGGCTCCTGGTGGAAAAGGCCGACCTGCTTCGAAGAACGCCTTCGATATGGCCGGTGCACGGTGTGTTCGTAAGCGGCTTCGGACCCCGGATCGATCCCTTCACCGGCGCTGTTCGGTACCATCAGGGAATTGATATCGCCGGCGACACCGGAACCCCGATCGTGGCCCCGGCTGATGGCGTGGTCACATTCTGCGGGTGGAGCGGCGGCTGGGGGCTCAACATGGTGATAAAGCATACCGACGAGATATCCACCAGATACGCCCACTGCTCCCGGCTCGATGTCGCGGTGGGCCAGCAGGTGCAGAGGGGTGATATTATCGCCCGGCTTGGAAGCACCGGACGTTCCGTGGGCCCCCACCTGCATTACGAGGTACTGAGAAACGGTGTGCATATTGACCCGGAAGATTTCATAATCAGGGCAGGCCCAAGGGCTGCTGTATTCTAGCGGGCTTTTAACGGGAGGTGCAGCATTATGGCTCAACGGGTTTTGCGCCAGGGGCCCCACCTTGCTTCCCTGATGGGCGTGGTTGCCGGCGCCGCTTCGTATCACGGCCTCGGGCTTTCGGAATCGGCTCTCTTCGGAGGTTCCGGTCATGCCTTCCTGCTGAATGCCGACGCAACCCTTGACCGCCGCAGTATTCATCAGTGGCGGAAGCAAAGCTTCGACCGGCTTCTTCTGAATATGGGATTAGCCCACAGCGATCTGGGGCATTTCGGTCCGGACACCACTACAGCCGAGAAGAACCGGATAGAAAAGGGCATCCGCGACCTCATGACAAGGGGGGTGCCCTGTTCGGTGAAGTGCCTGGAATACCAGCTCATAACGGGTTACGACGAGAACGCTTTCATCCTCGACACCCCTCCCTCCCTCGAGGGAGAGGCGTATCCGGACAGGCTTGATTTCGGATCATGGGAGCAGTTTCTCGGCGGCGGCCATGTATCCTTTCACGGATTCGACCGTACCCAGCCACGCCCCATCGAGACCGTCTACCGTGACAGCCTGGGATTTGCTCTCGACATGCATCTCTCTTCCGGTGAACACTCGTGTTACGGATTTCAGCAGGGTCTGAAGGTGTACGACTGCTGGATAGCCGCGGTGGAGAACGGAGAAGGATTCCATCACCGCGGCAAAACCCTGGCCCTGGTGCTGGGTGAATGTCGAAGAATGGCCGCAGGTTATCTGGGCGCTTCCGCTTCCCTGAAGCCGGAAGTGGCGGATAGCGCAGAGATGCTGGAGAACCTCTACAAAGATCTGTCCCTTGGGCTCAGCGGGCTTCCCGAGCAAAGAGACCCCGCCGAGATGAAGGCCGCTCTGGTATCCATGAAACAAATGGAGAGGGAATGCCTGAAAGGAATTGAAACAGTTTTCAATGCCTTCGATTCCTGATGTCTGGGAAGAGTATGCCCTGTTCTTTCATACCGAAGAGGGCACCGTCTTTCCCCATGACCACCCGGAGATGGAGTTCTACCGGCGGATAAGGAGTGAATACCCGGGAGACTGCCTCGAAATCGGGGCGGGAAGCGGCAGGCTCGCGGAAAGCCTGTTCAGCCGGGGGCTCACCGTCGCCCTGGAACCCAGCTCCAACATGCTCTCCCTGTGGTCTCCGGACGCCTCATTTCTGGCGGAGCGGGTTCGGGGGATGGGGCAGGCCATGCCATTCCGTGACGAGTCTTTCGGGTTTGCATGTTTTCCCTACAACGGGCTGCAATGCGTGCTGGACCGGGGGTGTCGCCGCAGTATTCTTTCGGAGGCATACCGGATTCTTGCTTTCGGAGGTGTATTTCTGTTCGAAGTGAGCCCCTCCTTTGAAAGAAGACCCGAGGAACCCAGAACCATCAGATACCGGGCTCCGCTTCCTGACCGCAGGTTCCTTACACTAAGCGAAAGAGTTTTTCGGTCCAGCGAAGGAAACGCGGTGGTTTACGATATGATCTACACTACCGAAGGCTTCGGAAGCGCTGAAAAACGCAGGGTTGTTCTCGAAATGTCGACTTTCCCCGTCATGGAAGCGGTGGAAGACGGGACGGATCAGGGTTTCTCCATTGTGAACCTGTGGGGCGATTACGATCTCTCTTCCTTTGATCCGCAGTTGTCTCCCAGGCTGCTTGTCCTGGCGAAAAAGGAGTAGACATGCTTCTTCTTGTTCTCATGGCGCTGTCCGGGCCCATCACCGATGCCCGGTATCCTGTTCCCTCCCCTGACGGTTCGACTCTGGCCTTCACATGGAGAGGCATGCTTTTTCTGGTTTCCGCAGAGGGGGGCGACCCGAGATGCCTGACCCCGGGCGAGGGTTTTGTTACCAATCCCTCCTGGAGCCCGGACGGTGAGTGGATTGCATTCAGCAACTCCGTTACCGGCGAAGGCGATGTCTATGTGATGCCCGGAACCGGCGGCGCTTCCACAAGGCTTACCTTTCACAGCGGCGAAGACGCGGTAGCAGGCTGGGAAGGGCAGGCGGTGCTTTTTCGGAGTTCGCGGGAGGGCGGGAACGACTGGGTGTATTCCGTCCCGGTAACCGGGGGTACACCGGTGCTCAGGATCCCGGCCTCCGTTAACAGCCTTGCCCGGCTCCAGCACGGTTTTGTGATAGAAACCGGTTCCACTCCATGGTGGCGCCGACACTATGTCGGAAGCGCGTCTTCCTCCCTGTGGACCGGGGACGGTTCCCGGTGGATTCCGCTGGCTCAACTCAGCCGGGATCAGCGCTGGCCTTTCGTTCTGAACGGCACTTTGTTTCTGGTGATGGAGGATGATAACGGCAGCGACAGGTTCTGGGCCGTAATGGGCGACAGCCTCGAAGCGGTGTCCGGCCCCTTTCCCGGGGGGATAACATTTCCCGGCGCCGGAGGAGGTCTCGTTGCCTTCGAAAGCGGTGGCATGGTTCTGACTGTCCGCCCGCCCCACTGGTCTCCTGATACGGTGAGCATCAACGCATCCCTCGATCATCCCTTTCCCTTGGAAACAGTGGAGACGGTCGGAATCTACACCGACGGCTTCAGGGTATCCAACTGCGGAACCCGGATTGCGATGCAGTCCATGGGCTCCATTTTCGCCGGCGTGATAAGTGACGGCAGTATTCAGGGGAATGTCCGCAGGCTTTCGTCAACCCCCGATTCAGAGGAGAGGCCCAGGTGGAGTCCGGACGCTTCCATGCTTCTCTTTCAGAGAGAGGACGGCGAGGGGGTAAGGCTTGTCATTGCCGAGGGCGACCCGGAGGAAGGTTTCATTCAACTTGAGATAAACACCGGCACCCTGGTGGCCCGGGATGGAGAGTGGAGCCCGGACGGGCGAAGCGTATCCTTTCTTGACCAGAGGGGAGTGCTTCACATTCACGACATCTCCTCGGGGGTTTCGAGGCAGGTCTGCGACACTCCCGGAATAATCCATCATTCATGGTCGCCGGACGGGGGCTGGCTTGCCTTCAGTGTTCCCTGGGAGGGGCACAGAGAGGATGTTTTCGTCGTCAGTTCCCGGGGGGGAAGCCCGGTGAACGTGAGCCGGCACCCAAACGACGATTTTCAGCCCCTCTGGCCCCGGGACGGCAGAAGGCTCATCTGGGCCAGCAGAACCGATGACGGAAGCTACTCCATCAGGCAGGCCTGGCTTCGGGACAGCGACTGGAACAGGGAAGCCGGTGAAAGGGAAAACGTTCTGGAAGACGCGAGGGGAGATGTGGCCATCGATTTCACCGATCTTGTCCGAAGGGTGGAAACACTCTGCACGGTCAGGGGCTGGTACGATTTCTACGGAATCTCCAGGGACGGGAAGACAGTATTCTTCCCGGCCCATGATCCGGACAATCTGATGGACCTCTGGTCCGTGGGCTGGAAAGGGGAGGACCTAACCCGTTTGACCCGGGGAGGGCTGCAACCCACGGACATTCACTCCATCGACTCCGACGAAGTGTTCTTCCTGAGCTTCGGCAACACGATCCGTTCCGTTCCCGCCGCGGGGGGAAGCTCCGGAGTTTACGGATGGTCGTGCCCTTTCCTCAGGAGTGTTCCTGGCCTGCAGGCGGCCAAGTTCGATCAGGCCTGGAGGCTTCTGAGAGACAACTTCTACGATGAGGCCATGCACGGAGCGGACTGGAGACAACTAAGGGACGTTTACCGTCCAAGGGCGGTGCAGTGCCTTCTGGATCAGGATTTCAACGATGTTGTAAGTCGCATGTTGGGAGAACTCAGCGCTTCCCATCTTGGCATATGGGGCCCCTGGCGTTACAGACGAACATCCTACACCGGCGAACCCGGGATCATACCCGGCGGTTTTCCTCCGGAAGGAGGAGTTACCGTGGACAGCGTGATTCCCGGGTCTCCGGCGTTCATGGAGGGTTCGAGGCTTTACCCCGGCGATGTCATTCTATCGGTTGACGGAGTTCCCGTCGGCGAAACACGGAATTTTTACGCCCCATTCAGGTCCACCTCCGGCAGAAGTGTCGACCTGGAGGTAAGAAGACGGGGCAGAACCATGATCATCACCATCGAGCCCACCTCCGAATGGAGGATGTGGCGGCTTGCGTACCGTGAATGGGTGGCTTCCAACCGCCGGGTGGTGGAAAGGCTTTCCTCGGACATGGTGGGCTATCTCCACATTCCGGCCATGAACCAGGAATCCGTGGAGAACTTTCGAAGGGATCTCTACGCCGAGGGACTGGGCCGGGAAGCGATGATCATAGACATCCGGGGCAACGGCGGCGGGAACACCCACGACCAGCTTCTGGCAAGCATTGCAAGGCCCGCCTATGCCGAAAGCCGGGATCGATGCGGCAGAAGCACTCTGGAGCCCCTGGGAGTGTGGCAGGGGCACCTGGTTCTGCTCATCGACGAGAACTGCTACTCCGACGCCGAGATTTTCGCTGCGGCGTGGAAGGAACTGGGACTGGGGCCGGTGGTGGGAAACACCACTTACGGCGCGGTTATCGGCACTGTGAACGTAACCCTGGCCGACGGCACATCCTTTCGACTGCCGGGTACGGGCTGGTACACGCTTTCCGGGGCAAACCTTGAAAACACCGGGGTCACCCCTGATATACATT
Source organism: uncultured bacterium (assembly GCA_964624405.1). GTDB lineage: Bacteria > Fermentibacterota > Fermentibacteria > Fermentibacterales > JCC-6 > UBA6080. Next base: position 52,749 of record CAZUXA010000003.1, on the reverse strand, counting down.
CGGGTTCCCTGCCTTCAGACACATTTGACAGGCTGGACAGGCAGCTCGACACCGCTGTCGCCTCCGCCCTGAATCTGGTCGGGGCTGCGGCTCCTGAAACTTCTCATTGACTTGGGGGTAACATGGTTGTAAGATATTATCGGGTGTACTTTTCCAAGTGCTTTCCAGAAGTTCAAATCGGAGGTAAACAGTGAAATTGTTTCTTGTTGCGTTACTGCTGACGGCCTTCCTGGCATCGGCGGACACAGTCTACCGCTCGCCGGAACCGGTGGCGATGGCGGAGTATCTGGGTATGGATTCAGGCACGCTGGTCCAGTTCAATCTTCCTTCGCTTCAGGCGGTTTCCAAAACCCTTGAAGGCTTCGGCCAGGGTGTTGTATTCAGAGTTCCCGGCGGCGGCTACGGCGCCGAGGTTGGAACACCCGATGTTCCCGTGATCAGACGGATGGTTCAGATTCCCGCAACTGGCGGAATCACCCTGGAAATAGTCAACACCGAAACCAGTGTTCTGGGCAGCTACAATGTGCTTCCCGCCCAGCCCTTCCAGGAAAGAAGCGGCTTTCAGGCACCGCTCAAGGTGAACAACGATGTCTACGGAAGCAACCAGTTTTACCCCTCATCTCCGGTCAGCCTTCACAGAATCAGCATCCTGAGAGACATCCGGGTGGCCTGGGTAAGCTTCCATCCTGTTCAGGTAAACCCTGTCACCGGCAACGCGCAAATCACCACCAGCGCCACGGTCAGGCTCGTAAGCAACGGCGCTCCCGGTGAGAACGAGCTTCTCAGGGCTTCCGCGGGTATCACAAGAAGCTTTGTTCCCTTCTACAGAGAGGTACTGGGCTTCCAGGAAACCGACGCCATCATAGACGGCTCGTATCTTGTCATCGGTTCGGAGGCGGCGATAGGCCTTTGCGAAGACCTCATCCAGTGGAAGAGGGAGAAGGGCTACGACGTCCAGATCGGCCTCATGGAGGACATCGGCTTTACCGCCGCCAATGTGGACGCATACATTGAAACCGCCTTCAACACCTGGAGCAACCCCCCGGAATGGGTTCTCCTTCTCGGCGATGAAGTCGGGGTTCCGGTCTACTGGGTGGGATCCATCGCGGCGGACAACCAGTACGGCGTCATTGGCACCGGCGTGGACCCCAGCATTCATGTGGGACGGCTCTGCGCCGACACGGGAAGCCTCAACTATGTTTCCTGGAAGATCATGGCCTACGAGAAGGATCCCTATGAGCCCGCTGCCAGCTGGTTCCAGTACGGTGTCTGCCTGGGCTCCAGCGATTTCACCGACCCGCTTCAGTCCTGGCGTCACAAGCAGATCATGTCCAACGACGGCAACATGAGCGTGAAGCTGTATTGCCCGAACCCTTCCTATGGAGGCATGAACCCCTCGGTTGCCCTGATTTCCGCCGATTTCAACAACGGCGTTTCCCTGTTCAGCTACATCGGTCACGGCTCCAGAACATCCTGGGGAACCACCGGTTTCAGCAACAGCGATGTAAACGCGCTCACCAACAACAGAAGACTTGTGTGGATCAGCTCCATCGCCTGTGTCAACAGCCAGTTCGCCAGCGGCGGCAGCGGCGACTGTTTCGGGGAAGCCTGGCTGAAGGCCGGCTCCATAGCCGAGCCCAAGGGAGCGGTGGGCTTCATGGGCGCCACGGTAAACAGCCCGGTGGGTCCCACGGACTCCCTGGCGATCTACCAGCTCCGCGGCTACTTCCAGATGGACATGCACCACATGGGCCAGGCCTTTGACTATGGCAAGATCAAGGCCTACGAGTTCACCGGCAACGCCAGCAACAGCAACATGCACATGATCATGGGCGAGCCCGAGCACGATATTTTCACCACCACCGGCCCACTGGTTCACCTCAGCTCATCCCACCCCACAACGGTTAATGTCGGCAGCTTCCCGGTCACCATCACCGCTGCCGGGTCCCCGGTGAACAACGCGCTTGTAGGCCTCTGTCAGGGAACCACGGTGCTTGCCAGCGGCCGCACCAACAGTTCGGGAACGGTGACGTTGAACATCGCCGAGGTACCCGGTTCCGAGGATGTCACTCTTACGGTAACCGCCCACAACCTCTATCCCCTTCAGGTGATGGTCCCCACCGGCGTCGGCATCGGTGACGAAACCGGCCCCTCTGTGCACGGTTTCCATCTCGCGCCCGCCTACCCCAACCCCATAACCGCCGCTGGATCGTCCATCGGGTTCAGCACCGCCATGGCCGGCGAGGCCGTGCTTCAGGTGTTCGACCTCTCGGGCAGGGTTGTGCGTACCCTCCAGCAGGGTGAACTGCTCCCGGGTACCCATTCGGTGATATGGGACGGCGCAGATTCCAGAGGAAACCCGGTTCCGGGCGGCGTGTACTTCTACAGGCTTCAGACGCCCCACGGCACCGCCACCCGCTCCTGCGTGGTTATCCGCTGACACACTGAGACCCTTCAGGGGGGCGGTCGCAATTGACCGTCCCCCTTTTTTTTGGTAGAATACGCCCTCGTTTGCCGAAAGCAGCCTGCGGCAGATAAAAAAGCTGATGCTGCCGCAAAACAACCTGAAACGCAGGAGGAAACACATGGGAAGATTCAGAAGCGCCCGGCTGAAAAAAGTCAGGGCCCTGGGAACCCCCCTTCCGGGCCTGGTTCGCAAGGAACCCCGCAATCAGAACACACCGGGAGAACAGGGCGCCATGAGAAAGAGGAGGCGGGTCTCCACCTTCCGCCTTCAGCTTCAGGAAAAGCAGAAAATCCGCTTCAACTACGGTCTGAGTGAAAAGCAGCTTCGGGCCTATTACACTGAAGCCAGCAGATTGTCCGGCGAAACCGGCGTCAACCTGCTTCAGCTGATCGAACGCCGTCTCGACAATGTGGTTGCCAGGGGCGGATTCACACCCACCATAGCAGCAGCCAGGCAGCTTGTGGGTCACGGGCACATCCAGGTCAACGGACGAAGAGTGGACATTCCAAGCTTTCTTGTAAAAGTCGGCGACACCATCACGCTTCAGCAGAAAAGCCGCGATCTCAAAATCATCGTGGATCACATAACCGCAGGAAGCGGTATTGGCGTGCCTTCCTTCCTCGAGGCGGCCCCCCAGGACCGGAAGATAACGGTGAAGGCCGTTCCCGCCCGGGAAGACGTACCCATCGAGGTCCAGGAACGGGCCGTGGTGGAGTTCTACTCCAAGTAGAGACCGGGCGTTTTCATAGAAGGAGGGGCGGGCGAAACCCCGCCCCTCTTGCTTTGTGTCTGAACCCCGGGGTCGCTCCCGGTGTTATCTTCAAGGGGTACTCACGGGAAAGGGGAGCCAGGCATGCAGTACAGAAAGCTTGGGAATACAGGTGTGTCCGTTTCCTCCCTGGGTTTCGGGGCCATGAGATTGCCCCATGAACCCGGAGATCCGGAAAGCATCCTGAGAAAAGACTCGGAGGAACTGATCTACCGGGCAGTGGATCTGGGGGTGAACCTGTTCGATACCGCCTGGAACTACCACAGGGAGCAGAGCGAAGGCTTTCTGGGAGACACCCTGTCACCCGGAGAGAGGAAACGGCTGCTCCTCTCCACAAAACTTCCATGCTGGCTGGTGGAGAATCCCGGGGATGCCAGCGGTTACCTTGACAAACAGCTTCGGCGGCTTCGAACCGACTGGGTGGACATCTACCTTCTGCACGGTCTGAGTCGCAGAAGCTGGACAAAGATGAAGGAGGCCGGCATTCCCGACTGGGGAAACCGAATGAAGGAGCAGGGGAAGATACGCTTCTTCGGCTTCAGCTTCCACGACCGGTATGAAACATTCGAAGACATCCTCTCATTCCTCGACTGGGATCTATGCCTGCTGATGCTGAACTATGTGGACACCCGGTACCAGTCCGGTGTTCAAGGCGTACTTGACGCGGCGGCGAAAGGCATCGGCGTCATGATAATGGAACCGCTCAGGGGCGGGTTCCTGGCGGCGGACCTGCCTTCGGAGGTCAAAGCCTGCTTTGGAAAGACCACCCACTCCCCGGCGGCCCTTGGGCTTCGGTGGGTGTGGAACCATTCGGAAGTGGCCACGCTGCTCAGCGGCATGAGCAGCATTCATCAACTGGAGGAGAATGCCGCCCTGGCCGACTCCACGCCTCCGGGCTGCCTGACACCACAGGAAACGGCGGCCTATGATTGCGCCGGAGAGGCATTCCGGGCCAGGGCGGAAATCCCGTGCACCCAGTGCGAGTACTGCATGCCCTGCCCGGAAGGTGTGGCCATTCCCTGGTGTTTCAACTACTACAACTATTTCACCATGCATGGAAGCCTGGAACAGGCGAAGGTGCTGTACGGTTTCATCCCGGAGAAAGGCAGGGGCGACAAATGCACCGGTTGCGGCGCCTGCCTCGAAAAATGTCCCCGGGCGCTGGCCATTCCAGAACTCCTGAAAAAGGTACACGGAACCCTGGGGTGACGGGTATTCGGAAAGGGGATCCAATGGCGGGAATGAAAGACCCTCTCCATGGGGGCAGGGTTCATGTTTACACCGGAAACGGCAAGGGCAAGACCACCGCTGCGCTGGGGCTCGCCCTCAGGGCCGCCTGCGCCGGATACCCTGTGTACATCGGGCAGTTCATGAAGGGAAGCGACTATGCCGAGCTTTGCTTTCCAAACCATTTTCCGGGTCTGGTCACCCTGGAGCAGTATGGAACGCCCCGGCTGATCTGCCAGGGGGAAAAGCCCTCCGGGGAAGACATTGACCGGGCGAAGAGGGGTCTTTCCCTGCTTGCCGAGGCTGTGTCCTGCGGGAGGTACAGGCTTGTGGTCGCGGACGAGCTGAATGTTGCGGTTCACATGGGTCTGCTTGAAGTGTCGGATGCGTTGAGGATCGTCACATCCCGGGCGACGGGGGTGGAACTGGTGATAACCGGACGGTACGCGCCCCGGGAGGTTCAGGAAGCCGCGGATCTTGTGACTGAGATGCGGGAGATCAAACACTATTACCACACGGAGATGCTGGCTGCCCGAAAGGGCATCGAGTACTAGGAGAGTGGAATGGGTTTCCGGAAATGACAGCCAGGAGAACAAGCCTTTCATTCGCGGATCGTGCCCAATGGAGGATCTGGCTGCAGGGCAATCATGATGAGTCCACGGGCGTCTGGCTTGCTTTCCGGGGAAAGGCGCCGGGATTAAGCAGTGCCGAAGCCGTTGAGGAAGCTCTCTGTTTTGGATGGATGGACAGCCTGGTTTCCAGAACTGAGGACGAGTCCCACTGTCGCCTGTTTACGCCCCGGCACCCCGGAAGCGAATGGTCCGAGTCGGATCGGGAAAAGGCGGTGGACCTCATCGCCCGGGGGCTCATCACCGAAGCAGGCATGGAACAGGTGCGCCTGGCAAGGGAACGGGGGCTCTGGTACAGCAAGCCTCCCAGGGGGCTGACTATGCCTGCGGAGCTTGAGGAGGCCCTGGAAAACAGCCCGAAGGCGGCGCTGTTTTTCGCTGAGCTCGAACCTTCATTCCGGCGGGGATACATGGCCCATGTCGCATCAGGGGATTCAGCGGAAACCCGGAGAAGCCGGGCGGCGGAAGCGGTGCTTCTTCTGGAGAGGGGAGAGAAGCAGGCCCCGCGTGCCGTCAAAGAGTTCTGAGCCTGCCTGATCCGCCAATCCCGCTTCCAGGCCACCGAAAGGTTCAGTTCTGCCCGGGTCTCGGTCGAAGCGGATGCGCAGTCGTAAGGAGTATGCATGCACAAGTATCTGGTTGAAATGCTGGAATGCCCGGAATGTCACGATTCCCTGGATTGGGCTGTAACGGAACAGTCCGCTGACAGAATTGTGTCAGCTCAGGCCAGATGCCATGGCTGTTCCGGTGTTTACTTCGTAAAGGGTGGAGTTGGAGTGTTCCTTGCTTCCGGCCTGACCCGGAAAGACATGTGGAAGCAGGTGGATACCGGTCTGGAGAGCCTGCTGTCCCAACACCCGGAACTGGAAGAGTCGCTGATGGGTGTTCCTCTGGATACTCTGTCACCGGTCGATCAGCATTACCGGGGTGTGATTCTGGAGAACCGCGGTGATGTGGAGGCGGCGAACATCGCCTATGCCAGCTCCCGGAAGGCCATGTACTCAGCCGACACAATCAGGTGCATGCACCGTCAGATGGACTGCCTGCTGGAAGAGGTGTCCCGTTCCGACGGCCCCATAGTCGATCTTGCTTCAGGAGAATGCATTCTGGTCAGGAGGATGCTGAGCGATCTTTCAAATCCGGTTGTCGTGACGGATTTCAGTCCCGGCGTTTTGCTGAGAAATCAGAAGAGGCTTCTGCAGCAAGGGCTGTACGACCGGGTCAGCCTGCTGGCCTTCGATGCCCGGCGGACACCATTCAGAACCGGCTCGGTTGAATCGCTTACCACATTCCTCGGACTTGCCAACATACAGGATCCCGGAAACCTGCTTGGGGAACTCAAGCGGACAGCCTCGGGTCGGTTCATGGCAGTGACCAGCTTCTATCCCGAGGATGATTCGGAAAACGGGGAAGTGATCAGGAATGCCGGACTGGCGGAAATGCTGTACAGGAACAGACTGCTGAAGCATTACGAGGCAGGGGGCTGGAAAGTGAAGGTCAGAAACTCCTGCAACGCATGGACGGATGCTTCGCCAACGGGCATCGTACTGAAAGGCGCCAAAGTGGATCTCCTGCCGGCATGCAGCACCAGTCTGGAGTGGTGCGTTCTCAGCGCAACAAGTGTGTAAAAACAGGAAAGGGGCGGGTGAAGCCCCGCCCCTGAGGATATCAGCGCAGTTTTAGAAGGAACTCTTTATGCCCGCCCAGGTGTCGCGGGAAAGGGAGACCACATCGAAGGTAAGTTCGGCGATCCTGTAAGCGGAGCCTGAGGAGTAGCTGAAGAACAGCGAGCTTCTGGAAGGACACCAGGTGAGGCCGTAGCGGGTGGTGACATTGAGGCTGGCAGGGGAAACCCCGGTTGCCTCCTGAACCAGGCTGGCGCCGTCCCAGGAGTAGAGAACGAATATGTTCGTGTTGTAGGTGGTTACCATGACATGGCCGATGTCGCGGCTGGGGCCGGGAATGTAGGCCACGCCGGATATCTGGGTGGGGGCGATGCCGGTGAAGGACTGGGAGCTGCCTCCGAGAAGGTAGCGGACCAGTCCCGTCTCATTGCTCTGCCAGTAATGCGAGCCGTCCCAGCTGATTCCCCTGCCGTTGCTGCCCGAGGGGTTGGAAGTGGTTTGCCAGGTGCTGAAGCCGTCTTCGCTGTACCAGTGGTTGGAGTTGGCCCAGGAGTTGATGTGCCAGATGGGGGTTGTGAGGTTGTCATTGTAGCCCACGCCGAACCCCGCGCCTGAACCTGCTGGCTTGGGGATCGAGCCGGCTGTTCCGCCGGTGGCGGGGTCGAGGCTGTTCAGTTCAGCACCAATGCTGTTCGAGAAGACGATGTTGACGGTGGAACCGCTTTCCCAGGTTGCCATGCCAAGAGCGTGGTTCGCCCAGGTTATGTCCCATGTCTGCAGAACATTGAATGTGATGGTGGCGTCTACCGGGGACCAGTCATTGAGCCCCACAGCACCAATACCCCCATCATCAGCGATGCCGGTAAGACAGAGCGCCATGAAAACAAACTGCATGTCTACCCTCCTTATCTGCTAATAGTGTGCAAACCAATTATACTATGCATGCCTTTTCAGTCTCTGTCAACCAAGTTGACGGGTAGGCAATCCACCGGCGAACACAGCCAACCCATCCACCAACAGCATATTCAGCTCATGACTTGACCGCTCAGGCACATGGAAGCTATTCTAATCCACAAGTTTGAACAGGGGGTGATTCGATGCGCAGGGAGATGATCAGCGGTCTCTTCACCATGCTGCTTGTCCTTGGAACATCGGGCGACGGATTCGCCCTGGAGTTGGACATGTCGGCGGGTGTCGGCGCCGGGGGGGCAATGGGCGCCACGGATTGCGACGCGAAGTCGGGTGAACTGAGACACGCCCTGGTTGCGGGAGTGTGCATGGACTGGTACTTTCTCAGATGGGGAGGGGTCAGCCTGGGGCTCTCCACGGGTGCCGATTTCTCATCACTGAACTACAGGGGCTTCACAGAGGGCCTTCCAAACCCCGCTTATCAGCAGTTTGGAGGGCCGGCCGCCACCCACCGGACAGCTGACACAAGGTATAACTACATCAACTTCCCGTTTCTCGCCGTGGGCAAGGTGGCGCTTTGCGGAACCCGGTCGGTGACCCTCAGGGCCGGTGGCTTTGCCAGTTACTTTCTTGGCGGTGTATCAGACCTCACATACAACCCTGAGATAGGCATGGCAACCGGATACCCTTTCGATGTCTATACCGACGGCAGCGTTGATCTGGATGACAGCAACACCGAACAGTGGATGTGGGGGCTGCGGCTGTACGCCGGCACCGATGTGTTCACCAGGGGCCGTATCAGCCTGATACCGGGAATTCAGTTCGATATGGGCCTTACGGACATCTCCATCGATTCGGTTCAGCCTCTGCCATCCAAAGACACTTTCTGGGCCCTTACCGCAAACCTCGGCCTGCGATACAGGCTTTATTAGCTGGTCCGGCGGCGGCGGCCGTCAGATGAACAGGGTGGCGCTGCTTTTTTCCGCAAGGGCCGCGAAGGTTCCCACTCCCGCGGTCTCCACCCCGTCCAGGAGTTCCTCCGCGGTTATTCCCATTACTCCCATGGACATTTCGCAGGCCTGGAAGATCACTCCCATTTCCATGGCGTTGGCCAGCATGTCCGGAACCGAATCAACATTCTTCGATTTCATCACATGCTTCATCATGGCGGTTCCGGCTCCCATCATGTGAAGTTTTGAAAGGGCCAGCCTTTTGGCGCCCCGGGGCAGCATCATGCCGAACATCATATCCAGGAAGCTCTTTCGGAGTTTCGGAGGGTTTTCCTTTCTGAGGATGGAAAGACCCCAGAAGGTGCAGAACACCGTTACCGAGTGGCCCAGGCTGGCGAAGCCCGTGGCGATGATCAGGGCGGCGAGGTTTTTGTCCATGTCTCCGGAGAACAGGACCAGTGTCGCCCGCTTTTCCGTCAATGCCGGGGCCTGTGTTGTTTCGCCGCCGCCTTTTCTCACCAGGGCGGTGATAACCCCCTTTTCCTCGCTCATGGACAGCATCGTGTTTCCGGTTGATCCGCACCAGGCGGGAAGGTCGCTGCGAAAACCCCTGTCCGTGGCGGTGGCCTGAAGGATCTGCCCTGTTCTGAGCTCTTTCATGGCCCGGGCCACCTGCACCAGGGGGCCGGGGCACTGAAGGCCCGAGGCGTCTACCGAAGCGTGGGCCTCTTGGTGTTTGCCGGTTGCCGGAGCGTCCGCCGGGGGGGCTGGTTTCACCCGTGTTCTTTCCGGGTGAAACATGCTCCAGGTCAGGTAGCCACCGGAGAGGTTGCCGGCGTCATACCCCTTCTGGCGCAGCATCCGCTCGGCGGAGTAGGCCCTCTGACCCTGGGCGCAGAACACCACCACCGGGCGATTCTCCGGGATATCGGAAAGTCTTCCCCGAAGGGTGTCAAGGGGAATGTGAACGCTGCCGGGTATGGTGCCCAGCTCCCACTCCTCCGGCTCCCTCACATCGAGAAGGAAGGCGTTGTCGGGTATTTCATGAACGTGGACCTGCCTTGTAAGTCCGTCCAGAATGTTGCAGCCGATGTAGCCCGCGTAGTTCACCGGATCCTTGGCGCTGCCGTAGGGCGGGGCGTAGCACAACTCCAGTTCCGCAAGGTTGCGAACGGTGAGCCCGGTTCTGATGGCGGTGGCCAGAATGTCGATTCTCTTGTCAACTCCGTCCTCGCCCACAGCCTGTGCTCCAAGAATCGCCCCGTCTCTGTTGAAAAGAAGCTTCATGCTGATACGGGCGGAACCCGGGTAGTACGAGGCGTGGGAGGAGGGGTGAAGATAGAGTTTTTCGTGGGGGATACTCCGGCGGATCAGCTGGGTTTCAGTTGCGCCGGCGGCGGCGGCGGTTGTGTGGAACACCTTGACCACCGAAGCTCCCAGTGTGCCGGGGCAGGGAACATTGCCACCCAGGGCGTTCTCCGCGGCGATACGCCCCTGCCTGTTGGCGGGGCCCGCCAGGGGTATCGAAAGGGATTCTCCCAGAATCGGGTGAACCGTCTGCACCGCGTCTCCAACCGCAAGGATTCGCGGGTCTTGGGTGCGGAGGCAGCTGTCGACGAGGATGGCGCCGTTGGTTGCGGTGGCCAGCCCTGCCCGGGCCGCCAGCTCCCCGTTGGGCCTGACCCCCGCGGCCATCACTACAAAATCCGCGGAAACCGGAGAGGAGCCCTGAATGTGTACCAGAAGGCCTTCGGGCTTCTTCTCGATCCGCTCCACGGTTGAACCGGTGAGCAGTTCCACACCCTCGTCCCTGAGGACCCGGGTAAGGGGAGTGGTCATTTCCGGATCAAGAAACGGCAGTATCCAGGGTTCCCTTTCGATGAGGGTGGTTTCCAGCCCTGCTTCCCTGAGGTTCTCCGCGGTTTCTACACCGATGAACCCTCCGCCCACCACCACCGCCCGCCGGGCGCCTCCGCGGATTCTGGCCATTATGGCGTCCATGTCCGGTACGGTCCACAGAACCAGAACTCCGTCGAGGTCCGCCCCCGGAATTGGCGGGATAAGGGGTGTTGAGCCCGGAGCGAGAATGAGGCTGTCGTACTCCCGGGAGAATGTGACGCCCCGGGCCCGGTCTTCCACGGTTACCGATTGATCCTTCCGATTTATGTCTGTTACGGTGTGTCCGGTCAGAAAGTTCACATCGAAGCGTTTGAGAAACTTGTCGGGAGTCATCAGAAGAAGGCTTTCCCGGGAAGGTATGGCGCCGCCTATATGATAGGGAAGCCCGCAGTTGGCGAAACTGATGTAGTCTCCCCGTTCAAAAACGGTGATTTCCGCCTTTTCATCCAGTCTTCTGGCCCTGGCGGCGGCGCTGGCCCCGCCGGCGACCCCGCCCACTATGAGAAGCTTCATACCTTTGATCTCCCGCTGTTCAGAACCAGAACCTCGCCCCGACTCCTCCCGCCACATCGAACTCGGTGTCAGGTATCAGATCCATCACCGGAACTATCTCAAGAAAGGCGTCGAAGGGGGCTTCGTCGAAAACCCAGGCCATGCCCACCGGGATCCTTACCCCGGCGGTGGTCTCGTTCCTGAACAGCACCCTGGCGCCCACACCGGCGTAGAAGGGCGAACGCCCCCCATCCCAGGAGGCAAGCTCAGACAGGTGGAAGAGGTGGTCGGCATAGAGGTGTGCCGCCTTTTCATCGCCGGAAAGGCTCCAGGCGGCAGCGGCTGACCATGCGTTGGTGGCGGTGGTGAAGTACTTCATGCAGATGCCCGAAGGTTCACCGATGATTATTCCCAGGCCGAAATCACTTCCCTGGCCTCCGTAGAGGGAGCATGTGAGAATCAGTGCCAGAACTGTCATAACCGGTTCACCTCCCCTGTGTGAAGCGGAACAGATTGTCCGCCATCAGTGCCGCGTATTCCGAAGTTGGGAAAGAACTTGCCAGGGCCGAAGCGGCAAGGCTGATGCTCTCGTCCAGGGGCAGGGTGTAGCGCATGGTGGTGAAGCGGCTTCTGAAGGATTTCACTTTCTCGCCCACATTCTCCCCCCGAATGATCACTGCCGCCATGAGTTCCGCCAGAGGACCGAAGTCGTCGGCGTTCATGCCGAACCTGGTCATCTCGCTGACCCCGGTGCGGATTCCCGAGGGGGAGAGGAAGGTTTCGTCGTCGGGAAGAGCCTGATAGTTCACCACTATGTGGTTCTCCTGCAGCCTGTCCGCTATCGCGGCGCCGTCACCGTGCTCCTTAACCCTGACCACTACCTGATGGGTTCTGGTGTAGCCGTCCGACGGGTCTCCTTCGACCTTCAGCCCGTTATCGGAAAGGTGCCGGGCGAAAGCCCTGGCATTCATCAGCACCTGCTTCTGGTACTCGTCCTTGAATGTGTTCATTTCCAGGGTGGCCACCAGAAGCCCGAGAAGGGTTGCCAGGTGGTGATTGGATGTGCTTCCCGGGAATGCCCGGCTGTTGATGTCCAGCCACAGTTTTCGCAACGGGTGCTTTTTGCCCATGTTGGACGCGATAACGCCCCTCTGGGGTCCGAAGAAGGTTTTGTGGGTGGAGCCGGTTACTACATCGGCGCCGTCGGCCAGGGGTGCCTGAAAGGCGCCATAGAGGCCCAGGACATGGGCCATGTCGTACATGATTACCGGGCGGTCATCCCAGTTCGCCACATGATCCGCCAGAAGCTTCACGGGTTCAGGATAGAGAAACATGCTCTTTCCGAACACCACCAGCTCCGGTCTGTGTTGGTCCAGAAGGGACAGCATCTGCTGTTCATGGATTTTGTATGGGTTGTCGGGCTGAACCGGGAAGTTCACGCAGTTTTCCTGGCCTGTTTCCGGGTTGTGGTCCACAAAGTTGAACAGGGCGCCCATGGGCTGGCTCGAGAGGTGCCCCCCCATGCCCAGGTTGTTGTTCATAACCGCCCGAAGCCGGCGCCAGCTTCCGCCCTCACGATTTACCAGCTTCGTAACCGCCTTGAAGACCACTTCGTTGGCCATCTGGCCGCTTATGGGCCGAAGCTCGGTTTCGGTGCAGTTGAAGTATTCGCAAAGGGCCTGGGACGCCTCGACTTCTATGTCTCTTATGAAGTCGGTGCCGTGGTAGAAGTAGACCTCCCTGCCCTTCATGCTTCGGTGTTCGGCGTACCTTCCCGCCGGGTCGCAGAGTTCGCATATCTTCACCAGCGGCGAGGGGGTGTTCTCGGAGGGAATCAGGTTCACGCAGTCCCTCTGACGCCAGCGGTTGTTCTGCTCCACCCTGGAGAACAGTTCCTTCATTCTTGACTCAAGATCAGCCATGACAGATTCCTTTCAAAGAGTTTCAAGGCTTCCCCGGATAATCAGCGGGTCAGATACCAGTATGCACGCTCCCCGGTGAGTGTCCAGGTTGCCGGTTACGGCCTCAATCTCGGAAACCACTTCATCAACCCTGTCTTCCGCCAGAAGGGTGAGCACCAGCCGTGGTTCGGGACGGGATCGGCCCAGAACATCCATGAAGCCGGCGAAAATGGGCACATTGGAAAGAACCGTGCCCATCATGCTTGCCTGAATCGTGACCGCTCCCTCGATGCCGCTTTCCAAAAACAGCTCCATGATCCTGTTGTACGCCTCTTCCTCCTGAAGCACCAGCAGCACGAGTTTGCGCTTGTCCCGCCGCCCCTCCTCCAGCCTGGCGGTCACCGGGACCAGGTGGTACAGAAACGCCTCCCTCATGGAGAAGGGGGTGTCGCTTCTGAGGATTTCGTGCCTCGCCTTGCCGGTTCCAAGAACCCGGGCTGCGCCAGCCAGAATCCGCAGGTGTTCCTCCGTGGCGTCTTCCGGGCCGGCGATTCCGCAGATGATGTGCACGCTTCTTCCGTCTATGGAGTGCCAGTTCAGCCCTTTCCTGCTCACAGCCAGCGCCAGGGCGAAACCCTTCATGGAGTCCATGCGGCAGTGGGGGATGGCCACTCCGTCGCCGACGCCGGTGGAGCCCAGTTTTTCCCTTTCCATAAGCCCATCCAGAAGGCTTTGTACGGAAACATTCTCCGCGGCGGAGTTCGTGGCCAGGAGTTCCGCGATTTTGCCCATGGCTTCATTCATGTTCCTGGCCTGGATTTCGGTGGTGCATCCGGAGGGAGCAAGGATTTCCTTCAGCTGCATTCGTCCTCCCTAAAGGGTCGCCCCGCGGACGATGGCGTACCTGGAGATGGGCGGCCCGGTGAGTTCGTTGACAAAAACTGATATAAGCGTAACGCTTACAATTGTCGAAGTCAGTTCTTCAAAGCCCTGAAGAAACGGAAGTGACTGCACATACAGGGCAAGTCCGATGGCCACCCCTGCCTGGGGAAACATCGCGAACCCAAGATACTTTTTCAGCAGAGGGTCGGTTCCGGAGATGTGGGCGCCAGCCCAGACGCCGTAGTACTTCCCAATACCCCTGGCAATAACCAGAACCGCCCCGATCAGCATGATGCTTCCGCTTCGGAACACCGAGAAGTTCAGTTCCGTGCCGGCGATGGCGAAAAATGCCGCGTACAGGGGCGGAGAAATCTGCTCGAGGGTGTTGACCACCTTCCAGCTTCCCCGTGGAGCGTTGGCCAGAACGGCCCCCGCCGCCATTCCCGCCAGCAGGGGGGAGAGGCCGCTGGTTGTGGCCAGCGCCGTCATCAGACAGATCAGGCCCAGGCTGATAATGTAGATTTCATTGTTTCTGTCGCTTTTGACCGTGGCGAACCGGATCGCCAGGCCCGACACAATTCCCAGGGCAATCGAGCCGAGTATCTCTCTCAGACCGTGGAGAAGTGAGGCTGCGACACTGATGCCAGAGGTGCTCAGGGCTGCCCCGGCGAACGCCGCAGTAAGGGAGAAAAGCAGAACGCAGCCGGCGTCGTCCAGGGCCACCACGCCGTAGAGGTGATCTATGAACGAACCCCTGGCCTTCAACTCCCGCACGATGGCCACCGTGGCCGCCGGAGCGGTGGCTGTGGCGATGGCGCCCAGCATGGCTGCCAGGGGGAGGTCCGCCAGGCCCGACAGGTAAAGCGCTCCGGTAACCATAACGAAGGTCAGGGCAAGCTGAGTCGCGGTGATGGTGACAACCGACTTTCCGGTGGCCCGCAGCTTCCGGATGGAGAACTCGCTGCCTATCACCAGGGCGATCAGCGCCAGGGCGATTTCAGTGATTATCCCCAGTTCGTCGTGAAGGTCGGAATGCACCATGCCCAGCATTCCCGGGCCAAGAACCATTCCCGCCACGATAAAACCCGTGATGGAGGGCAGGCGAAGCCTTGCGGCGAGCCTGCCCAGAAACCAGCTTCCCACCAGAAGGATGCCGATTCCAAAAACCGGGTGAAGGATTACCGTGTTGCGGAAAGTTTCCACCGCAGATATCGCCTGGTTAAACATGAGGGGTAATATACCCTATCGAGGCCGGAGTCTGTTCAGCCCGGAGAACAGGTTTCGCTGCCCCGTCTTACGGCGAATTTTGACAGAAGGGGCCCCACCAGCTCGTTGATGAACACCGACATAAGCACGATGTTCACCATCAGTGCCGAAAGATCACTTCCGATAACGGAAGGCGGGCTCGCCTGAATGTAGAGAATTAGACCGATGGTCACTCCGGAGTGGGGCATCATCGCCAGCCCCAGGTAGTTTCTTACCTTTTTACCGCTGCGGGAGAGGACCGCTCCGGACCATACCCCGCCGTACTTTCCCATGGCCCGGGTGAGAATGTACAAAACACCCACAAGAAGCAGCGGCCGGTCCCGGAATACTGTGAAATCCAGCTCGCTTCCGGCTATGGCGAAGAACACCGCGTAAAGCGGCGGAGAAAGCCTGTCCAGAGAGCTTATCACATTTATGCCCCTTTTCGGGGAGTTGGCCATCACCGCGCCTGCGGACATTCCCGCCAGAAGAGGCGACAACTCGAAGGTGGACGCCAGGGCGGTCATGAGGCAGATGAGCCCGAGGCTGATAATGTAAACGGAGTTGGCGCCCTCACCGGCTGTTGTGGTTCTCTTCATGGCGAAGCCGGTGGCCAGACCCAGCAGAAGGGAACCCGCCATTTCTCTTCCGAAGTGAAGCAGGGACTCGGGGACAGTGAAATCCTCAGGCGCCAGGAATCCGCCGGAGAAGGCGGTGACCATCGCGAAGAGAAAAAGGCACCCGGCGTCGTCCAGGGGAATCGCTCCGTAGAGGTGGTCGATGAACGAACCCCTGGCCTTGAGATCCCTCACGATGGTTACGGTTGCGGTTGGAGAGGTTGCGGTGGCAATTGCGCCCAGAAGGGCCGCCACATGAAAGGGGAAAACACCGGTCAGCGCCATGGCAGCGGTGACAATGACGAAGGTGGCCGACAGCTGCATCACCGTGATGGTTGCCATGGCCCTTCGGATTTTCCGCAGCCTGGCCAGGTTGAATTCGCTTCCTATCACCACCGCGATCACCGCCACGGCGATCTGGGTGATGGAGCCCATTTTCAGATACAGGTCTCCGTGGACCACCCCGGCCACCCTGGGTCCCAGAATCATTCCGGCAAGAATGAATCCGGTTACCGAAGGTATTCCCCGCTTTTCCGCCAGCCTGCCCAGGAACCAGCTTCCGGCAAGCAGAACCCCAAGGGCGAACACCGGGTGTGAACCGACGGTATCCCTGAAATCCATTAGAAACCGCATCGCGAACATTGCTGTAATATGGCCTTCGGAATGCCGCTGAATAAGTCCCCCGGTAACCCCGTCGGGGGCTTTCCGGTTATAATTGGCCCTGGTAGTATCCCGTGGAAGGAGCTTTCATGACAATAGAAGAACTCACCGCCGGGCTCCGGGAAGCCGAGCGAAGACTGCAAATGCTCAAGGAGCGTCTTTGACTATTCGGAACTGCTGAAATCGGAATCTTCCCACAACGACCGGATGGCTTCACCGGATTTCTGGGAGAACAGGCAAGGCGCCCTGGAAACCATAGCAAAACTCAGAAGAATTCATAACTGGACCGACCCCATGGGCGAGGTCGCGAAAAGGCTTTCCGACGGCATGGCCGCCCTGGAACTGCTGGAGATGGAGGCTGACCCGTCAATAGAGACCGATGCCGAAGCGGTTCTCTTATGGCTCGGGAAAACTTTGGATAATCTCGAGTTCCGTCAGATGCTGTCCGGTCCCCACGATGAAAACGACACCATCCTCACCATTCGTTCCGGCGCCGGGGGAATCGACAGCCAGGACTGGGCGGAGATGCTTCTGCGCATGTATGTGTACTGGGGTGAAAAGCAAGGTTTCGAGGTGGAAGTTCTGAGTACCGTTGAAGGTGAGGAAGCGGGGATCAGAGAGGGTATTGTCTCGATCCGCGGAGGCTACGCCTTCGGTTATCTGAACGCGGAGAGGGGCATTCACCGCCTGGTGCGCCGAAGCCCCTTCGATCAGAACCACCGCAGACACACCAGTTTCGCCAGCGTTCTTCCCCTGCCCGACCTTGAAGACTCGGTGAGGGTGGAAATCGATGAGGATGATGTTCGCACCGATGTTTTCCGGGCCAGCGGAGCCGGCGGCCAGCATGTGAACAAGACATCCAGCGCCATAAGACTCACCCACATTCCCACCGGCATCGCGGTTTCGTGCCAGAACGAACGGAGCCAGCACCGGAACAGGGAACTGGCCTGGAGGATACTCAGGGCAAGGCTTTACGAGGTGGAGCAGGAGAAGCTTCAGAAGGAACGGGAGAAGCTGGAGGGGGTCAAGCAGGATGTGTCCTGGGGAAACCAGATCAGGAGCTATGTGCTTCACCCGTATCAGATGGTGAAGGACCACAGAACCGGCATGGAGACCTCGGATGTGGAGGGTTTTCTCGCCGGGGACATTCAAGGGTTTATAGAGGCTTTTCTGAAAGAGAACGGTGGAAACTGAGATGTCGGTTCCAAAGAATCCACTCGCCGCGGGGATGATCGAGAAGCTCAACGGGCTGAAGAGCGTTAATGTGGATCCCTACCCGCCCCGCACCCCCGAAAGGCTGTCCATCGCTTCCATAAGGGACATTGATCCGTCGGAAGAGGCGGTGGTCTCCACCAGCGGCCGGATAAGGGCCCGGAGAGAACACGGCAAAACGGTCTTCATGGAT
>CAZUXA010000003.1:0-34972 GCA_964624405.1 uncultured bacterium | reverse complement strand
AGCGACCCTGACCTCCTGTACCGGCACCGATGCGTGGACCTGATTCTAAACCCCGAAAGCAGGGAGCGCTTCGCGGGCAGAAGCAGGATTCTCTCCGCCATGAGAACCTGTCTCGACAGCCAGGGCTTCCTCGAGGTTGAAACCCCGGTTCTGCAGCAGCTTTACGGTGGAGCCAGCGCCGAACCCTTCACCACCCACTACAAGTATCTTGATCAGCAGTGCTACCTTAGAATCGCAACGGAGCTGTACCTGAAAAGGCTTCTTGTGGGGGGTATCCACAAGGTTTACGAACTGGGCAAGGATTTCCGGAACGAAGGGGTGGACCGCACCCACAGCCCGGAGTTCACCCAGCTTGAGCTTTACGAAGCCTGGACCGATTATGAGGGAATGATGAGACGGTTCGAGGAGCTTGCAGGGGTGTCCGCTGAAGCGGCGCGCAAGGGTGATGAGATATCCTATCAGGGGGTCCGGGTCAATCTTCGACCTCCCTTCGAGAGGGTGGGCTTCGTTGACAGCCTGCACCACCTGAGCGGAGAAAACCTTTTCGATTTCGACTCGGGCCAGCTGACAGCGCTTGCGAAGCGGCTGGGCATCGTTACCGATGGCGCCGGAAGACCCGATCTGCTCGACAAGCTCTTCGACCACTTCGTAACCCCCACCCTGATTCAGCCCACCTTCGTGGTGGATTACCCGGTAGAGCTTTCCCCTCTTGCCAAGGGAAAACCCTCCGATCCGAGGCTGACCGAAAGGTTTGAAGCCTTCATCGCCGGGATTGAACTTGCCAACGCCTTCAGCGAGCAGAACGACCCCCAGCTTCAGCGGAGAATTCTTGAGGAACAGGCCTCCGGAAGCGGCCACCGGCGGGGAGAAGTGGATGAGGAGTTCCTGTTCGCGCTGGAGGTGGGCATGCCTCCCGCGGGGGGGCTGGGAGTGGGAGTCGACCGGCTGGTGATGATACTCACCGACGCCGGTTCCATCCGGGATACGATTCTCTTCCCCCTCCTTCGAAGGGGAAGATGAATCTCTGGCTTGTGGGGGCCCTGTCCGGAAGGCAGGTGGTGAGCAGATATCAGTCGGGATTCGTGCGTTTCGTGGGGATTCTGTCAATTGCCGGTATCGCCATCGGCGTGGCGGCGCTGATAGTGCTTCGGTCATTCATGGATGGATTCATGGGAGCAATCCGAACAAGCCTCGATACGGTGAATCCCCCGGTGTATGTCTTTTCCCCCGGGGGGGGGCGGCTGGGTCCGGCAGACCTGGGCCTGGTGGAAGAACTTGCCTCGACGCTTTCGGAAACCACCGGCGCAGTGGCAATCCTCGAGAGGCCGGCGGTGGCCTCGGGGGCCGCGGGTACCGTGGCGGGGGTGATGGTCAGGGGGCGCTCTGACAAGGGCGATGGAGCGGTTCTTGGGATAAGGCTGGCGGAAGCCCTGGGAGTTTCCGGCGGAGACACGATTCGAGTGGCCTCCACCGCCGGCGCCACCGTCAGCGGCATGGGCAGAATCCTTGTGGACACGATCATGCCGCTGGCTGTTGTTTCGGTTCGTGACTTCGGAATAGACGAGTATAACCGCTCCCTGGTATCGGTTTCCATTGGAACGGCCCGAACGCTGTTTCGGGAGGAACAGACCATAAGCGCAATCGGCGTAAACCTTCGGGAAGGTTCAGACCCGGTTCCGGTTTCCGCCGCCCTGGATTCGCTGTTGAGGCGCAGCTATGTGGATGAAGGCTGGCCGGTGTACATCTCCGCCATTCCCTTCATGGCGTTCCATTCCAACCTCTTTCAGGCCCTCGGCCTGGAAACCCTTGCCATGACAATAGTTCTGGCGCTCATCACCGTGGTGGCCCTGTTGAACCTGTCCAGCGCCCTTTTCATGATTGCCCTGGAGCACCGCTGGGACACCGGAGTGCTTCGGGCCATGGGGGCATCCCCGGCAACGGTTTTCGTTACAAGCATAACCAGGGGGCTTTCGATGGGTGTTGCGGGAGTTTTATCCGGAGTCGCGCTGGCTCTTCTCGCGGTATGGGGTGTAAACCGCTTTTTTCCGATAAGGCTCGACGCGAGTGTTTACTGGGTGGAGAACCTTTCCGGCCGTTTCTCCGTGGAAACCGCCGTCGCGGTTTCCATGGCCACCATCATCGTTTGCCTGATTGTTTCGGTTGCGCCGGCGCTTTCCTCCCTGTCCGATTCACCGGCAAAGGCGCTAAGATATGAATGATGCCTCGGCGGTCCTTTCCGGACGGGACATTCACTTCACCTATGACAGGGGCGCCAACGCGCTTCATGTTCTGAAGGGAGTCTCCCTGGATCTTCACGCCGGTGAGCTTGTGGCGGTGATGGGTCCCAGCGGTTCAGGCAAAAGCACCCTGCTTCATCTGCTGGGGCTGCTGGCCAGACCCGAGCGGGGAAGTGTTTTCATCGGCGGACAGGATCCCTGGAAGGTGAACGAATCCCGGCGGTCGAAGATACGAAACCGAAGCCTGGGCTTCGTGTTCCAGTTTCACCACCTTCTTGAGGAGTTCACTGTTCACGAGAATGTGGCCATGCCCTGCATGATATCCGGCATGTCCAGAAAGCGGGCGATGGAAACCGCCGGTGAACTCCTTCGGGAGGTGGGCATAATGGACAGGGCGAGGCACTTTCCTTCCGAGGTATCCGGAGGCGAGCGACAGAGGGCCGCCCTGGCCAGGGCACTGGTCATGGAACCTTCAGTGGTCCTTGCGGATGAGCCCACGGGAAACCTGGATGACGAAGCCACTTCCGTGGTGGAGAATCTCATGCTGGATCTGGCCCGAAGAAGGAATCAGGCTTTTCTCATCGCGACCCACAGCAGGGAACTTGCCCAGCGGTGCGGCAGGCTCCTGATGCTGGACAGGGGGCTGCTTCGGGAACCGTGAAGCTTGTGAAACTGGTGAAACCCGGCGGGAACCTTATATTTACTCACTGGTAAACCCGGGAAACGGGTTCCACGAAAGGGGTCGAGTTGCGGGAAAGGTTCAGCGAAAGAGCCAGGG
This sequence comes from uncultured bacterium, assembly GCA_964624405.1. GTDB lineage: Bacteria > Fermentibacterota > Fermentibacteria > Fermentibacterales > JCC-6 > UBA6080. Next base: position 31,957 of record CAZUXA010000003.1, on the reverse strand, counting down.
CAGCTTTGAACGAAGCGAGGCTTGAGGCCGGTCGCTCCGGTCGTCCCAGTGTAACTTCAGAGCACATTCTTTACGGAATTCTCACCGTTGACGGCTCAACCGCCGCCTCGCTGCTGAACCGTCTGGGAGTGAACACCGGGGAACTCAGACAGAGGGTTCAAAACCGGATCAGGGGCGGCAGGCTTCCTGTGAACGCCGACAGACACGAACTGGAGTGGACGGAAAGGGCCAGAAGGATACTTCAGGAAGCGGGCAGGCTTGCCCAGAGCCTTGACAGCCCATCGGTCGGAACCGAACACCTGCTTCTGGCGGTGACCACGGTGGAAACCACCGTTGCCGGCGAAATACTGTGGGAGGCCGGAGTAACCTATGAGAAGGCGGAGCGTCTCATAAGGTCCATCCCCGCCGGGGTCAAGGCCGAGAACCCCAAGGAGAAGGCTGTTTCAGCCATGGAATACTTCTGCAGGGATCTGACGGCCATGGCCAGGAAGGGTCTTCTTGACCCTGTCATCGGCCGGGACCAGGAGATAGGCAGGCTCGTCAGGGTTCTTTGCAGAAGAAAGAAGTCAAACCCTGTTCTCATCGGCGAACCCGGTGTGGGTAAAACCGCCATCGTCGAGGGGCTCGCCAGCCGAATCGTTGAGGCTTCGGTTCCCATGATGCTCCATGGAAGAAGAATACTCGCTCTTGACATGGCGGGGGTGATCGCCGGCACCAAGTACCGGGGGCAGTTCGAAGAACGGCTGAAGGTTCTGCTGAAGGAGATATGCGATTCGGGGAACGTGATAGTATTCATCGACGAGATTCACACCATAGTCGGCGCCGGCGGTGCTGAAGGCGCCATGGACGCCGCCAACCTTCTCAAACCATCCCTGGCCCGGGGCGAATTCCAGTGCATCGGCGCCACCACCCTTGACGAGTACCGAAGAAGAATCGAGAAGGACGGAGCCCTTGAAAGGCGCTTTCAGCCTATTCCCGTGGATCCCCCCAGTGTCGAGCTGACTGTGAAGATTCTGGAGGGGCTCGAACCCCGGTACGCCAGGCACCATAACTCGGTTTTCACCCCTGACGCCGTGAGAAGCTGCGCGGTTCTGGCGGACCGTTACATCAGCGGACGGTTCCTTCCGGACAAGGCCATCGATGTCATGGATGAAAGCGGCGCCCGGGCCCATTCCGAGAGTTCCCGGTCACCGGAGAGCCTTCTTGAGATGCACAGAGCCCTGGCCAACCTGGAGATCGAGATGGACCAGCAGCTGGAAAATCGCAATCTGCTGGCGGTCAGCAAAGCAAAGGCGGAAATGGAAAGGCTTTCGCAGGCCATCGAAACCGGAAGGCAGCAGTGGATCGAAAGCCTCACACCGGTTACCATCACCCCGGATGATGTGGCGGCGGTGGTCTCATCCATGACCGGAATTCCCATAAGCAGAATGGGAGAGAACGAGCTGTTCCGGCTGGCGGATCTCGAGAAGCGTCTTTCCTCGAGGATCGTTGGCCAGGAAAAGGCCATTGGAGTCATTGCCCGGGCCATTCGAAGGAGCCGTGTCGGTCTCCGCCCACCGGATCGCCCCGCGGGATGCTTTCTGTTTCTGGGGCCTTCCGGGGTCGGGAAAACCGCAACCGCCGCCGCCCTTTCGGAACTCATTTTCGGCGACCGCCTATCCCTGATACGGATGGACATGAGCGAGTACCAGGAGAGTTTTTCAGGATCCAGGCTGGTGGGGGCCCCCCCGGGTTATGTCGGCTACGATGACGGGGGTCAGCTTACAGAGAAGGTCCGCCGCCGCCCCTACTCGGTGGTGCTGCTGGACGAGATGGAAAAGGCCCACTCCGACCTTTTCAACATGCTTCTTCAGGTGATGGACTATGGAACCATGACCGACAACATAGGAAGAAAGATAGACTTCAGAAACACCATCATCATCATGACCGGAAATGTCAAAGGCGGATCCTCGTCCCGAATGGGATTCTCCCCCTCGCAGGATCAGGAGACAACCTCCATGGATGACATGAAGCGGGTGTTTCCGCCGGAGTTCATCAACAGGCTTGATGAAGTGGTGGTATTCAACCATCTGGAACTGGAACATGTGAGAACCATCGTCGATCTTCAGCTGTCCGGCGTCAAGGACAGGCTTGCCGCGCTGCGGGTAAGCCTTGAGGTCGATGAATCCGCGCTGGATTTTCTGGCCCGTCGGGGCTGCAGCCCTGAAGCGGGGGTGAGGCATCTTCAGCGAACGATACAGCAGCACCTTGAAGACCCCCTCACCGATGCCCTCATCCGGGGAGACATCGCGGCCGGCGCCTGCGTCACCGTTTCCGTCGGTGGCGAAAGCCTGGCCCTGCACACCGAAGAAACCCGAATTCCGGAAGGCGTAAAGAGTTGAAACACCTACTCCTGATTGTACTGCTGGCAGCCCTCGCTTCCCGGGCCTCGGTGGTGGAGCGGATCGATATCGAGGGCAACACCTATGTGAGCGACTCCCTGATCGTGAGAACACTGGGAGTGAGAATCGGAGACCCGCTGAACGAACCGCTGATCAGCGGCGGTATTCGAAGCCTGTTCGAGCTGGGTTACTTCCAGAATCTCATGGTCTACTCCGATTCCTCCTCACCGGGCTTTGTGAGCCTGCTGATAAGGGTTGAGGAAAACCCCATAGTGGGCGCCGTAAGGTTTGAAAACCCCGGGAGGCTCAACGAATCGAAAACCCTGGACAGCCTGATGATTTTCCCCGGCCAGACGGTCTCCATGGGAAGAATCAGCAATGCCGAAGCCCTTATAAGAAGCCTTTACGCAGAAAAGAACAGGCATCTGGCAACGGTTTCCGCCCGCTGGGAAGAACCGGACCACCAGGGCAGAAGAGACCTTGTCTTCGTATGCGACGAAGGGCCGGACATTCGGGTGGGGGAGATAGTTTTCACCGGAAACCAGGCATTCACCGACAGGGAACTCAGGGGGCGGATGAACACTCGTCAGCGCAGTTTCTGGAGAAGCGGAAAACTGAAGGAGGACGAGTTTGCCCAGGATTCCAACAGAATCGAGGAGCACTACCAGCGCAACGGTTATCCCGACGCCAGGGTTGTAGGGTCCACCCGGGAGTTGATGGAGAGCGAAAACCGGCTTCGAATAACCATTGATGTCCACGAGGGACCGTACAGGACTTTCGGCGCGGTAAGCTATCTTGGCGGAGCCTCCATTCCCGACTCAACCCTTGTGAGAGCATCGCGGATGTCTCCGGGGCAGGAGTACGACATCAGGGCGCTGGAACGCACCCTCGACAACCTGTACACCCTCTATCAGGACAAGGGATACTTCTACGCCTCCGTAGAGCCCCAGCTTTCCACGTCGGAAGAGGGCGCCGTCGATGTGGCGTTTCGGATCGTGGAAGGGGAAAGGGCTCACATCCGCCGGATCGACATAACCGGTAACACCAGAACGCTGGACAATGTAATCCGCCGGGAACTCACGGTGTACCCGGGCGACATGTTCCAGCGATCAGCCCTGATGCGAAGCCTTAGAAACGTTTACTATCTTAATTACTTCAATGATGTGGTGCCGGATTTCCTTCCCATTCAGGATTCCCATGATGTCGACATGGTTCTGAGGGTTGAAGAAAAGACCACCGGCCGGGCGGGGCTGGGAGCGGGCTACAGCGGGTACGAGGGTATCAGCGGTTATCTCGAGTACCACGAAGACAACTTCCGGGGCACAGGACAGGTGATCAGCGGAGCGTACCAGTTTTCCAAGCGCAACCAGAACATCCAGTTGGGCTTTACCGAACCATGGTTCAGAGATACCCCCCTGACGGTGGGAGCACAGTTGTACCGCACCGCCAGCAATTATTCCGAGTATGACAGGCTGAAGATCGGCGGATCGGTACTGGTGGGCAGGCCCATCCCCGGCCTGGACTATGTTCGGGCGTCGGTGCGATACACTCTGGAAAGAGTTGATGTCTTCAACATCACCACAGACTCCACCAGCTACTACTACGACCTGCGGAACACCAGCTGGCCCAGATGGGAAAGCTCCACGAGGTATGTTGTTTCCCGGGACAGCAGGGACAGGCAGAATTTCCCCGGCGAGGGTTCCGTAAACACCCTGACCATGCAGCTTGCCGGTGGTCCTTTCGGAGGGGACATCGGCTATCAGAAGTATCTCCTTGATTCCCAGTGGTTTGTGCCGGTCTGGTGGAAGTTCTACCTCACCCTCCGGGCCAGGGCGGGGTTCGTGGCCGGTTTCGGAGGCGAGCAGCCTCCCGCCTATGAGTTCTTCCAGCTTGGAGGAACGGGCTTCTACGGCCTGAGGGGCTACAACGATAGAAGCATCGCCGCGGTGGAAGGTTTCGAAACCGTTGGTGGAAGAACCATGCTGATCCTCTCCGCGGAATACAGGCTCAGAATCATTGACCAGATTCAGCTGGCTTTGTTCGGGGATGCGGGAAACGCCTGGAATCGCTGGTCCACAATGGATCTCAACGACCTTCACCGGGGTGCCGGTCTGGGTTTTCGGATCGAGGTTCCAATGCTGGGAATACTGGGGCTGGATTACGCCTACGGGTTCGACGGTCCACGCCCCGGATGGAAACCGCATTTCCAGTTTGGAACAAGTTTCTAAGCAGGAGGTCGATTTGAAGTACGCAGCATTTCTTATTCTTCTGGCATGCGCCGCGGCATTCAGCCGGGACATGGCGGTAGTGGACTCGAAGAGGGTATTCGATACTCTGGGCTCCGTCAGGGATGCCAGGGAACTTCTGGAGGAGGAACTGGACAAATGGCAGGCCCATGCCGATTCACTTCAGCAGGAAGTGGACGAGATCAGGGCCGACCTTGAAAGAACCATGGTGATGAGCCCCGAACGGCGCATGGAACGGGAAGCCCTGCTTGTACTGAAGGAGGGAAACCTTCAGCGGTTTCTCAGCGATGTATTCAGCCCGGGCGGGCTTCTGGAGAGGCGAAACGAACAGCTTGTGGCGCCTATCGTGGCAGCCATCAATGAAGCGGTAAGAGAGATAGCCACGGAAGAGGGGCTTTCTCTGGTTCTTGATTCGTCATCGGGACATGTGGTGTTTGCCGACCCTGCCCTGGACATAACGGATCTGGTTATCGACAGGGTTGCTGCCGGTGGAAGACGCTGATCTCACCCTGACGGGCCTTGCCCGTCTTCTTGGCGCCAGGCTGGTGGGAGAGGGCGGCGGGGCGGCAGTTGGGGGCGTGGGCTCCCTTGAGGACGCAAAGCCCGATCAGGTCTCTTACTTCGGTAACCCCAGGTATGCCCGGTTCCTGGAAACCACCCGGGCCCTGGCGGTGATCACCGGAAGCGTTGTGAAAACCTCGGCGCCGAACCAGCTCGTGGTGAACAACCCGTACCTTGCCTTTCGAAACACCCTCATGCTTTTCACGCCGGACAGGTCCAGCGGTTTCTCCGGAGTTCATCCCACCGCGGTGATACACCCCACAGCCCGGATTGCGGAGGGTGCGGTGATAGGGCCTTGCGCCGTGGTCGACCGGGGTGTCCGGATAGGCGCCGGAACCATGGTGGGAGCCTCATCGGTAATCGGCCCCGACGCCGTTGTCGGCGAGGAATGCCTCATCCATCCCATGGTGGCGGTTCTCGCTGAGTGTGTGGTGGGCAGCCGGGTAGTGATCCATTCCGGGGTGGTGATCGGCGGAGATGGATTCGGATTTGTTCCGGACCCGGAAGGAGAACACATCAAGATACCCCACAACGGAAATGTGGTCATCGAAGATGATGTGGAGATAGGGGCGGGAACCACCATAGATAGAGCCGTGGCCGGAAGCACGGTGGTGGGCCGGAACAGCAAGCTGGACAATCTGATTCAGGTCGCGCATAATGTAAAAATCGGCAGAGGCTGTTTTCTTGCGGCTCAGACTGGAATAGCGGGCAGCACCGTGCTCGAGGATCTGGTAACCTGCGGCGGACAGGTGGGTATCGGCGGGCATCTGGTGGTTGGCCGGGGCGCGGTTCTCACCGGGAAAAGCGGCATCACCAAGGATGTGGACCCCGGAGCCGTCGTCAGCGGAGTTCCAGCCCGCGACCACAGGGAAAACATGAAGATAATGGCAGCTCTATCCAGGCTGCCCGGGCTTCTCCGCGCACTGGCGGGAAAGAAGGAAGAACGGGGTTGATAGATGAACCGGTTTCAGACTACGCTCGATAAGGCGGTTTCCTGCAGGGGAGTGGGCCTTCACCTAGGCAAGGAAACCACCATAACATTCAACCCCGCGCCGCCGGACACGGGATACGTCTTCGTCCGTACCGATGTGGAAAGCAGGCCTTCCATCAGGGTCTGCCCGGAGAATGTGCGGATGATCGAAGAACAGGCCCGGCGAACCACCCTGGGTGAGAACTATTTCGAGGTGCATACCGTGGAACATGTTCTCAGCGCGCTCTACGGCCTGGAGATAGACAACGCCATCATCGAAATCGATTCCGATGAACCGCCGGAGCCGGCGGACGGTTCCGTCAGCTCGTTTGTTGCAATCCTCAAGGAAGCAGGCGTGGCCACCCTGAACAGGCATCCCCGGAAAATGTTCAAGATCACTGAACCGGTCAGCCTCGAGTACTTCGGAGCCACCCTCACCGTGGTTCCCTACAGCGGCCTTCGGATTAGTTTTACCATCGACTACGACATTAAAGCGATAGGCACCCAATACCTGAGCCTCGACATCACCCCGGACACCTTCACAGAAGAGATAGCCCCGGCCAGAACCTTCTGCCTGTACCGGGATGTGAAGGCCCTTCAGGAGAAGGGGCTCATCAAGGGTGGAACCCTGGACAACGCTGTGGTCATTGGAGATGACGGCATAATGAACGACAATCCTCTCCGCTTTCCCGACGAGTTCGTAAGACACAAGATCCTTGACCTGATCGGAGACCTTTCCCTTCTGGGAATCCGCCTCGAAGGCCATGTGATAAGCGCGAAAAGCGGCCACGCATCCAATGTGCAGTTCGTCAAGAAAATCAAGAGCGTGTACCACGGCAGCATAACCAAGGCCGAGAAACACCTTTCAGACCGTAAGTGGGACATTCAGGACGTAATGCGCCTTCTTCCCCACCGCTACCCGTTTCTACTGGTGGACAAGGTACTGGAAATCGATCCCGGCAGAAGAATAGTCGGGCTCAAGAATGTCACCATCAACGAGCCGTTCTTTCAGGGCCATTTTCCCGGCAGCCCCATCATGCCCGGTGTGCTTGTGGTGGAAGCCATGGCCCAGGTGGGCGGGCTGATGCTTTTCGACAATGTGGAAGACCCCTCGGAGTGGCTGGTTTACTTCGGAGGAATAGACAAGGTCAGGTTCAGAAAGCCCATCCTTCCAGGAGACCAGGTGAGATTCGAACTGGAGATGATCCACAATCGGGGCAGATTGAGTCGCATGAGGGGCGTGGCCTTCGTGGATGACCGGATAGCCGCCGAAGCTGAACTCACCGCCATGCTGGTGCAGAAGTCATGATCCATTCATCTGCCGTTGTTCTTTGCCCGGTTCCGGATTCTGCGGATATCGGCCCCGGCGCGGTGGTCGGGGAGCGGGTAACGGTGGGCGAGAGGGTGGTGATCGGCCCCAACGCCGTTGTCGAAGGCGCCACAACTCTCTGCGACGATGTAAAGGTGGGGCCTTGCGCGGTGCTGGGAACGATTCCCCAGGACCTCAAATTCAAAGGTGAGGATACCACACTGGTTGTGGGCCAAAGAACCGTGATCAGAGAGTTCGCCAACCTCAATCTGGGCACTGCGGTCTCGGGCAGTACCGAAGTGGGGGCGGACTGCTTCATCATGGCATATGTGCACATTGCCCACGACTGCCGTATCGGCGATGGGGTCATTCTTGCGAACGCCGTAAACCTGGCGGGACATGTGAGCGTTGGAAAACACGCGATCATCGGTGGTGTGGTGCCGGTTCACCAGTTCGCCCGAATCGGGGAGTTCGCCATGATCGGCGGGGGTTTCCGGGTACCCAAGGATGTGCCCCCCTTTGTACTCGCCGGCGGCGAGCCCCTTCGTCCCGCGGGGGTGAACATCCTGGGTCTTCAGCGTCACGGTTGGTCTCCTGACCTTATTGAACAGGCAAAGGAAGCCTTTAGGTACTTTTTCCGTTCTCCGGGGGTGATGAAGGAAAAGGTGGAAATCTCCCTTTCCAGCTGGCCGGAGGAATCACCGATGTATCGCATGGGCCGCTTTATCCAAACCTCTGAACGGGGGGTGATAGTCTGAAGTGCGGCCTGTTCCTGGTGCTGATGGCCCTGCCTCTCTTCGCGGAGAGCACCGCCACAGTTCAGGTGCCTCACAGAAGCCCCACCGGAGCCCTTCTCCGCAGCGCGGTCATTCCCGGATGGGGACAGTTCTACAATAGTGAACCGCTGAAGGGCCTTGGGTACGGTGCCCTGCAGGCGGGTCTTCTGGGCTGGGTGCTGTATGAGAACAACCGAGCCGATGAAGCCCGGGAAAACCATCGGCTCACCGGAGACCCGGCCTGGGAACAGGCCTACGAAGAGCACTACAACCGAAGGCGAAGCCTGATCTGGTACACCGCGGGGGCATGGGTGCTGAGCATGCTGGACGCCTATGTGGACGCCTATCTTTTCGGCTTCGAGGCGGAAAACAGGAGCTTCGACAGAAACGCGGGGCTTGCCCTTGGAATTGTAATCAACCTCTGAGGGAATGAAATGATTCTGTTTCTTGTACTACTGGCAGTTGGCGCCGAAGCGGAGGAAGAAGCCCTCGTAATCGGGAAAGCCATCGGGGGAGACCGGGACGCCTTCGGCAGGCTGGTCAGGATGTACGAGAAAAGAGTGTTCAGAGTGGCAAGAAGGTTGTGCGGATGTGATGATGATGCCTGGGACATCACCCAGGAATCCTTCATCAGGGCGATGAACGCCATGGACGGGTTCGACCCGGAGTTCCGCTTCTTCACCTGGATATACAGGATCGTCCACAACGTGGCCGTCAACTTTCACAGGAAATCGAGCCGCAGGGCGGAAGTTGAGTTCGAGGATGACTACGGCTACAGCGGTCAAACCATAACCCTGGACGCGGCGCCCTTGAACGCCGCCGCTGAAGAGCTGGCCATTGCGGTGGGCAGGGCGGTGGAATCACTTTCGGATCCTCTCCGTGAGGTTTTTGTGCTTCGGGTGGACCAGGAGCTCAGTTACTCCGAGATAGCCCAGACCCTGGGCATCGCGGTTGGAACCGTCATGTCAAGGCTGAACCGGGCCAGAACCCAGGTCAGGTCGCTGCTTTCCCCGGAGATGAAAGGGGGGGGTGGTGAACTGTCCTGAATCGTCGATACTGATGGCATACATGGATGGAGAACTGGAACCGGAAAGTGCGGCTTCGATCCGGGAGCACCTGGCCGGCTGCGGGGAATGCAGGGCATTCCTCGAAACCCAGGAAGTTCTGGAGAGAAGCTGGAGAGACTCATGGCAGGATCCGCCGGATTTCCGTTTCAGCGCCATGAGAAAGCGCCTTGAAACCCGGAACCGGAAGAAAGCCGCTGTTCCAGCCTGGCTGATAGGAGTAGCCGCCGGAGTCGCAGCGGTGTTTCTGGGGGTCAGGGTTTTTCCGCCGGAAAGGCAACAGGGCCTGGAACAGATGGTTCAGAGGGAAATCCAGGCTCGCCACGAAGAAGACCTGCCGGCTGAAATCATGGAAACCGCTGCCCAACCCGCTGCTGAGCTTGAGTCGACGGAAGAGACGGCACACCAGGAAACCTCAGATACACCGACCCCTGAAACCCGGCCCGCGGAACCCTCCACGGAGGTGCCATCCATAGCATTCACAGATGCTCTTCAGGAAAGCCCGAGTTCGGAAGCTCCGGCGTTTTTCAGCCTTGACGAGGAGGCGGCAATGCCGGACATGGTTACCGGAAGCGGCGGAATTGCCGGCAGCACGGGCAGGGCGGCGGAAGGTTCGGCTCCCATGGAGATAACCCTGTCCTCAAGCCGGAGCTTTCTGGAACAGCCCGTCATGGAACCGGGCTATCACATTGTGTGTGAAAGGCCCGATGGAACCCTGGTGCCCCCCTGGAGCGAGCTTGCAGCCTTCGTGGACAGCATGCTTCTGGTCAGCGATGACTTTCCCTCGACATTCCGGCTTGACTCACTGGGTTACACCCTGGAGGAAGACGGTCTTCCCAGGGTGTTCCTCGGGCTTGAAGCGCCTCTTACCGTGAGAATCATTCCGGACTGAACCCCTTTCCAAAACCATCGGTCTCTGTTAAATTCCATCCAGGGGGAAACAGGAAGGACCGCTAATGATATTCTGCCTTTTGCTGCTTGCCGCCATGCCGGTGGAGAACCTGCCGTCGGTGGCGGTACTGCCGCTGGTTCAGGGGCAATACGATGCTTCCGCCCTGGCTGCCAGGGCCGGTGAGTTGTACGAAGTTGCCGGCAGATTCAGATACATCGACATTTCGGGTCACCCGAGCTACGAGGGCGATCCTGGAAGCCTGTTGTACAGGCTTCGGGAGATCGCGGCATCCACCGGGGTAGACGCGTTCATGGTTCTTGATGTTGGAAGCCCTTCCTACGATTCAGGAACCTCGCAGGACGGCGATTCCCTTTTCGCACGACGGCTGACCACAATCGAAGTCGCGGCCCGGTTCTACACCTCCGACGCGGTTCTCCTGGGGTCCATCCGGGAGACCATGCGCACCGAAATCCCGTCACCGTCGCCACAGGCTCTGGCCATCAGCGGCGTTGAGATCATAGTGGCCAGAAGCCTTCTCGAGATATTCCCGCTGGAGCTTACATTCCATGTGGGCCAGGGTCCTGTGTTCGACCTTCCCGCCGGCACCGATGACGGTCTGAGAAAGGGCATGATTTTTTCCATGGTGGCAAGATCCATGGGTGTTCCCCAAACCCGAACCGAGTACGAGGGCCTTCACAGCCGCGGAATCCTTCAGATAACCGGGGTTACCGCCGGCAGCAGCACCGGCAGGCTCATCACCGGAAGGCTTGTGGAGGGTTCACTGGTGACCGCCGTCGAGAGCTCTTCACCGGCCAATGTCTTCCTTCAGTACACCGCCGTTCCCGTGGAAATTGTTCCCGGCTCGGGTCTCGAGGGCGACGATGCCAGAACCGGCAGGGTCATGAATCAGGTCGAACTCGGGGGCTGGACCTCCCGCTGGGGCCTTGCGTTCGGCGGAGCCCTGGTAAGCGCCGTGCTGCCTCGAATGAGCACCATCGGTGTTCGGGGAAGCGCCGGGGCAAGAATTCCGGTTTCCTCCCCGGCGCTGGCTCTGCGTCTCGAGGCCGGCGTGGAAACGAATTTCCTGATACAGGACACAAGGGTGGATACTGTCTCCGCCTCGGCGAACACCGTGATGTTCGCCGCCACCGCGGGCGCGGGGGTGGAGTGGCTTTTCAGTTCGCATCTGGGTCTGCAGGGAACCGCCGCCGCAAGCATCTCGTCCAAGGCGGACAGCTGGTCATTGCAGGACTGGAGGGGCTACAACCGCGACGCCCTTCCCGCTGAAATCTACTACAGTGAAGTCAAACCCAGGGGAATCTCGGGCAGGCTGGGGCTTTTCTACATGGTTTTCTGATTTTTCTGGTGCCAGGGCCCCTGGGCCATCTCCTGTTCCCATATCACCTCGAGCAGCGACCATATCGTGATGGCAAAGGCCAGTCCCGCGCTGGTTCCGCTGAAGGGTGTTCCAAGAAAAGCCCCGATGACAACCGCGCCGCCGGCCATCATGCCAAGGAGGATTATCAGAAGTGTGGTTGCCAGGGAGACCGGACCCCACTTGGCGATAACCCGGGTTCTGGCCTGATGGAGCCCCCACACCCATGCTATGTAAGCAACGCATCCCAGAACCGCCAGGGGCACCCGGGTGAAGATGAAGGCTATCGCAAGCCACACCGCGAAGAAGCACAGAAACACCAGCAGAGACCTTCTGCTGGAGTGGGAATACCAGCCGCTCTGTTCCGGTATCTCACCCAGAGCGGTCCAGATAAGGGCGCCGCAGGTCATTCCCAGAAAGAGCTGAAGATCGGCGTCGGGAATGAAACTGAAAATCACGGTTCCCGCGATTCCCAGAGCGGACAGAATGACAAGAAAGGTAATGGGTGTATGGGGGTTGCGGGATTGGCTGAAGGCGTAGTATCTCGCCCCGGCGAACTGGATTACGAGAAAAATGGCGGCCGCCGCTCCCGACCAGAAAAGGGCGGTCAGGGCGCTGGTTTCTTCGACCAGGGAGTTTCCGGCCATGGCAAGGGAATCGAACATTGCAACCTCCGGGGGTTCTGGGGTAGGTGAAACTACCAAAAGACATCCCCCGCTGTCCAGACTTGCCCGAAGCCCTTTTTGGTGATACACTACGCTCATGCCGAAGATAACCGTCACACTGTTTTCCGTGGTTGTTCTCCTGGTTTTCGCCGGGTGCGGTGATGATACCGGGCAGGATGCTCCGTCCCGGGATTACGGTCAGTTCCTCAGCCTTGAAGAGGGGGGCAACCGGGTTCATGTTCCGATAACGGGCCGAACCGACGGTGCGTCTCCCGGCGAGTTCAGCCTTGCGCTTCGAAGGGATGTTCGCCTTCCGGTATCGCCCGAGGTTATCCAGAGCGGGGATTCACTCACCCTCTCCAGGCATTTCCCGCTTGGGGGAGGTTCGGTGCTGATTCTGACCGGCACATCCCCTGACCCGGGCAGGCTTTCCGCGGTCAAGTCCATGCTTGAAGGGAGCATTCTGGAAAGGTGGCCGGGGCTGAGATCCGTCACCCTGTCAGACACATCTCCCGCCTCGATCGACAGCGCGAGGAACAGAATCCCCCGGGATGCCCCTCTGATTATTCACCACAATGTGGATATCCGATTTGCTCCCACCCATTCCGAGTCATCGCTGACAGTGGTGGACACACTGAGTTTTTCCGGAAGGTACAGCCCTTTCCTCTCCGTCAACCGCGACATGGCCGGCACCCTTGAAGCCGTGGTGGGAAGTATTGAGTACGAGGCTCACCGAGGCTGGCGGTGCGTGGCGGACAGTTCCCTCTTCCCTCCGGAGTTCGTGGGTGTGTACCGGGAAGTTATCCCCCGCAACTGGTACACAACAGATGCCTCAACCGGGGAGATTCTGGGCAGAAGCAGGCTGAACTCATCACTTCTGGGGGGAAGGTATCTTCCGGTTGGTGATTACCCCAACAGGTTCGATATTCAGGTGACAGCGCCCCGGGGAATGCAGGTGTTCGTTCCGCTCAGCCCTTCGTATTCCCTGAACGATACGCTGCAGGCCTTCACAACCGGAACAGGGCTGGTCAGGGGAACCGTTCCCGTATTCATAGGAGACTACGAGGAACTTCTTCTGTCCGACGGAAGAAGCAGGCTGCTGATTCAGGCGGACATAGACGACGAATCCATGGAGCAGGGCCTGCACTGGGCGGACAATCTTGGCGGCTTTCTCCAGCAGCACCTGGGGTTCCCGGGCAGCACATTCAGCATCCTGGTGCTTGAAGATGACGGAAACGGCTTCTCGGTTCCCTATCACGGCTGTCTGGTGGTATCACCCGGGGCTCTCGAGTCGGTTTCCGGAGTGTTTTCATGGGCAGACAGCCTCTCCGTCGGAAGGCCGGGAAGGGGAATCGGGGTGGTGGCTTCCGCCGCGGCGTCTTTCACGCTTCAATCCATTTACATCGATCCCGTCCTTGCGGATATGATCCAGGCCTGGATACCTTGCAGGTTCATGGCGGTTTACGGTACGCAGGATGGTCTGATCGGTATGCGCAGGGCTTACAGGAAGTACTACCTCCACCAGACCGAAGCCACCGGAGGTCTGGAGCACGCCCTGTCCGACCCTGACCTCAGGGGCAGCCCCCTGTACGATCCGGTAGTGAGGGGCAAGGGTCCCGTCGTGCTGGAGTATCTCGAAAGGGAGGGTTGCCTGCGCAGTCTTCCCAACCTGCTGGACAACCTGAGACACAGCGGCAGTTACTGGCCCAAACTCCACACGAACCTCGGGTTCTTCGAAGGACAGTCGCGCTACAGGCTCATAAGAGACTTCCTCTACACTCCGGGCATTCCCCAGGTGGAAGTGGAGTGGTGGATCGAAGGGGGAGTGCTTCAGGCCTTTACCCGCCAGATGCAGCCCTCCGACAGTTTCAGCATCCAGTTCCGGTCCGCCGTACTGCTGTTCGAAAACAACGATCCCATTACAATAATGCTCAGCCAGGATTCTTCGGGAAGGCTTTCCGGCATCATTCCCTCCAGAGCCTCGGACCCGGTGGTGGGTATTGATGTCAATCCCGAAGAGGTTATCCCCGCGGACATTGTTTACAGAAGGCGCGCCCGGGGAAGTGAATGAGCCCGCCGCGGAAGCCGCCAGGCTTCGGGAGTTGCTGAACCACCACAGCCGGCTTTACTACTCGGAAGACCGGTCGGAAATCACCGACGAAGAGTACGACGCCCTGATGCAGCGCCTTCTTCAACTTGAAGCATCCCACCCCGAACTTCGCACCCCCGATTCCCCCGCTGCGAGGGTGGGAGCCGAGCCCAGACAGGCCTTTGCCGTGGTCTTTCACGATCCCCCCATGCTGAGCCTGGACAATGTTTTTTCCGAACAGGACTTCAATGCCTTTAACGCGCGGCTGACGCGGGAAATGAAAACACAGGAACTGGTCTACTCCGTCGAGCCGAAACTGGACGGCGTATCCCTGAGCCTTCTCTACGAGAACGGCGTTCTGGCAAGGGCGGGAACCCGGGGGGACGGATCGAGGGGCGAGGATGTAACAGACAATGTTCGTACCATAAAAGCAGTTCCGTTGAAACTTGCCCCGGGGGCGCCCGAGTCTCTTACGGTGCGGGGCGAAGTATTCTTCATGCTGGAAGACTTCAGGGAACTCAACATCGGCAGGGAAACCCCCTTCAAGAACCCCAGGAACGCCGCCAGCGGTTCTCTCAGGCAGCTTGACAGCCGAATCACAGCCCGGCGCCCCCTGAGCTTCTGCGCTTACGGAACGGGGGCAATCCCTCCGGGGGTGGGCACACAGGAAGAGCTTCTTGCCCTTCTTGCCCGGCTGGGTTTTCAGGTAAGCCCCGAAACCGTGTTCGCATCCGGTTCGGAACAGGTGATAAGCGCGTGCCGGCGAATGGAGGAAAGCCGCGACAAGTATCCGATGGAGATCGACGGCGCAGTAATCAAGCTGAACTCCATAGAGCAGAGAAATGCCGCGGGCCAGCTGTCCAGAGCGCCCCGTTGGGCGGTTGCCTGGAAGTTCCACGCCAGGGAGGTGGCGGCGACGGTGACCGGAATCCGGGTTCAGGTGGGCAGGACAGGAAAGCTGACTCCGGTCGCGGAGCTTGCTCCGGTTTCCGTTGGCGGCGTAACCGTTACCAGTGTAACACTGCACAATCTGGACGAGGTGATCAGGAAGGATGTAAGGGTCGGCGACATGGTGTCGGTAAGAAGGGCTGGAGATGTGATTCCGGAAATCACCGGCTGTCTCACCAGAAACCTTGAGGACAGGGCCGCCCCCTTTGAAATGCCCACCGCCTGTCCGGTATGCCTGGGCCCGGTAACCAGGCCTGAGGGCGAATCGGCTCACCGGTGCATAAACCCGGACTGTCCGGCGAGACTCAGGGAAAGCGTGAAACACTGGGCATCCAGGAAAGCCATGGACATCCAGGGCCTTGGGGATTCTCTGGCGGAAAGGCTTGTTGCCACCGGCAGGGTGAAAACCCTGGCGGACCTGTACAGCCTGAACGCTTCCGATCTTTCAACACTGGAGCGGATGGGGGAGAAATCCGCGGCGAAGCTTCTGCAACAGCTTCGGGAAAGCCGGAACATGCCCCTTTCCAGATTCATCAACGGTCTGGGTATTCCCGGGGTGGGTGCCGTTACCGCCAGGGACATCGCCACCGGTCTTGAAAGCCTTTCCCGGCTGGAACTGGCTTCAGAGGAAGAGCTTCTGGGAATTGACGGAGTTGGCCCCGTGACCGCCGCGGCGATCAGGGCGTTCTTTACCGATCCCGTAACCGCCGTAGTGATAAGTGGTCTGCGAGCCGCGGGGTTTCAACCCCGGGAGGCGGGGCGGGAAACCGGAGAGAGGCTGAAGGATCAGATCATCGTGTTCACCGGCACACTTTCAATGACCCGGGAAGAGGCAAGAGCGATGGCGGAAGCCGCTGGTGCGAGAACTTCGGGATCAATCTCACCCAAAACCACCCTTGTGGTGGCGGGCCCGGGGGCTGGCTCGAAACTGCGGAATGCCCGGGAACTTGGCATCGAGACAACGGACGAGAAGGGTTTTCTGGAACTGCTGAAAGGGGCGCCGGACGGCGCCCCGGGAGCAAAACGCGATAGTGTCAGCCGTTCTTCTTCAGGTATGACTCCATGAAGGAAGCCAGGGCTTCAACGCCCTCGAGGGTCATGGCGTTGTAGATGGAGGCCCGGCAGCCGCCTACGCTGCGGTGTCCCTTGAGGCCCACAAGGTCCAGCTTTTTGCCCTCTTCCACGAAGCCGGCCTCAAGCTCTTCCGTGGGAAGCCTGAAAGTTATGTTCATGTGGCTGCGGCTGGCGACATCCTTGACGTGGGGTCTGTAGAAACCGCCGCTCTTGTCCATGATGTTGTATATGATTTCGGCCTTGTGCCTGTTGCGCTTCTCCATTGCGGCCAGTCCGCCGTTTTCGAGGATCCAGTCCAGCACAAGGTCGACCACGAACACCGGAAAGCATGGCGGAGTGTTGAAGAGGCTTTCCTTTTCAACATGGGTGGAGTACCTGAGCATGGTTGGGATGTCGGTCTTTGCCTTTTCCAGCCAGCTCCTGCGGATGACCACCGCAGTAACTCCGGAAGGACCTATGTTCTTCTGGGCTCCGGCATAGATAAGGCTGAATCTGTTGTAATCCATCTCTCTGCTGAGGAAGTCGCTGGACATGTCGCACACCAGGGGAACCGGGCCGGTGTCCGGGAAGTCCCAGAGCTGGGTTCCGAAAAGAGTGTTGTTGCTGGTGGTATGCACATAGGCCGCACCCGGAGTGAAGCTGAAGCTTTTCGGGATGTGGTCGAAATTCGTGTCTTTGCTGGTGGCGGCAACATTCACTTCCCCGAAGAGCTTGGCCTCCTTCATGGCCTTGGACGCCCATTCGCCGGTGTTGATGTAGTCCGCGGTCATGTTCTTCTCCAGAAAGTTGAAGGGCACCATGCAGAACTGCATGCTGGCGCCGCCCCCGAGGAAGAGAACGTAATACTCGTCCGGAGAAAGACCCATGATCGCCAGCATTTTGGACTGGGCGTTCTTGAACAGGGCGTCGAAGGGTTTTGATCTGTGGGAGATCTCCATGACAGACATTCCCTGGCCGGCGAAGTCGTCGAGACCCTTCTGCGCCTTTTGCACCACTTCCAGAGGAAGGGTTGCCGGCCCTGCGTAGAAGTTGTGTACGCGCTTTGACATAAAAAGCCTCCTGCTTCTTTTGATGAACCAAGGTGTAACGCACAGGGCTACCATATCGAAACCCTTCTCATCCGGGCAAGACCCCGGGCTTGACCTTGTTTTGCGAAGTTGTTCATACTCCGTCAATCCAGAAGAAAGGGGTGGCGTGAGCAACAGGATACTCTTCATGGCAACGGCGGCAGTGCTTCTTGGCGGGGGCTGTGTGGCGCCCATGTCCCACAATTTGACCGGGCGCTCCCTTGAACAGAGAGCCCTGGGAATCGACGCCGGGGCGGTGTTTTTCAGCGATGAATCCGCAGAGGGGTTCCTTCCCGCGGTGAAAGTTGCCTACGGTATCTCCAGGGACTTTGACATTGGCTTGCAGTTCGATTTTCTCAGCACCGGGTTCTACTGCAGGAAGTCATTCGTGAACCGGGAAGAGGGCCTTTCCTTCGCCGGTGTTGCTGGCCTGGGCCTTGCTGCCGGGGGGTTCTACGCGTACACAGGCCCCGTGGTCAGCATCAAGACCGGCGCTTTTGAACCCTACTTCGGGCCCCGGCTGAACCTGGTGATATACGGCGACAACGACTCCTCATCCTCAATCATCAACTGGAAAGAGGGAAGTTTCGTCTATCCCCAGGCCACCCTGGGCTTCTGCCTCTGGGCATCGGGCAGAGTGGGCTTTAACGGCGAAGTCACATATCTCATTGGCGAAACGGGCCTCGACGATGCGGTTCTGACCGGCATGGCGGGGCTGATGCTTCGGCTCTGAAGGGAGCACCGGGTGAAAATCGGAGTATTCGTCCATTCCCGAACCGGGAATACGCTTCAGGTTGCGGAAAGGCTGATCAAACAGCTCGAGGCGGATGGTCACACCGCCGAGCTGCATGATGTGAAGGCATCGGAAGGCGCTGAAGACAAGCCCGATACACTTGAGTTTGAAAGCATTCCGACCATGACGGAGTACGACGGCCTGGTGTTCGGCGCGCCGGTGCACGCCTTTTCCCCGGCTCCGGTGATGAGCGCGTTTCTGAAGAAGTCGCCATCACTTGGGGGAAAAACCCTGGGTTGCTTCGTAACCCAGGCTTTCCCCTTTCCCTGGATGGGGGGCAACCGGGCCCTGGGCCTGATGAAGAGTCTTTGCCACCAAAAGGGCGGAAAGGTCTCCGGGGCAGGGGTGGTCAACTGGGGAAGATCATGCAGGGAAAGGCTCATCGGAGAAGTGGTCCGAAAACTTTCGGGGATTTTCAGGGGTTAGGATTTCACCGTTCTGAAGAACAGAACCACGCCCAGCACCACGAAGATGGCATTGGATATCCCGGCGCTGATCACCGGGGCCAGGGCGCCCTTGTTTCCCAGGGTCTGCCCGAAACGGGTAAGTGAAAAGAAGATGAACGCAAGCAGAATCGCGGCGGCCACGCTGGTAGACCTGCCGCTTCGGGGGTTTCGCGTAGCCATGGGAGCCCCGACGAGAACCATGATCAGGCTGGAGAACGGGAAGAAGAGAGTCATGTAGAACTCCACCAGGCTTTCCCTGGGATTGCCTCCGGCGCTCCGGATTCTCTCGATGTGGCGGCTCAGTTCAAAGAGGTTCATCTCCTGGGGTGATTTCGTCCTGCTTCCAAGATCAAGGGGAGTATCGGTAATCTCCGGCACCCTCAGGGTGTCGTGGTACGAGTACTCCATCTCGCCGCCGGGGCCGAACAACCTTTCCTCGACCTGTACCGCGGTCCAGACCGAGTCGGAGAAGACCATTCTCCGGGCATCCAGCCTTCGGGTGACTCTTGATGTCCCGTCGAACCATTCCAGCACTATTCCCGTAATGGTTTCGCTTCTGCCGTCGAAGAAGCCAATCTCCATTATTGCCCCGGACAGGGACCTGTGGGCGAAGGAATGCCTCATGCCGTAGTCGACCGGGTCCTTGCCCTCGATGTTCACCCTTTTTACAATGCTCTGCCTGTGGTTTGCCTCGGCCACGACGAAGTCGCCAGCGGCCAGCACGAAAACGCTGATCAGGAACCCCACGCCAAGAAGTGGCGCGAACACTCTGGGAACGCTTATGCCTGAAGCCCTCATGGCTGTGAGTTCGTTGTTTCTGGCCAGGGAGGTGACCAGAAAAAGGCTGCATAGAAGCACCGCCACCGGCATTACCAGCACTACGATGTAGGGCAGGCCGTAGGCGTAGTAGAGAAGGAAGGCATCCCAGGACGGGCTTCTTTCCATCCAGCGGTTGATGTTGTCGAAGGCGTCCACCACCACGAACAGAACCGTGAAGGCGGACACGGTCATCAAAACCATTCGAATGAACCTGCCCGCCAGGTACCTGTCCATCCGCTTCACTTCGACGCCTTCCTTCCGATGTTCGCCAGAATCTCACGGAAATCCGGAAGACGAACCGGATGCCCCTCCCGAAGGCTTCTGAATATAAGAAACACACCCAGGGCTCCCATTACGATGTTCGGGGTCCACATTGCTACCCAGGCGGCAATCTGTCCCTTGTCCGCCATGCTTTCGCCGGTGATGAGGAAAAAGTAATAAACCACTATCATCAGAAGGCTTACGGAAAGGGCGATACCGGGGTTGACCCTTCTGGAGGATAACCCCAGAGGCACGCCCAGAAGAACGAAAATGATGCAGGCTACAGGTATGGAGTATTTCTTGTGGATCTCCACGGCGAACTTGTTCTGCTCGAGCCTCAGGTAAGCAATTCTCTCGGCGATGATTCCGGTTCTGGCGCCGGTCTGGGCCAGCCAGGTTCTCACCTTTCGGTTTCGCTGTTCCAGGTCTTCCCCCTGATCTATCTCAAAGGGAATCTCACCCGCGGACAAGGCCAGGAAGGGATCACGGGCCATAATCTCGAGACTGTCCGACAGCTGTCTCTCCAGTCCGGCCAGACTGTCTATTCTTGCCCACATCTGATCCGTGGACATCTCCCGGTCACCCCGACTGGCTCTGTCCCGCCTGACCAGGTCTTCAGAACGGGCTATGTCAAGAGTGTATGTTGTGAAATCGCTGAACCTGTACCTGCCGTCGTGATCCAGCTCGTGCATCTGACCGTTTTCCAGGGTCATTCTCAGATGGTTGGCGCCCATGGGCTTCAAAATCCCGCTCATGGCGCTGATGGTCCGGAGGGGCTTGCCCGGCGTGTTCTGGTGAATCACAACGCCGTACAGCCTGCCGGTGAGATCATCCTTGCCCTCCACCAGAATTCTGTAGTGCTCCACATCTTCCACGAACATTCCGGAGACTATCCTGGCGGTGGGCCGCATGGAGCCCACATCGAGAAGCAGGTTTTTCGCCAGGTGGTTGGCGCCGGGAAGAATCGAGTCGTTGAAGACCACCAGAAGGCCGCACAGCACCACCGCCACCGCGGTCAGGGGAAGGATTATTCTCATGATGCCTACGCCGCAGGCCTTCATGGCGGTTATCTCCATGTCGCCGGAGAGCCTTCCTATGGCGATCAGTACTCCGGAAAGAACCGCCATGGGCACCACAACCGCCACCATGGAAGGCAGCAGCAGAACGAATATCTCCGCGACAATAACCATGGGAACACCTTTGCTGACAATCATGTCCAGCAGATCCAGAAGCTTGTCAAGCAGCATCACGAAGGTGAAAACCCCGATGGAAATCAGAAACGGAGCGATAAACTCCCTGATGACATAAGAGTGCAGTTTTTTCATGGCCAGCCAATATAGTCTCCGGAGAGCCGCTTCGGTAAGTCCGCTTGCGGAACCGTGGATTTCAAAGAATGTTATGCAGCCTGCCTTCGAGGGCCGGGTGGAACAAGGCTCCGCTGCGGGAGTACATTGAAAGAAGTATGAAGCAAGCAATCGTGATCATTCTCATCCTCACCCTGACCGCCCTGGGCGCCGGCGTAACTTCGCCCTGGCTTGCTTCCGATGCCCCGCACAGGTTCTACCAGGACTCCCTCCCCACCCTCTACAGCATTCCCAGGGCAAGTGTAGTGGTAACCCCGGCCCTTTCCGGGCAGGGGCTCTCATACAGGCTTCACTACATGGGGTATCCGGTCTCGGGCTCCAGGGTGTGGCTTGTTTCCGATTCCAGAACCCGGATTGCCCAGTGGTCCACCCTGAAAAGGTGGCTTCTCACAAACAGCGCCAGCGCTGTCAGAACCTCCCGGGAGTCCGGCAGGCTGGTACCCACCATCTACCTCCCCATCGCCCTGCCGCCGGGTATTGCCGGGGTCATCGGCGAGGGCGGGCAGCTGGACATCAGGGGTCACCAGAAAATCACCATTTCCGGTGTCAGCCATATCCGGCCGAACCAGGTAAGCGTCGAGGGGGTGAGCCAGTCCCTCTTTCCCGACCTGAAGATGGAACAGGAACTGGTGCTCAACCTGGATGGAACCATCGGCGAGAAGATCAATGTCCAGGTGGACCATGACACCCGGAGAACAATGGAGCCGGATTACAATGTAAGGCTCAGGTACACCGGCTTCGACGACGAGGTTATCCGATCCATCCAGATGGGTGATGTTACCCTGGCCATCACCGGCCCGGAGTTCGTAAGCTACAGCATTCCAAGCCAGGGCCTGTTCGGCGCCAAGGTCGAGGCCCAGGTTGGCCCCCTGGAGATAACCACCATAGCCAGCAAGCAGGCCAGTTCAACGGAATCGGCGGATTTCGTCGGCCAGGCCACCATGGTAACCGACACGATTCTCGACATTCGCCCGGCCAACAACTACTTCTTCGGACTGGTGCCGGACACCATGCCCGCCCCCACCATCCTCAGCATTCGGATTTTCAGGGATGACGGCACCCAGAACCCGCTTCACACCCCGGCTTCATGGTTCGTGCCGAAACCGGGCGGCGGATTCGAGACCGGAACAGGCATCTGGGAAGAACTGCAGGCCGGGCCGGGAATGCACTATGTGCTTGAGGACAGCGCAAGGGTCATCCGCTTCCTCTCCCCGGTGAACGCCAATCACATGATAGCGGTCTGGGCCGTCACCGCCGCCGGCGACACCCTTGGCACCTTCACCGAAGACGACAAGAACCTTCTTCTGATCAAAGACTCGAACCCCACCGTGAACCACCCGACCTGGCAATACATGCTGAGAAACCGTTACTATTTGGGCGCCAATAATATAGTGCGAGAAAGCTTCAGTTGCGACATTTTCCTCGACATTCCGGGGGAAGACCCGGTGTCAAGCCAGGACGGCGTGCCATTCCTGGCCCTGCTGGGGCTGGACACCAACGCCGACGGTTCCATGGTGGATGAAACCGCCACCATGGACTGGGACAACGGCTTCATCATCTTCCCGGACAACCGGCCGTTCACCAGCAGTGTGCTGAATGTTCAGAACCCGTCGGTGTACAACGAGAAGAATCCCCCGATAAGCAAGAGCGTTTACTTCTTGAGGGTCAGCTTCCGGGCGGCCAGCACCACATACTCACTGGGACGAATGGGGCTTGTGCCCGGCAGTGAAAGGGTCACCCTCACCGTGGCGGGCCAGACGATACCCCTGGTCAGAGACCAGGACTACACCATAATCTACGAGATAGGCCTTCTTTCCCTGATGGGCGAGAGGGCGGAACAGGCCCTGGATCCCGCCAATACCCTCAGGGTAACATTCGAGTACCTGCCCTTCTTCGCCCGAATGTCCAAGACCCTTTTCGGAACCCGAATGAAGTACCAGATCGGCAGGCTCTCCTGGGTGGGAGCCACCATAATGTACGAAAGCGCCTCCACCCCCGAGGACAGGCCCCGCCCCGGTGAAGAGGCCTACAACACCCTGGTGATGGACCTTGACGCCAGGTTTGAAGCGCGCCCCGAGTTCCTCACCGACATGGTGAACGCCATTCCCCTGGTGCGCACCGAGGCGGAGAGCATGGTCATGCTCTCCGGCGAAGTTGCCATGAGTATGCCCGGGGGGGAATCGGTGGCATACATCGACGACATGGAGGGCAGCCAGTCCACCTATCCCATGGGCCAGAGCCGATTGGCGTGGTCATACGCCTCGCTGCCCATTGAAGGCAGGGAAACCCTGGCTGGAAGGCTTCGCTGGTGGAACTGGGAGCGGCGCTGGAGAATGGGCGACATCGTTCCCGGCCTCACCGGAACCAACGCCAGCGAAGATGTGAGTCGAAGCGTTCTTCAGCTCTACTTCCAGCCCGAAATGGGTACTCCGGATTCCTGGGGGGGGATAATGCGAAGTCTGGACCGGTACGGCTCGGATTTCTCCTCAAGAACCCATATCTCCCTTTATGTGAGGGCCACCGGCGCCGCCCGGAACGCTTCACTGTATCTGGACCTCGGCGAGAGAATGGATGAAGACTCCTACTGGCCGGAGAGGGTCGGCGACCAGATCATCATGCGGGCCAACGGCATACTTGATACTGAAGACAAAAACGGCGACGGCATCCTCTCAAGTGATGAAGACACGGGTTACGACGGCCTTTTCAGCAGCGAGGAACCCGGGTACCACCCCACGGAGAACCCCGACCCGAACCAGGATGATTATCACTACGACTCCAACGATCCCGTGGAAGTACGCTTCAACCGGATCAACGGAATGGAACGGAACAACCGGCTGGACACCGAGGATCTGAACCGCAACGGTGTGCTGGACAGAACCAACACCTTCTTCAGGGTGCAAATCCCCCTGGACAACCCTGATTACATCGTCCATGGCCCGAACGAGTACGGCTGGATGCTGATCAGCGTTCCCCTGAACGATTCGCTGATGGTGACCGTTCCCGACATCGTCACCGGAGTGCCAACCTGGAGCAAGATCGTCTACGCCAGGCTGTGGATGGACGGTTTCACCCAGGCGGACACACTGGAAATCTACGACCTCGGCATAGTGGGCAACCGCTGGGAAAGGCGGGAAATCAGCCTTACCGACTCAACCTCTCTTCCAATACTTCCCTGGGAGGAATTCACGGTTTCCGTGGTGAACAACCGGGAAAACCAGGAATACATCGACGACCCTCCTCCGGGGATAGACCCGGGCAAAGACGACTACGGCAACATCAAGCTCGAGCAGTCGCTCAGCCTTTCCTGCCGGAACCTTCAACCGGGCCATCAGGGGCTGGCCAGGCAGAACTTCTACTCCGGGGCCGATTACACCGGCTATGAAAGCTTTCGAATCCTGGTCCGGGGGAATGTGAACCATGGTGAAGCTTTTTTTCAGATCGGCAGGGACAGCCTGAACTACTACGAACTCCGGGTGCCGCTTCAGCAGGGCTGGCAGGTTCTGGACATACCAATGCAGGAGCTGGTCAATCTGAAGCTTCTCAGGGAAAACCAGGGGCAGGAGTTCGTGTCGTCCGGAAACCTGTCGGTGAGGGGAAGCCCCAACCTGGCAAATGTTCTCTCCCTGGCCCTGGGAGTCAGGAACAGCGGCGGACCGCCCCTTACGGCGGAGGTGTGGATCAACGACATCACCCTGAGAAGCAGATACATGGACGAGGGCTTCGCGCACCGGGTTACGGGCCAGGTGAACTTCGCCGACCTGCTGACCGTCAAGGGAGACTACCGGATGGTGGGAGCGGATTTTCACAGCCTCGGTTCCAACACCGGCACCGGCAGAACCACCACCAGGTACTCCGCCAACACCACCCTGAATCTTGACAGGTTCAGCCCCCCCCTGTGGGGATGGTCACTTCCGGCCACCTACGCCTGGAGCAGAAACCTTTCCGAGCCCCGGTTCCAGTCCAACACCGATATTCGAATCGAGGGGGAGGACTCCTGGTTCCAGCGAACCGACAACACCACCTGGGACACATCGGTTCAGTGGCGGAAGACCAACCGCTCCGAGGGCCTGGTTGGAAGGTATTTCCTCGACCCCTGGACAGTGCGGCACACCATGGGGGAACAGAGGGGACTAGCCCCCACGAGCCGCGATTCGGTGGAAACCGAGAGGTTTACCGTGGGCTACAACCTCTCTCCGGGCAGAATGAGGCTTTTCAGGCTTCCGATCCTCGAGGATTTCCGGCTCAGACCCACCAGAATAGGCTTCAATGTAAGGTTTCAGAGGGGCCGGGATGTGAGATGGGACCTGGCCCAGCAGGATACGGTCAGAACCAGGAACAACACCCAGAGGGAACTGCTCACCGATGGTTCCCTGGGTTTCAATTTCTGGAAGGGCAACACGCTTTCCTATTCCCTGGGTGTGAGAAGGGACCTTTACTACCCTTGGACCCCGGAGGGTTTCAATGTGAATGTGGGAAGGGAGGTGTCCCGGAGCCAGAGTGTTTCCGCCGCCCAGGACATCAACTTCTGGAGCTATCTCATGCCCCGGGTGAGTTACGACGCCAACTACACCTTCGGGAGACTGAGCCCCCACACTCCGGGAGCGGACACCCTCAGCCTGCCCGATGTGGGGATTTCCACCAACCTTCGTTACACCTTCCGGCTGGGTCTCGCCCATGCCATGAGAAGAGTATCGAGGCTGCGTGATGAAAGGCGGGACGAGGAGGCAACCCCCGGAAGCCCGAGATGGGTACTGATGAAGATGGAACGGTGGGCCAACAATATCACCGACCCCACCCTGAACCTATCCTTCACCAACGCCACCAGCTACAAGTCTCTGGAATCACTGCCGCCATGGCAGTACCAGTTCGGCCTTCAGGATGAACTGGACGACCTTGAACCCTACAACCGCACCGAAGGCGAGTCGATGCAGCTCGGCGGAGGCGTGCGCCCGGTAAGCGCCATGACAATCAGAGCCGAGTACGGAAACTCAACCAGCAGAAGCTATTACAGCGGGTTTTGGAACAGGCAGAACACCGTCACCTGGCCCTCGCTTACCATGTCATGGAGCGGCCTGGAAAGGCTCAAGCCCTTCGCCTTTCTCAGAACCGGCACGCTGAGTTCGGGGTACAGGCTGGAAACCGTAAACGCGTCCAGAATCGAAGGCGAGGAGGAGATTCCGGTCAGTGAAACGGTTTCCCGGCGCTATTCCCCGCTGGTATCCATAAATGTCACACTGAAAAACAAGGTTCAGATCAATCTCACGGAGAACCTGACATTGACCGAGAACCGGAACTTCACCGGAACCAGCGCGGTGACCCAGGGCACCAGCCAGTCCACCCAGTTCGGGGTCTCATACGCGTTCAGGGCACCCCAGGGGGTTTCCATTCCCCTGCCGCTTCTGAACAGAATCAGGCTTCGCTTTCAAAGTGAACTGACCACCGGCATCAAGGTTTCCAGAAGCCTGTCCAAAAGCGAAATCATCAGGGATATCGGGGAAGACATTCTTCAGACCGACCGAACCGACTGGAGAATCGAACCCTATGCCAGCTACGATTTCGGAACGGTTCAGGCGGGCATGACAGCCCTTTACGGCTGGAAGAAGGACAGGGTCAACAACCGGTACGACCAGACCGATGTGGGGCTGAACATCTGGGTGAGGATCAACTTCTGACAGTTCAGGGTCAGGAAAGTCGCAGGGCATTGACTTGCCGGGGAAATGTTGCAGAATAACACGGCAATTCTTCTCTCGAAAGCATGTGTAAACCCTCAGCCAGCCTGAGAGGAGAGAGAACATATGAAACTCGGCCAGATGCTGGTAAAAGCCGGCGTTATAACCAATGAACAGCTTGAAAGCGCCCTTAACTCTCAAAGGGATCAGGGCGGCAGGCTGGGCTACAACCTCGTTCGGATGAAACTCATCACCGAGGAGGACCTCAACAGCTATCTCGCCAGGCAGAACCGCATCGAGGCCATCAACATAGATAGCCTGAAGATCGAACCGGAAGTGCTGCAGCTGGTTCCGGCGAAGCTGGCAATCCGTTACGAGGTTATTCCCGTGGAGAGGGTTGGCAAAACACTGGTAGTGGCCATGGCCGACCCCCACAACCTTTTCACGATTGACGATCTGCGTTTTTCTCTGGGCATGGAGATCGAACCCCACATCTGCGCATCCAGCATGATTCAGCGGGCGCTGGACAAGGTGTACCGGCAGGACGACGCCATCGTTCCCGTCAAGGACGACGGCAGGAAAAAGGGCGGCAAAACCCCGGATTTGGACTTCAAGGGCCCGGAGGATGAGCTGCTGGTAGGGGATGAAGCCTTCTTCTCCCTGATCGAAGACGACGAACAAGAGGAGGAGCTGGACGAAGACCTCGCGGTTTCCAGCAGCGACTCCCCGGTGGTGAAGCTGGTGAACAGGGTGGTGGCGGACGCGGTGAAAAGGGGCGCCAGCGACATTCACTTCGAGCCCTTCGAAAAGTATGTAAGAATCCGCTATCGGATAGACGGAGTGCTCCATGAAATAATGCGCCCGAGCCGAAAATACCGGCTTGCCATGGTAAGCCGTTTGAAAATTTTGGGCGGCATGAATATTGCCGAGCACCACCTGCCTCAGGACGGCAGAACCAAGATTCGGGTGGGGGACAGGTTCGTAGACATGCGAATCTCCACTCTTCCCACCCTGTTCGGAGAGAAGGTGGAACTCCGTCTTCTCGACCGGTCACAGGTTTCCCTTGATCTTGACACCCTGGGTTTCGAGGTGGAAGCCCTGAAAACCTTCCGAAGAGCCATCAAACGCCCCTACGGGATTGCGCTGGTTACCGGGCCTTCCGGCAGCGGCAAAACCACAACCCTCTACAGCGCGATCTCGGAACTGAACGACATAGGCGTTAACATCATGACCGCCGAGAACCCCGTTGAGTTCAACCTCAAGGGCATCAACCAGGTTCAGATGAACGACGATGTTGGCCTCAACTTCGCGATGGCCCTCAGGGCGTATCTCCGGCAAGATCCGGACATCATCATGGTTGGTGAAATCCGGGACAAGGAAACCAGCGAGATCGCCATCCGGGCCGCTCTCACCGGGCACCTGGTGCTTTCCACGGTGCACACCAACGACGCTCCCAGCACCATCAACCGTCTGGTGGACATGGGCACCGAGCCCTACATGCTCAGCACATCCCTGATCTGTGTCTGCAGCCAGAGGCTTATCCGGAAGATATGCGGCAACTGCAAGACCCCGGTGGCGGTCTCCAGGGAAGCCCTGGAAGACGCGGGCATAGCCCCGGACCGTTTCGACAAGGTCACCTTTTACGAGGGAACCGGCTGTGCCCAGTGCAACAACACAGGCTACAAGGGGCGAATCGGGATATACGAGGTAATGACCGTTGATGAGGAGATGCGAACCCTGATAGAAAACGACGCCAACAGCATAGAGATCGAGAAGGCGGCCCTTGCCAAGGGAATGATAAACCTGAGGGAAGCCGCCCTGAGGAAGCTGATTAACGGGGTCACCACCTTCCCGGAGGTGGTGAGGGAAACAGTGGCCAACTTCTAGGAAGACACATGCAGACTCGGCTTTCCATGATGCTTGTTCAGGCAGGCCTGGCAACCCAGGACGAAATCGATCTCATCGCCGCCGAATGGGGCCCCAGCGAAGTGGATCTGGCCGAGGCGATGGTTCTCAGGGGCCAGGTCACCGAAGAACTCATCACGGAATTCCTTGCGGACATCTACGGCGTCGAGCCCATCTACCTCAACGAAACCGTCTTTCCCGACGACGCGGCGAAAATCATCGCCGAAGGCCCCGCCCGGGAGCACATGGTCATTCCACTGGAGCGTGACGGAAAAACGGTTTCCGTGGCCATGGCCCAGCCCGCCAACATGTATGCCGTGGATGAACTCAAGTTCGCCACCGGTGCCGAGATAATCGTCTACGCCTCTTCCCCTTCCGCGGTCAGGAGGGCGCTGGACGAGATCTACGGCCGCAGGGATTCCCTGGTCACTGTTGAGTCTTCCCTTAACCAGTACGACGAAGACGAGGACGGCCTCACGGAAGTGAGCAGCCTCGACCCGGAAGACGACGATGACGAATCGAAAATCGAAGACGGCCTGGTTACCGACAAGGACGAACCGATAGTAAAATTCGTGGACAGAATGATCGCCGAAGCTGTGAAAACCGAATCCAGCGACATTCACATAGAGCCCTACGAGAAGTTCCTGAGAGTTCGCTACCGGAGGGACGGCACCTGCCACGAAGTGATAAGGCTTTCCAAAACGGTTCAGCCCTCTGTGCTGTCCAGGCTCAAAATTATGTCCGGCATGAACATAGCTGAAAGAAGGCGCACGCAGGACGGCAGAATCAAAGCCCGGGTGGAAAACCGGATAATCGACTTCCGGGTAAACGCGGTTCCCACGGTGAACGGCGAGAAAATCGTACTGCGAATCCTCGACCGGGGCAACCTGGAGTTCGACCTCAGGCATCTTGGCTTTCCTGAAGACGGCCTGAAGAAGTTCCTTGCCGGGGTGAATTCCCCGTTCGGTATCGTTCTGGTCACAGGCCCCACCGGAAGCGGAAAGACCACAACCCTTTATTCGGCCCTGAGCAGCCTGAACACCCCGGCGGTGAACATTCACACCGCCGAGGATCCGGTGGAGTACAACATCGACGGAATAGTTCAGACTCAAATCGACCACGCCATGGGCTACACCTTCGCCACCGCGTTGAGGTCGATCCTGAGGCAGGACCCGAACATCATAATGGTCGGGGAAATCCGCGACTTCGAAACCGCCTCGATTGCCATGAAGGCATCCCTCACGGGACATCTGGTTTTCTCAACCATACACACCAACGACGCCCCAAGCACCATCAACCGCCTGGTGGACATCGGGATAAAACCATTCCTCGTGGCCAGCGCCGTGAGAACCATCATGGCCCAGCGACTTGTGAAGAAGATATGTAAATACTGCCGCGAGCCTTTTTCTTTCCCCACCGCTGATTATATTGAAGCGGGAATAGATCCCGCGGAGATGGTCGGGGCCAAAACCCATCGGGGCAGGGGATGCGCCAGGTGCAACGGTTCCGGCTACAAGGGCAGGATTGGGTTGTATGAAGTGCTTACCCTCGACAAGGCAATGAAACAGGCGGTTATCGACAGGGAAACCGCGGGCCAGCTCAGGCTGCTGGCGGTGAAGAGCGGTATGAGAACCCTGCGGATGGACGCTGTGGCAAAACTGAAGGCCGGCGTTACCACCCTTGACGAAGTTACCAGGGTCACAGCCGACGATGACGAGGAAGTGAAGGTGGCTGCAATGAATTACAGACTCGAGTCTCAAATCCGGGCGGTCTCGTCCTGATGGCGGCGGATATCGCAACCGGGCTGAACGTCAGAACCCTTTTGAAGGAGATGATGGAGCGCCGGGCCACAGACCTTCACATAACGGTGGGAGCCCCCCCCACGATCCGTATCGACGGCGAACTGGTAAGAATGGAGTACGACCCCCTCACCCCCAAGGAAACCCAGTCCATCATCTACAGCCTTCTCAAGGACGAACAGAAAAAGCGTTTCGAGCTTGACAAGGAACTGGACCTGGCATTCGGAATAAAGGGCCTCTCCCGGTTCAGGGCGAATGTGTTCCTTCAGAGGGGGGCGGTGGCCGCGGCGATAAGGGTAATCCCCTACGAAATCCTGGGTTTCGAGGAGCTGGGCCTGCCTCCGGTCGTGGCAACCATAGCGGACAAGAGACAGGGCCTCATACTTGTCACCGGCCCCACCGGCTGCGGCAAAAGCACAACCCTGGCTTCCATAATCAACCGGGTGAACAGCATGAGAAGGGCCCACATCATCACCATAGAAGACCCCATCGAGTATGTGCATCACCACAACAAGTGTATCGTGAACCAGCGGGAGATAGGGTCAGACACCGAAGGCTTCCATGAAGCCCTCAGGTACATCCTCAGGCAGGACCCCGATGTGGTTCTGATCGGCGAGATGCGTGATCAGGTAACCATGTCGGTGGCGCTGAACACCGCTGAAACCGGCCACCTCACCCTGGCAACGCTTCACACCAACTCCACCTACGAATCCATCAACCGAATCATCGACACCTACCCCGCGGAAAGCCAGGAACAGGTTCGAAGCCAGCTCTCCTTCGTGCTTCTGGGCGTCATCACCCAGCAGCTCATTCCAAAACAGCGGGGCACCGGCAGAAGCCTGGCCGCCGAGGTGCTGGTATGCACTCCGGCAATCAAATCCTGCATCAGGGAAGACAAGCTTCACCAGATCTACGGCATGATGCAGGCGGGCCACAAGCACGGCATGCAGACCATGAACCAGGCTCTGTTCAACCTTGTAAGCAGGAGGGACATCACCAGGGAGGTGGCGCTGGAGCGCTCCCACAACCCCGCAGAGCTTGAACAGATGATAGTAACAGGTCGGGACACGACTATTTAGGGGGGTACACATGGCCGAGTTTCACTGGCAAGGTACCAACAGGCAGGGCAGAACGCTCTCCGGAACCATCGCAGGCAAGAACAGAAAGGAAGCCCAGGAACTCCTTGAACGCAGGGGCATAACCGTCACTGTGATCAAGGGCGGCTTCGACATGGCCAAGTACGGGGTCATCGGCTCCGGAGTGAAGAACAAGGAGCTGGGCACCTTCACCCGGCAGTTCTCGGTGATGATCAACGCCGGCCTTCCCCTGGTCAACTGCCTTCAGATCCTGGCAAGACAGCAGGAGAACAAGATATTCAAGGACATCATCGCCAATGTCACCACAGAGGTGGAGAAGGGCGGCACCCTGGCGGAAGCCCTGGGCAAACACCCCAAGGTGTTCAACGAGCTGTACTGCAACATGGT
>CAZUXA010000002.1:103401-149943 GCA_964624405.1 uncultured bacterium | reverse complement strand
GATTCCAGTGCTCGCCGGAGAAATGATTCCACTCTTGCCGGAATTATGATTCCAGTTCCCGTGTCCGGCTTCCGAGGAATCCTTGAATCATCCTGAGCAATTAAACTGTCAGCGGCGAAGTCTCATTTCGTTATCGTCTCCGGAAAACCCGGGGGTGATAATGTCACGAAAGAGGACTTCGTTGAGAAAAGTACGAAGCTTATCAAAGGCTACATGACCGGGATCACCAGTTCGCGGGAGCTTGGTGCATTCGTTCTGAGACATATGAATCAGGCCATTGAATCAAGGGAATAGTTCAGATAATGCACCCAATGAAGAACAGGGGACTCTTCTTCATGTGCGGGAATGTGGGTGTCCCTTGACACCTGTCAGATAGCAGCAAAACACAACAGAGCTCTGTCAGACCGCAGGTCATTGGCAGCGAAGCCTGCTGATTCCAAACTTCATGCAAGGCATCACCCGCGGGTAGGAAAACAGGACACCTGACCGCAATCGAGCCGTGCGAAAAGGCGGCGTTACCCTATTCCGTGGATCTCCCGAAGTCGTACAGATTCGAACATTCCCTGCTGAATACCGTGGCT
Organism: uncultured bacterium; assembly: GCA_964624405.1. Classification (GTDB taxonomy): domain Bacteria; phylum Fermentibacterota; class Fermentibacteria; order Fermentibacterales; family JCC-6; genus UBA6080. The sequence continues at coordinate 149,362 of CAZUXA010000002.1, read as the reverse complement.
AACGGCCTGCTGGTAGTCTTCGATGGCCTCGGAGATTCGCCCGGCCCCTTCGTGGCACCTTGCCCTGTTGAAATAGGCGTCACCCTTCCAGTCGTTCCTGCCGTAGAACATCGCCGCCTTGGAGAAGTCTTCGGCGCCTTCGTCGAACCTCTTCTGAGCCAGCAGTATCCTGCCTCTGCTGTAGTAGCCCCTGCCGTCGTTGGGCTGTAGACCAATTGCGCGGTTGTAGCACTCCAGGGCCTCGTCCAGACTGCCCATGGTATTGTACACATTTCCCATGGAGATCCAGGCGTCCTTGTAATGGGGAGTCATTTCAAGGGCCTTACTGATGTCTTCCACGGCTTCCTTCAGTTCGCCGGCCTGATGCCTGTAGTATCCCAGATTGTGAAGGCTGTTCGCCGCATACCGCCAGGCACGGTCGCCTGAATGAACGCTCTGCCTCCTGAACAAATCCGCAGCCCTGGAAAATTTCTCAATGGCGAGCCCCGGGTTGTTCTGATCTCCCGCCTCGATTCCCGCCGCGAAGAAGTCAATGGCATACTCGTCTCCGTAGGTCTGCCTTCGGTCGCGCTGGGCGCTACGGTGCCCGAGGAAATCCGCCCTCTGGAAGTCTTCCTTTGCGCCTTCGTGCATTCCCAGCTTCACCCTGCAGATCGCTCTGGAATGGAAAAGGGCCACATCGTAGGGGTCTTCCTCGATTGCCGGGTCGAGTAGAGCGAGGCCCTCTTCCGGCTTTCCGGATACCGCGTAGAGCCTGCCCAGATAGAAAACATACCTGCTCTTGTCTTGCGCCAGTTCCAATGCCTTTCGGAAATCGTTCTCCGCTTCACAGTCACGGGAGGCATTGTAGTGGAAGAGGCCTCTTTCTCCGTGACAGAATGGGTTCATGGGCGCTTCCTCAATTGCCAGCCCGTACTGGGTCTCCGCTTCACTTTCCAGCTTCATGTCAGACAGGCACTCAGCAAGCTCCAGTCTTACCTCCGTCTGCTTTTCGGGTGCGCCCATGCCCTGATCAAGGGCCTGTTTCAGGAGGTCTGCCGCTGTGCCATGGTCGTTCTGCCTCCTGCAGTCCCTGGCCAGGGCCACCTTCTCCATGGGAGCCTCCAGTGGATACCCGTAGTACCTGAGTATGTAACCGCAGTAGGGGTCTCCCAGCATTGCCCCTTTCCTGTAGTCGTTTTCGGCCCCTTCCCTGTTGCCCTGGCTCCACCTGCAAATGCCCCGCTGCTGCCATGCGAGGGTATGTGAGGGGTCCGCCTCGACAGCCATTGAGAACTCGGCCTCGGCTTCCGGAAGGTTTCCGAACGCATTGTGAAGTATGCTTCCCACCCTGTAGCGGTATTCGGCGCTGTCAGGCGCGAGTTCGACCGCCTTCTTCAGATGTTGTAGGGCGCTTTCATTCATGCCCAGCCAGTACTCCGCCCAGCCCAGACATGAATAGCCTTCGGCATTCCCATCGTCGGCCTCTACTGCCATCCGCCCATAGACCACCGCGTCGTTATACTGACCCTTGCGGAACATCACATCGGAGCAGATCGTGTGCAGTTTCGACAGCTCCGGATCCGGAAGGTTCGATGCCGCTGCCGCCAGTGCTTCCTCGAGAACGGGATCGAAAAGTCCCCTGCTTTGAAGCTTCATTATCCCTTCGAGTTTCATGCTTTCCTCCTAGGGTTGTCTGTCCCAGGGTTCCTGCCGATGGAATCCTCCCGCAACTCCATGCAAACTGAAGGATTGACATGGGTTTGTCACTTCGGAGAAAAGGAACGACCCGGCCAGAACTGCCAAAGAAACGAAATCTCCCCGCTTTTAGTATTCATTACATGAAGCATTTAAGAACACCTCTATACATAACTTTCGATTCGGCAAACAACATTTCATCATATTCTCAGTGGAGGCAGGAATCGAGGCTTGGGCGTGGGTCTTCTTGTTCGCGGAGAGGTTGCGCCTTTGGAGAGAAGGTCAGAAAACGTTGGCTGGAGAGTTCCTGAAGGAGCCGACTTCGAAGGGAGCGAAACCCGGCTTTTCGTTACTGTTCCGCCAAGACCCTTTTCGCTCTGTGAACGTGGCTGGCTGAGTTCACCCGTGAAACACCACGGAGTGTTCCCTGAAGCCTTCGGGGCCGTATGTGAATTTGGCGCTCCAGAAGCTGTCGGAATCCAGCCATTTCATGAATATGGGGTCGCCCTCCCACAGCGGGAGGTCTGCCAGGTCTTCATCCGATACCCAGTGAAGCGAACCTTCGGGGCAGCCGCTTTTCTGAGTTCCGGTGAACTCGGTGCAGGTGAACACGAAAACGAACCAGTCCTGTTCACCGTCGAACTCGGGAAAGGTTATGACTCCCCGCATGCGGGGATTCGAGATGATGAGTCCGCTCTCTTCCCGCACTTCCCTTGCGGCGCATTCCTCCGGGGTCTCCCCGGGTTCCATCTTGCCCCCCAGGGTGTTCCACTTGCCGTATTGGATGTCGTCGGGTTTTCTGTTTCGGTGAATCATCAGGGTTTTGCCGTTGCTTCTCAGGTAGCAGAGAACAGAGAGCAAGGCTACATTTCCTGCATTATCTGAAGAAGAACAGGATCAAGGTGTTTTCTGTTGACCCAGGTGTCCTGAAGAGGGTGATGGCTCAAGATTCCGTTCTCCACCCCCACCATGCATGGCGCCCGGTGGTTGATCAGGGCGTCCACCGCGGCCCAGCCCAGCTTGGTGGCCAGGACCCTGTCACTGGTTGTGGGGCTTCCGCCCCTCTGAACATGACCCAGCACAGTGACACGGCTTTTCAGGCCGGAATGCTTTTCTATCCTCTTAGCGATATCGTATGCGTTGCCGTCTTCGTCGCCTTCGGCTACCACCAGGATGTTGGAGGTTTTTCCCCTGGCCACCCTTTGCTTCACCTTTTCACAGACACCGGGAATGTCGTTGGGGGTTTCTGGAACGAAAACCGCTTCCGCCCCAGCGCCCACCGCCACCTCCAGTGCGATGAAACCCGCGTGCCGGCCCATGACCTCTACAATGAAAAGCCTGTCGTGGGCGGCGGCGGTGTCACGCACTTTGTCAAGCGCAGACAATGCGGTGTTCACGGCGGTATCGTAGCCTATGGTGAAGTCTGTTCCCCAGATATCGTTGTCAATCGTGGCCGGAACGCCGACCACTTCAACGCCATGCTCCAGGCTAAGGTCGTGGGCGCCCCGGAAGCTGCCGTCGCCTCCGAAGACCACAAGACCGTCGATGCCCATTTCCGCCAGGTTGGCCGCGGCAAGAGCCCGGCCTTGGGGGGTCATGAACCTGTCACTCCTGGCGGAGTGCAGGATGGTTCCGCCGTGTTGAAGGATGTTCGAAACATCCCGGGACTCCATCCGGCGCATCAGGTTGTCCACAAGCCCCTCATATCCCCGCTGCACCCCGAAAACGGCAAGGCCGCGGTGCAGGGAAGCCCTGACCGCGGCCCGGATTCCGGCGTTCATTCCAGGGGCGTCGCCACCCGAGGAGAGAACGGCGATTTTCTTCACTTCTTGCCGCTGACCGCGGGAGCGTCCACCAGTTCCAGTATAACCGCTTCAGCCGCGTCCCCGGCTCTGTGACCGAGTCTGAGTATTCTGGTGTAACCCCCGGGACGGTCTGTAAAGCGGGGGCCCAACTCGTTGAATACCTTCTTGACCGCGACACTGCCGTAAACCATGCCGGCCACCTGTCTGCGGGAGTGGACGGTGTCGGTTCTGCCCTTTGTAATGATTCTCTCCGCCAGGGATCTTGCCACCTTTGCGCGGGCGAGGCTGGTGGTAACCCTTTCCTCGATGATCAGCGAGGTGACAAGGTTCCTGAGCATTCGTGCCCTGGCTTCCCTGGTGCGGCCGAGCTTGGGTGTTGTTTTTCTGTGACGCATCAGTATCCTATTCCGTTCTCAGCTTCAGGCCCTTCAGCTCAAGCTTCTCGTTGATCACCTGAAGGGTTTTGTCGCCTACTCCGTTGAATGCCTTCAACTGACTGGCGGTCATGGCGATAAGCCCGCCTATGGTTTCAAACCCCGCGGACTTCAAAATATTCACATACTTCTTGTCCAACTGGAAATCCTCGTCGTCGAGGGGAACCGAGTCCCAGGATGCGGAAATCTTTCCGGTGTCGGAACTCACCGGGGCAGAAGTGGTTTCCTCCGGGGTTTCCTGGGCGGATTCGCCTTCCATGATCATTCTGAAATGCTGTATCAGAATGTCACAGGTTTTCTGAACCGCCTCCTGGGGCGTAAGGCTGCCGTCGGTGTCGATATCGAGGTAGAGACAGTCGTAGTCGGTTCTGTCGCCCACCCTGGCGCTCTCTACGGTGTAGTTGACCTTTCGAACCGGACAGAACCAGGAATCCACGAGAATCGTGCCGATTTCCTGGCCTCTTCCGCTGTTGAACCATTCGTCAACCGTGACAAAACCCTTGCCCTTTTCCACCGTGATGGTAAGGTCAAGCACGCCCTTTCCGGTAATCTCGGCGATTTCCTGCTCGGGGTTGGCCACGCTGAGGAAGGAGTCACCCTTAAGGGAAGCGGCGGTATACACGCCGGGCCTGTCCTCCTTGAGGGAGAGAACACCGGGTTCTTCTCCCGTATGGCGAATGCTCAAGGATTTAACATTGAGAACGATATCCGAAGCGTCCTGCCTGATCCCGGGAAGAGCGCTGAACTCGTGGCTGGCGCCCTTGATGGTTACGGAAACCGGAGCGGCGCCCTCCAGAGAGGAGAGCATCACCCTTCGCATGGCGTTTCCCAGGGTGCGGCCAAAGCCTCGTTCAAGAGGCGTTATCGCCAGCCTGCCATGGGTTTCAGTAAGGGTTTCCTGTTCCCACTGAATACGGTCCGGCAGGTAAAGTTTCATGAATTCCATTCATCATCCCCCTGAAGGCTTGAGAATCCCTCCTACGACTTGCCCCTGCGTCTCTTTGTAGGTCTGCAGCCGTTGTGAGGCAGCCGGGTGATATCCTTTATGGCAAGAACCTCGAGATCCGTGGATTGAAGAGCCCTTACCGCGGCCTCCCGGCCTGAACCGGGCCCCATCACCCAAATCTCGACCTTCTTAAGGCCCGCCTCTATGGCTCTCTCCGCTGCCTGTACCGCAGCCTGGCTGGCGGCGTAGGCGGTGCTTTTTCTGGTTCCCTTAACGCCTGTGGTTCCTCCGCTGGCCCATGTGATTACATTTCCCTGCCGGTCGGAAATGGATACGAGGGTATTGTTGAAGGAAGACTTGATATGCGCTACACCGTTGATGTCAGAAACCTTGGTGATTTTCTTGACAGTACGCTTTCCCTTAGCCTTGGGCAAGGTCTACCTCCCTACCGCTTCCTGGTGTGGCCCTGTTTGGGACCCTTACGGGTCCGGGCATTGGTGTGGGTTCGCTGTCCCCGGACTGGAAGACCCCTGCGGTGCCTGAGCCCCCGATAACAGCCGATATCCATCAGCCGCTTGCGATTCATGCTGACTTCGGCCCTGAGGGCGCCCTCGACCTTGAACTCCTCTTCGATCACTTTGCGAAGAGCTGCCACATCGCTCTCTGAAAGGGCATCGGTATTCCTGTCCATAGGAATTCCCACCTTCTCCAGAATGAACCTGGAACTTGTGAGCCCGATACCGTGGATGTATGGAAGAGCGTAGAGGACATGCTTGTTCCTGGGCAGGTCAACTCCTGCGATTCTCGCCAATCTTACACCTCCGTCGCCGTTTTATCCGGCTATCCCTGCCGTTGCTTGTGCCGCGGGTTCCGGTGACAGATGATCAGCACCTTCCCGTTGCGGCGGACAATGCGGCAATATTCGCAGATTTTTTTCACCGAACTGCGTACCTTCATTTTACAACCTCACTTGTATCTGTAGGTTATCCTGCCGCGGCTCAGATCGTACGGGCTGATCTCCACCGTGACCCTGTCACCCACCAGAATCCTTATGTAGTGCATTCTCATCTTGCCGGAAACATGGCAAAGGACCACATGACCCTCGGGCTTGTCCAGCTGAACGCGACACATGTTGTTGGGAAGTGTCTCAAGGACTGTCCCGTCAACAACTACGCCCTGTTCTTTCGCCAAGTGCCTTCACTCCTTTCCGAGAATAAGAGAACTCCAATTATTTGCATAAATGTCTACGCCGTCAATACTTCCGGTTCACTCCCGCAAATCATCACAGTATGCTCCGCGTGAGCCGAGAGGGATCCGTCGGTTGTGGTGACGGTCCAGCCGTCGGAAAGGGTTCTCACGAAGGCGTCTCCGGAGTTGACCATGGGTTCGATGGCAAGAAGAAGGCCGTCGCAAAGCTTCATTCCCCGTCCGCGAACGCCGTAATTGGGCACCTGGGGTTTCTCGTGAAGCCTTCTTCCGATGCCGTGTCCGACCAGTTGCCTTACCACGCTGAACCCGTTCCGTTCCACCTCTTCCTGAATCGCCTCGCCAATGTCTCCTACATGACCGCCCTGCACCGCGGCGGCTATGCCCAGTTCCCGGGCTCTGTAGGTGACATCCACAAGCTTCCGAGCCAGGGGAATCACCTTTCCCACGGCGAAGGTTTCCGCCGCGTCGCCGTGAAATCCACCCTTGTAAGCACCTACATCAACGCTTACAAGGTCGCCGTTTCTGATTATCCGCTCCGGTGAGGGGATGCCGTGGACAACCTCGCTGTTCACGGACACGCAAACCCCGGACGGATATCCATTGTAGCCCAGGAACGAGGGAACCGCGCCTTCCCCGGTGATGACATTCCTGCCCAGCCCGTCAATGTCCGCGGTGGAAACACCGGGTTCGATGAAACCTCTTACCTCGTCCAGAACCTTCCTGACGATTCGGCAGGTTTCACGCATCGCGGACACATCCGCCGGGGAGGTTACTACCGCCATGGTTTCATTGCCTTCATAACCCGTTCGTGAACCTGTTCGACGGAGCCGATTCCATTAACCCTCACCAGCTTGTCGGAGTAGTAGATCTCCAGGGGTTTGGTCTTCAAATGGTACTCGGTGAACCGTCGTCGTATCACCGCTGGGTCGTCGTCGTTTCTTCTCATCAGGCCCGCGCCGCAGCCGCCGCACCGCTCCGCGGCAAAGGGAGCGTGGGCTCCGCATTTGCTGCAGTGCCTTCTCCCGGCGAGCCTGGCTACGGCTTCGGCCTTGGGCACATCGAGAAACACCGCAACATCCACCCGGCGGCCGGCATTCTCAAGATACTCGTCCAAGCTCTCGGCCTGAACGGGATTCCGGGGATAGCCGTCAAGCAGCGCGCCCGGCAGCTTGCCGATGATGCTGAACACAAGCTCGTTCACGATCTCATCGGAAACCAGCTGTCCCGCTTCCATTACTTCCCTGATCTCGAGACCCAGGGGGGTACCCTGCTGAATCTCCCGGCGAAAATGCTTGCCGGTGGATACATGGGCGAGCCCCAGGGTTTTTGCTGTGAGTTCAGCCTGGGTGCCCTTGCCCGACCCCGGAGAACCGAAGAAGGTAACTATCATCTACGCCCGCGTATCCTTCCCTTGGTAAGGAAACCGTCGTAGTGTCTCATCAGCAGATGGGTCTCTATCTGTCTGAGGGTTTCCAGTGCCACTCCCACAACGATCAGAAGGCTTGTGCCCCCGAACATGAAGTTGATTCCCACGTGCCTGATCAGGATCATGGGAAGCACCGCTATCAGGGCCAGGAAGATGGCGCCGGGCAGGGTGACCCTCACCAGAACCCGCTCGATGTACTTGGCGGTGGATTTTCCCGGTTTTCTTCCGGGAATGAAACCGCCGTACTTCTTCATGTTGTCCGCCAGATCCTGGGGATTGAAGGTGATGGCGGTGTACACATAAGCGAACACGATGATCAGAGCCGCGTAGATTATGTTGTAAAGAGCGCCTCCGGGAGAGAGCCAGCTGTTCACCCACTGGTCTATTCCGGAGTTGGGAAAGAACATGGCGATGGAGGACGGAAACATCATGAAGGACTGGGCAAAGATCACCGGGATGACCCCCGCGGTGTTGAGCCGTATCGGTATGAAGGTGCTCTGTCCTCCGAAGATTTTCCTGCCCCTTACCTGTTTTGCGTAGGTTACAGGAATCTTTCGCTGGGCTTCCGTCATCAGAACCACGAAGGCCACCACCGCAAACATGAACACCAGCAGGAAGATCATGCTGATGAAGTTGGTCTGTTGAAGAACGAACACATCCCGGTAGAGGGAAATGATGCCCTCAGGCAGCTGACCCACGATTCCCGCGAAAATGATGAGACTTATGCCGTTGCCCACACCTCTCTCGCTGATCCTCTCACCGAGCCACATCACGAAGATGGTTCCCGTGATCAGGGTGAGAACCGTCTGGAGCGTGAAGCCCAGGCCGGGATTGGGCACCACCCCTGGGACCTGCTGGTTCATCCCCACAATGTACTGGGAGATCCCCAGCCCCTGAATCAACCCGAGAAGCACCGTTCCGTACCGGGTGATCTCGGTCATCTTCTGCCTGCCCGCTTCGCCTTCCTTCTTCAGTTTCTCGAAGTAGGGCATAACCGAGGTCAGAAGCTGAATGATGATCGAAGCCGAGATGTACGGCATGATTCCCAGGGCGAAGATACTGGCCCTGCTCAGCGCGCCTCCCACAAAGAGGTCGTACATGCCCATCATGCCGCCGGCGGCGTTGAATGCCTCCTGCAGGGCGGATCCATCGATTCCGGGAACGGGTATGTGCCCGCCCACCCGGTACACAGCCAGGAGGAGGAAGGTGTAGATCAGTTTCTTCCTCAGCTCCTGAATCTTCATGATGTTTTCAAATCCGCGCATCAGGCGATCACCTCTGCGGTACCCCCGGCGGACTTGATGGTGGCAAGCGCTGTTTGGGTGAATGCGTGGGCGCACACGGTGAGTTCCTTTTCAAGGGCGCCGTCGCCGAGAATCTTCACCGGGCGGCTTCTGGAGGAGATGAGCCCTGCGCATTTGAGGATGTCCGGTGTGATCACCGCCGCGTTCTCGAACCGGTTCAGCATGCCCACGTTCACCACCTGGTAAACCACGGCGAACCTGGCGTTGTTGAACCCCTTGTGGGTCATCCGGCGCTGAATGGGAAGCTGACCGCCCTCGAACCACGGGTGAATCTTCGCCCGGGCCTTCTGCCCCTTGTGTCCCTTGCCGGAGGTTCCGCCGATACCGGTTCCCCGACCGCAGCCCCGGCGGCGGCGATTTTTTGTGGCGCCTTCCGCGGGACGGAGGTGCTGCAGTCTTCTCATGCCTTCACCTCTTCCACTTCTACAAGGTGTCGCACCCTGAACACCATCCCCCTTATCTGGGGGTTGTCGGGCTGCTCCACCACCTGGTTGATCCTCTTGAGCCCCAGGGCGGTGAGGGTGCGCTTCTGCACCTCCTGCCTGCCTATGCAGCTTTTCACTTTCGTGATTCGCAGTTTACCCTCAGCCATTGCTCTCCGTCCTTCCGGCAACGATCTTGGACCGGATGGCACTGACCCTGCTGATCGAAATCAGGTCACTCAACCCGGACATTGTGGCCTTTACCACATTGTGGGGGTTGTTGGTACCCTGGGCTTTTGTAAGAACATCCTTTACTCCGGCACATTCCATGATGGCGCGCACCGCGCTTCCGGCTATGACCCCGGTTCCGGGGCTTGCGGGCCTGAGAAGCACCTGGCCGGCGCCGTACTTGCCCACGATGTCGTGGGGAAGGGTGCGGTTGTCCACCATGGGAACATCGATCATGCTCTTCTTGGCGGCCTCTGTCGCCTTCCTGATGGATTCCGGAAGCTCGGTGGCCTTGCCCAGACCCACTCCCACTTTTCCATTCTGATCTCCAACCGCGACGATGGCGTTGAACCCGAAGGTTCTTCCGCCCTTGGTGACCTTGGCGCAGCGGTTCACCGCGATGAGCCTGTCGATAAGGCCATCGTCTTCAACCACTTCAGGTTTGCGCTGCCTGCCCTTGGCCTCCCTGCGATCTCTCGGATTCCTGCCGCCCCTGGCGCCCGGACCTCCACCGGAAGCGCCCGCGCCCCGGGGTGACCTGCCGCCTTGTCTTTCTTCAGCCATTGAAAGCCCCCTAGAAAACCAGTCCGCCTTCGCGGGCCTTTTCAGCCAGAGCCTTCACCCTACCGTGGAAGGGATGACCGCCCCGGTCAAATACTACTTTCTCAACGCCAAGCTCCCTTGCCTTCTCAGCCAGCCGGGCTCCGAGGAGCGCGGCCTTTTCACTCTTGCTTCCGGACAGGGTTTCCGCGATCTCCCTGGAATCGGTGGTGAGGGAGAGGAGAGTTTTCCCGGCCAGGTCATCGATCAGGCAGGCCACCATGTGCCTGTTGCTCCGCCGGACAAATAGCCGGGGCCGGGAAGCGGTGCCCGATATCTTCTTCCTGATGCTCCTGTGCCTTTTAAGGAGGCGCTGCAACTTGCCTGGTTTCGACATTTCTGCCTCCCTTCCTAACTTGTGGCAGACTTGGCGGCTTTGCGCTTTATCTGCTGGTCGCTGTAGCGGAAACCGATGAGGTTGTAGGGCTCCACCGGTCGGATTTTGTAGAGAGCCGCGGCGAAATCCCCCACGAGATGCTTGTCGTTTCCGCTGATTGTCAGTGTGAATGTGTTCTGACCAAGTTTCAGATCGACATTCAGTCCTTCGGGTATGGAAGCCACCACTTTGTGGGAGAAACCTATCTGCATTTCGATGGATTTCCCCGTCAGCTCCGCCTGGTAGCCCTTGCCCTGCACAATGAGTTCCCGGGTATGACCACGGGTTACTCCGAGGATGCGGTTGTTCAACTGCGCCCGGGTAACTCCGTGAAGCCGTCTCTGGTCCGGGCTGTCGTCCCGGCGGTTGACATGGATCATGTCACCTGTGACTTCGATGGTGATACCGTCCGGGAGCAAAAACGTATCCTCTCCCCTGGAGCCGGTGGCGGTCACGGTATTCCCGGAAATGGTTACCTTCGCGCCACTGAGGGGGATGGGAAGCTTACCGATTCGTGACATTCCAACCCCCCGCTACCACACGTGGAGCAGCACTTCGCCGCCCACTTTGTGTTTTCTGGCTTCGAAATCGGTGATGACTCCCCTTGGAGTGGTGAGAACCGCCACTCCCCTGCCTCCCATTATCTTCGGGAGACGCTCCACTCCGGCGTAAACCCTGCAGCCGGGCTTGGAGATCCTCTTGATTCCCACTATCAGGGGAGTTCCATTCCTGTACGCCAGGTACACTCTCAACACTCCCTGCTTGCCGTCCTCGATTCGGCGGAAGCCGAGGATGAAGCCGTGGTTGTACAGAACCCTGGCGATGCTTGACTTCATTTTCGACGCGGGAATATCCACCATCTTGTGGCCCGCCGAGGAAGCGTTCCTGATCCGGGTCAGCATGTCCGCAATCGGGTCAGTCATTGACATGTTTCACCCCTCCCTACCAGCTTGCCTTGCGGATTCCGGGAATAAGGCCCCTGTTGGCCATATCCCTGAAACAGATCCGGCAGATCCCGAACATGCGCAGAAAACCCCGTGGTCTTCCGCACAGCGAACACCTGTTGTAGTTCCTGACCTGGAACTTTGCGGGTCTCTTCTGTTTGGCGATAAGGCTCTTCTTGGCCATTCTACGCCCCCCTTCTGGCGCTGCGACGGAATGGCATTCCCAGGAGGGCGAGAAGTTCAAGGCCTTCCTCATCGTTCTTCGCGGTGGTGACGATGGTGATGTTCATGCCTCTGAACTTGTCGATCTTGTCCACATCGATCTCCGGAAAGATCGCCTGTTCCTCCACGCCGAAGTTGAAATTGCCCCTGCCGTCGAAACCTTTGGGAGACAGGCCGCGAAAGTCCCTCACCTGTGGAAGGGCGAAGTTTATGAGCCTGTCAAGATATTCCCACATTCTGTCACCCCTGAGGGTGGTGAAGACCCCGATGGGCATTCCCTCACGAAGCCTGAAACCGGCAACGGATCGTTTTGCCTTTGCGACAACGCTTTTCTGGCTGGTGATAGCCTCCATCTGGGACTGGGCGCTGGTTATGTTGTTCGCGTTGTCCATGGCTTCTTTTCCGAGCCCCATGTTGACCACAATCTTGGTAAGTTTCGGGGTCTGCATGGTGTTTCGGTAGTTGAACTTTTCAAGCATCTTTCCGCGGACTTCCTCACGGTAGATCTGCTTGAGCCTGGGCACATACTTCTCGCTCATTCAGTCTCCTATCCCGCGGTTATGGTCTCGCCGCAGGCCTTGCACCTGCGCCCGAGACGGCCTTCTTCGTCCCTGACGCGGCTCATTCCCGATGCTTTGCCGCAGTCCGGGCAGATCACCTGAAGGTTCGAAGCGTCGATGGGAGCTTCCTTCTCGACGATTCCACCCTGCTGATTCTTCTGGGAGGGTCGGGTATGGCGCTTTATGATCCTTATTCCCTCCACAACAGCCTTGTTCTTGTCCCGGAACACTTTCAACACCTTGCCGCTTCTGCCCTTGTCGTTTCCGGTGATTACAAGAACCTTGTCGCCCTTGCGCACATGCATCTCAAATCACCTCCGGGGCCAGCGATACGATCTTCATGAAACGCTGGCGAAGCTCGCGGCCCACCGGGCCGAATATCCTTGTGGCCACCGGCTGGCCGGCATCGTCAAGGATCACTGCGGCGTTGTCGTCGAATCTCACGCTGGATCCGTCGGCACGGTTGAGTTCCTTGCGGGTGCGGACCACAACCGCCCTTCTTACATCGCTCTTCTTCACTGTCCCGCCGGGGGACGCCTCTTTCACTGTGACAACGATCAAGTCACCAATTCCCGCATACCGACGCCCGGTACCTCCCAGCACTCTGATGCAAAGGACCTCCCGGGCGCCGGAGTTGTCGGCTACCTTGAGCCTGGATTCCACCTGAATCATCTCCGGCCTCCCTACTTGGCCTTCTCGACAACCTCAATCAGGCGCCATCTCTTCAAGCGAGACAGAGGACGGGTTTCCGCAATGGTAACCACATCCCCAACGGTACACTGATTGGTTTCATCGTGGGCGTAATACCTGGTGCTGGTGCGGACGCGCTTCTTGTAAGCCGGGTGGGCTTTGACCGTGGTGACAACCACCACTGCGGTCTTGTCCATGGCGTTGGAAACCACGGTTCCTCTCAGCACTCTTCTGTTTCCTACTCTTGTTTCGGCCATGGTCAGTTCCCTTCCCCGGCTTTGGTTTCAATGCCCATGTCTATCTCGTGTAGAATGGACAGGGCCCTGGCAAGGTCCTTTCGAACCAGACGGACCCTAACCGGGTTGTCGAGCTGCTGGGCGGCCTTCCGGAACCTCAGGTTGAAGATCTCCCTCTGGAGCTCCCTCACCTGTTCCTCAAGCTCTTCCCTGCTCATGGCACGAAATTCATGAGGTTTCACTGGTGAGCCTCCTTGTCCCTGATGACGAAGCGGGTTGGAACCGGAAGCTTGTGCCCGGCGAGACGCATGGCCTCCCTGGCGGTATCCAGCGCCACCCCTTCGATCTCAAACATCACTCTGCCCGGTTTAACCGTGGCGACCCAGCGGTCAACGGCGCCTTTGCCCTTGCCCATTCTGGTTTCGGCGGGGGTGGATGTAACGGGCTTGTCGGGAAAGACCCGAATCCAGACCTTGCCGCCCCTCTTGATGTGACGGGTCATGGCCACTCGGGCGGCTTCGATCTGAGCGCTGGTTATCCATCCCGGCGCCAGGGCCTGAAGCCCGAACTCCCCGAAGGATACCTGGGCTCCGCCCTTGGTCATGCCCCGCATTCTTCCCCGGTGCTGCTTACGGTACTTAGTTCTTTTCGGCATCAACATGCTGCATCACCGCTCTCTCAGGATCCGGCCACGGGGGCTTCGTGAACATCGCCGCCGTAGATCCAGACCTTCACGCCGATTACGCCGTAGGTTGTCCGGGCCACGGCCCTGGCGAAATCGATGTCGGCCCTGAGGGTATGAAGGGGCACCCGGCCTTCGTGGTAAGTGTTAACTCTCGACATTTCCGCACCCCCGAGCCTTCCGGCGCAGGAAACCTTGATACCAAGGGCGCCGGCCCTCATGGTGTCGGAAATTGTTCTCTTGATGGCCCTTCGAACGGAAACCCTGTTCTCCAGCTGCCTGGCCACGTTTTCAGCCACCAGTGTGGCGCTCATTTCAGGGTTGTCTATCTGGTCCACCTTCACCTTCACCGATTTGTCGGTCAGTGCGGTGAGCTCGCTGGTGAGCCTGTCGATGGTCTTGCCCCGGGTGCCGATCACCATCCCCGGTCTGGCGGTGCTGATGGCGATGTGCACTTCCTGGGGCTTCCTGAGGATGGTTACCCTGCTTATCTGAGCCTTGTCGAGAAGGGGGTTTCCGAGGATGTACTTTCTGATCTTTGCGTCTTCCTCAACGAGCTTCGCGAAATTTCTTCCCTTTGCGAACCAGACCGAGTCCCAACTCCTGGTGATTCCCAGCCTGAGGCCAATAGGGTTCGTTTTTTGTCCCATCTTTACCTCTTCTCCCGTCCGGCTTCGTCGCCCTGACTCACCCTGACGGTGATGTGGCTGGTCCGGTGAACAATTCGAGTGGCCCTTCCCCTGGCCCTGGGGCGCCAGCGGGCGATCATGGGCCCCTCGTCTACAGTGATAAGGGAAACCCTCATTTTTTCCGCTTCAAGCTTGGCGCCGTCGGAAATGAACACGGCGTTGGCCACGGCGGAATCCAGGGTTTTGGCAATAATCTTGGAGGCATTCTTTGGAACCGTCATCAGGATGGAAAGCGCCTGACTCACGGACTTGCCTCGGATAAGATCGGCCACGGCTCTCGCCTTGCGGGGGGGGACCCTTACAAACCTTGCTTTTGCAACGGCTTCCATTTCTTCCACCCCCTACTTCTTCTTCTCGCGGTGACCGCGGAATGTTCGTGTGGGGGCAAACTCTCCGAGCTTGTGGCCCACCATGTTTTCAACAACGAATACCGGGACGAACTTGCGGCCGTTGTGCACCGCGAAGGTGTGTCCCACAAAATCCGGCGAAATGGTGGATCTTCTGGACCAGGTCTTGATGACCTTGTTCTCGCCGGTTCCGGTCATGAGCTCCACCTTCCGGAGAAGCCCGGCATCGATGTACGGGCCTTTTTTCAGGGAACGCGCCATCGCTACTTCCTCCTCTTTCCGGTGGGCCTGCGCCTGGTGATCAGCTTGCCGGATTCCTTGTTCTTTTTCCTTGTGCGAAGGCCCTTGGCCAACTGACCCCAGGGAGAGCAGGGGTGCCGTCCGCCGCTGGTCTTGCCCTCGCCGCCGCCCATCGGGTGGTCAACGGGGTTCATGGCCACGCCCCGCACATGGGGCCTTCTTCCAACCCAGCGGCTTGCGCCGGCCTTTCCGGGAACCACAAGGTTGTGTTCGGTGTTGCCCACCTGGCCGATGGTGGCCATGCACTCCACCGGAACCCTTCTCATCTCCCTGGAAGGCATGCGCAGGGTGGCATACCCGCCCTCCCTGGCCATGAGCTGAACGGCGGCGCCGGCACTGCGGGCTATCTGTCCGCCCTTCCCGGGCTTCATCTCCACGTTGTGCACCATTGTTCCCAAAGGAACCTTCCTCAGCGGAAGATGGTTGCCGACCTCAGGAGGAGCCTCGGCTCCGCTGAGAACGGTTTGGCCAACCGCAAGGCCTTCGGGAGCGATGATGTATCGCTTATCCCCGTCGCAGTAGACCACCAGGGCGATCCTGGCGCTGCGGTTGGGATCGTACTCGATGGAATCGATCCTGCCCGGTACACCGGGTTTGTTCCTTCTGAAATCGATGATGCGGTACATCCTCTTGTGACCACCGCCCCGGTGCCTCGCGGTTATCCGACCCTTGTTGTTCCGTCCGGCCTTGCTGGGAAGGGGAACCATCAGGGACTTTTCGCCCTCACTCCTGGTGATCTCCGAGAAATCCGGCGACACCTTGAATCGAGTACCGGGAGTGGTGGGTTTCCATCGCTTCATACCCATGGCTACACCCCCTCAAAGAAGTCTACCGTGTCTCCCTTTTTCAGGGTGACAACAGCCTTTTTCCAGGAAGAACGGCGGCCCGCGAAGCGGCCCATCCGCTTCAGCTTGCCTTCCATCCTCATGGTGTGCACGGAAACAACCGTCACACTGAAAATCTCCTCGATTGCCCTGGCGATCTGATGCTTGGTGGCGTTGGGCTTAACCTTGAAAGAGTAAGCGTTACGGCTCTCCCGGGCTTCGGTGGATTTTTCTGTGACAATGGGCTCGATGATTATCTGCCTTGCATCCATCACGAAAGCCTCGCTTTCAGCTCATCCATGGCCCGTTCGTCCATCAGGACCACCTCGGAGTTGACAAGTGTGGTAACCGGGACGCTTCGCGCGCTGGCGGTGTAAACACCGGGGATGTTCCTGGAGGCCCTTGAGGCGTTTTCGTCGCCCTCGAGGGTAAGGATCACCGTTCTCCTGCCGGCGCAGCCGTTTCCTGCCAGCATTCCCGCCACCTGTCGGGTTTTGCCTTCGAGAAGGAAGTCGCGGATGAGTCTTAGGTTCCCCTCGTCGAGCCTTTCGCTGAGAATTCCCGCAAGCGCCTTCCTGCGGATCTTGCGATTGAGCTTGATGCTCCAGGGCCGGGGTTTGGGCCCGAAGGCCACGCCGCCGCCACGCCAGATCGGGGATTTCCTGGTACCGCTGCGGGCGTGACCGGTATGCTTCTGCCGCCAGGGTTTTCTCCCGCTGCCCCGAACCTCGGAGCGGGATCTGGTGGAGGCGGTGCCCCGGCGGCGATTCGTCTGTTCAACCCTTACAATTTCCCAAAGCACGTGGGTGGAGACACCGGTGGAGAACACTTCATCCGGAAGCTGCACGGTATCCACCTCTTCGCCGCTCATGGTGTACACTCTTGCGACAGCCATCAGTTCTTGCCTCCGCTCCTGCTATGCTTCCGAATCAGGAGGTATCCGTTTCTGGACCCGGGAACCGCTCCCCTGAGAACCACCAGGTTCTTCTCTCCGTCAACCTGTACAACCTCAAGGTTCTTGACGGTGACTTTGGTGTTTCCGGTCTGTCCCGGCATCTTCTTGTTCTTCCAGACCCGTCCCGGGGTGGCGCACTGGCCGATGGATCCCGGAACTCGCTTGGACTTGCAGCCATGGGTTTCATCACCGCCGTGGAAGTTGTGACGCTTGACCACTCCCTGGAAGCCCTTGCCCTTGCACAACCCGGTTACATCCACCTTCTCTCCGGGGCTGAAGATCGCCACGGTGATGGTGTCGCCGGCTTTGACTTCGCCCTCGGGCTTTCCAACTTCCTTCAGCCGGGATACGGGGGGAACCCCCGCCTTGTCCAGATGCCCCTTCTGGGGCTTGCTGAGGCGGTTCTCCTTCTGTGGCCGGTAACCCACCTGCACCGCGGCATAGCCGTCGCGCTCCGGGGTCTTCACCTGAACCACATGGTTTGGCGCCGCCTCGAGTACAGTAACCGGTATGACCCTTCCGTCTTCATTGAAGATACGGGTCATGCCCAGTTTACGAGCCATTAGTCCGCTCATATACCACTTCCCGTCGCTGAAGTCCCCTTGAGGCGGGGGGACGAGCGTTTCTGTTCTTTTCTCCGCCGTCCGCCGGAGCATCCGCCCACGCTCCCCGGTACGGCATTTCCTCTTAACCCGGCACCGCCGGATCAGTAAGGAGGATTACGCCGGTTATTTAATCTCTACATCCACGCCCGCTGGAACATCCAGTTGACGAAGGGCTTCGGTGGTCTGCTCGTTGGGATCTCTGATCTCAATGAGCCGCGAGTGGATTCGAAGCTCGAACTGCTCACGGGACTTCTTGTCAACATGCGGGCTTCGAAGCACTGTAAGCATTTTCCGCCTTGTGGGCAGAGGTATCGGGCCAGCCACCCTCGCGCCGGTATTCAGCACGCCCCTCACAATGGAGGCGGCGGACTTGTCAAGCAGACGGTGATCGTAAGCCCGAAGCCTGATTCTCAGCCGTATCTCGTTCAACCCATCTCCTCAAAAACACGAAACAGAGAAAACAAATGCGCAAAACACCCAGTCGGGGAATCCCGCGCCGCCAGTTACCGGTTTGGCCCGTCAGCTCATCGGAGCGTCAGGGGTAGGGAATATAGAAGCAAAACCGCAAAACCGCAACAACCCCTCCCCATTTCGGGGAAGTGCAAGCCTACCATGGAAAAACCTTTCTGTCAAGCCGGGCGGGGAAACGGGTACGGAATTCCCCCGAAGCCTATATAATTGACAGATATTGGTATGCGTTGCAGTTGTTCTCTACGGAAAGGAGCGTGTGCGCATGTGGAAATCATGGATTGCCCGAAAAGACAGGCGGAAGGATCGCACGGAGGTTCCAATTCAGGCGGTGCAGAAGCAGCTTGAACATGTTGCCCGTGAGGGAGGCTTCAAGGCTGTTCTGCTCACCACGGAAGACGGCTTCACCGTAGCCGACATCGAATCGAAGCTGGACTCCGAGTCACTGGCGGCCCTGGCGGGCTTCGTATGGGAAATGACAAGGAACGCCGTGGACCTCACGGGCTTTGAGAGCATGGATCAGATCACAATGGGGGGAGCGTCCGGTGATTCTGTGATCTGCCGGTCCTTCGACATCTCCGGCCAGCCCGTCGTGCTCACGGTGATTGCCGAAGCCAAATCCTCATACCGCCATCTCACCGATCAGGCGGTGGAGGGCATCAGGCGGATACTGGCATAAGCCGCCCCGCACGATTCGCCCGGCGGGGTTGACATCGACGCTGTTCGGGTTTTATGCAGTGACGGCATATACCGGAAGGGGTCTCGCCATCATGGACTGTAAAAAAGTTGAAAACATCCGGCGATGCTCGTGCAGTTACGACCCTTGCTCCCGCAGGGGTGTGTGCTGCGACTGCATAGCAAGCCACCTGAGAAACCGGGAGCTTCCCGGATGCTGTTTTCCAGAAGCCCATGAAAAAACCTGGAATCGGTCGTTTGACAACTTCGCGAAGCTTGTCGGTGAGGGAAAGGTCTGATAATCAGGGAACTCAGGGAAAGACTGCACGCAAGGGCCGAGGTCTCCGGCGGTGAGGCGGCGACGGCGGCAATAGTGAGAACCCATCTGGAGAGTACCCGACCGGCAAAAATTCTCACCGGACTTGGAGGGCACGGCATCGCCGCCCTGTACCCCGGAAGAACCTCCGGGCCGGTGGTCATGGTGCGCTGTGAACTGGACGCACTTCCCCTTCCGGACGGAACCGGAGCCTGCCACGGCTGTGGCCACGACGGCCACATGGCCATTGTGGCTGGCCTGGCGGCACGACTGGGCGCGCGACCCCTGGAGAGGGGCTCCGCCCTGCTGCTGTTCCAGCCCGCCGAGGAAACCGGGTCCGGAGCCGCGGCAGTGTTGGCCGACCCGGAGTTCCGGAAGGTGAAACCCGATTTTGCTGTGGCCCTGCATAACCTCCCGGGTTTTCCCCTGGGGGGCGTCATCCTGAAACCGGGGGTTTTCGCTTCCGCCTCCTCCGGGGTCACCGTGCGCCTCACGGGATTGCGAAGTCATGCGGGTGAGCCCCAAAAAGGAAGAAGCCCGGCCCTGGCCGTGGCCCAGCTTATCCAGGCCTTCAGCGCCGTGCCCCAGTTCAATGCCGGGCTTTTCCAGGCCGCGAAGGTCACGGTGATACACGCCGTTCTGGGCGCCCGGGCGTTCGGCACATCACCCGGAGAAGCGGTGGTCATGGCCACCCTCAGGGCGGCGGACCCGGATGTGATGGGACGGCTGTTCAAAGCATGCGAAGAGTTGGCTTCGGGAACCGCCGCGGCGTTCAACCTCGAAATGTCTTTCCACAGGGAGGAGGAGTACCCTCCGGTGATAAACGATCCCATCTGCGTTAATGCCGTGGGCAAAGCCGCGGAGAGGCTGGGAATGACGGTTGTCAACGCAGGGGAACCCTTCCCCTGGTCCGAGGATTTCGGGCATTTCTCCGGGAACTTCCCGGGAGTTCTGTTCGGCCTGGGCGCCGGCGAAGAGGCAGCCCCTCTTCACCACCCGGATTACGCGTTTCCGGATGAGCTTCTCCCTATTGGAATCGAACTCCTGCTGGAAACCGTCAGGCAGCTCTGTCTGGATGGAAAGACATGAGGACTAGACCCACCGCCGCATCGGAAATAGAACTGAGCCGCAGCGCCCTGAAGGGCAACATCCGCTTCCTGAAGAAAACCCTGGGAGGCTGCCGGCTTATCTCCGTGGTCAAGAGCAACGCCTACGGCCATGGAATCAGGTGTTTCGCGCCGCTGGCCAGGGAACTGGGAGTGAACATGTTCGGCGTGTTCAGCGCCGACGAGGCGTGGAGCCTGCTGGACGCCGGAATTCCCGGGGACGAAATCCTGATCATGGGATACATCCACGAAAGTGACCTCCCCTGGGCCACAGGGAACAACATCTCATTCTATGTCAGCGATCTTGAGTGCATTAGGGCCGCGGCGGCGGCGGGAAACCGGGAAAACCCCTCGAGGATCCATCTTGAGCTGGAAACCGGGATGAACCGGACCGGGCTTCCACAAGACTCCCTGGAAACCGCGGCGGAGATTCTTAACAAAGAACCCGACGCCGTCAGGGTGATGGGAACCTGCACCCACCTCGCCGGCGCGGAAAGCACATCCAACCATCAGCGTATACAGAAGCAGATGACCCTCTTTCATGAACTCTGCGGCTTTCTTCTCCAACTGGGCATCACGCCGGGCATGAGGCATGCCGCCAGTTCCGCCGCGGCCCTCAGCCTTCCGGAAACCAGGATGGAGGGCGCCAGGGTGGGGATAGCCCTGTACGGCTACTGGCCCAGCATGGAGACCAGAATGCACCATATGCTGGACACCGGGCGGAAGATGGAGAACTTCCGCGACCCCCTGAAGCGGATCATCTCCTGGAAAAGCCGGGTAATGGGGATCACCATGGTGAAGCCCGGGGAATTCGTGGGCTACGGAAGTTCCTTCCTCACATCCCGATGTCAGCGGGTCGCGGCGGTTCCGGTGGGATACTCCCAGGGCTTCTCCAGAAGCCTTAGCAACCTCGGTCATGTGCTGATCCAGGGCAGACGAGCGCCGGTCTGCGGTGTGGTGAACATGAACATGATGATGGTGGACATCACGGATTGTCCCGGCGCGGAAAAGGGTGATGAGGTGGTCATCATCGGAAAACAGGGCCGCAGGGAGATCTCCGTGCGCTCGTTCGGCGACCTGGCGGGCCACCTAAACTACGAGGTCCTCGCACTTCTGCCGGAAAGCATTCCGAGGGCAGTCACGGCCTGAGCATCAGGCGGTGCCCGGAAAACCGGCAGTTCCACCTCTGCCATATTTGATGGGTACGATGAATCATATCCAATCTTCCCCTATACAGAGAATCCGCATCATTTGAGGCGTATGGACTGTGCCCGTACTATTCTGTGAAATCCTAGCGGTCGCATAGGAGGGCGGCCATCATCCCCTCAACTGGGTATTGTTGAAACGACCAAGAACCAACAAGCCTGGAGAAGGAAGATGATGACCAATCGTAAGCTGGCGAAAAGCGAATCAAATGTCCAGAGTCTGATGAATGACAGTGACGCATTGAGGGAAGTTGTTCAAAGAGAAGTGCAGAAAGCACTAAGCGAAGAGTTCGAAGCCCACATGGGCAGGGACCCTTACGAAAGGGATAAGGGGCGGTCCACCCACCGGAACGGTTTCAAGTCCCGGACTCTGACAACCCGTGTTGGGAAAATCTATCTGCATGTTCCCCAGGCCCGTGACGGCTCATTCTCTCCTTCGGTGTACGAGCGCTACCAACGGGTTGAGAAAGCTCTTTATCTTGCCCTGGTTGAGACCTACAGGATGGTGTAGCAACGCACAAGATCAAGAAGATCACCGAGGAGCTGCTCGGTGACCAGATTTCCAAAAGCACCATATCAGCATGGTGCAGCAAGCTGGATGAGGAGCTTGAAGAGTTCAGGGAACGCCCTCTTGAAGGAGAGTATCCCTATCTGGTCGTGGATGCGCAGGTGCACCATGTGCGCAAGTCTCGCCGGATCGTCTCGGAATCGTGCCTTGTGGCGGAGGGGATCCGGAAGAGCGGTCATCGGGAAGTGCTGGGTGTGGCCATGGGGAACGGCGAGAGCGAGCAGGGCTGGCGGGAGTTTTTTCTATCTCTGCGGAAGCGTGGACTCCAGGGCGTGGACCTGGTGGTGAGCGATGACCATGTGGGCTGGTGTCCGCGGCGATGATGTGCTTCCAGGGCAGCCAGTGGCAAAGATGCCAATTCCACTTCGGCAGGAATGCCAGGAGCCACATCCCCCGCAGAATGCACTATGAGATGCACCGCAGGCTGAAAGAGGTCTGGGATTCAACAGATCGTGAGACCACCGACTACCTGATTAACCGGATACTTTCAGACTACTCCAGACAGCCTGAATTCTGCGACTGGCTTGAGGAGAACATCCAGGACTGTCTGGCTGTCTTTGAGCTGCCTCCTGAACACCGGAGAAGACTCAGAACGACTATCGGTGTTGAGAGGATGAACGAGGAGATCCGTCGCAGGATTATTCCTGTCAGGATATTCCCAAACCGAGAGAGTGCCCTGAGACTGCTTACTGCACTCTGGCAGGATATTCATGAAGAGTGGTTTACCGGAAGACGATACCTGAACATGGAACTGATCGAAGAGTGGGAAGAGGAGCGGAAAACTGGAAGTGAATTGGAGCCAGTTGAGGGCTTAGGAGAAAGTCACAGAAAATTCAGGACTTGACCGGCGTATGTCCTCTGTAAATAGTCCTGCCTCCCTGCAGTTCATGAAGCGGCAATCAAGTGTTTGCTCATGATCTATGCAAATACCTATGATTGCATTAATGATGAAGTATGATTTACCGAAAACTCTCGATTAACTTTATCCGTAGAGAGCACGGAATGTTCAACAGGAACACGGACAGGGAATGGGAACGGCTGGGCAGATCCGAACCTTACTTCGGCGTGGTCACCAATGAGAAGTTCAGGTGCGGGAACCTCGACGAAAGGAACAGGGAAGAGTTCTTCCGTTCCGGCGAAACCCATATCAACCGGGTCCTGTCCATGGCAGAGCAAATCCGCCCGGGTTTCTCCATCAGAAGGGCGCTGGATTTCGGTTGCGGGGTGGGAAGGCTGGTGATTCCACTCGCCGGTCTGTCGGAACAGGTCACCGGCCTTGATGTTTCCGAGTCCATGCTGCGGGAGGCCCGGGCCAACTGCGATGCCCGGGGCCTGAAAAACGTTGCACTGATGAAGTCGGACGACCGGCTGGCCTCGTTGAACGGCAAGTTCGACTTCATCCACTCCTTCGTTGTCTTCCAGCACATTCCGGTCACCAGGGGATACAGGATATTCGGCGGCCTTCTGACGCACCTCGAGGCCGGCGGTGTGTGCGCGTGTCATTTCACATACGCGAAAGACACGAAGGCGAAGTATGTCATGCACTATCTTACGAAGTACCTTCCCTTTTCCAGAAATTTCATCAACCTGGTTAAAGGCCGTGGCTTCATGGCTCCGCAGATGCAGATGAACAACTACAGCATGAATGTCATTCTTGAAATGATCCGCGGTGCCGGAGCTTCATGCTGCCATCTCGACTTCACCGATCACGAAGGGCATCTGGGCGCTGTGGTGTACTGCACCCGATTTGAAGGCGTATAGCTTGGTTGTTTTGTGAGATATTGCGTTTCTATTGGAATTACTATAGACCGAGATGGAGGCTCTAAATGAATTCTCCCAATAATGGACTATTCAATGTTCTCGATTTTGGTG
Organism: uncultured bacterium; assembly: GCA_964624405.1. Classification (GTDB taxonomy): domain Bacteria; phylum Fermentibacterota; class Fermentibacteria; order Fermentibacterales; family JCC-6; genus UBA6080. The sequence continues at coordinate 125,671 of CAZUXA010000002.1, read as the reverse complement.
CTACTCCCAACCAAGACATTGATTGCTCAAACAGCATTCAAGATGCAATTCAAGCGGCTTACGATAATGGTGGTGGAGTTGTCTTTTTTCCAACAGGACATTATGCACTCTACAATGGAATAGTTGTATATGAAGGTGTTCGTTTACAGGGAGAAGTAGATGCGATTCAAGATATTCATAATCTCTGTGGAGCGGCTATTCTTGCTTATGCCAATGAAGGCCTGATTAACGGTGCTCCACTATTCACGATGAATGGAGCATCTTCCGTTTCTGGGCTTAGTGTCTACTATCCCAATCAGATTATTCCACCGCAGTGGCCAGAGCAATACTCCTACATAGTATACCCGTATACATTTTTTGTTGCAGGTGCAAATTGCACAATTGAAAACATTACATTGTACAATAGCTATCGTGGGATTTTGTGTGGTAGCAAAGAACTCGGTATCTGTAGTCTTGAACACAGGATTCGGAATGTCAGCGGAACAGTTCTTGATATAGGAATCAAAGTGGATTACTGCATAGATGTAGGCAGAATAGAGAACATACATTTTATTCCAGCATATTGGGCGTATGTTAACGTTATAGAGCAGAATATTAGAGATAAAAACCATGCCTGGGTGCAAAAGCAAGTCATAAAATCCTTAGTCGCATACTCTTTCGGTCATACTGATTGGGAGTATGTTCGAGACACTTTCGTATGGTGTGCTAAAACCGGATACCTTTTCTATGAAAGCTACGATGAACAGCAATCGAATCCGGGTAGCATGAACGGTCAAATGTGTGCTACTTCTTGTGACCGCGTTCGTTACGGATATGTTATTAACTATCTTCAAAAGGATGGTATATTAGTTACTAATTCTCAAATAAACGCTAATGCTCCAAGAAGTACTGGACAGGAAAACTATGGCGTAGTGGTTAACGACTCATGTGTCGGTAGTATTAGGATGACTTGCTGTAGCTTTTTTGGCTATCAAGATCGTAATGTCTTTTTCAAAGGAAAGGGTTTTCTAGGTCTATCAAACTGCTACTTTGAGAATTATGAGACAAACACATGCTTCCCTCAGATAGAGTCATATGATGGCAAGATTCAGGTAATGTCATGTAGTTTTGCTACATACATCCAAAGATACAATATTCAAATTAGCACCGGGACGATCAGTGCAATAGTGTGCTGCAACAATTCTACATCAATGAACTTAATTCATCAGAATATAAATGGACTAAGGATTGTGAATAGTATCGGTGTACGTGCAATCATATCCAATAATGAAGTATTTGACCATGTCACTCCCTAGATGTATCAATCATCCGTAGCCAGCACTCGCGCAGAACAATACGGTTTGTCAAGTGCTTTCTAATGAGTTGCATTTGGAGTTGCTTGCAGGTTCTTGCGGCGGATCACAGTTGCATGATCCGATTCGGTGTTCATGGAATGATAGGTGTTCCTGTCGCGCTGCAGGTCTCAGGATTGGCAACTGCACGATGCCGCCCGGGCATTCTCAGCAGACTATCCCCATCCGCTGAAGCAGCTCTCTCTGAACATTGGGCGGTGTGTTCAGGTAGGAATGGAACTGCATTGAGAAGCCGGCCCTTCCCTGGGTAAGGCTTCTCAGACTGCTGGTATATCCGAACAGCTCCGCGAGGGGCACCCGGGCGCGGATGTTCCTGGCCTCCCCCCTCTGATCTATGGCCTCCACCTGGCCCCGGCGGGAGTTCACGTCACCGAGCACATCCCCCAGGTAGTCGATGGGGGTGATGATATCCAGAAGCATTATGGGCTCACGAAGTACGGGAGACGCGTCTTTCAGAGCTTCCCTGAGGGCCTCGGCAGCCGCTGAGGAGTAGCCCAGTTCGGTGGAATCGGTTTCGTGAATCCGGGCTTCCACAAGGGTGATGCGGACGCCGTCAACCGGATAACCCGCCAGGATGCCGGCGCCGATGCTGCCGGCGATGCCTGCCCTGACCGCTTCGGCGAAGGAGGCGGAAATGGTTTCGAGGGAGCAGTTGATCTCCACCCCGGCGGTGATGGGCTCCACCTTCACCACGGAGTGGCCGAAGTTGCCCCGGCCGGCGATGAGCCTTTCGAAGACACCTTCCCCCCTTCCCGAGCCGGACACGCCCTCCCGGTAGGACACCTGGGGGTTGCCGGTGTGGACCTGAAGCTTCTTCTCCCTTTTCAGGCGGTCGACCACTATCTCAAGATGGAGTTCTCCCATGCCCATGATAACGGTCTGGCCGGTATCCTTGTCCACCCCCACCTTCAGGCTTGGGTCTTCGCTGGTCATCTCCGCCAGGGCTTCTTCCAGCAGCTTGTCATCCCGGGCCCCCACGGGTTCGATGGCCATCTGCATCACCGGCTCGGCAAACTCGATCGATTCGAGGATCATCGGGTGATCCGGGTGGGTAAGGGTGTCTCCGGTGGCGGCGTCCTTCATCCCCGCGGCGGCGATATCACCGGCCTGAACGCTGTCGAGATGGTCGCGCTTGTCCGCGTGCATCCGTACGAGGCGCATCATCCGTTCCCTCTTGCCGGTTCGGTTGTTCAGGGTGGCCTGGCCGTCACGGGCGCTGCCGGAATAAACCCTCATGTAGGCAAGCCTGCCCATGTGCTGGTCAGTCTGGATTTTGAAAACCAGGGCCGTGAAGGGCGCGTCGACACTGCGGTCTCTGGAGAACTCTCCGCCCGAAGAGAGGTGACCGGGAACCGAATGCAGTTCCTCCGGCGCAGGCAGCCAGTTGATGATGGCGTCCAGCAGCCTCTGCACCCCTACATTCCGAAGCGCGGCGCCGCACAGCACCGGGACGAAACGCTTCTCCAGCGTTCCCCGGCGTATGAGGGCGGTCATCTGCTCCGGCCCGAGGCCCCCGGAAAAGTACAGCTCCATGGCCTCTTCGGAGAGGTCCGCCACCGCCTCTCTTATCTTCTCCCGGGCTTCCGCCGCCTGTTCCGCCATCTCTTCGGGAACGGCATCCTCCCGGATGCTTTCTCCAAGGGTTTCCGGGTCGAAGTAAACGGCCCTTTCGCCAATGATGTCCACAATTCCACGAAAAGAGCCGCCGCTGCCGATGGGAAGGGCCACCGGAAGAGGGCATGCGCCAAGGATGTCCCGCATCATCTGAAGCACCCGGAAGTAATCAGCGCCCTGACGGTCCATCTTGTTCACGAAGGCTATGGCGGGAACGCCGTACTTCTGAGCCTGGCGCCATACGGTTTCCGTCTGGGGCTCAACGCCGCCCACCGCGCAGAAAACCGCCACTCCCCCGTCGAGCACCCGAAGAGACCGTTCAACCTCTGCGGTGAAATCCACATGCCCGGGGGTGTCGATGATGTTTATGGTGATGTCTTTCCATACACAGGTGGTGGCGGCGGACATGATGGTTATGCCCCGTTCCCGCTCCTGGGGCATCCAGTCCATCACTGCGGTGCCGTGGTCCACATCGCCCATCCGGTGGGTGCGGCCGGTGTAGAAAAGAATGCGTTCGGTGACCGTGGTCTTGCCGGCGTCGATATGGGCGAAGATACCTATGTTCCGCAAAGCGCTGGGACTGCTCATGGGCAGACCTACCCCCCCTTATTGTCAGTTTTTCAGAGAGGCAACCTTACAACGGGGGGGCTTTTTGTCAAGTTCTTCCGTGAATTGAACGCTCCCTTGACGCCCTTTCGGTGTCGGGATCGGAAACCGCCTCTACCGCAAGAATTCCCCCGATGTAATCCGGGGGAAGGCTGTTCTCCTGGGCGCCCCGAACAACATGCTCCAGGTACCAGTCAAAGGGTTTCATGGACGAATCAATGATTGTGGCGCAGTAAAGCCAGGCCGTCACCACCACCCCTTCGGACATCCGCACTTCCACAAGGCGGTTCTCATAGCCGAATCCAACCCCTTCGATGGCGTCAAGCCTGTCCTTCTCTCCGGCATCCATCTCATACACCACACCCATAACCTCATGGGATGGATCGCCGGTGAAGAAGGCGTCGCACTTGGCGGAACCGTCCCTCTCCCCGGCCTTGTGAAACATCAATCGATACCCTGAAACCGCTCCCACCCCGAGTTTGCGCACCGATGGGATTCTGGCCGAAAGACGGGCCAGTGACATGTTGGAACCGTAGGCGAAGTAATTCATTGAAGCTCCAGTCTGGCAAGAAATCTGCAACCTCCGCCACAACTTGGCAACACGCCGCAGTTTCGGCAAACGCCCCGGCGATGTTCTTCCCTGAACCAGTTCACCTCCGGAGCAAGCCTAAGCGTTGAGAACCCGGCATTTAGAAGATTTCCAAGAACCATCGGGCTCTGCTCGCAGGTTCTCAAGCCGCCATCCGGTCCGATGGCCCATTTACCTTCCCCGCAATTGCACCGGGTGAGAATGATGCCCCAGTCCCCGATGGAGGGAAAAGCACAGGGTTCCATGGGAATTCCGGCGTACACCGGCAGAGAGAATTCAACCGCGGCACCGCCGGCGCTTCGGAAAGCCTCTTCCAGCTCCTGGGAAGATGGTGTAAGCAAACCGTCTTCGGGCCCTCCGGTGGGAACGAACCTGTTCAAACACACGGCGTCGGCTCCCAGCGCCGCCGCGAGGCCCACAACATCCCGGGCGTTTTCACAGCTCCGGGATGTAAGGCAGTAGCAGACCGTCACGCTGGCGCCGGTTCCGGATGCCCCGGCGATACCCCGGGATGCTTCAGGCAAGGAGGTTTCGACTCCGATGTCGAAATGTCTCACCCCGGAGCGAAAAAGCTCGCCGGCCAGGGCGGGAGTCAGCAGCAATCCGTTGGTGGCCACAGCCACCGCGAACCCGGTCTCCCGGGCGGCAGCGGCGATTTCCGGCAGATCATCCCGAAGCAGGGGCTCACCCCCGGTCAGGGTGATGCCGGCGCCGGGGGCATCGGCGGAGAGCCGGGAAAAAAGGTCTCTGATCCCGGGAAGCGGAAGTTCGTCGGGAAAACCGAAGTCGTTACGGTGCCACACATTGTAGCAGAATACGCAGGACAGGTTGCATCTCGGGGTAACCTCGAAGGCGAACCAGTAAGGGCTCAGCGAAACCCCTCCAGAAGGTCGGCCAGCAGAAACTCGAGGGAGGGGAGCATGTCATCGTGACTTCGCAGCCTTTCCTCCCCCACCTGTTCTTCAAGAGCGCTGTAAAGCATCTTTATCTCTATGATGGTGTAATAGTACGACCCCTGAAAGTGATACATATCCGAAACGGTCCCCAGCAAGGCCCAGGTCTCGAATCTTTGGAACAGGGTATCCATAGCGGAGGCGAAGACCTCATCAGTGATTCCCCCGGCACTCCGGAGCAGCTCCAGTTGCCTCAGCCGCGCCCCCAGGTCGAAAAGGGCTTCCTCCCTCATCACAAGTGTCCAGGGAGGAATCATCCGGGTGAGGAAAGTTGGATTGAGCCGGCTGAGCCTGAGCGCTCTGGTTTCCATCAGGTGTATGATGTTTCCCACCGCGGCCCGAATACCCTCGTTTTCGCAGGATGATGACAGGGCATCCCCGCAACGCCTTAGCCCGGCGATGATGCTGTCCGCCTTCACCGGATCCAGATTTCCCCAGGTGGAGAAAGACATCTCCAAAGCACCCGACCCGTTACCAGAGATGGGAACCTGGTTCAGAAACTCCCAGTACTCGCGAATCTTCCCCCACTCCGGAGACCGGGTTATCCCGCGGAGAGCAAGACGGTTCATCATGTCGGAGGGTTCCCGGGTAACCACCGGCGGCGACGGTGGAAGAGCCTGGGGAAGCATCAGCGGCCCCGGATATCAAGGGCGCCGGTTACGGTCACCAGTTCCTTCACCACCCGCCTGACAGCCGAAATGTTTCTTCTGTCCGAGAGTTCGCCGCTCTTCTCGAAGGCTTCGTCGGCCCCGGAGACAGCATGCTGGGCGGGAACAACCAGAACACCCAGGTTGGTGAGAAGAATCCGCAGCATCGAAAGGCTGCGCAGCCCACCCAGCCGACCCGGGGAGGCGGCGATGATGGCCGCGGTTTTTCCGCGGAAAGCTCTCAGTGGCTGCTCGTCCGGTGTTTCGGAACGGGAGGCCCAGTCCAGCGCGTTTTTCAGAAGAGGCGTGACGAAACCGTTGTACTCCGGCGATGCGATTAGAAACCCGTCATGGTCAGCAAGCAGTTTCTTGAACGCAAGGGCGTTCTCCGGAATGCCCCTGGAGGCCTCGAGATCTTCGTTCATAATGGGCATGGGGTAATCTCCCATATCCACCTTTGTCACCAGACCCCCGGCCTCTTCGGCGAAACGCGCCGCCTGCGCCAGCAGCCCGCGATTGTACGAGCCCTCCCTGGAACTGCCGGCAAAGGCCAATATCAGGGGTTTTGAACCCTTTCTCTCACTCAAGGCCGGTTTTAACCCTTCCCCATGTGGCAGTCGGGAACGACTGGTAGGCCAGGATTTCTATCTCGGCCACTGTGTAGAATGCGTGATAGGTTGTGAAATCATCGGCGCCGTCGGGACCGCGGGCCATGAGGATGGGGTAGGTGTTTCCGGGAACAAGGGGCTTGTCGTAGGGGTCGCCGGAGTCCAGGGGAATGGTGAAACGAATCTGGGTGCTCCCCTCCGATTCCTGGCCGCCGTCGATAATCACATCGTGGGTGCCTCCCAGAAGAGTATCCGCCCGGTGCGAGGTGGTCTGCCAGCCCCAGTCGTCACGGATGAAGGTTTCCCCCCCGGAGACATACCCGATGATGATGTTGGCGTCCAGCATCATCATGGAAGGGTCGAACCCCACCGCGACCCATCCTGTTGTGGGGCCGGTGAGTTCCACCGCGAGTTTTTCCCCGGCCTGGGTCTGCCAGCGAAGCAGAAACCCGTCCACCTCCAGCTGCTGCCACCCCATGGACACTCCCGTGGAAAGCATCAGCGCCGATACCAACAGAAGGCTTTTCATATTCTTCCCCTTTCCCGAGAAAAACCGGAACGGCGTCAACACCAGCCGGATTTCTCTGGCTGCAATATGTAAAACAATATCCACGTGTTCCAGTAGGGATTGAGTCATCGGTTGAAACGGCTTTCCGCATGTTGCCAGCCCCGGCGTCAGTAGACCTCCGAACCTTGAGTTGCCATAATAGAGTGTAACACTGTGGAATGGAGGGACCCATGAAGGTATTCCTTGCAATGCTGGCCGCCGCTCTGCTCCTGCCCGGTTGCGGCAACAACACATCAGGCCCGTCGGGGAACGAGGGCTGGAAAACATACACCACCGACAATGTAACCATGCAATGGATGGTTGAGGAGGACCAGACAGTCCTCCGGGTCAGGCTTTCCGCCCCGACCACCGGGTGGGTGGGAGTGGGTTTCGACCCCGAGGTGATGATGCAGGGAGCCAACTTCATCATCGGTTACGTTTCCGACGGAAACGGTCAAATCCGTGATGATTTCGGCACCGGCGTCATCGCCCACCAGGCGGATACGGTTCTCGGCGGCACAAGCGATGTCACACTGATAGCCGCCTCTGAAGCCGGAGGCGTCACCGAACTCGAGTTCACGATTCCCATGGCTTCCGGAGACATCTACGACACGGTGCTTCAGGAGGGCGCGACCCACACGATCCTTCTCGCCTATGGCCCCAACGGCGCCGACGACTTCACAACCCCGCATCAGTACGCAAAGGCGGTATCCCTCGAACTGTAGGAGGTTGTCATGAAAGCAGTCGCATTGGTCCCAATTCTGTCGTTCGCCCTTTCAGCCTATGGCCCCGGCATGCTGAACATCGAAATCCCCACACCCTATCTCGAGCAGGGAAGCCTTCAGTTCCGGATCAACCACCGGTTCTACGGTTCGGCCCTGAAGGACGAACCCTTCGAGAACTTCTTCGGAATGGACAACGGAGCAAATGTGGGGGTGGACCTTGGCTGGTTCCCGATTGACGGGCTGGAACTCCGGGGAGGACACATCCGCTCGGGAAGGGAATACAACATCGCAGGTTTCTGGAACGCTCCCATCGACAGGTTTCAGGGCATGTTCTCCATCGGGTACTCCTCGGTGAAACCCGCGGCCAACCAGGACAGGGAAGGGGGAGTCACCCTTCTGGGCTCGTTTTCCGCGCCCTTCTCCAATGGCAGGATCATCCCCACGGTGAACTACTCATTCGACGGCAGAACTGAGCGGCACGGCCCTGGTTTCGGGCTCTCGGTCGATGTCACGGAGAAGACGGCATTGATCGGTGAGTTCTTTCCAGTGGTGAGCCGGGATGATGAAAACCACAGTATTCTTTCCGAGGACGCGTTCGCCCTGGGAGTAAGGCACTCCACCTGGGGCCACCAGTTCGTGGTCTGCTTCAGCAACAGCTCCGGTATCGGTCCCCGGGGACAGCTGCACGGCGCCCCGGACAACGATCTCTCAATCGGTTTCAACATCAAGCGGCTGTTCTAGCAGGAAAGGAAAAACATGGGGAAGTTCGCTCCCGACCCCGATGAACAGGTTTTCATCGACAGGCGCATGTACACCCTTCAGGGTGGAAAGGTCAAGTTTCCGGTGGACAGCAGGTGCGTTCTGACCAACCGGAGGTTCGTCTATCACAGCCTGGGGAAAATGGCGCCCTTCTACTTCCAGCTTGGATTCCTTCTCAAACTGCTGGTTCACGGGAAACCCGAGAGCATTCCCCTTGAAAGCCTCAGCCTTTCCAGGGGGAGTTACGCCATGAACAAAAAACTGCTTCTCATCTCCTCCGATGACGGCAGCGAGCTACTCATGGATAATTTCGACAAATCCCTGGAATGGATAAGCTCAACCCTGAACGAAAACGGCATGAGTCTGGTCCAGACCGGCGAAGACCACTGGAGGGTCAATCTGTAGACACAAGAGCAACCCCGGCCTGAAAAACGACGAAGGGCAAACCGCAATGCGGGCTCTTATCGACCCCGCACAACGCCAGTAGCATGTAACTAATTGCAATACATTTCTTTCGTGAATAGCCCTCCTTCGTGCTATAATTCCGGCACTTTTTTCAAGGAGGCAGCTTTCCAAACATGAGATACAACACAAGAGCATGGACCATAGTTCTGGCCGGTATGGGCATCAACCTCTCCTTCGGCGTTCTTTACGCCTGGAGCATTTTTGCCGCCAACCTGCGGGAATCCTACGGCTGGAGCAGCACCCAGTCTTCATTACCATACACCCTGGCTGTGGCCATGTTCGCTGTGATGATGATTTTCGGCGGCCGTCTGCAGGACAGGTACGGCCCAAGGCTTGCGGTAACCATGGCGGGAGTTCTGGTCGGCGCCGGAATGGTTCTGTCCAGCGTGCTGACCACGGTGCCGGGGCTTGTTCTCTCATTCGGGCTGCTGGCCGGGGCGGGGATCGGCCTGGGCTACTCGGCCACGACCCCTGTGGCAATCAAGTGGTTCCCGCCGGCCAGGAAGGGGCTGATCTCGGGGCTTGTGGTAGGGGGTTTCGGCGCGGCCACCATATACATAGCGCCGCTTACCAACCATCTGATCGTGAACTACGGCGTCTTCAGCGCCCTGAGAATTCTCGGCATCGCATTCTTCTCTGTGGTGGTTGGTCTGGCGCAGACCCTTAGAAACCCTGATACAGCCGCGCCGAATGCTTCTGCGGCGGTCACGGTTCCGGGACGCAGTTACCACTGGACGGAGATGATTAGAACCATGCAGTTCTATCAGCTCTGGGTGATGTTCGTTGCCGGGGCGCTGGCGGGGCTGATGATCATCGGCCACCTGACCACCATAGCCAGGGTTCAGACCGGTCAGAACATCGGATTCCTGCTGGTGGCCTTCATGGCCGTCAGCAACGCGTTGGGCCGCCCTATCGCCGGCTCCATTTCCGACAAGCTTGGAAGGGCGAAAACCATGATGATCCTCTACATCGCCCAGGGCGCGGTGCTGGTTTTCTTCTCCAGCTTCACCAGCTTCGCCTCCATCCTGTTCGGCGCTGCCGTGGTCACATTCGCTTATGGTGCGATGCTTTCGGTTTACCCATCCGCGGTGGGCGACTTCTACGGCACAAAAAACCTGGGGTTGAACTACGGAGTGCTCTTCACCGCCTGGGGCGTCGGCGGCCAGATAGGACCAATGATGGCGGGAAGGATTCTCGACGCCACCGGGGGCTATACCGCCGCCTAATACACCGCAGCCGCTCTCTGTTTCGTGGCGGCGATAATCGGTTTCACTTTGAAACCGGTTGTAGCGGCGGAGCAGCGGGAGCAGCATTTGCTTTGAGTTGGGGATTGACTATTTTGCCAACTGGTTTCGGGATAAAGCGTGCGGCTTCAGAGCAATACAATCAACCCTGCAGCGGGCGGAATGCTTAAAGAGGAATTCGAAAAACTGCTGGAAACCGGCATCAGGCACGGAGCCAGCGATATACATTTCCGGCCCGGCGCGCCGCCCATGTACCGGGTCGAGGGAGTTCTGTCTCCCCTCAAACACGGCGCCCTGAAACCGGCGCAAACCCGTGCCATCGCGGAATTCATTCTGGGCGATTCGGTGGGCGAAGACTATTTTGACAAGCTTCTGGAACACGACACAAGCTACTCCATTCCCGGTGTCTCCCGATTCCGGGTGAACATCTATCGCCAGAGGGGCTCCCTTGCTCTGGTGCTCCGGATCATTCCCCCTGAAGTGCCCACCATTGAATCGCTGGAGCTTCCATCGGTGGTAAGAACCCTTGCCGATTCGGAAAGGGGGCTGATTCTGGTAACCGGAGCCACCGGCGCCGGCAAAACATCCACCCTGGCCGCCATGGTGGATCACATCAACAGAACAAGAAACACACACATACTCACCATAGAAGACCCGCTTGAGTTTCTGCACAGGAACATCAAGGCTTCCATTTCCCAGCGGGAGATAGGAATGGACACCGGGGACTACACATCCGGCCTGCGAGCCGCCCTTCGGCAGGATCCCGATGTGATTCTGGTGGGGGAAATGCGGGAGACCGAATCTTTCTCAATAGCGATGAAAGCCTCGGAAACCGGGCATCTCATCCTGTCCACCGTGCACACCACCGACGCAACAAAAACCATCAACCGCCTGATAAGCATGTTTCCGCCGGAGGAGCAGCAGTCGGTACGGCACAGAATCGCCGAAAACCTCACCGGAGTCATCTCCCAGCGTCTGGTTCCCAGGGCGGATCGCCGCGGAAGGTGCGCCGCGATGGAAGTTCTCATCGCAACCCCCACGGTTCGGGAAATCATCATGGATATCGACCGTCTCGGCGAGCTGAGGGAAGTGATGGAAAGTGGCCGGGCCAGATACGGCATGCAAACCTTCGACCAGCACCTTCATGATCTTTACAGGAAGGAAGTTATCAGCGTTGAAACCGCATTGTCCGCCGCCACCAGTCCGGCCGACTTCCAGCGGGCGCTGACTTTCGACTGAGCATCATCCGCAATATCATGTGGCCGTTTTCAAAACACCCGTCCCGCCATCGAGAGCCACTCTCCACTCCACGGATGTGGTGCTGCTGAGAAACCTCCTGTCATGGCTCACCAGCAACAGCCCGGATCTGAGGTCGCTCAGGGCTTCCTCGAGGCATTCGATCCCGGGAAGGTCAAGATGGTTAGTCGGTTCATCCATTATCAGAAACCATGGGTTATCCAGCAGCCCCAGGCACAGAAGGAGCTTCCGGGTCTCGCCCGGGCTTGGAACGGCGCTTCCGAGCAGGGGTTCCGGGGAGGAGCCCAGCCTTCTCACACAGGCCATTACACGCCCGAGGGCTTCCGTCCCCAGGGCTTTTGCCCTGGCAAGAGCAGCGGCGGATTCCCCCCGGGTGAGTTCCTGGGGAATGTACAGAAGCCTTCCTTCGGGAAGGTCCAGCCTTTCCACCAGAAACCTCAAAAGGGTACTTTTCCCCGAGCCGTTCGGGCCGGTCAGGGCTATTCTGTCACCCCGGCGAACAACCAGGGGCGGGTGATGCAGGCGAAATACACCGGCTTGAACAACCCCTTCCGGCAGGTCCGCCAGATAACTCCGGTGACACTCCTCGCCGGGTATTTCTATTCCTGACCTGTGGGTCTTGCGGTAGGTTATGGATTCCATCTCCTCCTTGGCCCGTTTCGCCCTGCACCTGGCGGTGGTGGCGAGCTGCCCGGCCTTCTGAACGGAGCTGTCCACCCTGGATGGACCATCGGCGCCGGTAAGACATATCTCCCTGAAGGTAAGCCTCCGGCCGCTGCTCCGGGCCTGAAGGGTCATGGAGGTCAACTGCCTGCGCCGGGCATTCCGCGCCAGTTGCCTGTACTTCTCCCCGGCAACTCGTCTTCGCTCCCGAAGAGCCTCCTGTTCCCTGCTGTCCTCCCGCCGGGCCACGGTGTAACCGCCCCGCCTTATCACCAGACCTTCGGGGTAGAGGATTCCGCACCGCGTGGCCAGGGTGTCCATGAGCTGCCTGTCATGGCTCACCAGCAGCCCGATTCCATCGAAGCCCGCAAGGGCCGCTCCAACAAGTTCCCTGGCCCGGGCATCAAGGTGGTTCACCGGCTCGTCCACTGCCAGTATGTCCGGAGCGTCACCGAGAGCCAATGCAAGTTGAGCCCTCTTTCGCTCGCCGTGGGACAATGTGTTCCATCTCCCCGGCCAGTCCCAACCTATTCCCAGCCTTGTCATCAGGTCGGGAAAGAGCCATGACTGTACGAACTCCTCGAATCCGTCCGGCGGATTGTCCGTTCTCTGAGGGCAGTACAGCGCCTTGCCCGGAATGGCAACACTGCCATTGTCCGGCGTCAGAAAGCCCGTCGCGAGTTTGAGCAGGGTGGATTTGCCGCAGCCGTTGGCCCCGGCTATGGCGGTCCACCCGGTTCCGATGCTGAAGGATATGTCTCTCAGCGCCGGCTCAGGGCTCCCGGGGTATCCGTATGATACGCGGTGAAAAGTGAGGGCTGCTTGATGCATGATTTCCTTCCGGTAGGGTGTGAAAACGCAGGGGCTTCTTCACCGGATGGAAATGATCATCAGACCCTCCTGGATTGAGAACTAACAGCACAAATATGATAACACACTGGTACCAATGGGTAAAGGGATGAAGACTTCCTGGTGTCTCCCGCTGCCGGGCAGCGCGGAGAAACGGCTCTGTGAAGGCCAGACAGGATTGGTCCAAGCAGTACCTCTGATCTGGGGCATCCGCCCCTTACGGAGACGGTACTGACAGGCACGCAACTCCCCAGGATCTCCATACCCAGGGCTTGGCAAGTGTGAACCAGAGTTCAGCCCATCCCGGGCTGTCGGAACCTCTCAGCACTTCAGCCATTGAGTTGGTTGCGCCCCAGGTGTTCACCACACGGTAGCCCGAAGGTGGAAGACCGTAGGAAACAATAACATCACTTCCTGTACAGGACTCCGGAGGTACCAGCTCCATTGATCCGATGAAAGGTTTGGCTGGCCATTGCACCGCATCTTCAAGCGAATAGTAACGAGGTGTTGACGGGAAAACTTCCCATAGGCATACCGTCTGATTCAATCCGTTGTTCGCCTCATACATGGCATTCAGAATACTTCCACTTCGCCTGTGAATGCTTGTTTCCCAAAGAGAGACAGTGGCCAGGGCCACAGGAACAGCAAGCAGCACTGAAAACCGCTTCTGCCGTGCCACAAATCCGATACCTGCCGAGGCAAACAGAAACACCAGTGGCATTGCGGGAATGAGATATCTCGGTTGAAAGTTGTCGTATCTGATCGCCGACAGCACAAAGACAAGAAGACCTGCGATGAAGGGCAATGTTTTTCTGAACATATGCCTTTCAAAACCGTTTCTTCCTGCAATCCTCGCTATCACAACCGAAATGCCTAGGGAAGCTGGAAACCCCGGGAACAACAGAAAGATGTTAGCGGCTCCAAGAAGCCCGTTTGAGGCAATGCCCAGTATTGAATCCAATGGGGTTTCGCGGCTCAGATGAAACTCAATGACCTGGCTTGTCAACAGACGATAGTGCATGATGTACGATGGAAACAGAATAATAGTCATAAGCAGAGCTGCCGCCACAATATGCAATAGCTTGTACCAGTACCTGGAATGTCCCCTGCGGAAGTCCATGATGAAGGCTGATATGCTGATCAAACCGATGAGAATGCCCGCGGAGATCACAGTAATCCTCAACCCCGCTGAAGGCAGTACCGCAGAAGCAAAAAACGCCAGAAAGGGAACAACACCAAAAGCCCAGCGCCAATAGCGCTTCAGAATCGAGCCGTGATACTGGCAGCAGGCTGAGATCAAAGCGGGAATCCAGAATATCAGGGCCGAGGGACGGGTGCCAGCCGTAATCGCCATTATTACCGCCAGGAAAGCACCTTTGCATAACGAGCCGTCATATCTCACTGATGCGAACAGCAACCACGAAACCGCGGCAAACATGGAGATCTCGGGTGTCAGCTCGAAGGATTCCACCAGAAACATCGGCGATCCCAGGAAAGCCAGAAGGAGCATGGATAAATAGCTGAAACCGGCTTGCCTGTCTCCGGCTATCCGCCTGAGCGCCAGCAGAAGGCCAAGGATTCCCAGAAAAGCAAGTGAGAGCTGAATTCCTCTCAGAACATAAACCGCTTCTCCTCCCGCACCCAGCGTTAGAAGCAGATTAAGCAGATAGGGGTTTACCAGACCATACAGCATGAATGTCTGGCTGTAGTTGCCAAACGCTGCCAGCCTTGCTCCTGCACCGATCGTAAAAAGCGAATCGGCGTACAGCTGCAGAGAGCGTACATTCGCAAGCGAATGAAGCCACGGTAACGCAAGAACTGTTATCAGGATTAAAAGAACAGGTTTCTTCATAAACTGAAACCACATGACCCAATCCAGATTTCACTACCTGCTCAAGCAGATTATCACTTGATACTTGCTTGTATATCGAATGCGATGCAATCTGATCCACTCAAAGAAGCCGGAAACATGAATCACAATACAGGACAACGCAGATGAATACTACTCTCATTTTCTCTGGGAGCAATCCCCCCTGCTCTCTCCAATGGGTCGGTCAAGCTCCGAGGTTGCGGGGTTAGAACGGGAACACGGACAGTATGTCTGTGGGAAGTATTATGAATGTGTTGTTCGGGCTCTCAGCCAGGGTTCCCATCACTTCTATGTACTTCCAGTAGAGAAGCCTTTCCGATATCTCCGCTGAGACTATCTCCTGGAAATCGCGGATACCCTCGGCTTCCACCCGTTTTCTGTCCGCTTCGACCCGTTCCTGTGCAAGCCGTTGCTGCGCGGTCTGGACATTGTATTCCTCAACCTGTCTGTTCGTAAGGGCGTCGATCAGGTCACGGGGGATTTCCATGTTTACTATCGGCGCTCGAAGCAGGTTTATCCCCAGCGGCTCCAGAGCGATTCGAAGTTCGTCCTCGATTTCCGCGTTCACGACGGGCCTCATACCGGTGTACAGGTCTTCCGCCATGTAATGCACCATCACATCCTTCGCGATCCTGTTGATCAAGGGATTGATCCTGATCTCATAGTACTCGGGACCCACAATACGGTACATCTGTACCGCCGCCGATGGCTCGAGCTGGTACACCACGTCCAGGTCGATGTCGATCATGATTCCCTTGGAACTGGACGCGTTCATGGAGTGGGAATGCACCTGCTCACGAATGGACATGACATGGCACTGGGTCCAGGGCGCCTTCAGGTTGAACCCTTCCCGAAGATAGTTCTCGTGCACTTTGCCGAAGGTGCGCAGCACGCCCACATGACCGGGGGGAATGATCTGGACGCTGCTGAAGAAAACAACCAGCCCGACCAACCCCCAGCATATCCAGGAACCGATGGTGAGGTATCTGCCGGTGTTTCCTGAGACCCCTCCCATCCTGAAATCCACTACATTCTCCTGACCCCTGGAAGCGGCCAGGTTTCTGCGGGTCTGCTTCTCCGTCATTCGGGCCTTGGTTGACGCAATTCCCAGTACAACAGCAAGGAACAGCAATAGTACGATTAATCCCATTTCCGTCTCTCCCCTTTCGTTTCACCGTGTTCGCTTGAAAGGCGGATGCTCATGGATAGTGATTCAACCCCCACGACTTAACATAGCGCATCAACGGGCGGTTCTCACCAGCCTGAAGCCCAGGGCGCAGTTCCTTCCATCCTGATCCCGAAAACCCCTGAACGCCGACCGGTGAAACTCGGTTGCCCGGAAACTGCTTCCGCCACGGTGAACCCGGGTCATAACACCGGGGGACTCCCAGGGGCTTCCATCATCGGGCGCGCCGAAGTATCCGGGGTGGCCATTGTCCTGGCACCATTCCCAGGAGTTTCCGCTCATATCGTAAAGCCCCCAGGGATTCGGGAGCTTCAGCCCAACCGGGTGTGTTGTTCCTCCGGAGTTGTTGAGGTGCCATGCGTAGATGTCTATGAGGCTTGAGTCGGGGTCTTCCCCCCAGTAGTAGCGGGTTTGGGTTCCCGCCCGGCAGGCATACTCCCATTCGGCCTCACTCGGCAGTCGATACAGGTAATCCATGTCCATTTCGTTGAGGACGGCTATGAAATCCTGTGCCTGGTTCCAGGACACATAGTACACGGGATAGCCGGGACCCGCCCCCACAATGCCCGCAGCGGGGTTTTCGAGGTCTCTCAACTGGTAGATGTCCGTACCCATCAAAGCCTGCCACATCCCCTGAGTAACAGGGGTCGTCATCATCTCGAACCCGTAGTTGATGGTCACGGTGTGAACCGGGCGTTCAGTATCACGGGAATCCTGCTCACCCAGGGGCGCCCCCATCTGGAAGGAACCCGCTGGAATCGGTACGAAATCCATATGCGGAAGAACCGGATACCAGCCCGGTGCGCTGGAATCACAGGAAGCGATCAGGACAAGAGCCGCAGCATACAGGCAACAAGATACTCTGGTGTTTGATGTTTCGCCGTCATCAACCATGGATTACCTCTTCTGTGACCAATGTACCCGCTGCCTAACAGTGAGAATACCCCGCAAGAACTCAACGGTCAATCCGCGTTCCCCTTTCAGCCGCCATCCAATCCGGTTGGGCTGCTGAAGGGTTTTCCACATCGCAAGGCTGCCATAGATTCAGGGAAAAGACAGCAGAGAACAACAGAGGGCGATATGACCGTTTTCACCATTGGCTATGAAGGCAAGAGCATTGAGCAATACAGAGGACTCCTGTGCGAGAACGGCGTAAGGATTGTTTTCGATGTACGAAGAAATCCCTTCTCAAGAAAGCCGGGATTCTCGAAACCGCAACTGACTGAAATTCTTGCCGCGGTCGGGATTGAGTACCGCCACCTTCCGGAACTGGGTATCGAGGCTGAAAGAAGACGGGGGCTCAACAGCCCATCTGACCATGACAAACTGCTGTGCTGGTATCGGGGGGAGTATCTGCCCCGGAAGACCGAACTGCTGCAGGCTCTTGTCGAAGAGATAAAGCTGTATGGTATTGCTGCGCTTACATGTTACGAGGCGGATCCCGCGATGTGTCACCGCAGCATCGTATCCGAAAGGCTCTCAGCACTGCTCCCCGGGTCTGCGGGGCCGCATCACCTGTGACATCTTCGGGGTCACATCATTCCCGTTATGAAGCAGATCGTGCTTATGCCGGTGTCATCGCAGCATTCGCCGGGATACACCTCCTTTATCTCGAAGGTGAACCGGTTGCCGTTGGAGGCGAAGAAGTCAAAGTCAACCTGAAGGCCACCAATGGACCAGGTTGATACGGGAATGTGCTGCATTTCCATTGAGTCTTGAAGGCTGATGTAGCAAACAGGCTCATCATTGAACTTCAGCAGCAGAAGGGATACCCGGGAGTTTGCCAGCCATGTTTCGCGGGAACGGCAGTAACCGTTCCTTATCAGTACTCCCCAAAGGGGCATGTCTTCAATGATGGGACCATCCAGATCATCCGCGGGCGAGTAACCCCGGTAATCAGGGGCCTGAAAGGTAACCCCCTCTCCGATGCCGTGTCCTTCCTTACCCTCCACCCAGGCTGTTTCGGGATTTCCATCAACGAGCATCTCGGGGGAGTAGATGAACTGCCCCTGCGGTGCAAGGCTGGAAGTTGCCACCACCGACCAGCGTGGACCAGCACGCTGGAAGGAATCGGTCCAATCCCGTTCCCAGTCGGCGCAGGAAATGGATTCAATAACCGGCAGGCCATGCATCATCCCATAGGTTGCGCTGGCATCCCCTGTTGAAAGAACCACGGGAAGCCAGATACAGCAGACACACCTCCACAGACACAGAACCGCCACGGCATCTCCGTTCGCCAAAGACACTTCAGTCAAATCAGGGACGATTATGGCACCCTGCTGCGGAATAGGCAATTCTCCCCCGGTCAAAGTCTGCACTGAGGAATGATGCCGAGCTGCATGCGCTTGCTGAAGGTCTCATATTACGCGAGTGGGAACCCATGCCGCAACGAACCGGTTTTTGCCGAGGCCCGCAACCGAGAGCATGTCGGGGACTGTTTGACCGGTAATACCGTATTCTGATAATGGAAAGGGACGGGATTATGAACTGCCTGCTGACGCTATTGCTGCTTCTGGCTCCCGACAGTGTCTGGTCTGAGGATGGCGACGGGTACGGGATAAGCGTCATCCGCCAGGGATCCATCCCAGCCTCAAGGGTTTTGGATGATGCGCTCGCCGGTTACTCATCGGGGCTTATTGAGGATTTCCTCCGGGGCTTCAGGGAGTTTTCGGCCGATTTTCCGGAGCAGTTTCCCTGGAACCTGGAGATCACTTTCACTTATGAACCCTCTCCGAATGGGCTGGTATGCGTTATGGCCTGGATATGGGAGTACACCGGGGGTGCCCATGGAAACACCGTAACCAGAGCGTTCATTCTCGACCAGGAGCGAAGCGTGATGATTGAGCCCACAAGCCTCTTCGTAAACGACAAAAACTTCACGGCCTTCGCCACGATTGTAAATAAGCTTCTCAGGCAGGAACTGGGAGAGGATTTCTGGATTGATGAGGGCGCATCACCCTCTCCGAAAAACTACCACAGCCTTCTTCCGGTACCCGACGACTCTGGAGCCATCGGGGCCTACAGGGTTCTTTTCCCGCCATACCAGGTTGCACCTTATGTCTTCGGGATTCAGGACATAACCGTTGAACTGCGGTCAGATTCCCGCGCCGACTCCAAGAACGGTGATTCAGTCATGGTTTTCGTCGGCTCCAGCCGTATGCCGTAAAATGCCGGTGTTAGGCCCAAGTCCACCGAAGATACCCGATAATCAACACAACACAGGTCTGCCCCGGCTCCACATCCCCGAGTGGGTTGCACAAGGTTCGAAGAGGAATCGTGGTGACCCAGGAGCCCGGCGAGCCTGTTCATGGAAACACCAGGCACCCATTTCAAGTTTCTACGGGCCCGGGTACCTTCCCATTGCACAGGGAAACAGAAACGGCATTCAAATGGTGTAAGCTTCAGGAATCCTCGCAGATGAGGAAGAAACCCAATGTAACGATCACAACATAAACTTTGAACTGATCAGAGGAAGGTTCTGTTCTAACCACCCTGCACGGCCATCGGGCGCACACCGTGCGGGTACGGTCGCAAGGGTGCTCGACCGTGTGTTCCCCGAAGCAGTCGAATGCCATCTCCTGGGCATCGAGGAACTGGTTGCCCGTTCAGGAAGGCGGGGTAACCCCGTCTGCTGGACTTGCCTGTGGCTGTGGAGCGGAGCAGCCACCCGGTGCAGTGCATTGTCTATGTAAACGACCCCTTGGATTGATTTCGCAATGTGTCCATCACCTTGAACATGAATCGCACGCATTTCCTTTGCCAGGCTGTATGATTGAAGCTTCCAATCATATACGCGTCAAGTTCGGGATGGTAAAACATGTACGCGCCCGTCGCCCCCAGTACGCCCCAGGACTGATATCTTGCAGGAATAAGCAGCGGAACGGTTCGGACTTGCCAGATGCCGTATCCGTAATCAAATCCGGGGTTAAGCCTGGCCTTGTCGTTCTTCATTACTGCGAGTGTTTCTTTCGATACCAGTTGATTACCTACCAATGCTTTCATGAACAACAGAAGGTCTTCCAATGGTGCCACCACGCCACCGCCGGCATAGTCAATACCGGCAAACCCTTTGATATCGTTCAACCGGATTTGATTGAAGTAGAAACCGGCTTCCGGATGCGGAGAGGCCTTTTCGGGTTCGGAGCGGTGAAGCATGTAGGCTTGCTTCATCCCGACGGGATCGAAAATCAGTTTCTTCAGAACGGCATGGAACGGCTCTCCGCATACCTTCTCAACTATCAAGCCCAGCAGATGGTAGTTGGTATCGGTGTAACACGATTTTCTGCCCGGTACAGCCTGGGGCGTCAGATTCTCTTTTGCCCATTCGACAGCTTCCCGCGGAGTAATGTCGAAGTCGTGGTCGGCAAGCAGTTTCTCGAACAAGGGATAGAAGTTATCCGGCAGACCGGAGGTTTGATTTAGAAGATGCCGGATCTGAAGTTCCGAGGAACAGTCTTTCCCCCTATAGACATGCAGGCCGTCCATCAATCCGGAATCGAGGTAGTTGCCGATGCGATCCTCAAACGACAACACTCCCTTTTCATGCAGCATGCTGACTACAACAGAGGTGAACAGTTTGCCGACACTGGCCATGTAACTGGGCTGCTGCGGGGTCGGTTTTCCGTTGTCTCCCTCGCCTTCCGACAGATTGATGTGCAGTCCGGTCTTGTCCGAGTGGACGAGCAGATAGGCATTTCTGACCTTGGGGTCTTTTCGCACCTGCCTTCGGAACAAGACTTCAACTGGCGATGCTACTGCGTTTTGATTCATGGAGCGCCACTAACCCCCTGTCAATAGCTTGCTCATTACCAAGGCTCTGCGGATTTCTGCACTGCTCTAGAAACGCACCATCAGCGCCATGCGCTGGTGCTCCGTGAGGGTTCCGTCGGGAACGAAGACTACATCGCCCCTGGCGGCGATTACGGCCTCGATGATCTCATCGACGGCGTCGTCTATCACGCCGGGTGCCTCCGGGTTTTCGGAGGGTTCGATCTTCATTCCCGATTCGTCGACGGTGGCGGGGTAGTGGAAGCCTTCCTCCACCAGAAGGGTTTTTCCCCTTCCCTGGAGAGCGGCGGGCCAGATGTCGCCCATGGTTGACAAGACGGTTCCATCCTTGACCGCTTTGGCGAGTTCTCCAAGCAGCTGATCTCTTCTGCCGGACAGATACTTCTCCACCAGGGGCCAGGCCGCTTTGCCGAGCTCATGGGCTGCTGTTCTGTCGTGGCTTCCCTTGATTACGCCTTCGATCGGGAAGGCTGAGATGTCTTTGTACATGGATACGAACTTGTCCACTCCTGTGATTACCAGGGGAAGCGGATCATCACTGATGAACTCCGTGAGTGCGGTGTTCACCGATCTGAAGAACTGCTGGTGGTACTCGTCACGGTAGGCGGATTTCCTGACACCCCTGCCGCCGGGCAGCGCCGTGGAGCCTCCGGGACCCTTGTGCTCCATGGGGAAGCCGCCTTCCCTGACCTCGACGACATTGTCACGGAAACCCTCGAACAGCCTTGTGGGCTTCTCGCTGAGAACCAGCAGCCAGTATCGGCTTGAACGGTTCAGGGAGAATACAAGGTCCCGGGTGAGGAAGGTCTCATCCACCACCACCCTCTCCATTGGCGTGAAGGGAAGCTGGTAGACCCTGAAGATGTCCTTGTTGACATACAACGCGATGCCATCCAAATTCATGTTGTGGTCCACTGACGCCACAGCCTCGTCGAGATTGTGGAGCAAGCCGGGTATGTCCCTCTTGCCGAACTCCTTCAGAAGCCTGTCCGTCGCCTGGGTGACCAGGTTTTTGAGTCGGACGGCGTCCTGCTTGTTCTCGGGGAATGTTCTGTGGGAGGGCATGGTGATGGTGAGAGCCGGATAGCCCCTGACCTTCTGAAGAAGCTCCACATCGTGTCGGTTCATTGTTTTCCTTTCCGGGGAGGACATACCTGAATCAGGTCGGTCAGGTACGGTGTTGTTCCTTTGTTTTCAAACCACTCAACTATCATGGGACAATACATCCTCGTATCTTTCCGCTTCGATGATTCCTTCCAGAATGCCTTTCTCATGAAAGAGGGAGGCGATTCTGGCCAGCCTTCGAAGATGCTCTTCCGCACTCTCCTCCTGGGTGCCCAGAAGCAGTACCAGGGCTTTGGCTTTCTCACCGTTTTCCATGCCCTGAAAACCTTCTGCGCTGGTGGCCAGCAGGGCCATTGGCGCCGGAGGAAACGCCTTGTGGGTGTGGAGCAGCAGGGATTCGGGGGAAAGCCAGAGGGCCGCTTCTCTCTGCTGGAAATCACAGTCTTCCATAAGGCTGTCCCGGAGGGGAGTTGAATCTGTATA
>CAZUXA010000002.1:0-103301 GCA_964624405.1 uncultured bacterium | reverse complement strand
ACGGTGCTTATCCTGAAGTCCCGGGAAACCCCGAGAAGCCCCTCGATCACACTGGGAGCCACCCGGGTGACAGGCTGCACCGGCGTATCGGCATCAACGGCCAGCACCACCGCTTCCGCCAGCATCTTCTCCGCATGCGCCACGAGTGCTTCGCTGTCCTCGCCTTCTCCGGCAATCATTGCCGGGTACAGCGGTTGGCCGAAGCGGTTTCCTCTTACCATCAGGGCCAGGGACATCAGTGGTTCTATCTGTTCATGGGCGGAGAAGGGAATCATTATCCGCTCCGGTGCTCCGGAGCTGTCCAGATGGGTTCTGGACAGGATCAGGGCAAGACGCCTTCCGTATCTCTCCGTGACCCATGGGCCAATAACGCAGGTGGCCAGGATCATCAGAATGGTTCCGTTGAGGATTTCTTCGGTAAAGATCCCAAGCCGTACACCAACGATCACCGCCGCCAGGGTTGCCGCGGCCTGGTTGACGCTGAGACCGAACAGAACCCCTGTCTCATCCTTTGAGAATCCGAGAATTCTGCCGCTGAAAACAGCGGCCAGGAATTTCGTTACAAAACCCGCGGCAACCATGTAAGTCATGACTATCCAGGCTTCCTTCGAGTCGACCAGAAGCCTGATGTTTACCATGAGCCCCACGGAGATCAGGAAAAATGGAATGAACAGCGCTTCTCCCACGAAGCGAAGCCGGATCATGAGCCGGCTCTGTTCGGGAATCAGCATGTTCAGTGTGAGACCCGCCAGGAACGCCCCGATTATCGGTTCAAGGCCGGCCAGGGGAGCCGTGGCTGAACAGATGTACGCAAAAGCCAAGACGAACAGGAAACCGGATACACTCTCCGCAGGCACTCTGCGGAAAAACCATCTGCCGAGCCTGGGAACACTCCACACCACCAGCGCCACATAAAGCGCCAGAAGAAGCACAAGTCGCAGCCAGAACGAAGCGGTCAGGTCGCCCCTGGTTGATTCCGCCACCACCGCCAGCACCAGAAGGGCCAGAGAATCCGTCAGTACCGTGCCTCCCACCGCGGCGGTGACCACCCGCTCCTTCACCAGACCCAGCCGCTGAACGATTGGGTAGGGTAAAAGGGTGTGGGACGCGAACATGCTTGCCATGAGAATGGCCGCCGCCCAGGGGAGTTTCAGCAGCCACACCGCTCCCAGCATCCCCAGAACCTGGGGAATGGCGAATGTGATGCCGCCGAAAATGACGCTGTTCCTGCGTTCCCTTTGAAAGCGGTGCATGTCCACTTCCAGGCCGGCCAGGAACATCAGGTAAAGAAGCCCTACGGCGCCGAAGGGCTGAACGAAGCTGCCTTCACGGATCAGGCCCAGGGAATGGGGGCCCAGTGTGACCCCGGCCAGGATCAGCCCAACAAGCCCCGGAAGCCTGAGGCGCTGAAAGAGAAAGGGTATCAGAAGGATAACCGTCAGGGTGAGCCCGAAGGTAAAAATGGGATCATGGACATCGAATCCGTGAAGCCAGTTCGCCAGCGCAGCACACTCCCTTCAGTAAACCTGCCCGGGGGTCTATCATGTAGATACAGGCTTTTCCGGGCAAAAAAAGGGGCTCCTGCTCAGGAGCCCCCATCATTCCGGGGAATTACCAGCGATAGTGGGCGAAAGCCTTGTTGGCCTCGGCCATCTTGTGGGTGTCTTCCCGTTTCTTGACGCTGGCGCCCTCGCCCTGGGAAGCTTCGATGAACTCCTGGGCCAGTCTCTGGGACATGCTGCGCCCTTTGCGTCCGCGGGAGTAGCTGATTATCCAGCGCATGGCAAGGGCGTCCCGCTCGCTCTGCTTCACTTCCACGGGAACCTGATAGGTTGAACCGCCGACCCTTCGTGATTTCACCTTGAGGGTGGGGCGCACATTGTTCATCGCCTTGTTGAAAACCGCCACCGGATCCTGGCCGGTTTTGTCGGCAATCATGTCAAAGGCGTCGTATACCACGCTCTCCGCAACCGAGCGCTTGCCCTTGTGCATTATGTTGTTGATGAACTTGGCGATCACGAGGTTGCCATACTTCCTGTCCGGAAGGATTTCCCGTCGTTTCGGCCTGTTTCTTCTCATGTGACGCCTACGCTTCCTTCTTCGTCCCGTATTTGGAGCGACTCTGCTTGCGCCCGCTTACGCCGCTGGCATCCTCGACCCCGCGGATGATGTGATAACGCACGCCGGGCAGATCCTTGACCCTGCCTCCGCGAACAAGAACCACGGAGTGCTCGTTCAGATTGTGGCCTTCCCCGGGAATGTAGGCGGTTACCTCGTAGCCGTTCCGAAGCCTTACTCTCGCCACTTTCCTGAGGGCGGAGTTGGGCTTCTTGGGCGTGGATGTATAAACACGGGTGCAGATGCCCTTCTTCTGAGGACAGGAAGTCAGGGCAGGAGCCTTGGTTTTAACCACCTGCTTGCTTCTTCCACTCCGCACCAGTTGGTTGATCGTGGGCAAATTCTCTCCTTTCAGTACCTTACAAGTTTTACACCGTTCACACGCGGAACAGCAAGTTTACGCATCAAAACCGAATTTGTCAAGCGTATCTTCTTCCCGCTCAAGCCTGACCGGTTCAGGGGGGGCTTCACCGTCGGGAAGGAAGAGCTTGACATTATGGTACATCTTCAGGCCTGTCCCGGCGGGAATCACATGGCCCACAATGACATTCTCCTTCAGGCCGATCAGTGGATCCACCTTGGCATGCACCGCGGCATCGGCGAGAACGGTGTTCGTTTCCTGGAAGGAGGCGGCGGACAGGAAACTGTCTGTGGCCAGTGATGCCTTGGTGATTCCCAGCAGCTGCACATCGCTGGTGGCGGGTCTTTTGCCCTGGCGCATCACTTCCATGTTGTGCCGGTTGAGTTCCAGCCTGTCCACCTGGGAGCCCTCGAGGAACCTGGTGTCGCCGGGGTCTTCTATTCTGGCTTTGGAAAGCATCTGACGCACCACGATGCCCACATGCTTGTCGTTGATCTTCACGCCCTGAAGCCTGTAGACTTCCTGCACCTCGTTCAGCAGGTATTCTTCCACGGCTTCGGTTCCCCTCACCCGCAGGATGTCGTGGGGGTCGAGGGGACCTTCGGTGAGCTTGTCTCCGGCCTCCACGAGGTCACCCTCCCGAACCCGGATATGCTTGGAAGCCGCTATCTTCAGGGAAGATTCCTGGCCCTGGTCACCACGAATGGTGATGGTTCGCATGGCGGCCTTGATGGGGCTCAGTGTGACAACACCGCTGATTTCCGCTATGGCCGCGGAATCCATCGGGCATCGGGCTTCAACCAGTTCTTCCACTCTTGGAAGACCTCCGGTGATGTCCCTCTGCTGGCCGAGTCTTCTCTCGATCCTGGCCAGATGCGCTCCCCTTCGAACCAGTGCGCCGTCCTCCACCCGGAGGTGGGCGCCGCTGGGAATCGGATAAACACCCTGGATGCTGTCCTTGATGAACTCCTCCACCGGATCCTGATCCTGCTGCCGCTGCTTGCCCCGGGCCAGGGTGTGGCTTCGAAGTCCCCGGCGGGAAAAGCTGGCAATCAAAAGCATTCTGCCGTGACCGATGGAGTCGCAGAGGCCCTGGACAACTTTCCTGGTGCCGGTATGGCCCCGGTTCAGATCCGCGATGGACAGGATAAAGGGAACCTTAGCGCTGAAAGCCAGAAGAGCGTCGATGAACTCCTGCTCGAGTTCGTCATTGTTCCTGGCCGGAGCTTCAGCAAGGGTCTCAGTAACCGCCTTCAGCTTCTTCCACAGGGCGCCCCCGGCCTTGCCAAAGCTTTCCATCGCGCCAACCGCGTCGACAAAGGCGGCGTAGCTTCCGGTGTGGACCTTTCTGCAGTCAACCCGCACACAGGGCAGGTTGATATCGCTTCCGGAGGTGAAATCCTCGAGAAGGGATGTGTTCCGGACGGAACCCACATCCCGGTAGGTGAACACCATTCTTCCGCCGCTGTCGTTGGACTCTTTCAGCAGCTCGTTAAGTGTTCGAAGCTCTCTGTCCCTTCTCTGGGGTCTTCCGCTCAAGACCACCAGATTCTCCGGAAGAATGAACAGGTGCGGGTGAAGGGTTCGGCTGCGGTCCTCAACGATAACCATCTGCCTGCGCTGCTCACTGTCGATCTCCTCGCGGAGGGTAATCTCCTCCTCTATGTCGACATAGTGAACCGATCCGTTCTGCTCGCTGACAATGGGGAGGATGAAGGGGTCGCTCCTGCATATCAGCTCGTCACGGGCCACCTGCTGATCCTCGTTCACATTGAGGATCGAGCCGGGGACGATATCGTAGGTTGAGACCGCGTCTCCCCTCTCGTCGAGAATGACTACCTGGCCGTTTCTGGTGGCTATCCGGTTTGTTTTGCCGGCTTCATCGGTGCCCTCGACCAGATGGATGTTCCTGAAGCTGACGGTACCGCCTCGTCTGGACCGGACTTCCGTCTCCTTGGCCTCACGGCCGGCAACGCCTCCGGTGTGGAAAGTGCGCAATGTAAGCTGGGTTCCCGGTTCTCCGATGGACTGGGCGGCAATGACTCCCACTGCCTCACCCCGGGTGACCATCCTGTTTCGGCTGAGATCCCATCCGTAGCATTTGGCGCACAGGCCGTGATCCGCTTCGCAGGTGAGAACGCTTCGGATTCTCACGGTTTCTATGCCGATTTCCTCAATCCTCGCAGCGATGGTCGAGGTGATTTCCTCTCCGGCCTCGAGTATTATCTCATCGCCAACGGGGTCAAACACATCCTCGGCGGTGACCCTTCCGCTGATTCTGTCCCGGAGGGGTTCGAGTACTTCCTCGCCCTCCTTCAGGGCACTGATGTTCCTGCCCCTTATGGTTCCGCAGTCGTTTATGGTGATGACCACATCCTGGCACACATCCACAAGACGCCTTGTGAGGTACCCGGCGTCGGCGGTTTTCAGAGCGGTATCCGCCAGACCCTTGCGGGAACCATGGGTGCTGATCGAATACTCGATGACGGAAAGGCCTTCCTTGAGAGAGCTGAGAATGGGTGTTTCGATTGTTTCGCCCAGTTCTCCCGAAAGCTTCTTCTTGGGCTTTGACATGAGCCCCCTCATGCCGGCCAGCTGACGGATCTGGTCAACACTGCCCCGGGCGCCGGAATGGGCCATCATGAAGATGGGGTTGAAGCCGTGCTTGTCCCTTTCCAGGGAATCCATCATGGACTTCTTCACATCCTCGGTAGCCTTGCTCCAGATGTCTATAATCCTGTTGTAGCGCTCGGCTTCGGTGAGTTCGCCCTTCCTGACCCTGTCCTCCACATCGGCCACAAGACGCTTGCTCTCCGCCACAATCTGTGACTTCATCTCGGGGATGATCATGTCTTCCATGCCCACGGTCAGACCGCTCACGGTGCTGTAGTGGAAACCCAGGCTCTTCAGGTTGTCGAGGAAAACCGCGCATGCCACGGCGCCCTGATTCTGGTGGCAGCTGGACACCATGGAGGAGAGACCCTTCTTGCCGAAAATCTTCTCGTGAGGGATCTGGCCGTTGGCCATGATGAAACCCATCCCCTCGGGGACTATCTCGTTGAAGACAACCTGGCCCGGAGTGGTGTAGTCCTTCCAGTAGGCCGGTTTCCGCGGCTCCCCGTCGGTTCCGTTCTCAACTATCCTGTTGATGCCGCGAATCTTGATTTTCGCGTGGTAATCAACTTTCCCGGAATCAAGAGCGCCGATAACCTCTTCGCGGCCGGTGAACACCATTCCTTCGCCGGGTACGCCACCCATGGGCTTTGTGAGGTAGTAGACACCGATGACGATGTCATGGCTGGGTGTGATTACAGGTTCGCCGCTGGCGGGCTTGAGAATGTTCCGGCTTCCCAGCATGAGCATTCTCGCCTCCACCTGGGCTTCGGCGGAAAGAGGCACATGAACCGCCATCTGGTCTCCGTCGAAGTCGGCGTTGAAAGCGGCGCAGGAGAGAGGATGAAGGCGGATCGCGAGCCCCTCCACCAGAACAGGTTCAAATGCCTGAATACCCAGACGGTGCAGGGTGGGAGCACGGTTGATGAGAACCGGGTGATTATGGATGACCTTCTCGAGGATAGCCCAGACTTCCTCGGGCCTTTCCTCGACCTTCTTCTGGGCCATCTTGACGCCACAGCCGTACTTCTTCTCCCACCTGGCAACCACGAAGGGCTTGAACAGCTCAAGTGCCATGGTTTTGGGAAGACCGCACTGGTGAAGCTTCAACTCGGGTCCAACCACGATGACACTTCTTCCGGAGTAGTCCACCCGTTTTCCAAGAAGGTTCTGTCGGAATCTGCCCCGCTTGCCCTTGAGAAGGTCGGAAAGGCTTCTGAGCGGGCGCATTCCAGCGCCCTTCACGGGCTTGCGACGGCTGGAGTTGTCCAGAACGGCGTCCACAGCCTCCTGAAGCATCCTCTTCTCGTTTCGAAGAATCACATCCGGCGCCTGAAGGTCAAGAAGTCTTTTCAGTCTGTTGTTCCGGTTTATCACTCTTCGATAAAGGTCGTTCAGATCGCTGGAGGCGAAGCGTCCCCCATCCAGGGGAACCAGCGGGCGAAGACCCGGGGGAAGAACGGGAAGAATTCGAAGGATCATCCAATCCGGCTTGTTCTCAGCCCGGGAGTTGGTGAAGGCCACCACTTCCTTCAGGCGTTTGACATTCTTCTGACGCCGGGAGAGGGTGGTCTCGTTGGCAATGGAGGTTCGAAGCATCGCCGCCAGCTCATCCAGATCAATGGCGGCCAGAAGGGTGGCAATGGCCTCGGCTCCCATTCCGACCTTGAAGGTTTCCTTCCCGTAGGTTTCCTTCGCGGCGAAGTACTCCTCGTCACCGAGAACGGTGCCGGGCCGGAGCTGGGGATGATCACTGCTGATCACGATGTACGATTCGTAGTAGAGAACTCTTTCAAGGTCGATATTGGTGATATCCAGAAGTTTGGATATCTGACGGTTCTTGTAGAACCAGATGTGGCATACGGGAACTGCCAGATCGATGTGCCCCATGCGGCTTCGGCGCACCTTGGACATGGTGACCTCGACGCCGCACCTGTCGCACTTGACACCACGATATCGGATTCTTTTGTATCTTCCGCAGGCGCACTCCCAGTCCTTTTCGGGGCCGAAGATCCGCTCGCAGAAAAGTCCGTCCGGCTCGGGTTTGTAGCTTCTGTAGTTTATGGTTTCAGCCTTTGTTACTTCACCGTGGGACCAGTTCCTGATGGTATCGGGAGAAGCGAGGCTGATGCGTATTCCCTTGAAATCCGTGGGGAAAGCATTCACATCTCTCGGAGAGGGATTGCTGTGCATTCTAGTTCTCCTCCTCGGTAACCAGTTCCACATCCAGGGCAAGGCTTCTCATCTCGTTCAACAGAACATTGAACGATTCCGGAGTGCTTGAAGGAGGAATCGCCTTCCCCTGAACAATACTGCTGTAGGCACGGTTCCTGCCCTCCACATCATCGGATTTGATGGTGAGCATTTCCTGAAGGCAGTGGGCGGCGCCGTAGGCCTCGAGCGCCCAGACCTCCATCTCTCCAAGCCTCTGTCCACCGTTCTGAGCCTTGCCGCCCAGAGGTTGCTGGGTAACCATGGCATATGGTCCGGTTGAACGGGCGTGGATCTTGTCCTCCACCTGGTGGGCAAGTTTCATCATGTACATGAATCCCACGGTTACCCGTTCCGCCATGGGTTCTCCGCTTCTGCCGTCGTAAAGAACCGTCTTTCCGTCCCGGGGCAGTCCCGCCTCTTCCAGGGTGTCTTCAAGCGTGGAGTTGTCCGCGGAATCGAACACCGGAGTGAGGGCGTCGAACCCGATGGTTTCCGCCGCCCAGCCGAGGTTGGCTTCCATTATCTGGCCGACATTCATCCGTGAAGGCACACCCAGAGGGTTGAGACAGATGTCCACCGGAGTTCCGTCGGGAAGGTAGGGCATGTCTTCCTCGGCAACGATGATGCTGACGATTCCCTTGTTGCCGTGCCTGCCCGCGACCTTGTCGCCCACCCTGAGTTTGCGGCGTTTGGCCACGTAAACCTTGACAAGTTTGATGACTCCGGGCTTCAGCTCGTCGCCGACACTGATCCGGCTCTCCGCCTGAACGAACTCCTGCTGGATCCGGTCGAGTTCACGACTGGTGCTTCTGAGGATTCTTCTGGCCTTGTCGTCCGCCTTGAGGTCCTCCACCAGCTGACGGCCGTAGTCCAGGTCGGTGAAGTTCACCTTCCGAAGCGAAGCCGTGGTGAGCTTTCTGCCGGTGGGCACATACTGCTCGCCGGTGACTGAGTCTATGAGGTTGACCGCCTTCTCCCCCGCGAGAACAGCCTGAAGCTTCTCATCCCGCTCGTTGCAGAGGCGCTGCTCCCTGCTCAGTTTCTGTTCCCTGAGGGCATCTACGCGCTCCTCGAGAACCCTCCGACCCCTTTCGGTGTCGTCTCTTCGGGAGTACACCTTGACATCAACCACGGTACCGTCCATGCCGTTGGGCGCCCGGAGGGAGGTGTCTTTCACATCCCCGGCCTTCTGACCGAAAATGGCCCGGATAAGCCTCTCCGCTGGAGACAGATCCTGTTCACCCTTGGGGCTTACCTTGCCCACAAGAATATCGTCGGCCCGAACCCTGGCGCCGACTCTGATTACGCCGTTTTCGTCAAGGTTGCGCTTCCGGTCTTCTCCCACATTGGGGATGTCTCGGAGAAGCTCCTCGGGACCAAGCTTCGTCTCTCTGAAGTTGACTTCATACTCCTCGATATGGACGCTGGTGAAGAGGTCCTCCTTGACCATCCGTTCGCTGACCACCACGGCGTCTTCGTAGTTGTAGCCGTTCCAGGGTGTGAACGCCACGATGGCGTTTACTCCAAGGGCGAGCTTTCCTTCACTGGTGGCCATTCCATCTGCGAGTATCGTGCCTTCATCAACCCTCTGCCCCGGGTTCACTATGGGCTTCTGGTTGATGCAGGTATCCTGATTGCTTCTCTGGAACTTCTTCAGTTCGTAGATATCGTCTCTGTCGAAATCGTATTCGTCACCGTCGGCCCTCACCACAACCCTTCGGGAGTCGACCTCCACCACGGTTCCCGCCCTGCGGGCGGTTACCAGGGCGCCGCTGTCCCTGGCGGCAACGGATTCCATGCCGGTACCCACCACCGGAGGCTGGGTGTAAAGCAGCGGAACCGCCTGCCTCTGCATGTTGGAACCCATCAGGGCCCTGTTGGCGTCGTCATGCTCGAGGAAGGGAATGAGACCGGCGGAGAGGCCCACCAGCTGCATGGGGCTCACATCGATGTATTCAATGTCGTCCGGGCTCACCATGGGAAAGTTGCCGGCTTTCCGTGCCCGAACCAGGGGACCTGTCAGACAGCCGTCGGCGTTCACCGGCGAATCCGCTTCGGCAATGGTGGTGCGATCCTCCCTGTCCGCGGAAAGGTAAACCACTTCGTCGGTGATCTTCCCCTTGATAACCCTGCGGTAAGGTGTTTCCAGGAAGCCGAACCGGTTGATGGAGGCGTAGACGGAAAGGGTTGTGATAAGGCCGATGTTGGGACCTTCCGGAGTCTCCACAGGGCAAACCCTGCCGTAATGGGTGTGGTGCACGTCCCTCACGTCGAAGCCGGCCCTTTCACGGGTCAGGCCACCCTCGCCCAGAGCGCTGGTGCGGCGCTTATGGGTAAGCTCCGCCAGCGGGTTCGTCTGCTCCATGAACTGGGAAAGCTGACTGGACCCGAAGAAGGTATTGATGACGCTGGAAAGCGTTCTGGAGTTCACAAGGTCCTGCGGGCGAAGCTTGTCCTTGTCCTGGTGACCCATCTTGTCCCGGATTGTTCGGGCCATTCGGCTGAGTCCCTTGCTGAACTCCTGGCTGAGAAGCTCGCCCACGGTCTTCACCCTGCGGTTGCCCAGGTGATCGATGTCATCGGCGGTGTTGGTGCCCTCCCGAAGCATGATCAGGTTGTCAACGATGGCCACCAGGTCCTCCACCACCAGGGTAAGCCTGTCCATGGAGGTGCTGATGTTAAGCCTTTCATTGAGCTTGTAGCGTCCCACTTCGCTGAGGCTGTAGCGCTTGCTGTCAAAGAACATGCTTCGAAGGTAGCTTCTGGCGTGGTCAAGCGACGGGGCTTCCGTACCCCTGAGAGCCTCGTAAATCCACATGGTGGCCGAATCTTCGCTCTTGTCCACGCCGGCGCCGAGGCTGGATTCCTCTTTGGCAAGGGTTTTTCTGATACCGTCGAAATTGTGCCTTTCCGAACGGGATCCCAGGAATTTCGCCTTCTTGATGCCCCGGGCGAGAAGACCTTCAAGTTTTTCCACGGTTTCCACCGGCTCATCACAGCGGACGAGAATCTCGCCGGTTTCAGGGTCGGCTATGTCTTCCGCGAAGGTTCTGTGAATGAAGTCGCCGCTTCGGGCCTGGCGTTTGAGAATGGAATCGAGTTCCTTCTCCGCCACGGGGTAGAAGGCCGCCAGAATCTGGGTGTCGGTGGTGAGTCCAAGCGCCCGGAGAAGCATGGTGACCGGAATCCTCTTGTTGCGCCGGTCGATAATGGCGAAAATCTGATCATTGGGGTCAAGGTTGATCTCGAGCCAGGATCCCCTCTGGGGAATAACCCTGGCGCTGTGTATACGGCGGTTCCGCTGCTGCACCTTTTCCTCGAAGAAGACTCCGGGGCTCCGGTGAAGCTGGCTGACGATAACCCTCTCCGCCCCGTTGATGATAAAAGAACCGCTGTCTGTCATTATGGGAAGGCTGCCAAGGAATACCTTCTGGTCAACCCCCATCTTGAAACTCTTCGACTCGGGATCACGGGTTACAAGCCGCATCACCGCGTTCAGGTTGGCGCAAAAGGTGACGCCCCGTTCCAGGGCTTCCTTTACGGTATGCTTGGGTGGGGATACCTCATAGCTCACGTACTCAAGGGAAAACTCCTTGCTTGCGCTCTCAATAGGAAAAGTATCCAGAAAAATCTTGTGTAAACCCTGGGGAAGTCTTTCATCGGAAGGCACATCCGCCTGTAGAAAATTCTCGAAGGAGTCCCGCTGTACCTTCAGCAGGTCGGGTACTTCAAGGGCAGGGGTAACCCGCGAATAGTTCCTGACAGGTCTATCCTTATTCACTGCCGCTCCTCACAACTGAAAGGAAAACGAAATGCACGGAATCAAGGGGAGGAGGGGACGGTATCAGACCCCGTCCCCCCGGCATCACCGAAAGAAAACTACTTGAGTACGACAGTTGCGCCGGCTTCCTCAAGCTGCTTCTTGATCTCTTCGCCTTCGGCCTTCTCCACCGCTTCCTTGATCTTGGAGGGGACTCCGTCAACGAGGTCCTTTGCCTCTTTGAGACCCAGGCTGGTAAGCTCCCTGACCACCTTGATCACAGCGATCTTCTTGGAGCCGAAGCTCTCGAGAATCACATCGAACTCGGTCTGCTCCTCGACTTCGGAAGCCGCGGCGGGGCCCGCTGCGGCCATCGCCACCGCGGGAGCCGCGGCGGACACTCCGAACTTGTCTTCCATTTCCTTGACAAGCTCAGAGAGTTCGAGTACGGTCATATTGGAAATGGCCTCGATGATGGCGGCCTTCTTGTCTTCGCTCATGGTTCATCCTCCGTTAAGTCAATCGGACCCTTGGGTCGCGTGAATGGTTACGACTCAGTTCTCTTTGCTGTCACTTATGGCGTTCAGCGCGTAGAGAAGCTTTCTGATCACGCCTCCGGACACCGTGACAAAGCCCCGGATCGGAGCCGTGGCGGAACCCATAAACCGGGCAATGAGCTCTTCCCGCCCGGGCATGTCCGCAAGGCTTGCCACCTGTGCCGCATTGTAGGTATTACCGGCCACGAAGCCGCCCTTAAGCACGGGACGGCCGCCGTGGGAAGCGGCAAACTCCTTCAGAACCTTGGCGGGAAGCACTTCGTCGCTGCTGGAAGCCAGCGCGGTGGGGCCCTCCAGATACTGAAAGATCTCTTCCTCGCCGGTGAGTTCAAGGTTCTTCAGCACGATGTCCAGCAGGGTGTTCTTTACAATGGTAAAAAGAACCCCCCGTTCCCTCATGATCCTTCTGAGTTCCGTCATGTCCTGCACGGTTATTCCGGTGAAATCCGCCAGCACGAAGGTTCCGTTCTTTCCGAGATCTTCAGTGAGGGCCAGGACCGTGGATTCCTTGCGCTTTCTTGTGATGCTCATTCCACCCTCCCTATTTGAGAACGCCGCGGAGATCCGAGGTGTCAACCCGAACTCCGGGGCCCATGGTGGATGAGACCGACATGCTGATGATGTATTTGCCCTTGGCCGTTGATGGTTTGAGCTGCATCACCTTCTCCATGAAGGCCACTATGTTCTCCCTGAGGGCCAGCTCATCGAAACTGACCTTGCCCACAGGAACATGAAGGACGCCAGTCTTGTCCACCCTGAAGGTGATTTTTCCGGCCTTCGCCTCCCGAACCGCCTGTCCCACTTCAAGGGTAACCGTACCGGTCTTGGGGTTGGGCATCAGCCCCCTGGGACCCAGAATTCTGGCAATCGGACCAAGAGCTTTCATCATGTCCGGAGTGGCGATAACCACATCGAAATCCAGCCACCCTCCCTTGATCCGATCAACGGTTTCCTCGTCGCCGATTGCGTCGGCCCCGGCTTCCCGGGCTTCATCGGCCTTGTCTCCGCGGGCGAACACCAGCACATTGACCGTGCGTCCGGTGCCATGGGGGAGAATGCAGGTTCCCCTTACCACCTGGTCCGAGTGTTTGGGGTTCACACCGAGATTCACCGCAACCTCGACGGTTTCGTCGAACTTGGCGGAAGCGGCTTCTCTTACCAGAGCGATCGTATCGTCCAGGGTGTACTGCCTGATGCGGTCAACACTTTCCCGGGCCTTGGCAAACCTTTTGCTGACCTTAGCCATCCACCACCTCCAGGCCCATGCTTCGGGCTGTGCCGCGGATCATCTCAATCGCGGATTCCACGGATGCCGCGTTCAGATCCTTCATCTTGGTCAGGGCTATTTCCCGGCACTGGGCGAGGGTCACGGTTCCAACCTTGTTGCGGTTGGATTCCGGCGAACCCTTTGCCAGGCCAGCGGCCCGCTTGAGAAGAATCGCAGCCGGAGGCGACTTGAGCTCGAAGGTAAAGCTTCTGTCCTTGTAGACGGTGACCACCGCAGGGATGATCAGACCTTCCTGCCCCTGGGTACGGGCATTGAACTCCTTGCAGAACCCGGCCAGATTTATGCCGTACTGGCCGAGGGCGGGCCCCACCGGAGGCGCCGGAGTGGCCTGTCCCGCAGGAAGCTGAAGCTTTACCATGCCCAAGATCTTCTTGGCCATGGGAACTCCTTTCATCCTTTCCGTTCCTCCCCTTGATGGAACGCGAAAGGATCGATTACGGGGTTGAGAACCCCTTTGAAAAGGTCCGGAGCCCTGTGCCCCTAGACCAGTCTAACCTGAGAATGGTCAATCTCCACCGGGGCCTTGCGGCCGAAAATGGTGAAAATCACCCGGACTTTTCCCCTTTCGGGATTGATGGACTCCACAACACCGGTAAAGTTCCTGAAGGGGCCTTCCACCACTCGAACGGTCTGACCCACCTTGAAGGAGATCCTGACCACTTTCTTCTCATCGCTTCCGTCGGCCTGACCAAGGATTCTCTTCATGTCCGCATCCGACAGGGGAACCGGGCGGCCCTTGTTCATCGGCGGAAAGCCGCTGACATTGACCATGCCCCTGATGTCGAGAATCATCTCGTCGTCAAGTTCGAGCTGGACGAATACATACCCCGGGTACAGCTTCTTCTCCCGGGTTGTGTCCTTGCCGTTCCGACGGTTGGTTATCTCCTCGGTGGGAATGGACACCTTTCCCACCCGGCCGGGAAACTTTCTCTTGAGGGGACCCTCGAGAAACTTCCTGACCCTCAGCTCATATCCGGAGTAT
This sequence comes from uncultured bacterium, assembly GCA_964624405.1. Lineage (GTDB taxonomy): Bacteria > Fermentibacterota > Fermentibacteria > Fermentibacterales > JCC-6 > UBA6080. The sequence continues at coordinate 89,408 of CAZUXA010000002.1, read as the reverse complement.
GAATGGACTACATACCATTTGAGATTCTCGTCCGCGGCTTCCGTGGTGCTCTCTACGGCCTCGGGCTCCCTGATCGCCATCAGTTGAATGCCCTGATAAGGAAAGCCATGGTCTGGGAAGATGTGGTGTCCGCTATGAAGATCCAGACGGCCACCACCGCCACTGCCGCGAGAATAACCCATGTGGAGGCTACAGTCTCATCCCTGGTGGGCCATGCGACCTTGACCATTTCCGCCTTGACCTCGCCGAAAAACTCGATACCGAGGCCGACCCATCTGGAAAGGAAGTTCGCTCTTCCGTTACCGGCCGCTTTTGCCGCCATTTAGAATACTCCATCCCATTAGTGTGCCGGAGGGAACTGGCAGGGCAGGAAGGACTCGAACCCTCAACCCCCGGATTTGGAGTCCGGTGCACTGCCAATTGTGCTACTGCCCTGCGTTCCCTTCAAAACCGGTTCTATTTGCCTTCCCTGTGCTTCGTATGCTTTCGGCAGAACCGGCAGTACTTGTTGAGCTCGATCCTGTCCGGATGAGTTCTCTTGTTCTTGGTGGTGCTGTAGTTGCGGCGCTTGCACTCCGTGCAGGCCAGGGTAATGATGATTCGCACCTTGAACCTACTTCAGTATCTTGGTGACCACTCCGGCGCCGACGGTACGGCCTCCTTCGCGGATGGCAAAACGCAGGCCCTCTTCCATGGCGATGGGGGTGATGAGCTCCACCGTCATTCTTGTGTTGTCGCCGGGCATAACCATCTCAACGCCCTCGGGAAGCTCTATGGAGCCGGTGACATCTGTGGTGCGGAAGTAGAACTGGGGCCTGTATCCGTTCTTGAAGGGCTTGTGCCGTCCGCCGTCCTTGGCGCTCAACACCAGCACCTCGGCATCGAACCGGGTGTGGGGGGTGATGCTTCCGGGTTTGCATATCACCATGCCGCGCTCGAGGTCATCCTTCGCGACGCCGCGGAGCAGAAGACCCACGTTGTCGCCGGCCTGACCCTCGTCGAGAATTTTTCTGAACATCTCTACGCCGGTGCAGACCGAGTTGCGGGTTTCCCTCATGCCTACGATTTCGATCTTGTCGTTGGTGTGGATGGCTCCCCGCTCGATACGGCCGGTACCCACGGTGCCCCGCCCGGGGATGGAGAACACATCTTCCACGGGCATGAGGAAGGGCTTGTCCGTGGCCCTCTCCGGGGTGGGAATCCAGGCGTCCACTGCTTCCATGAGCTCATAGACGCACTTGGCGTCAGGGTCATCGGGCATTCCCGAGGAGTTCAGGGCCTTGAGGGCGCTTCCCCTGACGATGGGGCTGTCTTCCTCGAAGTTGTACTTGGCCATGAGTTCCTGGACTTCCATCTCCACCAGGTCGATGAGTTCCTCGTCGTCGACCATGTCGCACTTGTTGAGGAAGACCACTATCTTGGGAACGTTAACCTGACGGGCCAGAAGCACATGCTCCTTGGTCTGGGCCATGACACCGTCGTTGGCACCGATAACCAGAATCGCGCCGTCCATCTGGGCCGCGCCGGTTATCATGTTCTTGATGTAGTCGGCGTGACCGGGGCAGTCGACATGGGCGTAGTGCCTGTTCGAGGTTTCGTACTCCTGGTGGGAGGTGGCGATTGTGATGCCCCTGGCTTTCTCCTCAGGCGCATTGTCGATCTGGTCGAAGGTCACAAACTTCGTGTTTGTGCTCTGGGTGGCAAGGCACTTGGTGATTGCCGCGGTGAGTGTGGTCTTGCCGTGATCGATGTGACCGATTGTACCCACATTCACGTGGGGCTTGGTCCTCTCAAACTTCTCCTTGGCCATGTGTCTGGCTCCCTCTCATGAGTGGGTTTCCCGGTCCGTCCGGATTTTCCGCCCTTTGCTAACAAGTACCAGCCTGGAGCCCACGAGCAGGATTGAACTGCTGACCTCGTCCTTACCAAGGACGCGCTCTACCGACTGAGCTACGTGGGCTTGTCAGGCCCTGCCAAAAACCATCTATGGAGCGGGAGACGGGGGTCGAACCCGCGACCCTCAGCTTGGAAGGCTGATGCTCTGCCAACTGAGCTACTCCCGCTCGGAAACACCGAATCCGTGGTGGCGAGGGGTGGATTTGAACCACCGAAGGCGTCCGCCAACAGATTTACAGTCTGCCCCCTTTGACCACTCGGGAACCTCGCCACCGACTATTCAAACGCCTCACTGAGCGTGATTGTACCTGGAGCTGGCGATGGGACTTGAACCCGCAACCTGCTGATTACAAATCAGCTGCTCTGCCAGTTGAGCTACGCCAGCACAGGGACAGCGAACATACAATGCAGGAATATCATCCGTCAAGTTTTTCAGCGCTTCCGCCGCAAGTTGACGAAGCCTCTCTTCCTGCGTACTCTACCGGGTGGAGAAAATACCCGTTGGAGGTGAAATGTCAACGATGCATGTTCGAATGCTACTGCTTGTCCCGCTGATTCTTGTCATGGGTTGCGGCGGCGGGCTTCGGGACGAGTTGTCCATGGTGCCGGGCACCTGTCTTTTTCATGTACACCTTGAACAGGGCCTCTCTCCCCTTGTAATGGCTGAGCTTGTCTCCCTGGACCGGAATCTGGTCCTGGCGGAATCCCTGCTTACCCGGGGCCCGGTGGGGGTCACTCTCATGGGGGTGGACATCACCACCCTGTCGCCACAGTTCCTCTTTCTTTCCAGGAAGGTGTCCAGTGAAAGGGCCGCCTCCCTCACATCGGACTTGCTCAACCTCAACCGCAGAGATGAAGGAACACGAACAGACCTTGTAGACCGGGGGGGAATCATCCGGGCCTCGGTCACCCGGCGCAGCGGATGGACAGCCGTCTACATGGGTCCCGCGGCGAACATTACCATGGAAGCGTGGCTTCGAATGGAGAAAGTCGGCTCCCTGGCCGCGGACCAGGCCCTCATCGAGGCCCTGCCCGGAAAACATCACGCAACACTGCTTCTGCCCGGAAACCTGTTCGCCTTTGTCTCACTTCTTCCCGTGGAGAGGTACATTCCCTGGTGGAGTACCTACACAGGCCTGGCCCGCACCGTGAGGCCATCCGCCCTGGCGCTTTCCCTGTCCTGGCCCTCCAGTGGGACCGTATCTCTTGAAGCCCGGATGGCCCGGGAAGACGGCGGGCTCACCGCGGCGGAGCTGACACTGTCCGACACCGGCATCAGCCCCGACAGTCTTTTCATAATCCTCTCCAACATGGCTGGAGGCCTTTTTTGAGCGCCCTGGTTGAAGCCCGGAATGTTCAGCGCTCCTTTGCGGGAATGCCGGTTCTCCGCGGGCTGAACATCTCCATCGAAACCGGCGAATTCGTAGCGATCACCGGAAGAAGCGGCTCGGGGAAGAGCACTCTTCTGGGTATCCTCGGCACACTGGACAGGGAATTTCAGGGCTCCCTGGCCATCGGCGGCGTTGACACAACCCCTCTCTCCGGTGAAGCCCTGGCCGGGCTTCGAAGAGAGAAACTGGGGTTCATCTTCCAGGATTTTCATCTGCTTCCCAACCTGACCGCCCTGGACAATGTGCTTCTGCCCGCGGTTTTCTCCGGACGGGATATGGTTCCGGTGGAACGGGAAGCCAGGGAACTGCTTGACCGGCTTGGGGTTCGAATGGACACAACATCCAGCCGATTCCTCTCCAGGGGTGAAAGGCAGCGGGTTGCGGCGGCCAGGGCGCTGGCGGGAAAGCCGGCGGTGCTTCTTGCCGACGAACCCACCGCCAGTCTGGATGCCGCCAGTGAAGAGGTTCTTTTCGACCTGCTGGACGCCATGCGCCGGGAGAAGGGGTTTGCCCTGCTGGCGGTGGTCCACACGAAATCGGTTCTGGAGAGGGCCGACCGGATCCTTGATCTGAGGGAGGGGGTGCTTCACCATGCGGGCAACCCTGCGTAGGGCAATGCATCTGTGGAACAAGGGCCACTGGAAGGATTACCTTTTCAGCCAGGCCATGCTCCTGGTGGCTTCCCTTCTGCTGGTTTTCTTCATTTCCATAGGACTGGGCGTGGGACGGATTCTGGACCGCTTTCTTTCCAGCGACCTTCCCGAGGAACAGGTCCGGGTAACCCCCCAGGTGATTTCCGCCGGTTTCTTTCAAACCGAGAGAGGGGGCATCGAGATCACCGACGCCCTTCTTGACTCACTTTCCAGGATGCCCGAGGTGGCCAGGATAGACCGCCAGGTCTACGCCCACGTTCCGGCATATCTCAGGGGGCTTCTGGGCGGAAGAAACTACTACACAGACATCACTCTCGAAGGAGTCACCGATGCCTTCGTTCCCGACAGCCTCGTTCAGAAGTTCGGATGGAGCTACCTCCTTTCCGACAGCGCTCACAAGCCTCTTCCAATAATACTTTCCGAAAATCTTCTTCTGCTTTACAACGCCGGTTTCGCCGAGGCCCACGGGCTCATGGGACTTACCCAGCAGGGAGTTGTCGGGCTGGAATGCCAGGTGACCCTGGGCGCCAGTTCAATAGCCAGCATGGACTCCAGACCCATCACCATAAGAGCCCTGATCATAGGCACCAGCAGGAACATGGCTCTGTTCGCCCTGGCGGTGCCCATCGAGTTCGTGGAAGAGGTGAACCAGCTCTTCATTCCGGAAAGGCCCCACAGCTACAGCGCCCTGATGGTGACAGCCACCTCGGCGGAGGAAGTGCCGGTAATCGTCCGCAAGGCTGAATCCCTTGGTCTCAGCGCGGAAACCCACCGGGGAATCGCCCAGAAGGCGGAAATCCTGGTGGGAATCGTTACCGCCGCCCTGGGAGCCCTGGCGGTGGCCATTCTCGGCGCCGCCATAGCCAGCGCCGTGCATACGCTGGTGGCGGACCTCAAGAACCGCTCCTACGCCCTGGGTGTTCTGGTGGCCCTGGGCACCACCCGGGAACGGCTGGCCCAGGTCTTCGCTTTCCAGATCTTCCTGATGTCCGCGGCAACCACTGTTGTAGGCGGGCTTCTGGGATGCGGGCTGGCGGCACTGGTGAGCTACGGTCTCCTTACGCTGCTGCCGGTTCTCCGGCTGGCGGTGCCAACCCTGGCGGTCTTTCCGGTGCCGCACCTCACCGCGGGGCTGGGAACTGTTCTTCTGGCCTCCACCGCGTGGGCATGGTTTTTCTTCCGGAAGATACTGGGCACTCCCGTGACCGACCTTCTCAGGCGCTGATGGGAGCCGGATTCTTGCTTCCGCTTCTGATCTCCGCCGCGCTGGCGTCACCGTGGCCGGACACGGTGATAGCCACGGTTGCCACGGGCCAGCACCCGAACGACGCCTGTTTCTCCCCGGGCGAAGAGCATGTTTTCGTGGCGGTGGGCTATGGGCGCCTTGTTCGGGTGAACACCCAATCCTGGACGCTTGACGCGACCCTGTATCTGGGGGGAACTCCCACCTGCGTCGCGTGCCTGCCAGGCAACACCGTCATTGTTGCGGACAGCGAGCTGAACAGGCTTCTGTTCATAGACGGCGACGCGATGACGGTGACAGTTGAGAGGGAGATGAACCCGGATCCCGTGCAGTTCCAGGTGGCCCCCGACGGAACCGCTGCCTATCTCACCCACGCGGACGGCTTCGTCAGCGTCATCGACCCGCTGTCCATGAGCATAGCTTCAACGGTCTGGGTGGGTAATCAGCCCGGCGGGTGCCACATCTCACCTGATGGCAAAACGCTTTTCGTGGCGGATGGCCAGAGCCCCAGTGAAACAGCCCTGACATTGCCGGGCGGGCCGGTCCACCGGTTCGTCTCGGGAATGGACAGTTTCGACTGCGCCATGGGCGGCGGAATGGTCTACTTCTCCAACTTCTCATGGAAAACGCTGCTGAAGGTGAACGCCGCAACACATCAGGTGGAGTCCAGTCTCTGCCTTCCCGACTCCGATCCCCGCTGGATCGCCCACATGCCGGACTCCCCCCACCTTTTCATGTCGTCCACTTCGGAAGGTGTCCTCAGGGTCATTGATACAGACACCTTTCAGCAGGTCGCCGCAATACCGGTGGGCTCATCTCCTCAGAGGCTCGGGTTTTCCTCCGGCGGCGGCTTTCTGCTGGTTCCCTGCCGGGGCGCCGGCAGGCTCTACATCCTGGGTTACGACCCGACGGGGATCACCGGTTCCCATGAAGGCTTCACCATCAGTGCCGCGAACCCAACCGGAACACCGGGTTTGACTCTGACAACGGAGTCCGTGGCATTCCTGACCGTAACCCTGCACGACATCGCCGGAAGACCCGTGGCTTTCCTTCACGAAGGCGCCCTTCCCCCGGGAACACACCATTTTTCCCATCCGGGCCTTCCCCCGGGGGTGTACCACGCGGTGGTCCGGGGCGACCGGGAGGGATACCTCAGGCTCACGGTCATTCGATGACACTGGCATTCGTTATTCCGGTCACAAGGCCAGACCTTTGCCGGGCTCTGGTGGAACGGCTTTTTCCCGTGGCGGGGAAGAAGGGATGGGAGATCATCCTGGTTGCCGGCGGGATCATCCCCGGCGTTGAGGGAATGGCGCGATGCGTCACCACCCCGGACAGGCACGCCTCGATTCGGCGAAATCTGGGGGTAAGGGCCACTCAGGCGCAGTGGATTGCTTTTCTTGATGACGACACCCTGCCAACGGAGCGGTGGTTCTCCGAGCTTCACAGGGCCCTGGAGGGGCCGGCGCCAATAGTCACCGGCCCAACGATCCCCATGACTGAAACCTTCGACGAGCGTCTTGCCGACCTGATAACCACCTCTCCCCTGGGCGAGGGAAGCCTTTTGTACAGCTCCCGGGACGGGTCTTCCCCCTCATTCAGCTCCATTTACCTGTGCAACTGCCTGGTGAAGAGGGAGGTGTGGGAACGGGTCGGGGGTTTCAACGAGGTGGCGGACTGGAGGGTGGATGACACCGAGTTCTTCTTCATAGCTTCACGCCTGGGCTTTCGCCCTCTTTTCCGACGCGGTTTTGCGGTAAGGCACCTTCGCAGAGGCTATTTCAACGGATTTCTGAAGCACCAGTTCAAGGCCAGGTTCGCCACCGGCATGAACACGGTGCTCTTCCCGGAAATATTCCTTCGCATTCCCGGTGTACTGATCATGACAGCCGGGCTTGGTCTTCTGCCGGTCATCCTGGCTATACCCCGGGTTCTTCACGCCGCGGTGCTCCTGTACGCACTGGCTCTGGTTCTGGACCCGCTGTACAGAGTCTGGAGGCACGGAGTTCCAGCGCTGTTTCTGCCCCCGGCCCACATGGTCCACCACGCCGTGATAGGTTCGGCTTTCATCCTTGGCCTGCTTGGCGCCATCTTCACCCGAAGCCGGTACCGCCCGGTGCTGGACCATCAGCGGGAAAGGTACCGGGTTCTTTCATGAATGGAAAACCTTACGGTTTCCCCCGAATGGTTTTCCGCAGCCTCTCCTCGAAAACCCCGCCCTATCTCATCTTTTTCGTAACTTCAAGGTGCGACGCCCGGTGCGTTACCTGCTTCAACTGGAGGAACCTCAACACGAAAGACGCCGACGAGGAACTCTCCCTCGGGGAAATCGAGAAAATAGCGGATTCCTGCAGGAGAAGCGTTTTCCTCTCCCTTTCCGGCGGCGAGCCCTTTCTGAGGAGGGACATAGCGGGAATCTGCGCCGCCTTCCACAAAAGGGCTGGAACCATGATGATCAACATTCCCACCAACGGTCTGCGACCCGGCTCGATTCGTGACCACACCGCGGCGATTCTGGAAGACTGCCCGAGGATAACCCTTCAGGTGGAGCTTTCCATTGATGGCATCGGAGATACCCACGACACCATACGGGGGGTTCCCGGCAACTTCGGCAGGGTCATGGAAACCTTCGGCAAACTCCGGAGCCTTCAGGAGACTCAGCCCAGACTGAGGCTGAAGGTCTGTTCGGTGCTCAACGAGTGGAACAGGCACCAGATGCCTGAACTCATGGCCTTCGTTGCGGAGAACATGCCGGTGGACGACCATTCGGTGGTTCCTGTACACGGCGACCCCCGGGACGAGGCGGTGAGGGGCGGCTCTTTGAACGACTTCCGGGAAATCGCTGCGCTGGCGGATTCCATGAGACACGGAAACCGCGCCGGACTCCGGGCACTGGTGTTCCGGGAAGTGCAGGCCATGGCCCGGGAGAGCATTCTGCGCACCCTTGAGGGAGATGGCGGCGCCTTCCGGTGTCCCGGGGGAACAAAGCTGGCGGTGATCGGGGAAACCGGCCTGGTTCACCGGTGTGAAACCATGATGGACGCCCCCCTGGGAAACCTTCGGGAGGAGGGATACGACCTCGGCAGGATTCTTCGAAGGAACCGGGGGAAGACCTCCTGCTCCTGCGGCTGGTCATGCGCCCACCTGGCCTCGGTTCTTTTCACCCACCGGGGAAGAGCCCGGCTGGCCCTGAGGGTGCTTGGAAAGAAGGCGAAACAAGATGGCGCGTCCAGCGGAAAGCCCTGAAAAATGAGGGTTCTCCATGTGATCAACAATCTGAGATACGGCGGGGCCGAGATCCTGCTTCGGGATTCCCTGCCCCTGTTGAAAAGGAAATGCGGCGCCGTTTCGCTGCTGGTCCTGTCCGGGGCGGATTCGCCCTTCGAGGAGGAACTCCGGAACAGCGGTGTAGATGTGCTTCATACAGGGGTTTCCCGGGTCAGGTCACCAGGGCAGATCATGGGTATCCGGAGGGTTGTGAGGGCAGCAAAGCCGGACATCGTTCATGTTCATCTTTTTCCCGCGCTGTACTGGACCGCCCTGGCCCGACCCCGGGCAAAACTGGTCTACACCGAACACAACACCTGGAACTGGAGAAGGGAAAAGCGGTATCTGAGGTGCTTCGAAGCCCTGGTTTACCGGCGCTACAAACGGGTTCTCTGCATCAGCGGGGGAACCCGGAACGCGCTGTTGAAATGGTTGCCGTCCCTGTCCTCAAAGGCGGTTGTGGTTCCCAACGGCATAGACCTGGAAAGGTTCGAAAGGGCGGTGCCCCTGTCCAGGCAGAGCATCCTGCCTTCCCTGAAAGAGGGTGACAGGGTTCTGGTGATGGCGGCTTCCTTCACCGGAAAAAAAGACCATTCCACAGCAATACGGGCCCTCTCCATGCTCCCGGAGAACTTCTTCCTCATTCTTTGCGGCGAAGGCCCGACCAGGCACAGCATGTCCGTTCTGGCGCAGGAGCTGGGCCTTCACAAAAGGGTGGGCTTTCCCGGAAACCGCCCAGACATTCCCGCTCTTTTCAAGGCATGCGATTACGCCGTTCAGTCCTCACACTGGGAGGGGTTCGGCCTTACGGCGGCGGAGGCGATGGCCTCCGGCCTGCCGGTTATAGCCTCCCGGGTGGAGGGACTGTCGGAAACAGTGGGCGCAGGCGGCGTTCTGTTCGAACCGGGAAACCCCTCGGCCCTGGCGGCGGCGGTGATGGAACTCGAGAATGATCCGGTTCTGAGGGAGAGCCTGATCGAAAATGCAAGGCGAAGATCCGGGGATTTCGACATACGGAAGATGGTGGAAAGACAGCTTGAGATCTACCGAAGCATACTTCGGGAACAGGCGGTCAACGCTTTCCCGCAACCCGGGTGAAAGCCTTCTCCGCGGCTATGAACACCACCGCCAGAACCGGCAGCAGCGGAAGAAAGCGGATGTCTATCAGAATCAGCCCCGCAAACCCCCCAAGCAGCGCTCCGAACAGCTCAATGGCCGCCAGGTTTTCGCCCGAAACATTCAGAACCAGTTCCTCCAGCTCATCCAGGTCAAGCTGATCCACTTTTCCCTGAACAATTCCCTGAACATCTATTTCCGAAGCGGCCTTCCTGGCGAACTCCCTTGCGGTACGCCTGAATCCCGGAGACAGTATCCTCTCCCTGGCCATGGCCGCCAGGCTGTCCACCTGAACATCGATCTGGCTCGATACCCAGTTCCAGAGGTCATCGGAGAGCAGCATGGAGCGGACCTTCTTCACTCCCAGATCCACACCCTCGTTTCGAAGCCAGTCCGAAACCCTGCTCCTCAGTTCATCCAGCTTCTTCTGAAACCATGATCTGACCCCGGGGGAGTCGAGCCATTCCTGTATCTCCGGCGTGTTCTCGTCCAGAAAGGCAAGAATGTCGTCAAAGAACCGGGGGGATCGCACCCGGCGCCGGATCTCCCTGCGTATCATCTCCTCGTTCACCCTGAGCACCTTCTTGCCGATTCCGAGGATGAGCTTCTCCACCATCTTCCTCGAACCGATGTAATCGTCCAGGGAGCTGTTGACGAAGGCGGCGATCTCGGTGTCGTGCCGGTCCGCCAGGTTGATCACCGCACGCACGACGCCCTCTCGTGTATCCGGGTTCTCAAGCTCCCTTTGAACACCTTCCCTGAATGCAGGCCAGATCTTTCCCGCGGCGGTCTTCTCGTGAATCAACTCGGTGAGAAACTCCTGTATTCGCAGAATCAGAGATTCAGAGTGCTGTTCGACCATGTTCTCCAGGAGTTTCTGTATGTATCCGGCGGTGGCGGCCCTGAAGGACTGCCGGGTGGACAGCTTGTGAATCCAGTCCACCGCCAGGTGCGCGCCCTTCTCCAGTGTATTGTTCTGATCAAGGTAGGCCAGCACGGAATCGGTGTCCAGAAGCCTCTGTGCCACAGCCTCCCCGATGGCCCGGGCAAGATCGGCCCTCTTGGCGGGAATCAGGCCCTGTCGGCCGAAAGCCGTTTTTTTATGAGGTTTGAAGAGCATGCGAATGGCGAAATGGTTGGTCCAAAGGCCCACGGTTCCCGACAGGGCTATCTTGAACACCCAGTCGAAAGCCTGCGTAGCAGGAAAGAGGTAACCGAGAACACCCGAAACACCGGTAACAACCGGAAGGGCTGGAATCGCAACCCTTCTCACGCCGTTGATGCCGGAATAAACCGAACCCACTGGTGCTCCCCCCGGTTGAAAAGCAATATACACGAACCCCGGGGCCGGGCAGTCTCAGTTGCCCAGCCGAAGCCTCAGATAGTAGTCCAGGTCTACATTTTCCCAGCTTTCCACAGCTGGTGTTCTTGTGTAGTCCAGGTTGAGGCCCAGAAGCAGGGAAAGCGGTCCGGGCAGATCGAAGTCCAGCTCCGCGGTGCCGTAGGCCATGGCGTGCCTGGTGTCCCTGGGGGGAAGATAAACGCTTCCCGCCAGCCAGAGATGGGGAAGGTACTGCCTGGGGCGGCGCATCCACACCCCGAAGGAAGCGTAGGAGGTAACCCTGTCGGTTCTTTCGTCTCCCACGGACCACCGGGTGTTCACCAGCCCCACGCCCACCTCCGGGGCAAACCAGATCCAATCCGCCGGCCAGCTCTTCCACCCCGCGGCGAGGTAGGAACTCAGCTGCCATGGCCGCACCGTCAGGGGCTGCCTGTCCCAGCTTGAGCTTAGCCCTGCAAACAGCCTTTCGCTGAAGAAGTGCTCAACCGCCAGGGACGCGAAGGCGGACTCCCTCTCCCTTCGGCTGTTCTTCTCCTCAAGCCGCGTGCTTCCCCGGAGCTTCACCGAACTTCCCCTTACATAGTTGAGTCCGACCATCGCGCCGCCGCTGATGACGCTCTCCTCTGTGTTGCCCCGGGAGAAGGACAGGTCGGTCCAGAGGTTCCAGCTCAGAGGGCTGTAACGCTCAGTGTGCCATCTCCTGTCATACTCGCCGCTGGTGATGTAGAGAATCCGTGATTCCGCATAGCTGTAGCCGGGCATGATCCTCAGGGCGTCGAGGTATCTTTGGGCCGCCTTGTCCGGGTTGCCCCGACGCTCCTCGATGAGGCCCAGATAACAGATGGCAAAAACCGAGGAGGGGTCGCGGTCGAGGGCTGCCATCAACGCCGCTTCGGCATCCCTCAATCTGCCTTCAAAAAGCCTCGCCTCGCCCAGTTCCGCAAGCACAACGGAGGTTGAGTCGATTCCAAGGGCCATGCTGAGCCGGTTGCCGGCTCCGGCGTAGTCACCCGTCCGGTAAAAGTACCCCGCTATCTCACGATGCACGGATGCGTCGTCGCCGGCGGTATTGGCCGCCATTTCATAGCATTCCTGGGCTTTTTGAGGCATTTCAAGGCTTTCGAACAGCTCGCCAAGTTCGATCCAGTCCCACGGGCTGTCGCCGGTTTCGATCATGGCCCGATCCGCAGCAATCGCCGCGTAATCGGGATAACCGAATCCCAGGGCGGTCCAGCCGTAGGAGATGTACGCCCAGCCTCCGGGCAGAAGAAGGGCTATGGAATCGGCTTCGGCTCTGGAGCCCTGCGCTTCCAGGTTGAACACCATTTCCACAAGCCCCACTTCCGGGTCGGCGGTGGAAAGGTCGAGATACCTTTCAAGGCTTTCCATTGAACTGGTGTAATCGGAGTTGGACTTGTACAGCCAGACCAGATTCAGAAGACCGAAACCGTAATCGGGGTTGGCTTCAACGGCCCTGGTGAAGAACTCTTCCGCCCCGGCGGTATTGCCCAGATTCAGATGGATGCTTCCCATCTCGCCAAGAACCCAGGGGTCTTCCCCCAGATGAACCAGGGCCCTGGCGAGCCATTCCAGGGCGGCGGAGTCATCCCCAGCTTCCCTGAAAAGACTGCCCCTGCGCTGCCAGCCGTAGGAATAGGCGCTGTCCAGCGCCACTCCCATTTCGTACGAGACCGCCGCCTCGGAGAATTTTCCCAACGACTCCTGAACCCAGCCCAGTTCCCCCCATGTCCAACTGGAGGGGGAGTACAAAAGGCTTCTGCTCAGCGCGTTTTCAGCCTTGTCAAGCTCGCCGGTGTTTTCGTACGCAAGGCCGAGGTCAAGCCAGGCTGAGCCGAGGGTGCTGTCGGCCCCAACCGCGTTTTCCAGAAGAACGACACTTTCAAAGGGATCGTCGCTGAGCAAGGCGAGCCGGTGGTAAAACCAGGCGTGGGAAGCGTTCAGCTCGACACCCTCCCTGTAGTATTCGACGGCAAGCTCCGTTCTTCCAAGCCGCTCCATGATGAACCCAAGCTGTCCCAGAGCCCAGTAGTCTTCGGGATTCGTCTCAAGAATTCTCCGGTGAGTCTTTACCGCGTGACCCTGGCGCCCCACATCCTCATACAGCGCCGCGAGCCTTCGAAGGGTGTGAACCCGGGAGGGGTTGACTGCGAGAACCCTCTCATAGACCGCCAGAGCCGAGTCGGACATTCCAAGGGATTCAAGAACAGCCGCCTTCTCCTCCAGAAGGCTGATGCCCAGGGGATGAAGGGCTATTCCCCGATCCAGTATGCCGACGGCTTCCAGGGGTCTGCCCATATCTTCAAGAGCCCAGGCCGCGGTAAGACTGGCGGAGACGAAGCCGGGGTCAGCCTGCAGGGCGGCGGAAGCCAGGCGGTAGGCCTCATCCGGGTTGGAGTCGAGAAGGTTCAGATAGGCGAAGGCCTCAAGAAGCACAGGATCGTCAACCGGCGCCAGGGTCAGGGCGTGCTGAAAAGCCGCCGCGGCCCTGAGGAGATCAAGGTCGGTGAGAACAACTCCCAGAACGGTCCAGTATCGGAAATCGGAGGAGTCCGCCACAAGAGAATCGCAGTCAACGAATTCGCCGGCGTAATGCATTGAAAGGGCCAGCGCCGGCTCCCGGCCACCGATGGAATCTGGAAGCGAGCGAACATGTTCCAGCGCGTCCTTCTGATTTGCCAGGCGGAAATCCTCGTACCATCCCTCGGGCCACAGCGCGCACAGCAAAACGAGTAGAAAAGACAAGAATCACACCCCCGGGTTTGTCAGGAACCATACGGTTCCAAAGAGTCCCACCGCCCAGCAGTACCAGCAGAATTTGTGAAGAGACCCTGTCTTGACGAAGCGAAGCAGAAGCCTGAGCGCGCCGTAGCCCACAAGGGCCGATACCGTGAAGCCGGCGGCAAGAACACCAATTGGAGTATTCCATTCCGCCTTCGGCAGTTCCAGCACCGCCGCCCCGAGGATGGCCGGTACGGAGAGAATGAATGAGAACCTTGCGGCTTCGCTTCGGTTCACGCCCATGAAAAGCCCGCCCGAAATGGTGAGGCCCGACCGGGAAACCCCGGGCAGAACCGCCGCAGCCTGGAACAACCCGATGATGAACCCCGACTTCACTCCGGGTTTCCCGTCCCCCTTGGCGGTATGTCTGGTGAGAAAGAGCACTGTGCCCGTGAAGACCAGCAGAAGGCTTACGATCAGGGGCATTCGAAAGACTCCCTCGACCCAGCGGGAGAAGCACAAGCCGAAAATCCCCGCGGGGACCGAGGCGACTGTCAGGGCCACAGCGGTGGTGATGCTTTCCCGATTGCCCCTGAAAACCCCGGCGACAATACTGAACAGGTCCTTTCCGTAAACCATCAGCACCGCCACAAGGGTTCCGAGGTGGAGCATCACCTCAAACCCAAGGGTACCGTGGGGAACTTCAATGAATGATGAAGCCAGGGCCAGATGCCCGGAGCTGGAAACGGGAAGAAACTCGGTAAGCCCCTGTATCACAGCGAGTAATACACTTTCGAGATATGTCATGACTCTACGAACTCCCTGTGAAGAGCCCTGAGTGCGGTATCCCTCTGTTCCAGGGCCACCAGGGCGCTGATTGTGGCATGGGAGTCAACGGACTGAAGCATTTCCACTCCGGCGCGACCCAGAGCCGAGCTGAATCTTGCCATAACACCCCTCATGCCGTGCATGCCCGCGCCCACGATGGACACTTTTGAGCAGGGGGCCAGGCTTTGGCAGGACAACCCCTGTTCCGTCAGAATACGCGAAACATTATCCTTCTCTTCCACAGGCACGGTGAAAACCACCGTTCCTCCAAACACGCTGAACATGTCCATGGAGACTCCGGCGGCGGCCACAAGGCCGAAAACCCCGGCATGAAAGCCGCAGAATGGCCCGGTTCCGCCGGTAACGGTGATTCTCGCAACCGAAGGCCCGGAAGCCACCCCGACAATGTAGTTCTCGCAGTTCTCCAGAGCCGGCTCCACGCTGGTGACCACATCTCCCCGGGCAAAGGAACGGACCCTGATCGGTATGCCCGACGCGATGGAGGCCTCGGCGGCCCTGGGATTCACTATCTTCGCCCCCTGCCATGCCATTTGCCGCAGATCCTCGGCGCATATCCGATCCAGCTTCCTTGCCCCGGGAACTTTTTCCGGATCGCCGGTAAACACAGAATCAACCGTTTTATAGAACACAACCTGGTCCGCCTTCAATGCCGCGGCGAGAATAACGGCTGTGGTGTCGCTGCCCCCCCTGCCCAGGGTGGTCACGCAGCCATGGGGAGAAAACCCCTGAAAACCCGCAATCACCGCCACGGCGCCCCGGGCCAGCACCCGGTTGACAGCGGATACATCCACGCTGAGAACCCTGGCGTCTCCCGGTGAATCATCGGTGGTTATCCCCGCCTCCCAGCCGGTGAGGGCTTCCGCCTCGATACCGTTCCGGCGCAGCAGCGAAGCGGTTACCACGGCGCTGATGATCTCTCCGCACGCCATGAGCCTGTCCCTTTCTGCCGGGGACGCCTCATCGGCGAGAAGGTCAAGAAGAGTGTCGGTGGCGTAGGGGTCGCCGCTGCGCCCCATGGCTGAAACCACCACCACAAGTTGATCGCACTCCGAAAGCAGTGTTCCGCAGTGTTCAGCGGTTCTTCGCCGGGACTCCCGGTCCGCGAGGCATGTTCCGCCGAACTTGGCCACAAGCAGTTTCTTCAACAAGATTCGCAAACTCCTCACAGGTTTTTTCCCATGTATGAAAGCCTTCCGCCCTGGCCCGGGCGGCGATGCCCATCGAATCCCTCAAATCCCGGTTTTCAAGCAGCAGTGACAGGCGCTCCGCGAGATCCGCCGCGTCTCCGGGTTCATACAGAAAACCCTCGACCCCGTGGGTCAGGAGTTCCGGAACCGCCCCACCCCTGGAGGCGACAACCGGAAGCCCGGCCCACATTCCCTCGGCCAGGGCGATGCCGTAAGCCTCCCAGGGCGCTCCGTGCACCATGATGTCCGCTTCCCCGAGAAGCCGGTAAAGCCCGGGTTTGTCCAGATGCCCACTCAGGGTAACAACCCCGGACAGTTCCGGAGAGGAAGCCATCCCCCGAACCCTTTCAGCGTATTCCGGCTCCTCATCATGGGAACCAGCCAGCACCATCTCATAACCGATTTCCCCCAGAAGTGAACAGGCCCTGAGAATGGTCTCCTGGCCCTTTCTTTCCGTAAGAGCCCCAACGCACACCACAAGCGGCTTCTCCCGCCGGGTCGTTCGTTTCACCTCGAAGGGGGTGAACCCCGGTGGTATCACCCGAAGCCTTTCCGGTTCCATTCCCATTTCCAGAAGCCCCAGAAAGGTGGCCCGGCTGTTGCACCATATCAGATTGCCACGGCGGACGAGCCACTTCACCATGGCCACCCGGAGCTTGCAGGGTTCTCCCGGGCTGTCGCGCCATTCCATGTGGTGCACAAGATAAAGCACCGGAATCCTCCAGAGAACCAGAAGCAGTCTCAGAGGAATCATGAATGTGTAGCTCCGGCTCACCACCAGAACATCCGGCCTGAAGGAGACTGCTCTGAAAAGAACCTCGAATGAGCCGGCAAACCTTCCGCCCCGAAACCGCCGGGGGATCGTGGTGTAGTGGACCCTGTCCACAATGTGCCCCCGGGCTTCCAGGGCGCTGGCGGCTTTGAGGTTGAAATCGTACCCGCCGGTCTTGTGGTCTTTAAGGCCCAGCATGACGAAGGAAACTCTCATAAGAAGGTTCTCCGGGTCTGGATTGAATAAAACATGCAAAACTATAGCGGCCCCCGGGAGGAAAGTCACCATAACGGCGCTTGCGCCGAATTCCACGGGCTGTATAGTTTCACCTGTTGCGGCACCTTCCGACAGGGGCAAAGATGAAAAAACTGCTGCTTTTGACATCCTCCTTACCTCCGGCGCTTACCGGGGAAACGCCGGCGCTTCTCAACTTGTGCAGGTATCTGCCCTCCCATGGATGGGAGCCGGTGATTTTGTCGGTTCCCCCCAGTGCCTCCGTTCCTGTGGATGAAGGCCTTCTCAGGTGGATGCCAGCTTCAATCCGGGTCGACAGTGTGCCGGGGCAGCCCCGGAAGAACACGCTTCCGCCTCTTCTTGGAAGCCTTCTTCAGTTGCCGGACAGCCTGATTTCCCTGAGAAAGCCGGGGTTGGCAAAGTGCCTTGAAACAATCCAGAGGGAATCCCCCCGGCTGATAATGCCCCTGACTCCATCCCAATCCCTCAACCTCATGGCCCGTAACGCTTCGAAAAAGACCGGCACCCCCATGGTTCCCTATTTCCGAAGCTTGTGGGCCGGGAATCCATCAGCCCTCTGGTCCAGCCGGCTTCAGAAGCTTCTCCACCGGTTTCTGGAAAGCCGGGTGGTTCGTGACGCGGCGGCGATTGTGGTAACATCGGAAGGCGCCTCGGGCTACTTCATGCAGCGGTACCCGGGTTTCTGCCCGGCGATACATGTCACGGAAAACGCCTACGACCCCCGTAGAATCAAACCCGCGGACCCTCTGGAAAAGGGTGAAACCCTGCGGCTGGGATGGATAGGTGGCTTTCGGGGCTCCCGTTCTCCCGAAAGGGTGCTCCTGGGAATCGAGGAGTTTTTCAGAAGAAACCCGGATGACAGGCTCAGGGTGAATCACGCCGGCCATGTCTCCCGGGATTACGAGCCATTGATGAGGAAAATGGAGGACAGGATTCGCATCCTGGGCCTGATTCCCTATGGCTCTGTACCCCGCTTTCTGGCGTCCCGGCATGTACTCATGATTTCCATGAGCCCCGGAAAAGACAGCCATCGCGCCAACCCCACCGTGGCCGCTGAATGCTTGAGAACCGGCAGGGCCATCATCGCCGTTGCTCCGGAAGGGGACATGAGCCAGAGGCTTCGTTCCCTTGGAAGCGCCTATGTCTGCCCGCCGGATCCCATGATGATAGCGTCCACCCTTGAGGATGTTTACGATCACTGGCGGAAGGGCATGCTTAGAACACCCCGTGATCAGAGGAAGATATCCGAACAACTTGACGGAACGGTCACCATCAAACTCCTTGCAGGTTTTCTTAATGATGTCACAGGCTGAGAAGAGAGGTAAACAACATGCCTGATGTGATTCTGCACGATGTACCAGCCAGCTTCCAGCAGTTCACGGAGCAAATGCGCAGCCTCGGCGAAAGCCCCGAGGGGGCCGCGGCGGGGGTGATTATCGGCCTTGCGGTGATGGCCCGGGACAAAGACCTGGGGAAGCAGTGCGTCACAGCCGCGGATCCTTCACTGCCCGCTTCCAGGCTGAGGTTCGTCGAAGAGCGCCTGGCCGGGAAGGATTATCTTCCCTACAGCTACATCATCGGGACCCGACCCGAAAACAGCTACTCCCCCCCTGAGCCGCCGATGGTTATCCGGTTCTCCACCAACCCCTACAGCGGCGATCCCGCCGGTGGAAGGGTCAAGCTTTTCGTGGAGTGTTCCGGAGCCGACAGCCCCCGGCCGGTAACGGTGACCAGGGGAGCCGACGGCAGATGGACGGCGGCGGAGTGGAGTTCGCTGCTGACAGGGGTAAGACCCCCGGCTCAACCCTGAGGAAACTCCACATCCATTTTCATCACCATGGCCTTCTGGTCCGATGAAGGGTTGAAAGGGTCGGCGGATACGCCCAGAAAATCCTCGCCGAGCATCTTCCACACCGTCGATGATATGGAGCACTCGGGAAGCCTTCCAACGGGTTTGCCCGAGCCGTCAAGAAGAAACGCCAGCTGCACTGGCGCTCCGAACCCCCCGGTGGGAGTGAAATCCCCGCCGGAGGTGACGCTGATCAGGATCGCCGGTTCATCGGCGATCAGTTGCTCCAGAGTTCTCCGGGAGGGCTTCACCTTCACTTCGGGCCATCCAAGTGCGGGAACCCCGTCGTAAGCTGCGGCCGCGGCCCCGGTAAGAGGCAGGTTGTAGGTGCGGGAGGTTCGAATGTCTGTGAACGCTTTTTCGAAAACGCCTTCATCGATCAGGGGGAGCCCCCCGGTCGGTGTGACGGTTCCCTCGGCGTCGAAAAAGGGTGAACCCTGGAAATCATCCGCATACTGAAGCAGAGTGAAATCCTTCGAGAAAACCCGGCTGTTCATCTTACCGGACAGCAGCGACGAGCCGGTGGCGTATCGAAGGCCGTGAAGATCCGCCATCAACTGGGAGAGAACCTGCTGGGAATCGATGAAAACCACCGTCATCTTTCCCGAAGGAGGAGGCGCTGCGGGATTCAGGAAGGCAGCGAACTCCCGTCGGATCTCTTCAAGAACCTGTTCCCTGTTCCAGTCCGGCCCTCCCCTCACCGCGAATCCGTCGATGATGGCGCTGCTGTCCCGCCTCTTGTAGGTGAGACCCAGTTCAAAGCCCCGATGGGAGAAGGAAAGATCAAGCCCGTCACCGGACATGCTTTTCCTTCCGCTTCTGAAGGCAAGCTTGCCCGAGATGAGTATGTCTGGAAAGTCCCGGCTCAGCCCGGATACCAGGGCTTCCGCTTCACCCAGTATCGGCCCGGGTTCCGCCCCGGTTCTTTCCCGGTGGCAGACCTGCTCTCCGGCGGGTTCCCATGGAAACGGAACGAAACCCAGCATTTTCCGGGCCTTGTTCTCAAGGTCGGTCATGTCCGCTTCGCCCAGACACCCCGCTACCCCCACCGTTGCCCCGTCGTACAGGCGAAGCCCGGTTCGAAGGATACTGCGGTTTCTCACCGAGTCCACTGCGCCTGCGGTGATTCCCGCGGTGGTGTCGGTTATGGTTTCGCGACAAACCTGTCTGGTCATTATCATACCCCCTAACGCACCTGCATGTGGCGGACCCTTACGAAAGGCCCCCCGAACCCCACCGGGAGCGGATGCTGTTCCATTTTGCCGCAGCCGCCGCCGACAAAGCCGATTATCTCCATTTCACAGGAAAGGCCGTCGATCTCTCCCAGGGTTTCCATGACGTCTCCGGTTATCACGGAAATCTTCAGGGGTTCTTCGATCTCGCCGTTCCTGATCCGCCAGGCCAGGTTCGGGGCGATGGTGAAGGTGGACATCCCCGATCCGTGCTTGACCGTCTCGATGAACACCCCTTCGGAAACCCCCTTGAACAGCTCTTCCCTGGAAAGGTCGCCGGGTTCGATACAGGTGGTGGTCATGCGGGGAATGGGCTCGTAATTGAAGTCAACCGCCCTGGCGTTCCCGGTGGGTTTTTCCCCGAGTTCGGCGGCGGTCCGGGCGTTGTGAAGCCTGCCGGAGAGCACCCCGTTCCTTACAAGGAATGTTCTGCCCCCGGGAGTTCCCTCGTCGTCGAAAGGGGTGTAGCCCGTTCCCCGCACTGTACCGTCATCCCAGATGGACAGGATTTCGGATCCGACCCTGGCTCCCATGGGCCACTCCCTCATCATCGTCTCGTCACCGAGCATGAAGTCCGCTTCGCTTTTGTGGCCGAAGCTCTCGTGGGCGAAGATTCCCGCCGCCAGGGGCGAGAGCACCACGGTTTGCTTCCCCGGCTTGGAGTCCTGTGCCTTCTCGAGGTAGAGAAGCGTTTTCTGAAGGTGGGACCGGAACTCACCGTGAAGCCCTTCAAGTTCCTTGAGCCCCGCCCCGGTTTTCTGGAACTGCTCCGAAGCCCTGGCTTCACCCTTCGCCATCGAGAACCCGATGCCGATACCGCCATGGAAGCGGTCGAAGCTCACATCCGCCCCGAGGCTGGAGACGATCCGTTTTCGGGAATAGCGGTCAATGTGGCTTGCGTTCCATGAGGTTACCGTCGGAAAACCGCCCAGTTCCCCGAAGTAGGATTCAAGTTGGCCGGTCTTCTCCTCGAGGGAGTCATCCGGGCGACCCTCAACCAAATCGTCATGGCGGGCGGAAAGACTCTGAAGCATGGGGTGACCTTCAACCCCGCCGGTCCGGGCCATGGAAGCCAGGTTGTCAAGCTCCTCCTGCACCCTTCCCGGATCGGTCAGTGAGGCGTAGTACCACCTGACTCCATCGAACACCCTTATGAACACCGCCTTTTCCGCCCTCACCCTTCGCTGTTCCAGTTTGCCCATCACGAAGGCTATCACCGTGGTGACGCTCTCCTCAAGGCGAACATCCGAAAAAACTCCGGAGGGAAACCTGTACATTGTGAACCGCCTTTCCCATATAACCGCATTGATCCTCGATTATACCGGAGAATGGAAGGGCATCAAAGCAATGACTGATTACTACGCCGGTTATGCGGAATTCTACGATTTGCAGATGGAATCCATCGGCGGCAGAGACGATATAGATTACTACGCCGGTCTGGCGGCCTCATTCCCGGGGCCGATCCTTGAGATAGGCTGCGGCACCGGAAGGGTCACCATTCCCATGGCAACCTCCGGCGCCCGGGTGACGGGAATGGACCTGTGCCCGGACATGCTGGCGGTGGCTCAAAGCAAAGTCGCCGCGCTTCCGGAATCGGTAGGAAACCGGATCGAACTGGTTCGGGGGGACATGACGGGCTTCGATCTGGGCCGCACTTTTCCCCTGATTGTAACCCCGTTCAGGCCTTTTCAGCACCTGGCAACCCCGAAGGAACAGAAGGCCTGCCTTGACAGCGTGAGGAAACACCTTGCCCCGGGCGGCACCTTCGTACTGGATATCTTCGACCCCGATCTGGACATCCTGACGGACCGGGGCAGGGCAGAGGAGTTCGGCGATGAAGAGCCCATTGACCTTCCGGACCGGCGCAGGCTCACGGTTCGCTACCGAACCCCCCGGGTGGACAGGGCAAACCAGATTTGCCACTGCGAAATGATATACCTGGTCGAACACCCCGACGGCGGCCGGGAAAGGCTGGTGCAAGAGTTCATAATGCGCTGGACCTACCGTTACGAAGCGGAATACCTGCTGAAGCTGGCGGGGTTCACCGTGAAAAATGTGTTCGGAGGCTACCGTGGTGAACCGGTGGGCAGCGGGGAACTGGTCTTCATTGCGGAGCCGGGGCCCAAGTATTGAACTTACCGGGTTATCCACACTTCCATTGGTAGCTCAAACCACTTCTGCAAGGGCATTGTTCATGGGCTCCACCGGGTATCAACAGTGTTTTCCACAGCCCGGTCCCCCTCCACTTACACAACATCAAGAAGCCCATTGATTTGTTCCGCTGAAACCCGTTTCCCGGCTCTGGTTTCAACCCTGGGGTTCAGCTTTCCCTTCACCAGTTTCCTGAGCCCTGCCAGCAGCGCCGCCAGCAGTTTCAGCTCACCCTCGGGAACCGGCCAGGCAAGAGGGTCGCTTATCGTTCCGCCATCCCACTCCACGGTGCTGCCCCGCAAGAGTCTTAGCGCCGCCGCTCTTCTGGCGTGAAACGCTCCCGTCACAACCCCTTTGATCAGAGTGTCGAGCCCGGTGGGCTCTTCCGGCTCCTCTCTCCGGAACTGCTCCAGCCCGAGTCTGAAGAGATTTCTTCCTTCGCACATCTCCCTCCACTCCCGAATGACTCCGGCGTACTCACCGGGCTCCTCCCCCTGAAGCAGCCGGCGCGCCAGAAGCAGGCCCTGAACCGAGGCAATAGAGGGGAAGGGACCCCGGAAGACCATGTCTCCGGGTTCCGTGTTGTACAGCCGCCAATCCGGGCCAAGATATGCGCACCGTTCACCGGACAGCCTTCCCGCAGTATTGCAGGGGGGGGAAAGCTCCAGGATGAGCCGTGCCTCCAGCATGGAGGCAGTGAAGGAACAGGGGCACACGGTAACGCTCACCCGGTGGGTTCGGGCCGCCAGCTCACCTGCCATTCCCCGGAGAGAACCTGTAAACCATGACGACAGCCTCTTCCGCAGACTTTGTGACTTTCCCACATACAGGGCGTTACCCCGGGAATCCAGCAAGCGGTAGACTCCCGGCGCATCCGGCGCTGAAAGCCAGACATCCCGTGACACTCTGGTTCGGCAAAGCTCTGAAACCTTCGGCAGGTTTCGCCAGATGAAACGGGTTGCCCGAACATGATCCCCGGCTCTCCTGAGTGGGGAAAGGGCGTATCCAAGATACCCCGCCACCGCCCTGAGCCCATACGCTGGCAGGTGGGGAAGCCGCTTGGCAGCCATCTCCCGGGTGCAGACAAAGCCGTCAAGGTCCATCCCGGTGAGCCACCGGAGCCATTTCCCTTCATACAGGGCGTGATGGGCCACGGGAAAACCCTCGGAGAGGGCTTTCCGAACCAGATGAGCGGCTTCCGCAACGGCAATCCCCCGGGAGGAATCGGCTTCGGCAATGCCGGTGAGAACCCTCACCGGACCGGGAATCACCGCCCCGGCCGGAGGCTTCACCAGCAGGGCGTGAACAGGGCCGTCTGCCACCGCCCACGCCACCTCCAGAAGAAATCCCTTTCCCGGAACTCCGGATGCCTGAACATCCAGGAACACCGGAAGGCTTTTAGCGGTTTTCATGACACGGCATTATATCTCGCCGATGAAAAAAGCGGTGAAATTTCTCTTCAGGCAGGCGGGAAACGCCCTCTCCACCGGATGGGTGCTTTTCCGGGTGATGATACCGGCACTGCTGGCGGTCAGGCTCATCTCCCACCTCGGGGTGCTGGAGCCCCTGGGAGATTTGATGGCGCCCCTGATGAAAACAGCGGGGCTTCCGGGAGAAACCGGAATCATCTGGATCACCGCCATGCTCACCAACATGTACGGCGGTCTGGCGCTGCTGGCGGGAGCGGCGGCCCCGCTGGAACTAACCGTGGGCCAGGTGACCAGCCTGGGAATGATGCTTCTGCTGGCGCACTCCATGCCGGTGGAGGTCACCGTGGCCGCCAGATCCGGAGTAAGCCCGTTTCTTGTCATTCCCCTGAGGGTCGGTTCAGCTCTGGCCGCGGGAGTTCTGCTGCATGTAACCGGTTTTACAGGGGCTTTTACGGGCAGGCCCGCAATACTCTGGAGAGGGGTTCCCCAGACCGGGGGCATGGGAAACTGGCTTCTGGGCCTTCTGAAAACCATGGGCACCATTCTGCTGGTGATCTACCTGGTCCTCCTTGTTCTGGCGGTTCTGGAGAAGATAGGCTTCACCCGGTTTCTGCAGAGAATTTTGAGGCCGGCCTTCCGGCTCATCGGCATAGGAAGGGAGGCCACCACCATCACCGTTGTTGGCCTTGTACTGGGAATATCCTATGGAGGCGGTCTGGTGATAAGAGCCGCGGCCAGGGGAGACATTCCCCGGAAACAGGTCACCGCCGCGGTATGCTTCATGAGTCTTTGCCATGCCGTTGTTGAAGATACTGCCCTGGTGGCAACCCTGGGGGCTTATGTCCCGATGATCTCCATCGGAAGAGTGCTCTTCGCGTGGGTCATCATGGCTCTGGTTTGCGGGATTCCCCGGTGGAAGACTCGAGAAACCTGACGCACTCTTCGAACTCCGGCTCGACGGGAAGCTCTCCGGAAAGCACCGCGTCCTCAAGCCTGGCCACCGCGGCGCCCAGTTTCTTCCCCCTCAGTCCAAGGCCAGCCTGAAGAGCGCTTCCGGTTCCCTTTCGCAGAAGTCTGTCCGCTTTGACAAACCCTTCGATTCTGTTCTCCAGTTCCCGAAGCTTCTCCCCGCCCTCCAGGGCCGTTTCCGAAGCCTTTGACAAATTGTCCGCCCGGGCCAGGGCCAGCAGCCTTTCAAGATTCTCCCCGGCGCCGGTCACAAGCCTTCTGACCGCGCCGTCACTCCAGCCATTGTGATACAGAACAGGTCTCATGTGGTTCCTGACCAGAAAAGCCATTGCCTTGCGCCACGCCCTGGAGAAGCGCATTGCTTCCGCTGTGGACAGGGCGATTTCCGCCCCGGTCTCCTCGTGGCGGTGAAACCGGGGAACACCGCTTTCATCTGTTCGGTATGTCCCGGCTTTGCCCGAGTCGTGAAACAGGGCGGCCCAGCGCAGAAGCGGATCGGGGGGGGTGTTCCGCACCACTTCCAGGGTGTGCTCCCAGGGGTCCAGAAGGTGATGCCTGCCCTGACTCACCCCCCGAAGCCCGGCAACACCACTCAACCCCGGCAGAAGATGCAGCAGAACCCCGGCCTCCAGCATGGCGTTCAGGGTCTGGGGAAGGCTGTCTCCCGGCGCTGAAAGAAGCAGGTTCATCTCCTTCAGTTTCCTCTCCGCCGCCACATTGGCAAGTTCAGCGGCGAGGGAACTGACCGCATTCCCGGTGTTTTCTTCAAGGGAGAAACCCAGGGTGGCCATGAACCGGAAGGCACGAAGAATTCGAAGGGGATCCTCCCGGAAAGACACCCGGGGGTCGCCGGGGGTTCGGAGAAGTTTCCGCTTCAGATCATCAAGCCCACGGTGGGGGTCAATCAGGCTTCCGGTCTCGTCCAGGGCCATGGCATTCACCGTAAAGTCCCGCCGGGCAAGGTCATCAATGATATCGGTTCCGAAGGTCACCTTCGGATGCCGGGAGCCGGGGTGGTAGCGTTCTCCGGTGCGGAGCGTGGTGATCTCACACATCTCACCGGTGCTTCTGTCCCGGGCGGTGAGGGTTCCAAACTCCAGGCCCATTTCCAGCACCGAATAGCCCGCCTGTTCAAGAACCGAGCGGACATCTCCGGGAACAGCGTCGGTGCACAGGTCCATGTCGCCCGGCGAGGAAAGCCCCAGACAGCGGTCTCTGACCCAGCCCCCCACGATGTACAGCCGGTGCCCCGCCCGGGAAAAAAGCTTCTTCAGCCTTGAGTACATTCCGATCCCGTCTTCGACGCCTCCAGTGTTCACCAATACATATGCAATCGAAGGGACGCCCTACCTCACGATGACCACCCTGGCGAAAGCCTGGCTTTCCATGCATCTGAGCCGTATGAAGTAGACACCGGGTGCGAGTTCCGCTCCCCGGGAGTCTCTGCCGTCCCACCAGGTGGAGTGTTCTCCCGGGGAAGGAGTTCCCGGTTCCCCGGTTCTGACCAGGCGGCCCGAGGTGTCGTAGATTTCCAGGGATACCGGGAACAGGCCGGGGGTCGTGTATGTGATCGAGACGGCGGATCTCATGGGGTTCGGGAAAACACCGGTGATGAACAGGGTGTTGTTCAGGGTTTCGGTGTGAAAGTCGTTCTCGACCGGGGTCCACTCATGGGGCTGCCAGTACAGGAACGGATAGCCGGAGTTCACCTCATAACCGTCGTCCTGTCTCCAGATATCGGTGAAATCCCAACCCGAATACGTGTTGACGGAATACGGGTAAGTCATCTCTTCGGTTGTTCTTCCGAAACCGGCGGGGCTGGTTGACTGCCCCGATGTCTCAGTATTCCAGTAACTCCCGGAAACGGTTCCCGTGAGCCTGTATCCGATCAGTCCGCCAACATCGGAACCGCCGGTGACAAATCCCGTGGAGAAGCAGTTGGTCACGCTCATGCCCCACAGGTAGCCCACAAGCCCGCCGGAACACCAGCCTCCCGCCACGCTTCCCATGGCGTAGGAGTTGGAGAGGGAACCGCCTTCCGAGTCGCCGACCAGGCCGCCGGTACATGAGTTTCCGCTCACCGCGCCGGTGGCGTAGGACAGGCTTATGGTACCGTTGAGATTTCTTCCCACCAGGCCCCCCACATACCAGCCTCCGGAAACCTGGCCTGTGGCGTGGGAATTCTGAACCGTACCCCCCACGTTGAAACCGACAAGCCCGCCGATCCTGCCGTCATTGGCGTTGACTGCCGCGTAGGAAAACGAGTTTTCCACGGTTCCGGGGTTGTTCTCCCCGACCAGACCCCCCACTCTGTATCCGCCGTTCACACTCCCTGTGGAGTGGGCAACGGATACCGTGCCCCGATTGTATCCCACCAGACCGCCCACGATGTTCTTGCCGGTTACATCAACATTTGTGACGGCAATGTTCTCGATAACGGAATACTGAACGTAGCCGAACAACCCTTGATAGTCGACATTCCGGTTAATGTAGAGGCCGATGATCGAGTGCCCGTCACCGTTGAACCTTCCGGCGAAATGACCGGAGCCCGGGCTTCCGATGGGCTCCCAGCCCTGGCCGTTGTTGTAGAAGGCGCCGCCGGGCAGGAACTCGTCGGTAAGATCGATGTCGTTCATGAGCTTGAAGTGTTTGTCGCCATGGGCGGCGCCCAGATAGTAGCGAACACTGTTAAGGTGTTCCGGGGTGACTATCTGCCAGGGGTCTTCCTCCGTCCCGGATCCTCCGGGAAAACTTCGCCCGGGGTATCCGTCGTGGTCAATTGCCGAAACGGTTCCCAACCCGAGGATGACAAGCGGGATGAGTACCGCGAAGCGGGAGTTCTTCATGGCATCTCCTCCTGAAAGGAAAACAGACATGCTTAGTTTTACCCCGTCGAACAGGCCGGGTCAATCCCCTGTTTCAGGGAGCCGTTCCCTCTTGCGCCGGGCGGGGTTCGGGGAACCCGGGCGAAGCTGGGCCATCATGGTTCCCCATGTTTCTCTCCAGAAAGAACCGTTCCCGCTCTCCATCAAAGCCTTGTACCATTCCAGGGTGATGATCCAGGCCACCGCCAGAACGAACGACAGAAATGTGATCATGATCACAAGTACGGTTCTTCTGGGAAACACTCTTTCGTGGGCGGGGGTGGGGGGAACCAGCACTTCCAGAGTCGGGCTTTCTTTTGCTTCTTCCAGCCTGAGGGTCTCGAGTTCGTGGCGAAGAAGCATGAATACCATCCTTCTTGTTTCGACTTCGAGGAAAAGCTCCTCGTATTGTCTTATCATGGATGGCAGGCTGTCCATCGGAGGGAACACAGTGAGGCCGTCTCCCTCTCCTGTGATTCGTTCATGAACCGCTTCCCGAAGGTACTCGTATCTGGCTGAGGCCCGGGCCCAGGATGAGGATCTGGAGGAAACGCCGGCGGAAATCGATGTGAGTTCCGAGCCGGCAAGAACGAGTTCCCTCTGCATTTCCGACAGCATGGAGATAAGGATGCCCCCCTGCTCGGGGATCAGAAGGCCGGATTCCGACCTGAATCGCTCAAGCCTGGCATTGGCCCTGTAGAGGGAATCCGCGGCCACGGCGAATGATCTCTCCGCTTCGATTCTGGCCCGCCTGGCTCGGCTGGTGACAATTCGGGAAAGCTCCTGGTTGGCGAAGTTGATCATATCCTGGACCATTGCGGCGGATTCCTGCCTGCTTTCGCCCTTGACGGACACCAGCAGAAGCGACTCGGGAGTCAGGGTGATGGACACCCTCTTGACGAACCTCTCCAGGGTTCTCTCCATGTTGGGGGCGTTCAGCCTCTGAATCAGGTCGTACTTGATGATCAGCCGTTCCATCACCAGCCTCGAGCCCAGAACCTGCTGGGCGATGGTGATGTCGGTGCCGCTGGACTGACCCATCAAATCGTCCAGCATCCCTCCTCCGAAACCGCTGAGGTCCATTCCCAGAATGCCTCCCAGACCCATGGAGGACTGCTGGCCCGGGACCATGAGCACAGCCCATGACGCCCAAAGCTTCTTTGCAGCCAGAGTGTAAACTGACGCGCCCACCGCGGCCAGAAGGCAGAAGACCAGTATCTTTCTGGCATTCCGGGCGATGGACCGGATTACGGCGGCGGCGAAGGTATCCCTGAATTCCCTTATGCTCTCAGACATCAGTTCCTCGTAAGGTTGATAATGGTTGCGGTCATTGTAACAAGGCTGGCCAGTATCACTATGGAGGTCTGGTACCGGGACTCCACGCTGTAAGGCACTTCGATAACATCCCCCGGACGGGCGTTCATGGCCAGGGCGCTGCCGCCTCTGGCCAGCACGGCTCCGTTTCTGGAAAGCAGTGTCCGGCCTGTCCTGCCGGCGTTCTGGGCGCCTCCCGCCATGTCAATGCACTGCTGAACCGTCATCCCGCTCTGGTAGAGAACACTGCCGGGGTTGTGCACCGCGCCGGCGACATACACATGGTTTCCAAGCACCGCAAGCCTCAGAGTGTCTCCGGGTAGAACCGCCTGTCGAATGAAGCCTTCTTCCGATGTCCAGACAGGGGTTTGCAGGCCGGCTGATATCAGAGCGGTACCGGTCAGATCCACCCTGCCGTCCGGGCCGCCCATTCTCTGAAGAAAACCGGGGATGGTTTCTCCTTCAAGAACATCCCAGGCTTCCACATGATTCCTTGAACCTTCTATGAGGGTGCCGTCGGAAGCCAGAAGCACCTCGCCGGGCCGGAGTACGAACACCGGCCTGGATACCGGGGGGATAACCACGGAAGCCCCGTTCACGATGTACGGGTCGTTGGCGGGCTGTCCGTCCGCCCCGAAGGAGAGGTCTATCTCCGCCACGGAACCGTCGGGCATGTGCATCGTTCCCCATCTTGAGCCGAACGGGGCTATTCCCCCCGCCGCGAGCACCAGGTCGGAAACCCGGTGAATGGAATGAAGCGGATACCGGCCGGGGGTATTGACCATGCCGGATATCCATACGCTTATCAGTCTGGGTTCCATCAGGGAAAGCCCTATTCTCAGGCCGGGATAGTATCTGCGGGCCAGAAGCTGAAGCCGATGCTGGGATTCCTCGATGGAAAGGCCGTCTACGGAGAGCTGGCCCACTCCGGGCATCTGAAGGCTTCCGTCGCCGGACACCCGGCAGATAGCCGACGGAAGAAGCCCGGCCATGAGCATGACATCATTGCATCCGCCCTCGACCACCACATTCAGCACATCCCCGGGACCGAGAATGTAATCATCCCGGGACAGGGCGACAGAATACCCCCACACCGAAGGCGTTGCTTCCTGGTTGAGCTGTGGCTGGGCGATCTGAAGGACAAGAAGAGTTTGCAGGGCCAGCAGTGGAACACTCATGACTTCACCGCTTCACGGAAAAAGGCGATGGTGGGTTTCAAACCTTCTTCGAGGGTGACCACCGGTTCCCACCCCAGTATCTGCCTCGCCCGGGAGATATCCGGCTTTCGAATCTTGGGGTCGTCAAGGGGAAGGGGGTTGAACCGGATTCCACCTCCGGCCCCCACCGCCTGCTGTATCACCTTCGCGAAGGAGACGATGGTCATCTCGTGGGGGTTGCCAATGTTCACCGGCTCCTGAAACCCGCTCTCCATAAGCTTGATAAGGCCGGTTACCGTATCGGACACATAGCAGAAGCTTCTTGTCTGGGTGCCGTCTCCGAAAACCG
Source organism: uncultured bacterium (assembly GCA_964624405.1). Lineage (GTDB taxonomy): Bacteria > Fermentibacterota > Fermentibacteria > Fermentibacterales > JCC-6 > UBA6080. The sequence continues at coordinate 59,383 of CAZUXA010000002.1, read as the reverse complement.
TGAGATCTTCGCCCTTCAGGGCCTGGCAAATGAAGGCCGGCACCACACGCCCGTCGTTGGCCCGCATTCTCGGGCCATAGGTGTTGAATATCCGGGCTATCCGGGTGTCTACTCCGTGGGTGCGCTGATAGGCGAAAACCATGGCCTCGGCGAAACGCTTGGCCTCGTCGTAAACACCCCGGGGGCCCACAGGGTTCACATTCCCCCAGTATGACTCGGGCTGGGGATGGACCAGGGGGTCGCCGTAAACCTCGCTGGTGGAGGCCAGCAGAATCCCGGCATTCTTCTCCCGGGCGAGGCCAAGGGCCTTGTGGGTTCCCAGGGCGCCCACCTTCAAAGTCTGTATGGGGTAGGCAAGGTAGTCCGCGGGACTGGCGGGAGAGGCAAGGTGAAAAACGAAATCGATTCTGCCCTGAAGGAAAATGTACTCGGTGACATCGTGCATGATGAACTGAAAATCGCCCCGGCCCGCGAGATGGGCGATGTTGTCCGTGCTTCCGGTGATGAGGTTGTCCAGGGCTATCACCGAATGACCCCGGTCAAGAAGGGCTTCGGAGAGGTGGCTGCCTATGAAGCCCGCGCCTCCGGTAACAAGAATTCTCATTCAGTCCCCCTGGATGCTGAAAGCCTGTCCTGGTACATCCGCCGGTAATACTGACGAAACTCGCCTGATTTTATGGACTCCCACCATTTCCTGTTTTTTCGGTACCACTCCACGGTAAGGGCGATTCCTTCGTCGAAGCCGGTCAATGGTTTCCAGCCCGTCTCCCGCTGAATCTTCCCGATGTCCACCGCGTAACGGCGATCGTGCCCGGGCCTGTCCTCAATGAAACGGATCAGTTCTTTGCCGGCATCCACCGCCTTGAGCACCGCTTCCGTAACCTCGAGGTTGGACTTCTCGAACCCCCCGCCGATGTTGTACACCGTTCCGCTGGGACAGATGTCGAGTATGGCCATGAGGGCACGGCAATGGTCTTCCACGAACAGCCAGTCCCTCCGGTTGAGCCCGTCGCCGTAAAGGGGAAGCTGCATCAGGTCAAGGGCGTTGCTTATGAAGAGGGGGATCAGTTTTTCCGGATACTGGAAGGGGCCGTAGTTGTTTGACGCTCTGGTGACCGTAAGGGGAACGCCGAAGGTGGTGTGATAGCTCATGGCGAGAAGCTCTCCCCCGGCCTTGGAGGCGGAATAGGGGCTTCGGGGGCACAGAGGGTCGGTCTCGAGGGAATGCCCGGTTTCCACGCTTCCGTAAACCTCATCGGTGGACACCTGCAGGAAAAGGGCCCTGTTCTCCTTGCGGAACTCCTCAAGCAGGACCCGCACCCCTTCGATATCGGTTCTGACAAAGGACGAAGCCTCCTGAATCGACCGGTCAACATGGGTTTCCGCGGCGAAATTCACCACGGCGTCGCATCCGGTCATGGCCTCCGCCACCACGGCGGGGTCGCAGATGTCGCCCCTGATGAAGCTGAAGCCAGGGTTGCGGGCCACATCCTCGAGATTCTCCATCCTGCCGGCATAGGTGAGTTTGTCCAGCACCACAACCTTCCATGACGGCCTCTCGGATAGAAGAAGCCGTGTGAAGTTGCAGCCGATGAAACCCGCTCCCCCCGTTACCAGAACCTTCATGAACTGCCTTTCCGGATTATCTCGGACGCCCTGATGTTGGCCTCGAGCAGGTTGTCGATGCTTGCCCCGCAGTCGCTCCACCAGCCCTGAATCACATCGGCTTCCAGGCACCCGCTCTTGATGTACGCGTTGTTCAGGTCTGTAACCTCAAGCTCGCCCCGTCCCGAAGGGTTCATCGCGTCGATGAATTCAAAGGCCCTGCTGTCGTACATGTAAACACCTATCACAGCGTAGTCGCTTACCGGAGAGGACGGCTTCTCGGTGATTGAGACCACGCGGCCGTCAACCACTTCCGCCACACCGTAATCCCTGGGGTTCTCAACCCTCTTCAGAAGAACCCTGGCGCCGTTCTTCTGTCTGGCGAAAGCCTGAACATAGGGACTTATCGAGTTCTCGAGAATGTTGTCTCCCAGGATGACCACGAACTTGTCCCGCCCCACGAAGGTCCGGGCAAGGCCGATGGCTTCCGCGATGCCCCCTTCCCGTTCCTGATAAGCGTAGTTCAGGGAGTTGAAGCCGAGGTCCCTGCCGTCGCCGAGAAGGCGCATGAAGTCACCGGCGCTGTTGCCTCCGGTAACCAGGATGACATCCCTTACTCCCGCGTCCGCCAGGGTGCCCAGGGGATGAAAAATCATCGGCCTGTCGTAAACCGGAAGCAGGTGCTTGTTGGTGATGCTTGTGAGAGGCCGTAACCGCGAACCCAAACCCCCTGCCAGCACAACCCCCTTCATGAAACCCTCCTAGTCATCTTACCAGCGCGAACTTGAACACTTCCGGAGACCCTTCCCGATGGACCACAAGGGCGTAGAGGCCGGAAGGCACAGGGTTGCCGCCGGAATCGTTGCCGTCCCACGCGAAGTCATCCCTCCCCGAAGAGGAAAACTGATACAAAAGTACGCCGCCAAGGTCAAACACCTTGAAGTCCATCGGTTCGTCCGGTATTCCCGCGATGCCGAGAGCCTCTCCGGCGCCGGGACGGAAGGGATTGGGGTAAACCACCGGAGACGCCCCCTGGTGGTAGAGCCCCTGGCCCAGTTCAGCCATCCACGCGCCGTGGGATGTGGCCAGCCACAGGCGTCCCCTTTCCAGGTCGCACGCCATGTCCCTTATGTCCACCTCAGGAAGGGGCGAGTTGTATCTGGTGTAAGCTTCCACATCGCCATCGGCGGTGATCCGGTACAGAGTTCCGGGAACAGCGGCCCACACCCCGCCCCGGTTATCGGCGCAAAGGCTGGATACGGAGCCTGTCACACCTGGAATCTCCTGAACCGCCCCGTTCCTTACCCTGACAAGCCCCAGGGCGGTTCCCGCATACACATCTCCGGAGCGGGTGACTGCGATGCTTCGCACATTGTTGGAAGGCAGGCCGTCGGAGGTGCGGAACACTCTCACTACTCCCGAGGACACCGAAAGCTGGGCGAGGCCGGAATTCGTCGCGGCCCAAACGGAGGTGGCGGAAACCGCCTTCACATCCCTGACTTCCTTGCCGAGCATGTTGTCATCCGATGAGAAGTTTATGAAAGAGGCGGTTTCAGGAAGCCCCGGCTGCCAGGAAAGCCTGCTGACTCCGGAAGGTTCGGTGGGTGTTTGCCAGAAGGGTTCCTGGGCGAACCAGGCTGTCTGATCATCCCATACCGAGATGGCGTTGATCTGGTTGTTAAGCAGTCCGTCGCCGCTGGTGAAGGTAACCCCCCCGGTGGTTTCGAAACCGTCCCATCCGATCCAGGTGGCCCCGTTGCTCCATGAAGCAGCGAAAACCGTGTTCCCGCCGGCGCCCAGGGCGAAAATCTGATTGGTGTTGGGCATGGCGCCGTGAACCGATTTCCACTCCGATCCCCTGAGATATCCCACACCGGAACGGTGCGCCCCCACCCAGCAGGTGCCGTCTCCGGTGACTCCGATGGACTGCAGATCGTTGGATATGCACCCGGGCGGTGTGTGCCTGGTAACCCCGGAACCCCTTATCACCGCAAAACCCGGGCCTTCAAGCCTGTCCACGGCGATGGTGTTGATCATCCCAGCCACAATGCTGCCATCGCCGGATTCAGCCAGGGCGGTAACCCGGCCAAGGGCGAACTGGTTCTCCACAGAACTCCATGTTCCGTTGGAATAGGTGTGAACAGCGTTCTGATCACCGACCGCCAGCCCGGCGGAACTGCTGAGAAGAGAAGACGGCACAGAGCCGGGATAAGAGGAAACCGGTGTCCATTGACCCCCGGGAGGGCACACAAAAAGCTCCTCGCTGGCGATGACCCAGAGGGAATCATTGTGGAAGGCCATGGTGTTCAACGATTTTCCCATAAGCGGTTCGACTGCTCGCCAGGAAGACGCCTGGGACGGGGGCAACCCTGGCAGCAGAAGGGTGAGGCCGGAATAGGTGCCCACGAGAAGCCCGGAGTCCACCGGGGCCACACAGCTCACCACGGAACTGGGAAGCCCGCCTCCGGTTCCGCTGGCGTTGAAGGTTTCGAAGTAGCTCAGGGTTTTTATGGCAAGCCCCTGCGAGGTGGCGGCGTACACCGCCGTATCCGCGTAGACCTGGTTCACCATCAGATTCAGGGGAAGCCCCTCGAGCTGGCCGAACCTGGTTACCGAACCATCCGGCGAGAACAGGTCTATTCCCCCTCCGAGGTATGATACCCAGAGGCCGTCTTCAGTGTCGCGGAACAGGTGCGACAGTCTGTCCCAGCTCAGGCGTCCCTGATAGGTCCAGATTGAATCGAAAGCAAGGCCATCCGGGTTGACGGTACAGAAAAGCAGCCCGCCAGTGGTGGCGGCGGTAATGTTCTGCCCCTGGGAAATCATGTGGTTCACCGCCCCGAAATGGGGGTGATGAACCCACTGGGTAATCCTCCCGGCAACAAGACACAGAAAAAGCAGCATGTTCATTGCATCCTCCGGCTCCACCAGGAATATAGCTCGAGCAGACCCTCTTCGTGGCCCACCGTTGGAACGAAGCCGCCCAGGGCGTTAAGCTTCGCGGGGTTGCCCACCTGGTGGGAATGATCATCATTCCTGGCCAGTGAGGGGTCCGTCCGAACATTCAGTTCCGTTCCTGACACCCTGAGCAGTGTTTCCAGCATTTCCCCCATGGAAACTCCTACGCCGCTGCACACATTGTAAACCTCGCCGGCCTCGCCCCGGGAAAGCAGTAAGGCGTAGGCCCGGACCACATCCCTCACGTGAAGGTAGTCCCTCACCGGGTAGAGGTTTCCCACCCGCAGGGCTTCGTCTCCGTTACGGCGGGCTTCGATTATCCTTCTGCAGAACGAAGGGAGGGCGAATCTTCCGGACTGCCCGGGGCCGTAATGGGGAAATGACCGGGCAATAACCACTGAAAGCCCGGCCTGCCTCAGGTAGTGGCGGGCCGCGTGCTCCATCGCCGCTTTGCTGGCGGCGTAGGGGCTTCCCGGGTTGAGGGGGGACTCTTCCGAAACGGGCTTCCCGGAAGGCTGATACACCTCTGAGGAACTTACCAGAAGAACCTTGGCCTCAGGGCATCGGGCAAGGACGAAATCCAGCAACTCGATGGTTCCCATGAGGTTTACCGCGTAAACCTCCTTCGGGTTGAACCTGGAGCTTTCCACCGAGGAAAGTGCGGCGAGGTGGACCACGAAGCGGAAGCCCCCAAGGCTTTCCGGAGCCGGGTTCGGAAGGCGCCACGCAACTTTCCGCACCCCGGGCGGAGCGGTAAAACCGTCGGTGACGTCCACGGCACAGTCGCCTTCCCCGAGCCCGAATCCCTCCATGATGTGGGCTCCAGCGAAGCCTCCGGCGCCGGTTACCAGAACCGGCCCATGTTCGATTTCGGTGCCGCAGCGGGTTGTCCTCACGATTCTCCTCCGAGAACCCGGATTTCCTCATGAATTTGAAATCCTGTCATTTCCAGCACTCTCCGTTTCGCGGCGCGAATCAGGGCAAGCACATCTTCCGAATCGGCACCCCGGGTGTTCTCGATGAAATTCGCGTGAACCGGCGAAAACCTCGCGCCTCCCACGGCGAAACCCTTCATGCCGCACTGCTCCAGCAGCATTCCCGGCGGCGGGCCCTGTTCGGGCCTTTTGAATACGCTTCCGGCGTTTGGAACCGTTACGGGAAAACTTCGCCGTCTTTTTTCCAGAAGATCGGCGGCCTCCCTTCTCAGGTCTGCCCGGTTTCCCCGGGCAAGCCGGAGAACCACACGGTAAATCGCTCCGGGGGTCTGCTGAAACACGCTGGTTCGATAGTCGAAACCGCAATCCAGCCGGGTCAGTTTTCGGGTTTCACCACCGGGATAGACCACTGAAACCTCCCTGACGATGTCCGCCATGCACTCACCGTAGGCGCCGGCATTCATGAAAACCGCGCCACCAAGGGTTCCGGGTATCCCCGCGGCGAACACCATCCCCTTCAGCCCCAGGGAACACGCCGCCCCTGCCAGGCCGGGCAGGGCGGCGCCGGCGCCGGCGGTGAGGGTTTCCCCCTGAAACGCCGCTTCGGCAAGGCTACCCCGAAGGCACACCACCACACCGTTCCAACCGGCGGAGGGCGCCAGTATGTTCGAGCCCCTTCCAAGCATGGACCACGGAACCCCGCTTTCCCCAATCCATTTCATGATGTCGGCAAGGCTTTCCGGGCTTTCGGGAAAGAGTGCGGCGCAAAGCCCCCCTATTCTCCAGGTGGTGAAGGCTGAAAGCGGAACAATCCTGGAGAAGCCCGGGAAAGCCCTTATGGCCTCATGGCATATCATTTTCTGAAGTCCCTTCCTGAAAGCCCGATGAGGCACGCTCCCACCGACAGGTATGTAAAACCCGCCATGGGCCGTCCGTGCCTTGCCATGTAACGCAGAACACCCCGGTAGAACCCCGGCGCCAGGGCGACCCTGCAGAGAAGCCGCATGAGCACGGTACCGGGATCCGCGGGACGGGAAAACATGGGCTTCACCCAGTTGCTTCCAAGAAGACCAGCCGCCTCGGGATGCAGGTCAAGGGTGCGCTTCAATCCTGTAGCGCCGTATTCCAGCATCTTGCGGGAGTGGCCTTCAACAGTGACGGTATCCATGTGGCGAACGGTGATCCCGGGATTCCAGTGAAACACCGCCCCCCGCTTCCAGAGCCTGAGGCCGGCCTCGATATCCTCTCCGCCGTACCTGTCTATGCCAGGGTCAAAGCCCCCGGCGGAAAGCAGTTTTTCCGGGTTGACACTCAGGTTGCCGGTTATGAAGTACTTCCAGGGGAACGGGCCCGAAGGCCGGTTTCCCATGGCTCTTGAATCGAACCACTTCTGCCATCGGGTTGCTCCCGGCGAGTGGGCATTCACCCTGGCGCCCATCAGGAACTCGGCGCCCGCCGATTCCCGTTCCCGCAGGTGCCCTGCCAGCAGGTCCGGTTCAAAGGCCAGGTCGCCGTCCATCAGAAGGGCCACCGGCGCCCTTCCGGCTTTCAGGGCCAGGTTCCTTGCTTCGGGCCTGCTTCCGGGCCCTTCCCTGCGAAGGATCCTCAAGTCCGCCCCCCGTGGAAAACTGCTCAGTATTCCCTCGAACTCTCTTTCCACTGGAACGCGGCTTCCGTCGTCCACGATCACCAGTTCCCACGGAATCCCATCCGTGCGCTGCCGGGCCAGGCACTCCAGGGTGCCGAGGAAGAGGTCGCCTCCGTCCCTGACCGGAATCTGGACCGAAATCTCAGGATTCGCCACGGTGCCCCCCCGCCGCCCGAAGCCCGGCGAATACCACCAGAGCCAGGGCCGTCACCCCCAGCACCAGCATGCTTCTGACACCGGGCTCAAATCCCGCGAAGGCCCCCGCCGCCACCGGAAGCGCCATAAGCGGAACAAGAATTCCGAAGCTGACCGGAAAAACCTTCCTCCCCAGCCAGAAAAGGCTCATTCCCATGAACATGTTGGCGGCAAGGGTGGCAAAGGCCGCCCCCACCGCTCCGGCCACGGGAATCAGGCGGATGTTGAAGCCGATGTTGAGAAGCGCTCCGAAGAAGGTCATTCCGCCTATGAACCGGGTTTGCCCCGTGAGCAGGGGGCCGGTCTGGCTCACGGTGAACAGCGCGTAAAGAGCTCCGGAGGCGGCGATCCAGGGCAGAACCGCCGCCGCCGGCAGCCATCTGTCGCCCCCGAACAGAAGGGTGATCTCCCGGGAAGACAGGGCCAGAACCATGGATGCCCAGACAACCCCGGTCATGAAGGCCAGGGCTGTTCTGCCCAGCTCTCCCATGGAGCCGCCCTCCCGTTTCTTTCTGAAAATGTACCTCTGCCATGCCATGCCGAAACCCAGGGTTATCGGGGAAAGCACCAGCGCCGCCCGGGACGCCCACTCGTAGTAGCCGCTCTGGTTCAGGTCGGGGCTTATGGTTCGCAGCATCACGATGTCCGCGCCGGAGAGTACAATCATGGCCAGGCCGGCGGGAATCAGGGGAAGCCCGAAGGAAAGAAGCCTGGGAACCAGCCTGGGATCCCGCTCTCCCACGGAATCCGAGGTAAGCCGGCGCATCACCATGAAAACCGCGCCGAAGGCGGCCAGGGTTGGAATCCACCTCGCGGTGAGAAAGGCGGCGAGGGTTTGAAGACCGGGAATACCCAGAATGAACAGCACCAGCAGCCCAAGGCTCAGAATTCCCCGGAAAAGCTGAAGCATGAAGAAGAATCCCGCCATCCCCCTGGCCCGGGCTGTGGCGGAAGCCGCCTGAAAGAGGGCCACACCGCCGCCGAGAGCCAGGGCGTGAAACATCAGGCCTGGCTGGGACAGATGCATGGTTTTCACAATCCCGGGAGCCAGTAGAACCGCCAGCAGAGCGCACACACCGATGGGAACCAGGGGCAGCACCGACGAAATCACAAGAATCCTGCGTTTCGCGGCGCTTTCATGCCAGGCCCGAACCACCGCGGTGGGAAGGCCGAGAATGGCAATCGCGGCCACCACCTCGCTGATGGTTGTCAGCACTCCGAGTTCGCCGGCTTCCGCGGGGGTGAGAAGCCGGCTCATGAAGGGCAGGAACGCCAGCTGCACCATGCCGCTCACCACCATGGCAGAGGCGTAGAACAGGGTTTCCCGGCCCAGTTCCCGGCGCACGGCTTCAGATCTCATCGGTCCAGCCAAGGCTGCGGTACCGACGGTGAAGGTGTTCAGCCACGGATCTCCAGTGATGCCGTTTCCGTATCCACGCCGGTCCCGCCTGGGCGTGTTTCAGCCTCAGGTCCGGATTCAGCACCAGTTCCCTCAGCACCTGCTCGAGGTTATCCCGGGAGGCATTGCGGAAGGGGTGATCCGGTATGAACTCCTCAAGGGCGGGGGAGAGGCTGGTTACGGTGCATATTCCCATGGACAGCGTCTCCAGCGAATTCACGCCGTAGCCCATGTCCGCTTCGGCAACCTGGTCCACGGCTATGTGGCATGTGGATTTCATCTCCATCGCCCGGGCGTGGGACATGTTTTCGATCAGAACCAGATCCACCGGAATGGTTCCGGAAAGGTTCTCAACCGCCCGGATGATATCCTCGGTTCCCTTCACGGAACGAATTCGGGGCGCGTGGCAGATCCGCACCCTGTCTCCTGTGGGACACGCCGGCTGGACCTGGTCCGGGTCGAAGGGCAGGAAAAGGTACTCCACCTCCGGATATCTCTGGTAAAGGTCGAACTCGCATGTTGTATGCAGGTCCGTGGCGTCCCATACGGGCCTGATGGCGCCCCGCATCCTGAGATCGAGCCCGTGATAGTTGCTTACGATCTTCTTGCCCATTGCCTTGAGCCTCTTTACATCCCTGCCGTCACGGAAGAAGCTCATTCCCCCCTCGAGGTGGTAGATGTCAAAATCGTCGAGACGGTACCTCCGCCGGGCCCGGGCCAGAAGCGGCGTCCACACCAGGTTCCGGAACGCCATCAGAACCCTTTCCGCCCGGGAGGGCGACCAGAAAATCCTTTCGGTGGTGCCGGTGAAGGGTACATTCAGGCTTCCGCTCTTTACCAGGCGCTTCACTTTCCAAAGCCATTCCATGGGCCCCACGAAGGGCAGATTCAGGCAGATGTCTTCAGGGTAGAGGTTTTTGGCCCGGTAAAAGGTGACCAGGTTGCTTTCATGGCCCAGGCTTCTGTGCCCCCGGACGAACTGGGTCAGCACTCCGGTGTAGTTCTGGGGGGACAGGTGAAGGATTTTCAAACCGCTTCCTTTCGCTTTCCGATGATGAAAACCCCCGCGATGATCACACCGAGCCCGACGCCGGTCTGGAGCAGCGCCCCCGGAACTCCGCCTGCCCGATAACCCAGTGTGTCGGGGCCGTTCCGTCCCGGCGCCGCCAGGGTGTTGAAAAGCGGTGAACGGGAAACTGACCAGATCACCGCCTGACGGCCCGCGGTGTGAAAATCGTCGGGGCCAAGTCTCTGTTCGAGTGAGTTTGTGTCGGTGATTCCAGCCGCCAGTGAGATGACGAGGGAAAGCCAGGCCAGAATCGTGAATGCCCTTCCTCCCGCTCCGGGTTGAAGCAGGGGCAGAAACAGCAGGGGCAGGTAGGGAAACAGGAACCGGGGTCCCCACCCTGTTCCTCCGGTCCAGTCCGCCAGAAAACCGTGAAACAGCAGGGAAAGAGCAAAGGGCAGCCACAACCTGTAGTTCCGGCAGGAAACCGCCGCCGCCACCCACATGGGAGCGTACCAGAGCAGGCCCTTGCCGGGGCTGAACAGAAGCCCGACGATTCCAATGGAACCGGGGTTGATGCTTATCGCCGGGTCCTGCTCATGACCACTGCGCAGAACCCCGCCGAACCGGTACAGGTTGTAGGCGAAAATCACGAGCACCATCGGAATCAGCGCGGCAAGGAAGGAGATGTATCCCTTCCTCTCGCCGGGGCCCAGCCAGTAGACCGGCAGAAAAAGCGCCGCGTCCCCCCGCACCAGCATCGCCGCGCCGAGAAACAGCCCGGCGGCGGCAAAACTCCTTCGATGCATGAACACCGCCCCCCACAGAGCCAGCGCCGACGCCGATGTTACATCGTAGGGCATTCTGCCGTAGATCAGCCCCATGCAGCCCAGCATCACCGGAACCAGCCTGCGGTGGTCGATCCTTCCGAAAAACCCCCGGCCCAGAGCTTCAAGCGACAACAGAAGGGCAAGGCTGGCAAGGGCTCCGGTGGCGGCTCCGGCCACCTTTCCCGCCGCTTCGCCGAACAGCAGCCCCGCCCCCGCCGCGGGCACAAGCGCAAGGGAGAATCCCAGGCCGTGGGGAATGTAGCTGTCGGAACGCAGGCCGGACACCAGCCAGCCGCACTCCGCCGTGAACAGAGGCCGGGCCCCAAGCATGGACTCGGCCACCTGGTACTGGGCGGCTATGTCGGTGGTGAAAAGCCTTCCCCCGAAAACAAGGATCAGAAACCCCGCCCAAAGCACCCCTGGACCCAGTCGCCGGTCAGATCTTCCCGGCAAATGTGTTCCTGAACTGTCCCCTGGCGGTGAAGCTCTCCTTAAACCTGCAGAGACCGTGGTTCACCTCCCCGTTCAGGGTGAAGGTGCCGAGATCCAGATGGCTGTAACCCATCTGTCTGGCCCATGCGATAACTTCCCGGTAGACCAGATTCACCGGCCTCTGGGACTGGTGTTTTCCGTCATGGCTGATATAGAAGGCCAGGGTCACCCTGGGGTTGGCGTGAAACATCACCATGCCCGCCAGGACCTGGTCTTCGCCGTCTATGGCAAGGAACTGCCTGATCTTCTCCGGGCCCAGAAGCCCGCGAAGCCTTTGGAGCTCTTCAAGGGAGTGGGTGGGGTTCACCCCGTGGCGGTCGTTCAGGTTTCCGGCAAGCACCGGATAGAACCTGGCAAAATCGCCATTCTCCTCGACTCGAAGCCCGGATCTCAGGGCTTTCCGCACTCCGCGCCGGGCGGACTCACGGAACGCCGGATCGATTTCCTCTCCCAGCCTCTGAAGGCTGATCACCGCCGTCAACTCCCTCCTGGAGCAGGCGAAACCGTGGTTGTAAAGCACGAAATCCATGTAATCGTGGGGCCTGCGGAAATACACCGAGGGGGGAAGGGTAAGCTCCATCATGTGGCAGCCCAGCCTTCGGCAATGGCTTATAAGGGCTGCGATGACATGCTCTACCAGTGAAAGCGACGCGTCATCCTGAAAAACCGGGCCTCCGTATGAAGCACCTGGATAGCTTCGGAACCATTTCTTCCCGTCCTTTTCCCACAGGGCTCCGGGAATCACCGCCGCTATTTGACCGTCGGGTTTCTCGGCTATGAGGTGCATGTTGTTGAACCGCCCCGGGGGGTGATAGTCAAGGAAGGAGGGAAGGTGGAAAATGGTGCCGTTGTTGGACCTCAGTACGAAATCCGTCCAGGTGTTTCTGTCCGGCGGAGTGAAGGGCCTGATTTCCAGCGACATCAGCGAACCACCGCAATCCTCCGGGGCACCACGGTTTCACCGTGTCTTACCAGAACCATGTACACGCCGGACGCGGCCCTGGCCCTGTTGAAGGTTCCATCCCAGCTCCACTGTGACGGTGTTTCCGCCTCGACGGCATCCAGGAAAGCGCCGTCGACGGAGTAGAACTCCACCCTCACGGGAAGAGGCTCGGTAATCCCCGCCAGCCGCATTTCACCCTGGGCGGGCAGAAAGGGCTGGGGGTAGAACAGCGGGCCGTCACCGGCAACGCCTCCGCCTCCGGTGGTGACGCGCCAGATGCCGATTTCCGACGAGAAGGTTATCTCCCCGGTGGACAGGTTGGAAACCGAGTGCTCCATGCCCGGACGGGAAGAGGGTATGAAGGCGGAATTCCCCGAACTGAAGAAGTACACCTTGGTTCCTTCAAGGCAGGTCACACCGGAGTTGCCCACCGCCCATATCCGTCCGGCGCCGTCTCTTGCCAGGGTTCTCACCGCGCCGCTGACCCCGGGCACCTGAACGATGCCGGTGGAGGTGAACCGGGCAAGACCGGAGGCGGTGCCGATGTAAACACCCTTGCCGGGCACGGGAAGAACGCTGTAAACCTCGTTGGAGGGCAGCCCGCTTTCGGTGGTGAACGCCTGGCCGAAACCGGGAAACCATGTGTCCCGGGAAGGATCGGAGGGATCGCCGGAGTGGACCAGCAGCTGGCATCCGTTTCCTTCCTTGAAAGTGACCCACAAACTGTCTGATCCCTGCGGAAACACCCCCCGAACATCCCTGAAAGCAAGCCCCTGGGCCTCGGTTCGCACCGCCCATGTCATGTTCTGTGACCCGGGGTCACCCCGGAAGCCGGTTATGCCGCTGGGTTCGTCGAGAAACTCCCAGTAGCGCTCGTGGGCCGCCCATACTCCCTGTCCCTGCCTTGCGAGCATGGTCACCTGGTTGTTGGGAAGGTCGGCGGGAACCAGAACCGTGGAGGGTGGCACCGGCTGCGCCAGCGAATCCCTGCAGAATGTCAGCAACTGGTCGTCTTCCGGGTTGAAGGTGCCATTGTCATTCACCCAGGTGAGCCCGTAATGGTAGCTGGCCGCCCATATCCCGGGGCCCGCCCAGTCTGTTACGGAAAAAACGCTCTGGTTGTTTGGAAAACCGGAGTTGTCGCTGGTGAAAACCCTCCAGCCCCCGCCGGGGTAGAAGGCCTGAAGCCCCCGTATGTATGTGCCGGAGTAGATTCTGCCGTCGGGCTTGAGAACTATCTGAAAAACACTCATGCAGGGCATGCCGGGAAGATCGCTTCTCACCCAGTTTCCGTCCTGCCGGAGAAGCAGCCCCCTTCCCGCCACTTCCATCTGGGGGTCGGCGACTCCGTAGCCCATCCACAGCCTTCCGTCCACGCTCTTGAGGAAGCTGGGGGTGACATCACCGGGAATGCCCGGGGGCAGGTTTTCCCAAACGCCGTTCCGCCACTGCAGAACCTCGCCTTTCCTGGCGGCCAGCAGCAGGCCGTTGAGTTCCGCGACTCCGGTTATCACTGTGCTTGTGCCAAGAATCAGCCTGAAGTCATCGTATCCCGGCAGCAGGGCCACAACCCCCGAGGCTCCGTAGGCGCAGATGCCCAGGGATGTCACCTCAATGCCCCGGAGGGTGAGATTCATGGTGGCGGGCCAGTTTTTCCAGGCATCGGGGTCAAAGGGAGACATCAGGGTGTTGAGGGAATACACACCCCGTTCCGTCACCAGCCACAGGGTATCGGAACGGAAGTCCATCCCGTACACCCGGCTTGGCGTGAAGGCGCCGCTGATGGGAATGAAGCCCTGATCGTCGCCCCGGGCAAGGCCTCCGTCGCTTCCTGTCCAGATGTGGTTTCCGGCTTCGATGACCGAGTAGACCAGGCCGCTTCCGGGAATTCCCTCGAATTCGGTGAAGACGGTGGTCTGACCGTTGAAAAGCATTGCCAGACCCCGTTCCGTGGCAACCCAGAGCCTTCCTTCAGAGTCCTGGATCACCTCGCTGGTTTTCGGATGGGGAAGGCGGGAGGGATAGGAATAGGTTTCGGCGACCCCCTCACCGGGAACGAATCTCAGAACACCGCCGGTGGTGGCGCACCACAGCCCCTGCTGCCCGTCCGAGGAGACACCGCGGACAAAGGTGGTGGATGTGGTCAGGTCCCACTGTGGCGTGAACAGAAAAAGAAAAAGCGCGATTTGAATCATCATCCACCCCTCAGAACAGCCAGGGAAACCGCAGGCGCCACACCATCCATACAGCTTCCCAGACGATGGACCTGGACATCTTGCTCGTGCCGGAATGCCGGTCGACGAACACAATGGGTACTTCAGTGACACGGCACCCCCGCTTGACCAGCTTGTAGGTCACCTCGATCTGGAAGGAATAGCCGTCGGATTTTACACCGTCCAGATCCAGAAGCTCGAGGGCGCTTCTTCTAAACGCCTTGAAGCCTCCGGTGGCGTCTTTCACCGGAAGCCCGGTGATGACCTTGGTGTAAACATTGGCGAAGTAGGAGAGCATCAGTCTGGACAGGGGCCAGTTGACCACATTCACCCCGCTGGAGTAGCGGGAACCTATGGAGAGGTCGTACTCGGACAGAGGCGCGACCAGAAGCGGCACGCTATGGGGGTCGTGGGAGAAATCCGCGTCCATCTGGACCACCGGGTTGTATTCTTCCCGCTCAAGAGCCCATCGGAAGCCGGCCACATAAGCCTGGCCGAGGCCGCTTTTTCCCGGCCTTTCCAGCAGGTGTACCCGGCCCGTGTCTTCGAAACCCCTGACCACCGCTCCGGTTCCGTCAGGGCTTGAATCGTCTACCACCAGCACATCCGGTGACAGGGGAAGGTCAAGCAGCACCGGCAGCAGTTCTGCTATATTCTTAATCTCGTTGTAGGTGGGAACGATTATCAGGGTTCTGTCCACATCCCCGCCTTTCATGCGTTGACTGGGCCAATATAACCCCGTTACCCGGGAGAGAGAAATCCTGATGACACTTTCGCATCTGTTTGCTTTGGTCTTCGCCGCACCGGCCCTGGCAGTATCCGTATTCCCCACCCTGGGTTTCAGTTCCTCCGAAGGCTTTGTTCTCGGGGGAACCGCCGCCCGACCTTTCTTCTCCGCAGACAGCCTTTCCCGGGGGGTTGTCTCCCTGGGGGCCTACTACGGAACCGCGGGGATGGTGTCCCTGTCCGCGGAGGCTTTCAGCATCGGCGTTGGCGGCGGCAGGCACGGCTCCCTGAAGTATGAGAGGCTGATGGGCAGAAGCTGGTACGGCTGGGGAAACAACACCCACCCGGACACCACGGCGGAAATGGACTACGAAAGGCAAAGCCTCTCCATGGCCCTTCATCGGAGTCTTCTTCCGGGGCTTCTGGTTCAGACAGGGGTTTCAGTCAGACACTCCTCGGTTTACAACAGGGAAGAAAGCTTTCTGTGGGAACGGTCCCCGTCACGGGAATACGGCTCCAGCTGGACCGCCGGTCCGGAAATCGGGCTCCGCTATCGTGCCGGACGATTCAGCGCCGGGGTAAACGGCGTTTTTCAGGCCGGCGACGCCTCCTACGCCGGGGTAACCGGCACTCTCCATGCCTCCTTTCCCCTCCCGGGAGGTATGGATGGGGGGGTTTCCATGACAGGCCGCAGACACTTGGGAACCGACGGCACGCCCCTTCCCTATCTCCCGGCCCTGGGTCAGTCCCAGGGGTTCCGGGGCTACAGCGATTTCCGGTTCACCGGGCCGGTCTCGCTTCTGACCAGTGCGGAAATCAGGAAGCTGTTCCTGACCATCGCCGTGCCGCTTTCCGACATGCCGTGGAGAATCGGGGCCGCGGTATTCGCCGACGCGGGACAGGTAGCGGAATCAGTGGACGAACTTGCCATGAGAAGGTTTCACTTCGATGCAGGAGCCGGGCTCAGAATCCTCACCCACGACAACCTGATGCTGAAGGTCGACGGCGCGTGGGGAGACGAGGGTCTGGCCATAAGCGCCGGCATCGATCACGATTTCTGAAAAAAGGGAGAAGAGATGAAAATCTGGCATTTGACTCTTGTTCTGGTCGTGGCGGCGCTTAATGCTCTGCCCCTCGACCCCCTTCCCGGCAACCCGGTGCCCTTCCGTTACAGCGCGTATCCCGAAGCCTCCGGCCCCCTTTTCTCGAACCCGGCGGGTTTTCCCTGGCTGAAATACCAGGACATGACACTCACCTGGTCCTACACCGATTCCACCTGGGAGGGGTTCGACGGAGTCAGCTTCCAGAGCGCCGGCGGGGGTATGGCCGGCTGGTGGGAGGACAGGGTGAGCCTTCGCAGGTTCGACACCGCCGCCGGCTTCATGGCCGGTGACCACATCTCCCTGGGAACCGGTTTCTCGTGGTACCATCCCACCGTGAACGACCACCCGCTACGCGGCGCGAAGGTCTTCACCCTGGGCAGCGTGCTGAGGCCTGCAAACACCGTCAGCGCCGGTCTCTCCTGGAGAAGCGGGGTAAGGGACTACGAGCAGCACACCGCGGCGGGGCTTGCCCTTCGCCCGATGGGGCACAGACTCACCATCACCGGAGACTGGGCATGGAACCGGTGGAGCCTCGGCGACGGCAACTGGCAGGCGGGCCTTGAGGTGGTTCCCCTTCGGGGCGTTACCGTCCGGGGAAGCATTTCCGAAGACCATATCACCGCCGGAGTTCAGGTTGATTTCCGCCATCTCAGAAACCGGGTTTCCTCCGGCTGGTACGACGGCACCCGCACCGGGGGATCAGGCAGTGTTTCCATTCTGGACAGGTACGCCCACTGTGTGCTTGCGCCCTCGGGCAGGTTCATGGAGTTCCGGGCCGACAACCCCTCGGAAGCGCCGACCAGAAGGTTTCTTGGGCCCCGTACCCCCTCCTTCTCAGAGCAGATGCTTCTTCTCAGAAGAGCCGCTTCCGACCCCTGCGTTCCCGGCCTTCTGGTGGACTATTCAGACTTCGCCCTGAACGCCGCCCAGACCGAAGAACTCCGGGAGAACATGGTCCTGTTCCGGGAAGCGGGAAAACCGGTTTACGCCTATCTGGAATACGGCGGCACCTCGTCCTATTACAGCGCCAGCGCCGCCCGAAGAATAGCCATGCACCCCGCGGGGCAGATCAGCGTAAGCGGATTCACCTCCTACACCCCGTTCTTCCGGGGTTTCCTGGACAGGCTGGGAGTCTTCCCCGACCTGATGCACATAGGTGACTTCAAGAGCGCCAGCGACATCCTGACCCGCACCGACATGACCGACGCGCAGAGAGAGGCCACCCGGGCCCTGCTGGAAAGCGCCCGGGATGAGGTTGTCCGGGGGCTTTCCGAGGGCAGGGGCTACGAACCCGCCCAGCTCCACTCCCTTTTCAGGGATTCACCGTACTGGGGAGCCAGGGCGCGTCAGATCAGCCTGGTGGACACACTGCTGTTCCACGACCAGTTTCATGGCTTCGTCGAGCACGATCTGAATCGAAGGTTCAGTGTGATGTCCCCGGGAATGTACCAGGCCACCACCCCCCCCTCTCCGAACTGGCTTCACGAAAGCACGGTGGCTGTTGTGGTGGCCACCGGCACCATTGTCAACGGTGAGAGCGGCGGTTCCATCATGGGAGCCACCATGGGCAGCGACACCATCGTCCGGCTTCTGCAGACGGCCGCCGCCACCCGGGGAGTGAAGGCAATAGTGCTCCGGATCGACTCCGGCGGCGGCGACGCCATGGCCAGCGCCGACATGCACCGGGCAGTCCAGAGAATTCGGGAAGACATGCCGGTGGTGGTCAGCATGGGTTCCGTGGCCGCCAGCGGCGGCTATTACATGGCCTGCGGAGCCGACGCCATCTTCGCCGACCGGCTCACGGTGACGGGCTCCATAGGCATCATCGCCGGAAAGTTCGTTTTCGGCCAGCTGCTTGGCAGGCTGGGAATAGCCGTGGAGGAGGTTTCGGTCGAGCCGTCGGGAAGCCCGGGGAACCCCTTTACTCCCTTCACGGAAGATGAATGGGAACGCCAGTTCGCCGCCATGCGGGGAGGGTATGAGCTTTTCGTCAACACCGTTGCCGAAGGCAGGAACATGACCTTCGACCAGGTCGACTCCATCGCCCAGGGAAGGGTGTGGTCCGGCGCCGACGCTCTGGAGCTTGGGCTTGTGGATTACAACGGGGGGGTGTCCGACGCGGTGCTCTTCGCGGCCCGGCTCGGGGGTATCGATTCAGGGTTTCCCGGGATAGTGGTTTTTCCGGAACCTTCTTCCCTGGGAACCATCTCAGCCGGTCTTCCCTCGCTGTCCTCCATCGGGTCGCATCCGCTGTTCACCGGGGGAGGCTATATCCACCTGGGGGAAGGCTTGAACTGATTCGGCTCATTCCATGAGTATCCGTGCGATTTCCGGCCGGGTGAATTCCGCCGGGGGCAGTTCCCCGGCTTCCAGCATGGCTCTCACTTTCGTGCCGGAGAGGAACACATGGTGAGCCGGGTCGTGGGGACAAGTTCGGGAAGTGGCCATGCTTCCGCAGGTTCTGCAGAAGAATGAGTGCTCGAACCGGAGGGGCGTAATGCCGATTTCTTCCGGGTCGAAGCGGTCGAAGATGTTCTGGGCGTCGTAGGTGCCGTAGTAGCTGCCAACCCCGGCATGATCCCTTCCCACGATGAAATGGGTGCAGCCGTAGTTCTTCCTGGCTATCGCGTGGAACACCGCTTCCCTGGGGCCGGCATAACGCATTGCGGCGGGAAACACCGACAGTGCCGTGCGGTTGGGGGGAAAGTAACCGGCAAGCAGTTCGATGTAGCAGCGCATCCGGGTTTCAGCGGGAGTATCGCCCTCTTTGGTGTCGCCCACCAGCGGGTGCACCAGAAGGCCGTCCACCAGTTCCAGCGCGCATTTCTGAAGGTATTCGTGGGCACGGTGAATGGGGTTTCGAGTCTGAAAAGCCACAATGGTTTTCCACCCCTTGTCCTGGAAAAGGCTTCTTGTCTCCCGGGGGGTCAGGCGGAACTCCCGGAAGGGCTCCGAATCCCGGTGGTCAGCCACCATCACTTCTCCGCCGATGCAGGTTTCGGTCAGCCCGTTCAGGTACTCCACTCCGGGATGCGCGGGATCGCCGGTGAGAAGGGTGGTTTCCGCCTCCCGCGCAAGATCCCTTCGGAAAACCTCCTTCACCGTGATCATCCCCCTGGTTTCCCCCCGGTAGCGGAGAGCCAGCGTGTCTCCCGGCGCCGGCAGGGGATCCGCGGGTTTCGCGGACAGGGTTACCGGAAGGCTGAACACAACTCCCGAGGCGAGCCGCATTCGTTCCAGGACGCTTTCGTAGTCGTCCCGGGTCATGAAACCCGAAAGGGGGCTGAGGGCGCCGCAGCCCAGCATCTCAAGGTCACTCTTTTCCCTGGAGTCAAGGTTCAGCACCGGAAGCCCTTCAGGTATTCCGTCGGATGTTGTGGAGCATTCTGCGAGCTTTCCGCCGTGGGGTGAAATCATTGCGGGGGATCCTTACTGTTTCGGGGGAGTGTATCTCTCCGGAGCTATGGTTCTGGTGGCGATGGCCTGATTCAGCAGGTCACGGATCAGCCCTTCCAGGGGAATCCGCTCCCATGATTCGTAGTAACGGGCGGCCACAGCCCCGTTGCTGTCGATGATCAGCACCGCCGGCAGGGCGCTGACGCCGAAGAGCCTGGTGGCCGACGAGTCGGGATCAAGCATGACGGGACAGTTGAGAGGCCATCGTCCCGCCTCTTCCGGCGACTCCATTCCGGTGGCCACAACTATGCATGCAACCGGTGAGTCGGAGAACATCATGGCTATCTCCTCCATGCGGTTCACGTCTCTCAGGTCAGCCAGGGTGGAAAGGCTGTTGAAGAGCACCACCACCACATGTCCCCTCAGCTCCTGGAAAATGCCGATTCGTGCAGGCGTGTTCACCCAGGTGTGACCCATGGGGAAATCCGGCGCAAGGTTGTGCCTCTGGATCTGGGTGTGTTCAGGCTGTATCCGGAAGAGCACACCGGCGAGAACTCCGAACGCCGCTACCGCCAGAAGGAACAGAATTGTGCTTCGTGTCTGCCCCCTGGAGTAATCAGACTCCGGCAACTGACTCTTCCGCTTTAACCAGAGGGCCAACTGCTACCTTCCGATAAGCCTTCCCAGAAGAAAGGCAACGGGCATCCAGATGATGGAGGATCCGAAGTAGAACAGCCACCCGTTCCGAACGAACTCAAGCTCTCCGTGATGCAGGGAAAGAATCGCCAGACCGCTCCAGCCCAGAAGCAGAAGGCCGAGAATGCAGCTTTCCGTCCGGCGGGGGTTCGCGGCGATGGCGGCGATACCCGCGGCGGCGAACATCACCGGCCACCAGCGGCCCAGGTTCATCCCCATTCCCATCAGCAGGAACACAACTCCCAGACCGCAGGCGATTACTGCGAAAACAACCCATCCCTTGGTTACGGGCCCCATGGCGAACCTACCTTCCGGTCTCGGCGGGTGGGGTCAGGGTGGTCAGATCCAGCAGCCACCTTCCCTCCCGCAGTTCAACACAAACCTCCTGCGGCCCCATGCTGGTGGAGACAACCACCACCGCCCGGGCCTCGGAAACATGCTCCACCGATCTGACCCTTCCGGACAGGGTTGCACATTCAGGGTTTTCCGCAGCCATTCTCAGAAAAAGGTCAAGACCGCTTAACTCCGCGAATTCCTCCGGGGTCAGCCCGCCGGCCAGGGAATCAAGGGCAAGGCGGGACTCCTCGTATCCGAACCTCTGAAGCACCGCAACCGTTGAGTCGTAAACAGCATGGGTTTCAGGTGTCAGAAGGTTCCAGGCTTCGGTTCCGGAACCGCTTTCGAGGTATGCCACAAAGGCTTTCACCGTGCCTTCCGCAGGATCCTGCGAGCATCCCGGCAAAAGAAGGGCGACGAGCAGCAGCAGTCGTTTCATCAGAGGCTGTGAACCACCAGGCCGCTTCGCAGCTTGGGTTCGAACCATGTTGATTTGGGGGGCATCACATTCCCGCTGTCCGCCACGGAAAGCAGCTGATCAAGAGTGGTGGGGTACATGCTGAATGCCACGGCGAATCTGCCGGAATCCACAAGCCGCACCAGCTCTTCCGGACCCCGGATGCCGCCAATGAAATCGATTCTCTCCGAGGTTCTGGGATCATCGATGCCAAGCACCGGCCCCAGCAGGTTGTTCTGGAGAATGCTCACATCCAGGCCGAGGATGGGGTCGTTTTTGTCAAATGTGCCTTCCAGGGGTTTGATTGTGTACCACCTGCCGGTAATGTACATGGAATACTCCCGGGGGGACGAGGGAACCGGATTGTCCGACGGGCTCACGGAGAAAGACCCGGCCACCGCGGCCAGAAAACCCTCGGGAGTCGAGGCGTTCAGATCCTTCACCACCCGGTTGTAGGGCAGAATTCTGAGCTGGCTCTTGGGAAAGAGAACCGCCAGCATGTAGTTGTACTCCTCGAGACCGGTGTGGTTGGGGTTCGCGTCCCGGCGGCGCCGGGCCACAATGGCCGCTGAAGCGCTTCGGTGATGGCCGTCCGCCACATAGAGGTGGGGAACCGTGTTCCGAAAGCACTCCACCAGGGCGCTTATGTCGCCGGGTTCGGAAACCGGCCACAGTGTGTGCCTGACCCGGTCCGGCGCGGTGAAATCGTACTCCGGCTCGCCCAGGCAGACCCTTTCCTCGATTTCGCTCACCCCGGGCGCGTCTCTGTAGGTCAGGAAAACAGGCCCCGCCTGCGCATTCTGGGCCATGATGTGCCGGATGCGGTCTTCCTCCTTGGCCCTGCGGGTGAACTCGTGCTTCCGGATTACATCCCGGTCGTATTCTTCCGCGGAAACACACGCGACAAGCCCCACCTGGGAGTGGTCTCCCATTATCTGCCGGTAGAAGTAGAGCATGGGCTGGGGATCCTGTATCAGAAGCCCCTCTTCCACCAGGCGTCTGAGGTTTACCGCGCCCTGGGCGTACACCGGCTCGCTGTAAAGGTCAGTGCCCGGGTCGAGATCGACTTCCGGTTTTACAACCCTGAGAAAACTCAGGGGATTGTCCTTCACAATGTCCCGGGCTTCATCGGAGTCGAGGACATCGTACGGGGGTGAAGCTATTCTGTGAGCGAACTCCTTTCGGGGCCTCAAGCCCCGAAACGGCCTGATCAGGGACATTTTTCATTCCTCCGATTGGTGTTGGAAAGTGTGGTCAGATCTGCGTCAATCATTTCCTGAACCAGCTGCTTGAAGCTGGTTTCCGGATGCCATTGAAGAACCCGGGCCGCCCTGCCTGCGTCACCTCTCAGGGCTTCCACATCGGTTGGTCTCAAATATCTGGAGTCGGTTCTCACATAACGGTGCCAGTCGAGGTCAAGACAACCGAAGGCCTCGTCCAGGAACTCCCTGATTGTGTGCATCTCTCCTGTTGCCACCACGTAATCGCCGGGCTCGGGCTGCTGAAGCATGGTGTGCATTGCTTTGACATAGTCCCGGGCGTGACCCCAGTCCCGGGAGGAATCAAGGTTGCCCAGAACGAGTGAGTCCGAAAGGCCAAGTTTGATCCCGGCGGCGGCCATGGTGATCTTTCGGGTTACGAAGTTCTCACCCCTGCGGGGCGACTCGTGGTTGAACAGAATTCCGTTAGAGGCGTGGATTCCGTACGCCTCTCTGTAGTTCACCACCATCCAGTGGGCACAAAGCTTGGCGGCGGCGTAAGGGCTGCGGGGATGGAAGGGTGTGTTCTCGTTCTGAGGGGGAGGGCTGGCGCCGAACAGCTCGCTGGTACCCGCCTGGTAGAACCGGCACCTGCCCGCGAGCCCGGTTTCCCGCAGGGCGTCCAGAAGCCTGGCCACACCAATGGCGTTCACATCGGTGGTGTACTCGGGCATCTGGAAGGAAATGCCCACATGGCTCTGGGCTGCCAGGTTGTACACTTCGTCGGGTTCAACCTTCTCAAGAATTCGGTTCAGGGCGCTGGAGTCCGTGAGGTCTCCGTAGTGAAGAAACAGCGTCTCGCCGTATATGGACCTGTCGCCGATCAGGTGTTCGATTCTATCCCTGTTGAAGCTGCTTGAGCGCCGGACAACGCCATGCACGACATAGCCCCTGCCGAGAAGCAGTTCGGTCAGATATGACCCGTCCTGGCCGGTAACCCCGGTTATCAATGCCTTCTTCAAAACCCTTGTACCTCCTGCGGGAGCAAACAGAATGTAAGATACTATGTTCGCTTCGGGAAGCCCATCAGTGCCTTCAGGGCTTTCCTCTCCCCCGGCCAGCGGGGGTCGAGGACGACTCCGCTCATGGCCCGGACTATTCTTCGCCAAGGGTTAAGGGGCAGTTCACGCCGGGAATGGATGGTTGCGCCCTCGAAAACCAGCCGCCACTTCCACTCCCGTTCCCCCTTGCCCCACTTCAGGGCTGCCTCCGGAAGCTGCCGGGGGTCGCCGCCCAGGTGGCAGCGCTCCAGCAGGGCTATGGTTTCCCATGGAAAACCGGAGGAGTCAGAAGGCGCCGGCGCCTCGCCGGACAACCGGCGGGTTCTGGCTTTCAGAACCGGTATGTCCGCGAGTTCCATACACCTGGACCAGTCCTTTCTGGCCTCCGCCAGCAGAAAAAGGGGGCCCCTGGCCAGAGCGGACGCCCTGACAGGGTGACCTTCCGAAAGCCTGGCCCGCCTTGCGGCTTCAAAGGCGGCCTCCGCCTCCTTCCAGTGACCCCGGCGGCAGAGAACATCCCCCAGAATCGAAAGGCCTGTTCCGTCTTCGGGGAGTAACCGGGCGGCTGCCAAAGCTTGAGGCATCTGCCCAAGTTCAAGCAGTATTTTAACTTCCCTCTGTCGAAGCCTCAGAATGGCCCCGGGATCGGTCTCTTCCCGCAGGCGCTTCTTCAACACCAGCAGTTGACAGCCGTCGGGTCTTTGATTACGCATGGGCGTACCAATACGGATGGAGTGACAATGGATCAACTTTTCGACGAAATTTTATCAAACACCACCTCAGGCGCTTCTGAAACATACATAAAGATACTCAATCACGTAATCCTGGGTAATCTTAAGGATCCCGACCTTCCCGAAGCCCTGATGAAGTCCGCGGGAGACATGGTCCCCCTCTGCTATCTCGCCAGGCGTCTCGCCCAGGCGCCCACCTTCAAATGGAAGGACACCGCCGGCGATCTTCAGAGGGAAATACGGCAGCAGGGGGTCGAGGCGGGAATTCAGCTGTACAAGCAGCTGGCCGACGCCGACAACATTCTGCTGTGTCACAGCAGAAGCGGGTCGGTGCTCAAGGCGCTGGAACACAGAAAGAACAGGATCGACACCATCTACCAGACAGTCTCCTCCCCGGGCGAGGAGGGAAGAAGCGCCGGCGAAACGCTGAAGGAAAACGGCTTCAAGGTAAAGCTCATCGATGACGGAGATTTCCCGAAGGCACTGAAAAAGGGAGCGGTTCCCGTCATGGGCGCCGACGCGGTAACCACAGGGTTCTTCGTGAACAAGGTGTCATCCGCGGACATCGTCAAGGCCGCCCTCGATGCGGAGATCACTCCCCTGGTGCTGGCGGGAAGAGAAAAACTCATCCCACCAGACATCTACGGCGACCGGCCCCTGAACCCCCTTTTTCAAAGGGTTCCCCTCACGGGCCTGAAGATAATCGTGGGTTCCCAAACCTTTACGATGCCCCGACATCTGGCCAAACTCGCGGCCCTGATCGGCAGTCAGGACAGCTGTTGAAATGAGGGCCCTCTTCGAGGGTCATTGGCGCGCCCTGGAACAGGCTTTTCTGACAGCGTTAGCCTCGGAGCGGAAAAGGCCCCTGGCGGTGGTCACCGCAGGATATCCCCTTCTGGAAAGGATTGCCGGACTGCTGTCGGATTCCGGCCAGGGTGACCTGGCGGGGGTTCATTTCTTTCCGGGAATACCCGGGCTGGCGCAAAAGCTCTCCCCCCTGCCGGTGTCCCCCCCCCCGTCTCCTGCTGATGTAACGGCCTGCGCTCTTGCTTCTTACGGCCCGGAAAGAGCAGCCGGCGGCGGTTCCTTCCTGGCAGGGCTTCTTGAACAGGGCATAGGAGCGGAAGAGTTCGGTCAGGTCATCATGTCACTTCCCGATGAGCCGGGTTTCACCGCGCTGGAAACCCTTCATGCCCTGAAAAGCTTCGAGGAATCCATGGACGGGGTAAGCCCCGGGCGGGCCGACGCGATAATGCGTGACCCGCCGGGAAACGGGTTCGCCGGAGTGCTGATGTACGGCTTCTACGACCTGAACCCGGGCCAGAGAAGGTTTGTCCGGGCGCTGGCGGAAAATACTCCGATAACCTGGTTCAGCCCCATTCACCCTTCTTCGCCGTGGCGAAGCGTCTACTCCAAAACAGGCGTCTTCCTCGGCGCCATGTTCGGAAACCAAAGGCATCGTGTGGATTCCCGAATCCCCCTGTCCCCCATGGCCCTTCTGGGAGAAAGCCTTCTAACCGGAAAGGCCCTGTCCCCGCCCCCCGGCCTGAAAATCCTTCAATGCGGAAGCGGGCTTGGCTTCGACCACGCGGTGACCCTGGCGACAGGAACGCTTCTTGGCCTCCGGCCGGGGTTCAGGGTGGCGGTTGTGGCCCGGGGGGCGGACAGGAACAGCGTCGCGCTGGCTCTGAACCTCGCCGGCTTTTCCACCAACCCCGGAGTGTCCATTCCCTGGAGTTCAACCCCCTTCGGCGGTTTTCTTCTGGGTGTCTGCGGGCTGCCCCGCTGGAACTGGCACCACCTTCAGATCCACAGGCTTCTGGCTTCCGGCGTGGTGTTCGGCCAGAGCCCCGAACAGTATCTCCAGGCGGTGGTTCAGAGCGGAGCCAGATTCGGCAGAAACGCTCTGGAGTCGCTGGAAATGCCCTTCGCAAAAAAACTTGTCGCCTTTGCCGACAGCCTTCCACAGAAGGGTTCCCCGGGGATTTTCATCGGCGCTCTGAAGAAACTGCTGGAAGACCCGTCGGGATTGCCGATACCTCTCGCACTCACCGGGGAGGTGCTGCACCCGCTCCGCTTCCGGTTCCAGTCCGAGGTGACTCTCGAAGGGTTCCGCGCCATGCTTGAAGCCCAGTTGGAGGGCACTCGCACCGAAGTGTTCCCCAAGGACCCCGTCGGAATTCCGGTGTTGTCACCCGAACAGATCCGTGGCGCCCTTTTCGATGGAGTTGTGGTGACCGGCCTCGAAGAAACCGTTCTGCCCTCCCGGCACATGGAAGATCCCAGGTTTCCCGCTGTTCTGAGGACGGCTCTTGAAATGGCCACGGGAGACACCCGGGAGAAGGAAGAGGCCTTCACGCTTCGGCAGGTGTTCGAGGCGGCGGGGGAACGGCTGACACTGGTGGTCAGAAGCAGGAACAGCGAGGGCCGCAGTCAGGAACCCTCACCCTTCATCAGCAGGCTGACCGGTCCGGATGAATACCGGCATTTCTCGGTTCAGGCGCCGGATTCGGCTGCGGTCCTGATCCCCCCTCCGGTTTCCGCACCCTTTCTCTCAACTTCACTGGCGGCCGAGGAGGAACGGCTTTTCCGGAACAGTTTCGGCCCCCACGACGGCATCGTAGGGCCTGGAGTGGTTCCGGTTCCCCGGACGATCTCCGCCTCGATGCTGGAAGCCTATGCCGCATGCCCCTTCAAGTACCTGGTGGAGAGGGTGTGGAAACTTCCGGACGATTCTGCGGCTCCGGTGCTCTCCTTCCCTGATCCCGCCGCCCACGGCAGCTTCACCCACCGGGCGGTGGAACTTGCCCTTGCGGGTTCGCCGCCTCCGATTGCGGCGGAGTCGGCCCTGGCCGGCGAGAACCTGACGGCAAGGCTTGGCTCGCAGGCCTTCGCGGAAAACTACAGGAAAACCCTGACAGTGCTGGTGGAAAGGGCGATGGACTTCTTCCGCCGAAGGGAGTACCGCCTGGTTGCCAGCGAACGAACGGTATCCGGCGTTTTCGGCGGCTTTCCCGCCACAGGCCGTCTGGACATTCTGGCGACCGGTCCCGAAGGGCTGGTGGCGCTGGACCTGAAAACGGGAAACCCCGGCAAGACCCGAAAGCCCCTTGAAAACATGAACCTCTTTCAGCTTCCGGTGTACTACACACTGTGCTCAGAGAAGCCGGCGGGCATGGGCTACCTTCATCTGTGGCGCGACAACGATCCCGTCCTGAACCATGTCACCGCGGATGAAATAGTTCCCGCTCTCCCTAGATATCTGAAAAAGACCGAAGGGATAATGGCGGGAATCGCAGCAGGTCGCTTTCCGCCATCTCCGGATTCCG
Organism: uncultured bacterium; assembly: GCA_964624405.1. Taxonomy (GTDB): domain Bacteria; phylum Fermentibacterota; class Fermentibacteria; order Fermentibacterales; family JCC-6; genus UBA6080. The sequence goes on along the minus strand of CAZUXA010000002.1, from coordinate 32,125 downwards.
ACGCGTGCGGCTTCTGCTCCTGGGCCCACCTGTGCAGAAAATCACCGGAGATTCGGATGAAAAGAAAGGTGTCCGGTGAAGACTCCACCTCCTGACCAGCGGGAACGGGACAGGATCACCGGTGAACACCACCGGAGCGTTGTGGTCGAGGCCAGCGCCGGAACAGGCAAGACCACCCTGCTCACGATGAGGGTGGCTTCCCTCGTGCTGGAAGAGGGAGTCCCTCTGGAAAACCTGGCTGTGGTAACATTCACCGAAGCCGCAGCCTCGGAATTGAGGGTGCGGATCAGGGAAGTCCTGAGGAACAGGGTCCCGGGATTGGCTTCCGCGTGGATTACCACCATTCACGGCTTCGCTTCAAGAGTCCTTCGGGAGTACCCCCATCTCACCGGCTGCCATCCGGATTTCAAGGTGGAAACCGGGCATTTCAGCCGCAGGGAACAGCGGATGCTGTGGGATTCCTTCCTGAGCCGCCTTGATCCCACGGTGGCTGTGCTGAGCGCGGAAGCTTTGGCAAAACCCGGCTCGGAAAACCTCAGGGAACTTGCCGAAAAAATAGAGCCGCTCCGCTGGATCACGGACATGACGCCTTTCGGAGACACCGGGCGGGAGTTCAGCCGGGGAATCCGGCAACTTGCCGAAGAAGTTTCAGCCATCCTTGAGCTGTGTCAAAACCCTTCCGACCCGCTGGCGACGAAGCTGGCTGCCCTGAGAGACCGGCTTTCCCACGGCGACTGCACAGGCAGCGTCGACCTGCGCAGCGGCTCCCGGGCCGCATGGGGGGGGGCGGACGGGTTCAGGGCCGTCAAAGACAGGGTCCTGGCGCTAAGGGAGGGGCTTTCGCGGCTGCGGGAGATTGCGGCCTACATGTCCGTTGAGCCCGGGCTCTCCCAGGTAGTGCTGCCCTTCTCGGTCCGGGCCAGGGAACAGTGGGACTCTTACGGTGTACGGCTCTCCTACGACGACCTTCTGCATTTCGCCCACCGGGCGGTGACGGGAAACCCGAACCTCAGGGCAGCTCTTGCCGCCAGATTCCGGCACATCCTCATCGACGAATTCCAGGACACCAGCCTCCTGCAAGCCAGGCTGTTCCTGGGCATTCTGGAGGGATCCGGCCTCCAGGGACGGCTCACCATCGTCGGCGATCCCAAGCAGTCCATCTACGGCTGGCGGAACGCCGATGTGGAAACCTACCGGGAAACCGTCGAACTTGTTCAGCGCTCCGGCGCTCTGATGGAGACCATTTCCACCAACTTCCGGTCCTGCAGGGCGGTCATCGACTTCGTGAACGCCTTCGGTAACGAGCTGTTCTCCGGGGCTCCGGATGAACAGACACCGTTCCTCTCCCCCTATTCGCCCCTTCTTCCCCAGCCCGACGCGGTGCATGGCCCTCTGCCGGAAGTTGTAAGGCTTCCCGAGCCGCCTGAGGGCACCGGGGCCGCGGAATACAAGGGCAGAGCCCAGGCGGAGGCCGCGGCGGACATCCTGGAGAAGGGAAACCCCGGCGAGTGGGCGGTGCTGTTCCGCAGCGCGACCAGGCTCGAGGAACTGGTGGAATCACTGGACCGCCGGGGCATTCCCTACATCGTGGAGGCGGGCAGGGATTTCAAGGAACGGCCGGAAGTGGGGGACACCGCCATGCTGATAAGGGCCGTCACCGACACAGGCGACATAAAGGCCCTGGCGCACACGCTGCGTTCCCTCTATTTCGGCCTGGACGACGCCACGGTCACTCTGGCGCTGGGGGGGGAACTCACCCGGGACATCCACGATGCCCTCGGGGTTCTCGAAGGCCTTCGAACCGCCGCGGCCAACCTTTCCCCGGGTCTCTTTCTGGAAACAGTGTTCCGTCGAACCTGCATTATCGAAGCGGTCCGGCAGAGCCGTTACGAGGTGAACCGCAGGCTTTCCAACCTGCGCTGCCTTCTGGAGAGGGCCCGGGAGTATTCGGGCCTGGATCAGCTTCTCGACCTGCTCACCGGCTCCTCGGTCCATGCCGCGGAGGAACCCTCCGCCTCTCCCGAGGGGGGCGAAGCGGTGACCCTTAGCACCATTCACCGGGCCAAGGGGCTCTCCTGGACGAATGTGATGGTTCTTTACCCCGGAAGCAGAAGCGGCGGAAGGGGCTCAAGGCTGCTGTCGGACCAGGGCGCCAATGCCGCGGCCCTGAAGTTGGGAGAGGGAAAAAGCCCGCACTTCCAATGGCTTGAAGCAAGGGAGAAGGCCAGGTCCGACGCCGAGTTCAGAAGGCTTCTCTATGTTGCGGTGACCCGTCCCCGGAAAAGGCTTGTGCTCTTCACCGACTCCGGAGATAAGCCCTCGAGTCCCGCCGGTGTGCTGAATCTGGCGCTGAAGGGAGCCGAAGGCCTGTACAGCGAGGTGATCCTTCCCCCGCTCAACATCGACTCCCTTTATCCCAGGCAGGGGGTCCCCGCTTTCCGCCCGCCCCCATCCGCGGTTGTTCCCCCTCCCGGAGCCCCGGAACCCGGGGCGAGGGAAAGGGCCATGCGTCTCGGCAACGAAGTCCATGCCCTGCTTGAAAAGATCGATTTCAAAGCCCCGGAGGAATGGCTCGACCTGTACATGCCCCGGATGAGGGGGCAGATGGAGTTTCCCGACGAGTCCGCGGCGCTTGTCAGGGCGTTCTTCGCCACCCCCCTGCCCTTTCCCCTGGAAGAGGCCAGGGTGGTTGGCAGGGAGTACCCGCTTCTCTCCCGGGGAGCGATCCTCTACATCGACCTGCTGCTGGACATGGGAACCCACTTTGAGATCATCGACTTCAAGACCGACCGCCCCGAATCCATAGGCTCGATGATGGCCCAGTACAAGAGCAAGCAGGAGCAGTACGCCTCCATACTTGAGAGGGTTACCGGAAGGCCCGCGGCATGCAGGCTGATCCTGCTTCAAAGCCGGGAGTGCGTAACATTGAAAGAGCCCCCCTCCCCGGAGACCCGGAAAGGGGGGCGGTAGAGATCAGTCGTAAAGGGAGAAGCTCTCCCTGTCGCTGAGTCTGTCCAGCTGCTGGAACGCAACCGTGATTATGCCGTCGCCGTCGCCGTAGTAGGTTTCCACCCTGAGGATGGCGGCACCAAGCTGCTCGGCGTTGGGAACGAACTCAAGGTAAGAGTCGAGTCCCTCGCCTCCGTCGTCATCGAAAAGCTCCGACCCGTCAGGGAAGATCAGGGTGATCATCGGGTCGAGGTGTGCACTCTCCGCGGAGATGGCGTAGTTGTACCCGCCTGTGATGTCCAGGTTGAAAAGCCCGTAAGGGGTTCTCCGATCAAGCCTGAGTTCGTACGCGGAACCCAGTCCCAGATCCACCGCCTCGGCCTCGAAGGCAACTTCCTGTTCTATGGTGAAGCTGACGGCGCCCTGGGAAACCTGGTCGTAGAACGCCACGAGGGCAAGGTAGGTTCCGGGTTCGAGGTTGAGTAGAAGGCCGGGATCCCATCCGTCATAGTCGTCGTTGTAGTCGACGCAGTAGGCATTCTCCGGGCTTTCGTAGCTCAGAAGCGTGAGGGTGGCGTCGATGTCCGAAGTGGCCGTGATGTTGTAAAGGCCGTCCTGGGTGATGGTGAACCCGAAGGCGGCGACAGGGGTTGCGGAGTTGATCGACGAGCAGTGCCAGTCCTGGTCGATGCCGGGCCAGAACGCCATGGCCAACTCGCCCCCGGAAATGTAAGCGTCGTAGGAACCGGGAACGCTCACCCGGTTGATCTCGCCCTCGCCCAGTTCCACCTGGGCCACCGAGAGGGTGTATCTGCCCCCATCCCTGCCGCTGTAGCTGTTTACCACCGCGGCGTACAAACCGGGTTCAAGCTCACGCATCAGTCTGGAATTCCAGCCCGTTCCGCCGTCGTCGTTCATGGCCAGGTAGCGGGCCGTCCCCCGTTCAATTGAAACCAGAACCAGGTAGGCATCGAAATCATCGGACTCCAGGGAGATGTAGTGGAACCCCGGTTCGGTCACCCGGAATGGCACCAGCACCGCGTTCTCCCAGTCGGATACGTAAACATCGCCGGCTCTGAGATCGTCGACGAAATCCTGCATGGTGTCGTTCCTCTTGCCGTCCAGAAGCCGGGATTCCATAACCCCGGTTGTCAGGGTGGCGGAGGCGGTCCAGTCATCCAGGTCCCCGGATGTGCCGGCGCTGACGGAAACGGTGGACACACCCTCGAAACCGTTCACACCCCAGACAAGAAGCCTGGCGCCGGAAGGAACCTGGGAGAGTACGATTCTGCTGCCGGTATCCCGGCCCCAGTCGTCGTTGGCGGCAAGAACAACGCCGTCCTTGTCCACCACCGCCATCACCGGGTCGAACCGGCCGGAAGCGGTGGCTTCCACTACTGTGATATCCCCGGATTTGAGTTTCATTTCAACACAGCGGAAACTGCCCTCAACCGGAATGCCGGCTTCGAGGAGTTTCGTTTCCGCGTCGGCAAGAGCTTCGCTGAGCCGCGGACCTGATGAGGTTACTTCGGCCTGAACAGTCTTTCCGTGACCGAGGCCTCCGTCAAGAAAACACCCGGAAAAAAGCAGGAACACTCCCACAATTGCGAGCAAGGTCTTTTTCAACGCACCCCTCCTTTTCATCCCCACGCCGGAGAACAATCGTCCGGTACATCCCACCGGAAACACTGTATCAATAACCAAGCAGGACCGGGTTGAAAAGCGCTCGGGGCGCCGAAGCGCCCCGAGTTCACTTCATGAAGCGGAAGGCTACCGGATCAGGGTGACCTTGGAGGTTGCGATGTTGTCTCCCTGGGAGAGCCGCAGGAAGTACACGCCGGCGCCAAGGTTCTGGTTCTGCCATGTAACCGTGGCCTGGCCGGCGAGGGTGCCTGAGAAGGGCCGGTCCACCAGGCGTCCGGCGATGTCGTAAACCTCGAGAGAAGCGTGGCCGCCGGCGCCGGAAAGGAAAACAGGGACCGCGCCGGTCACCGGATTTGCCACGGAGATGGTAACCAGGGACAGGCCGGATTCGATGGTCTCATCCTCGATGCCCACCATGGGCCAGGTCTTGGTGATCACGCTGGGGTCGCCGAACAGATGGTAGGCCTCGTGATAGTACCTGGACCTGCCTCCGCCGGAGAAGTAGGTGAACACCGCCAGCAGCCCGCCGTTCATGTAACCCATGGGCCAGTGGATGTCGTCCTGCAGGAACCATTCGTACTCGGCCTTCTCCTGAATGTCGTCTTCGGTCCAGTAACTGCTGGGCCAGCTTCCCCAGAAATACAGACCGCCCCGTTCAGGGGTTCGGGTCCAGGTTTCCGCCCAGCAGGTGGAAACGCTGTAGTTTCCAGTGTCGCAGGCATGGGAGAGTACACCGGGGAACATGCCGTCGTTGGTGAGCTGGTTGAAGTGGGAGCTCTGGAAGCTCATATCTCCCCAGCTGGTGCTGCTGCCGTGGCCGCTGAAGGTAACCATGGAAAGCCCGTTGTTGATCGCGGCCACCGCCTGGGCGGCGTTCCCTCCGGTGGAAACCGGATACACCTTGATGGAACTGTATCCCCTTGGATCGCAGTAGTTGGTTATGCAGTAGTTGTGGGTTCCCTCGGAGATCTGGTAGTTGTCGGTACTGGCTATCCAGAGAAGGTTCTGCACCCAGCCCTGTATGCCCACCGAGTTCTCGTAATCGATCACCCTCTGGGCCATGAGTATGGCCTGACCGGTGCTTTGCACGCTGAAACGGCCTATGAAGGCGTCGGGGAGGTAGCCTCCGTCGTCCAGCGCCACATAGTACAGGTCGGTGCTGCCGCCGTAGGTGGTGGCGGGAAAGCCCGGCATGTATTCGATGTCTCCCACCAGAAGAACATAAGAGGGGGGATTGGGCCAGTTTTCCAGAGCGTTGTGAATGTAGCTCTGAATTTCGCCGTGGGTGGACCCGGTGACGGAGAGGTCAACCATGGTCACTTCGAAACCCCTGGCCTGCTTGTGGCTTACGAAGGCGTCCATTCCTGTGGTAACGAAGTCGGAGTGGCCGATGATGAGGTACGGCGCCGGGGGAGTGTCGGTTCCGTGTTCGAAGATGCCGTGATTCACCGTGAGCGTTTCCAGTACCCGGCCGAAATCGTCGCAGGCGAACCTGCGGGCTCTGTCGTAGCTCCGGGCCAGGTCGCCGCCCGAGAAGTCCAGCCGTATCTCGGCCCCGGCAAGAAGCGTGTAGCCGGCGGCGGGGTTCCAGCGCAGGGGAGTGATCTCAACAAGGGCCAGGTTGTGGCCCCTCATCTCTCCGGCGTAAACCACATTAACCCAGTCGGAGGGGTAGGGAGTGCCCTGGGAGTAAACACCGGGGTCGTGCACAACGGTGAAGGAATCTCTGGAGCGGCTTTTCTCGGCGCTGATGACTGCCGGCTCAACCGGAAGCGCCGGGCCGACGGGGGTTTCCACCCTGAGTTCCGTAACGCTCACGTCCACCGTGGCGCCAATGGGAATCTGAATCCAGGCGCGGTAGACGGGAAGTCTTGGAAACCCGGCTTCCGCCAGGTTCTCCGCCCCGGGAATGGAAACGGTGGCGTACTCCGCGCCCCGCATAACCGTTGTGCCGAAGACAGGCATTCCGGAAATGAGGGTGAGGCTCATTCCATCGGTGGAACTTTCCGTGATGGAAATGCCGGCGGAAAAACCGGTGGATGCCAGAATCAGTGCAAAAGCGGCAATAGTTTTCAAAGCAATAGCCTCCGTAACGAAAAACCCGCGGAAAATCGCGGTGGTTGATGGTGCCACAAGAATAGTAGAATTCAATAATAGAGAAAGTTCCCCCCCGGGTAAAGGAGCATGATGAAGGCAGTCTTCCTGCTTCTCCTTCTGGCTGTCCAGGGCCGGGCCGTCACCGGAGAAGGAGTTGCGCTGGTTCTGTCCGGCGGAGGAGCCCGTGGTCTGGCCCACATCGGCGTACTCATGGCCCTGGAGCAGGAGGGTGTGCCCATCAGCGCCATGGCCGGCACCAGCATGGGCGCCCTCCTGGCGGGTCTCTACTCCTGCGGCTTCAACGCGGCCCAGCTGGACAGCATCGCCCGAAGCATAGACTGGGACCGCCTGTTCAGCTCCACTCCGGAAACACGCATGGCCCTGCTGCCCGACAGAATCCGGGGCCGGCAGGATCTGGTGACCCTCAGCCTTCGGGGCCTCACCCCGGTTATTCCCGCCAGTGCCGTATCCAACATGAGGGTAGGCTTTCTTCTCTCCTCCCTCACCGGTCCCACACAGGTGCAGCGGGGCATTTCCTTCGATTCCCTGCCCATTCCCCTCCGGGTGGTGGCGGTGGATCTCCCCTCCTGCCGAAGGGTCATTTTCCGGTCCGGCGACCTTTCCCGGGTTATACTGGCAAGTATGGCGGTTCCCGCGGTTTTCCCCGCCATCCGCGAGGGCGACATGCTTCTGGTGGACGGCGGGGTTTTCGACAACCTCCCGGTTGACGCCGCGGAAAAAGCCTGGCCCCATCTTCCGTCCCTGGCGGTGGATGTGGGTTCAGCCTATCCCGATTCCTTTCCCGAGAACCCGTCCATCCTCGAGGTGGGGAACTTCACTTTCGACGCCCTGTCGAAGAGGGCCAATGATCAGCACGCCACCACCCCGGAATGGTATTTCGCTCCGGACCTGGGCGACACTAAAATGTGGAGTTTCACCTCGCTGGACAGCCTGGTGGCATGGGGGTACCGCCAAACCCTGGAATGGCTGCGGGAGAATCCCGACATTCCCCGGGGCGCGCCTCCCAGGGAACCCCACACCGTTCCGGAATTCATGCTTCGAAACCTTATGATCTCGGGCCACAGGCGGCTTTCATTCTCCGCGGTGAACACCTGGCTATGGGTGCAGCGGGGAGATTCGATCACCCCGGAGCGGGTCAGGTGGGTATCCGAAGAGCTTTACTCGTCCAACCTGTTCAGCGGTATCCGGTTTCAAATGTACCCCGCCGATTCGCCGGACCAGGTCGACCTGGCCTTCACCCTCAGGGAGAGCAACCCGGCTTCACTGGGCATCGGCCTCACATACCACAGCGACTACGGCCTGGACGGACGGGTCACCCTCGACCACCGTAACACCTTCAACCGGGGAATGACCGGCCTGATAAACGCCGGGGGAGGTGACAGGTACGCTTTTCTCGAAGGCTCTCTGAACACCGGCGCCGGCGCGGGCTATCTGCGCCTTGAGGGAAGCATGCACCAGATCAAGGCCATTGAGCCCTGTCTCGACGGCACTTCTCCCGTGAGGATCTGGGCGGATCACAGCGTATCCATAGCATCCGGGAGAACGGTTTCATGGTTCGGTCTTACCGAAACCGGCGTGGGGTGGTTTGGGCGACGCTACAGCGGTTTCTCCAGGCAGGGGTTTCCCGCGGTGTTCATCCAGGCCCGGGCGGACACCCGGGACGACCCCACCGCCATGACCCCGGGCACCGGGCTTTTCGTACGCTTCGCGGTGTCACCCCAACCCGGTCGCAGCCACAACCGGTTCAACTGGGATTTCGACGGCATCATGGGTTTGAAAAACAGGTTCATCTTTGGCATCAACTCCTGGGGTCAGCTCATTACGGGCTACAACTACCCATGGCAGCTGTCACGGTGCGGTTCCGAACGGAGCATTCCAGGATACAGGTGGAACTCACTTCCCACAAGACAGAGACTGGCGGCCACAATGTTTCTTCAGAGAAGGTTCGTTGGGCCGATAAGCGCCGGTGTGAACGCTGGCGCCACCTGGGACTACCACACCGTAACGGCCCCCCACGACGGCGACCTTCACTACGGCTATGGCGCCTACCTTCAGATGAATGTCCCGGGCGGTTCCGCCAGGCTGTCCATGGGTGTTCCGGATCAGGGGGGGATCCGCTGGATGGTCTCCATGGGAAGCGACTATTCCTTCGGGCCGGGCAGGTAACATGAAGGTGCTGTCAAAAAAGGCGATGCGGCCCAGAACCATCGTCGGAGACGGGTCTTCGGGAACCGGCGAGGCCATGCTGGCAGACCAGGCGTCGGGCTGCGGCAGATTTACCGCGAAGAAGGTTTTTATCGATCCCGGCGGTAAAACGGCTTCTTTCCGGTCTCAGGCCGGGTTGCTTCTCCTGGTTCTGGAAGGAACCGCCGAAGCCGCATCTCCCGATGGGGGGATTGCGATTCTCGGGTCCGGTGAAGCGCTTGTTCTGGCCCCGGGCGAGGAATGCAGGCTTTTCAACCAGGGCGGCGAAAAGGCTGTTCTGCTGAAAGTGGAGGGGAACCAATGAAAGTCGTACCGGTTATCCTGGCGCTGTTGATACTGCTTTCCGCCTGCGGAGGCGAGCTTCCAGAGGCGGCTGGAGAGTCGGTTCCCCGGGTGGAGCGGGAATCCGGGGAGACCGGGGACTGAGCAGCCCCGCGGCGAACGCAGGCTCAGTCGATCAGGGTTTTCTCCGTGTAGCGGTTGTTCATCAGACGAACCAGGCCGGAGTAACCCATCTTGAACCTTATGGTGTCGCCCACCCGAACAGTGGCGCCCAGGGGCCCCAGGTTCAGCACCGTCACATCGCTGCTTGAGCCCGCTATCTGGAAATCCGGGTTCACCGGAACCAGAGATGAAACCTCCGTGTCCAGTTCACCCACTGTAACCACCGCCCGGTAGCCCCTTTCCCCCGGGCTGTGCTGGCGGTTTTCCCCTCCGGATTGAAAGGGATGCAGGTCGTCGCTGGTTTCCCCGAAGGGAACCAGGTTCTTCTCCTTCACTTCCGTTACCTCCGCCTCGAGCACGAAGCCGTCGTCTCTGAGGCTTGGTATGGTGCCGCCGTTTATCAGGTCCGTTCCCAGAAGAATAGACTCCCCCACCCGGAAATGGTTCACCTGCCGGGGTACCTGCCCCAGAAGCAGGAAGGGAATCGTGGCGCTGGCTCCGGCGGAAATCAGCGCAATTCTGCGATCGAACTTCAGCTCCAGCAACTCCCGGTAGAGAACAAGCTGCATAAGCTGGTCGGAACTGGGGATGGTTCCGGAAAGGCAGCCCAGGTTGGAACCTATGCCGATGACTTCGATGTGCTCAAGGTTGAAGACGTCCCTGTAAGTGTTGACCAGGGTGCCGGGAAGTATCCCCTCCCGAAGATCACCAAGCTCGATCATGAGAAGAACCTTGTGCACCACACCCTGTTCCGCGGCTATTCTGTCCAGTTCCTTCACGGTGCTGAGTTCGGTGTTCAGGGAAACCTGGGCGTGTTTGACAACCTGGCGCAGCTCTCCGCTGGTGGGGGCCCGCAGGAACCACTTCTCAAGCTCTTCCGCGGAATCATTCATGGCTTCGAAGTTGGCGATCCTGGAGTCGGCCACGGAAGTCACGCCCTTCTTGACCAGGGCTTCCAGTACCGGCGCGTACCCGCAAAGTGCCTTGGTGACCACTGTGAGCGAGGCGTCGTGCTGCCCGACCCATCTTTTTATGGTGTTGTAGTTATGGATCACCGCATCGGTGTTCACCACCACCCTGTTCATTCGTGCCTCATCTCGGCGTACTTGCTTTCGAAACCCAGCCTCTCGTAAAGCCTTTTGGCTGGGTTATCGTACTCCACATGGAGTTTCACAGGGCCCCGGCATCGGGCAATGCTCTCCCTGATAAGCCGGCCGCCCACTCCCTTGCCCCTCATGGATGGGCTCACCGCGACGAAAAGCAGAAGGTTGGGAGGCACATACCCCTCCATGTGGGTGAAGAGCATCACCAGGGCTCCAACCAGAACTCCGTTCTCCCGGGCCAGGGCTATGAACCCGCCCCGGCGGTCATTGGGAGAAAGGGCGTATTCAATGCCGGCGAGGATTTCCGGAACCGGGTCTTCAAAAGGCTTCAGGGAACCGTGCAGAAACTCGGCGAGTTTTGGGGAGTCAAGTTCTGCGGGAAAATCTTCCTTCTTATCAATGAATGTTGTTTCAACCACGATACTAATATACCTCCTTGCATTAATATTATTACATTTCAGAACAATATGATGAATATCCTTGGTCGAGTCAAGCGGAAGACAGGGCCACTTGGCAGCAATCGGGTTCTTGGTTACCTTTCCATGCGGGGGGAGGGGAAATCAGTGGGTACAAAGCTCTCAACAGGGCAGTTCGGCGGGAAAACCAGCGCCGATTCTGCGAAGAAAGCCCTTGCAGAGGCTCTGGGCAAGCTTGATGGCTCGACACCGGGGCTTGTTCTTCTTCACACTTCATCCACGCACGACTACGGCCCGGTTCTCGAAGCGGTTGCAGGCGGAGTGGGAAAAACTCCTGTGATAGGTTGCTCCACAGCGGGGCACTTCACGGAAAGCAGGGTGGAGCCCGGCGGTGTTGCGCTGGGAATCATATCATCGGATGGCATGCTTTTCAGTACCGCCATGGCAACAGGGCTTCGAAACGATCCCGAGGGAGTTGTCCGGAAACTGGCGCAAAAAATTCCTCCTGTGGCGCCCGGCCGTCACCTTACGGCAATTCTCTTCGCCGACGGCCTGTCAGGAAACGGAGAAGAGCTTTCCCTACTGGCTTCCAGGCTCTTCGAGAAGTACGCCGGCTGTCCCGTCACCCTGCTTGGAGGTTTCGCCGGGGATGACCTCAAATTCACCGAAACCCGGGTTTTTCACGGTACGGAGCACGCCAGCGACGCCGCGGCGGCATGCTTCATCATCTCGGACATGCCCTTCCATTCCGGAGTGAAGCACGGCCACACACCCCTTAGCCAGCCCCACACAGTCACCTCTGCCTCCGGCAATCTGGTCAGCAAGGTTGACGGCCAGCCCGCCTGGGAGGTATGGCGCCGGGAAACCGACTACCCGATGGACCAGCTCAAGGCGAAGTACCGTGGCCAGCCTTCCGAAGACTACGCAAAACTGGTTCTGGGCAACTTCGAGCTGGGGCTTTGCACAGAAGGTGGGGAGTACAAGATCCGCTTCCCGATGATGGTGAACCCCGACGGCTCCATGCTGTTCACCTGCGCCATACCGGAAGGTTCAGTGTTCCGGATCATGGACGGCAGCAATATGGAGGCCCAAGTGGAAGCCTCCGGTCTCGCGGCCCGGGCCGCGCTGGAAAACGCCGAGCAAAGCCGGCAGAGCCGTTTTGCCGGAATGCTGGTGTTCGAGTGCGGTATAAGGCTGGCCCTTCTTGAGAGCCAGTTTACCCGTGCCATTCAGGCCTATCGAAGCATTCTTCCGGGGATACCCATCCTCGGCTGGGAAACTTACGGCGAGATTAGAATGACTCCCGGAAGCTACAGCGGCTTTCACAACACCACAACTGTGGTTGCCCTGATTCCGGAGAACTGAGGGTTATGGAAGCCGATGGAAGGCTCTCAACTCCTTTTGAGGCGGCTCTGACAGTCGAGGTTCATGAGCTTGAAACCGCCCTGGCGGAAAGTTCGGGCATAGAATGGGCCAGGGCACGGGTTGCGGAGGCCATGGCCGCCGTGGGAATACCCCAATCGCAAACCCTCACCGCGAGCCAGGCCGGCAGTGTGTGCGCCCTGCTCATGCGCAGCGGCGGTCTTGCTTCCATAGTTGCCGAGAGCTTCCTCGACGATCTGGAAAAGCGCCTGCTGAAATCAGTGGAAACCAATCTATGGCGCTCCGAAGAGATGCTGGCAACCCTGATCAACACCATTCCAACCTCCATCTACATGAAGGACACACAGGGCAGGCTCATCCTGGTCAACAGCGCCTACGAGAAGCTGGTGGGCAAACCCCGGGAGGAAATCATCGGGTTGCAGGAACGGAGCATCCTTCCCGAAGAGGCGGCCCAGGAAAATGCCCGGGGGGACCGGTGGGTGCTTTCCGGCAAAAAAACCTTGCGGCATGAGCTGACCATCGATTTCAAAGGGTCGCGCCGGGTGTTCGAAGCAGTGAAAACCCCGGTGAGAAACGCCGATGGCGAGATCATCAGCGTCCTCGGCGTTCTTGATGACGCCACGGACCGAAAGCTGATGCAGGACGAACTTATGAAGGCGGTCCGTCTGGAATCTGTCGGGCATCTTGCCGGGGGAATCGCCCACGATTTCAACAACCTTCTTACGGTCATCATCGGCGCAGCCTCTCTGGCGGCACGGAAGGCGGAACAGGGGCACGACCCCGGTCCGTCCCTTCAGCAGCTTCAGACAGCGGCACTCCGGGCCAAATCACTCACCCAGAAACTGCTCACATTCAGCACTGGCGGAGCCCCGGTCAAGAGCGTGGTCGATTTCAGGGAACTGCTGCAGGAGGCTGTTGAACTTGCGCTTTCCGGAACACGGATACGGTCGGTCTTCGAGTTTCCACAGAGCCTGGGCAATGTGCAATGCGACCGGGGGCAGATAGTTCAGGCCGTTCACAGCATGGTCAACAACGCGATTCAGGCAATGCCCTCCGGGGGAACCATCACTGTGTCCGCGAGTGAGGTTGATGTTCTCGACTCCCGGAAAAACGAGGAAGCCGAGAGCGCGGAAAGGCTTCCCATCGAATCCGGCCGTTATGTCAGGTTCTGCATAAGAGACCATGGGGAAGGCATTCCCAACAGCATCAGGAACCGCATCTTCGACCCGTACTTCACCACCCGCGACAAATCAACGGGCCTTGGCCTTCCCCTGGCCTACAATGTACTGAAGCGGCACCAGGGCTATCTCAGGTTTTCTCCCCCCCCGGGAGGCGGAGCGGCTTTCTACGGCTATCTTCCCTCAGTGGGAGATGCCACTGCGGTATCCCCGAAGAGAAGCGGATTGCCGGTGAACCTCAGGATTCTGGTGATGGATGATGAGCCCATGGTTCTCAGCGTGGTGGGGGAGATGCTGTCCGCCCTGGGTCACACTGCTGCTCCGGTCACATCCGGCGAGTCCGCGATTGCCATGTATGAAGAGGCCCTGGAGAAGGGGGATCCCTTCGATCTTCTGATTCTGGATCTCACCGTCCCCGGGGGCATGGGCGGGGAGGAAACCCTGAAAACCCTCAGAAAAAAGCACCCGGATGTGAAGGCCTTCGTCTCAAGCGGTTACTCCAACAACCCCATAATGGCACACTACGAAAAACACGGCTTCGTCGGCGTCATCGCCAAACCCTACCACTTGGAACAATTGGGGGACACCATACTAAATTATATGTTAAAACAAAGTCAGAATACTCAATAATATTAAACCAGTGTTTGATTTTATTAACCTGCCCAACGACTTTTGTCTGTTTACTTATCTATAGAGATTGCTATTTTCTGATCTTGAACGGGGGCCCCGCTTAAGGGGTTTCAAATTCAAATCAAGAGTTTTCTCGCACAGGTTGATGAAGGATTTGTCACCCAGCGGCCTGCCGCTTCTTTCATGCCTGCGCAGGAGTTCTCTTTCAGAATCCTTCGGTGCGAGTCTCAGAAAGTCTCTCCAGTCATCGACCATTACCGAGAGAGCGTCGGACTCCGCGACAACGGGGTCGGCTGTAAGACCAAGGTGGTGCCTGGCGCTGCTCCAAATCCATTTCTCCGGTCTGTCACATATGCCTGCACGAACGGGATTCTGTTCAATGTAGCGGCTCGCTGTGAGAAGGTGGGCATCGTCCATGGGATAGGAGGCGTATCTTCCCTGCCACAGGTGCCCGGTCCATCCCTCCCTTCTGTTTACCCAAAGGGTGTATCTGCGGTGTGTCTCCCCAAGCGCTCCTGTCAGCGCTGTCTCATCACCCGGAACCGCAACGATGTGCACATGATTCGGCATGAGGCAGTATGCCCAGATCTTCACCCCGTTTCTCTTCGTGAATTCCCTGAGGATGCTGAGGTAGGTGGAATAGTCCGACTCCCGGAAGAACACACGCTGCCTCCTGTTCCCACGCTGTGTTACATGGTGGGGAGTATCGGGCATTACAACGCGCGCTATCCTTGGCATTCGGATATTTTCAGACAATCTCTGCCGATTGTCAAGAGTTGCATATTCCGCTCAAACTTATCAGTCCGCCTCCTTCAAGCGATGACCTCCCTGGTGGCGCCCCTGAAGGAAGGCTTCCTGCCTTAACCCGGAAAAACACCAGAAAAATGTGAAAGTGAAACTGAAAGCAGGGCTGATCAGGGCGAAATACCACGGGGCAAACAACTGAGCTGGGGAACACTCAATCGCCACAGCCGGGAAACTGGGTCGCCATTAACAGAAGCGCCTGATTTTCTCGATCTACACCCAGAAGCCTTGAAAACTGCCAATGCATGACCGTACTTCCGGACATGAACAACGATCCAATGCTATTTGCTTCAATCTGGAGATGCCCAGCCTGCAACAGGCAATTGCATAACTGCTTCGACTCATATTCTTTACGTGAAACTCATACGCAATGCCCACCGTTTGACCGCAATCGATCTCGCTGCGTCCCTGCCTCAGCGATTAACGATCAAATCAGCAAAACAAGCTTCACTGAATGGGAAAAGCAATGAAAACATCACTCTACAACTGGAGTATCCGCAGATCAAGCAAACACATCATATACAATGGCTTCACAGGCGCCATATTTGAACTGGACGAAGCTCATTCGCATTTCGGACGACTTCTTGAAGCCCCCGGAGTACCTATCACTCATGGATTCTTTGATGAGCAATCCTGTGAAATGCTTTCAAAAACAGGATTCCTTATCGATGATGACTTCGATGAACAGAATCATCTTGAATCACTGATCTCTGGCCTTTCTATTCAGAAGCACACCTGTTGATGGTGGACACTGTCATTCGATGGTGTCCACCAACTCGAACGAAAGAAAGGAATGGGCATGACAATAGCATTTCTATTGGTTTTGATTCTTTGTCTTGGATGCGGTATGGGAATCAGTGGCGATAATCATGGAGTGAAGACGGTTCATCTGGCCAACTGCATTGATGTGGAAAGCGATGGCTTGATGGGAATAGGAAGTATCTGCTATCTGGATAACGGCGATCTTGTTGTGCTTGATCACATTGGCAGAGAAATACATGTCTACAGGGGCTCGGAGCACGTTTTTCAGACTGCGTCGGTAGGCGAGGGTCCGCTTGAGTACAACTCACCGGGCGAGGTTGTGCCAAGGCCAGGCGGAGGCTTCGCGGTCAACTGCCCCGGGGATGGCAAAGTTCTGCTCTACAACAGCGAGTACCAGTGCGAGGGTGAGATCATCTTTCATGGTCATTACTTGCGACCAGGAACTCCTGTAAGACTGAAAATTCTTTCAGATGATTACTTGATCGGGATCGACTACATTTTTGACGAGTTCACCGGCTGTGGAACCAGGCTCAGCGGATGGGATGTGTCCGATCCCGGCAATCCGATCAGACTGCAGACTTATCGCACCAGGCTCGCCGAGACAGTTCACCCCCTCAGATACATTACGCAAACCGCGATTGCCTTCGACATCAATTCCTCGACTGGGGAGTTGCATATTGCAGATATCAGCCCCGAGACATACGAGATCAGCACAGTGTCTGTTACCAATCAAAACATGAACACATTCACCCACAGTTCGGAACCTGCGGAAAAAACCACCGAGGAGCTTGGCCTGGAAGTGCAGAGACTCAGGAACGCTTGGGTAAGGGGCACCGGCAGCGAAGCCGGCTTCGACTATGAACCTGATCTGTATCACAATCTTATCCAGGCCCTTTACTGCGGAGAAGACGGTGAACTCTGGGTGAGAAGAGGTTCCCCCCAGACTGTGCGCTTCGACGTTTTCAGCCCGACCCGCGAGCTGTCCGCCGAGTTCAGTTTTGTGACCGAAAGCACCCAGGAAACCGACGGATGGCTGGTGGCGATCGGCGCTGGTTCAATTGCGGTGGCACCGTTGAACCCCGGAGAGGAATACTTGCTCTTCCACAGTGAACTGCCTGATCCCGCATCGCGTTAGCATCAAAACACAAGCTAACCTAACGTGGCATCTTTGATGGGTGATTTATCCCCCCCATCAAGGAGGACGCATGGCTTACGTTTCCACCCCGGTTCTTCTCAGTGCCGAGGAGAGAAAAGCCCCCGAGAAGAATGTACGTTCCGCAAAGGCAGTTGGTTGAACCAGATCGAGGTGTGGTTCAGCATACTCACGGTGCGGGTGTTGCGGAACGAAAGCTTCACATCGCCGAAGGAACTTCGCAACGCGATTGACCGCTTCATTGCGTCCTACAGCGAGGACTGCAACCCCTTCCAGTGGACGAAGGAAAAGGTGCATCAGGTCACACTCAAGAGGAGTTATGCAGACTTATGTAAGTAGGTACTAGAGTCTGATAACCCTGTCAAACAACCGAACCAGTGATTCCTTGTGTGATATTGCAATTACTGTTGTATCAATGAGTTCATTGAGAAGATTTTTTATGATCCTTTGCTCAAGCACAGTATCAAGGGCTGATGTTGATTCGTCAATAATCGCAATCGAGGGGTGCTTCAGGAATAGCCTTGCCAAAGCTATTCTCTGTTTCTGCCCTCCAGATAACTCCCTCCCTCCATCGCCAATTCTTGTTTGAAGGCCTTCTGCAAGAGTGTCAGTGAATTCGAGAACTTCCGCTTTAGCTGCAGCATGCTCAACTTGGAATAGTGATGCTCCAGGCTTCGCTATACTTATGTTTTCCTCAATCGTACCGACAAACATGTGTGGGTTCTGAAAAACTAAGCCAATGTTCTCTCGCAGAGAGCGAAGTCCTATGCGTTCAATTGGCGTATCGCCGATGAGAATCTGTCCTTCCACGGTAGTGAACAAACTAATCAGCAAAGAAGCGATTGTTGTTTTCCCTGAGCCGCTCTTTCCCATCAAAGCAACTTTTTCTCCCCTTTTGACTGTGCAGTGAAAGGCCGCGAGAAGATCCTCTGCATCCTCATAGCGAAAAGTTACATTGTCAAAAGTTAAGGAAGAATAGTCGCGAGGAAATTCTACCATATTGTCGTTATCTATCTCTTCTGGTTCTCCTTCATCCAGAATCGAGAAAACCCTCTCAGCAGCACCGAGGCTGGCGCGACCAATCCCAAGTGAGTTTATGAAATGGTTGATAGGGCCTAAGATCAATGCCATGTAACCCCAGAACGCGATCAAGTCGCCCATCGTCATAGTGCCGGATATAACGCGCTTTCCCCCAACCCAGAGCATTGCAGCAGCAATCATCCAGACAAACAAGTCAACGGACTGAAAAAAAGCTTGAATAGTCTCCATGTGAATCTCTTTGCTTTTCAAGCAGTTGAAGGAGTTGCTAAGGGCACCCATCACGTATTCTTTCCCGTTCAAACTCCTGGTCTCGGGAAGAGATGACCAAAACTCTTTAAGGCTGGACGAGACCTTTGCCTTTGCGTCTTGAACAAAACTTGATGCCTTCTGAATGGGTTTTGTGGCGTCTTTCATTATATACATCATCAATACATATAGTGGAATTGTAAGTGCCGTTAGTTCAATACTAATATAAAGCATAATGCATATTATTGCGATAAACTGAAGCATGTCCGAAGCAAGACCAATGATCACGGGTCCATACAAGTCACTCATTTTTTCAACATCCTGAAGCACAGTAGAAATAATGCTGCCAGTGTCCTTTCCCTTAAGGCAAGGCATCTTAAGGGAAAACAGCCAGTCGGCTATAGTCTCACGCAAATCTCTGGCTGTGCTCTCTTGAATCCTGGCAAACAGGAACCTCTGGGCAATCCGACAGGCAACCTGTAGTACTGCGACACCAAGAAGCAGACCTACAACTTTGAGGAGGCTATCAGTTGAACCACCCAAGGTGATATTGTCGATTAGAAGTTTCTGAATCCATGGACGCGCGATAGCTAGAGTACTCACAACGACTGTAATCAGGAATGTTAGGGCTAAGGCAGGCCAATACCGAAACATGAACGCTAGTGTTCTTGAAAGAAGTGCCTTCCCTTCCTTTTCATTTGCTCGTTTTACCGTCATCCTTTCTTCTGCTATCTTCATGCTTGAATCGCTTTTCATTCCTCAGTTGCTGCTCCAAGCAAATACAGCGTTAAAGTGCCATTGCTGTTCTGGATGTATCCGACAATGCCACCTGTTCCCACCGTGCAACTCTCAAATACAACCGGTAGTGACGGATCGATGTACACTGTCTTCACTATCTCTCCAGTGTGATCCCAGATGTCGAAGACAACGGTCGGGTACATGTCTCCTCTGCACACCCAAAGTAGTCCATCATCAGCAACTCCCAGTCCCCGAATCAGCGCGTAATGGGGATCAGGTTCATAGCCACCAGCATAGGCCTGATCCTGCGATGCGCGTCTTTCAAACGCTTCTTTCTCTAAGTCGATAACATCCTCCGGTTTTTCGACACGAGTTAAATCTGACCTCTCTATTGTTCCCTTTATATTGCCGTAAACATCATACATTTGGATTACATAGTTTCCTGCATCGGGAACAAGATAAAAGTTGTAATTTGAGTCAGCTGTGTATATTATTCTTTCATATTCTTCATACATAATGTGCGAGCTTTCAGGTGACCAACACCACTCTCTTCTGTAATAGGTAACATCGGGTTCAGATGATGCCGTGAATAGCGATACATTGCATGCTATTAAAACGCCTTGCTCGACTTGTTCAATACTAAACACTGTCCCGACAAAAGAACTGTCTCCAATAGCGTGAATATCGTTAGGTACGGAAGATCCCCATGAAATGGAAGAACCCAAGAAATCCCCTTGTGGCGAAAAGAAAAGGCACCGCATTGAAGCATTGTCAACAACCATCAATCGATCATCGTTCAGGATAGTGAATCCAGTCGGTACCGATATCTCTCCTGGTCCATGACCTCGCCGACTAATTGAGCGAACATGGTTACCCTCGGGGTTGAACTTCTCGATTCTACAATAGAATCTATCCAGGTAATAGATGCTTCCTTCTCCATCAAAGCACACTGAGCTAACATCAAGAATCGGGTCTTCGCAAAATGTTTGAAGGGTATCAACTATGTACAATGTATCAAGTGATACATAGCTATATTTTGATATGTTGCTTTCACTGTTTGCAGCTCCACATCCACAGATTATTGCGCATGCAATTGGCACTGCCATGATGGTACTTCTTTGCAAATACATCTTTGTTCTTCCTTCCTACTTCCCGCATTCTCAATGGTACCGATGCTCACACACATATCATATGTGAACATCGGCACCATACTACCTCTATTGGCTGTTCTACTAGTCGCCGAAGATTATGCAGAATGTTCCACCGCCATCACAAATGCATAATGGACCCCATTTGCATTGGCTGATTGCTGTCTCGGAAAGGTTCTGGGGAGGGGTTATGAATTGCATCTTATAGCCTCATTTCAAGCTAGTGAAGAGCACAGCTTCGTTATTTGGCATCCTACGTGCCAAATATTAGACATAATGTTTCCTGGCAGATACAGACCCACTTGCAGTCAGATACTTCTGCTGCATCCTGCACGCAGGGTACTTCGATGAATTCCATCTTCTTCCCTTCTAATCAGGGTCAGGTTTGTAGATAATGCACAGCGTTCCTTGGCAGACGCATATCCACTTGCATACTGGAGTAGAAACAAGGCTATGGTTGTCTGGCTGTGATACGAACTCCATTCCTCTTTCTCCCTAGGTTTGCTGCTCCATCGTGTGATACTCATACACTTTTCAGATTATCGCATAGACATGCCCATTTGCGCTCTTTCTCATTAAACTTCCGTTTCATCCGGGCTGCGGATGAGAACCATCATGAACCTCCTTTACAGTTAATGGCCTAATCAGCATTACTTTGTTTATTGTTACTCGCCGCACGCTGTGTTCACGCTATTTGACCATTCTGCAGTTTTATATTCTTTCATTCTATTTGTAACCAAATGGCGCAGTGTGTTAATACTAATCTGGCAGTAAGCATCAGGCATGTTTATCGCCCGATAAGCGCATCCTCCACCGCAATTCGGTAACAGTTTGCATTCATAGCATTTACTTGATCCCATGTATGGATTCCAACTAATCCAGTCATGATTCACTTTGACAAGAAAGTCAGGCTCATGAATAGATATACTCCGCCTCTTTTTACATCCTACTTCATCCCAACACTTTACGACACTTCCATCTGGCAGCAGTACGAATGAGTTGAACGCCGAAGCCAAGCAGCCACCGACTCTGTGCCGCATGTACTCGGCGGATAGATGTGCATTGCTCGCATTCTGAAGACTTAAATACATAAAGTCCTGGTTTTCGTAGTACTTCTCCAGATTGCCGCAATGATCATATCGCGTAGGTTCGTAGTAGACCGTAATGTTCTTATGTACCAGTCTTTCATCATTCAGTTGTTTTGTTACATCCTTTTCTACATTAACTCTAACAACTATCTTCATGCCTGCATCCGCGGCAGTTTTGCAGTTTGACACGATTCGTTCATATGTTCCTTTCTTACTATGCTTTAATGGTCTTCTACTGTTGTGTACCTTTGCTGTTCCGTCTACCGTGACTTGAACTTTGCTGATCCCACATTCAGTCATCCACCCGATATTCTCGTCGAGCAAGTATCCATTTGTTACAATCATATTTCTAACGATATTATTGGTATTATTTATAATTTTATTCTGTTCTGTGCATATGTATCTACACATGTCAGGGTAAAGAAGAGGTTCACCTCCATACAAAGACATAGTGAATCTACTAATGTTGTTACCCTTTAATGTTTCTATATAACTAAGATACTTGTCTGCAGTGCATTTACTGATTGCTTGTTGTTTTACGCTTCCAGTTTGATAGCAGTACGGGCAAGCAAAATTGCATTCTTCCGTAACAACAATTGTGCAGGCAAACCAACTAAGCTGATAGTTCTGTAATGCAAATCTCATTGCCATCACTCGACGTTCATCGAACCAATCAGCGATTATGAAACCACCGTACTGCAGCTGTTCAATGACTTTATCAGAGAGATTCTCTAGTGAGATATGGCCAGCAAGAAATTGCTTAATCGGCTCAACGTTTTCTTGATCAAGTTTGGCAAGTGCGCCCGTATAGCCATTGTATAGTGCAACACCATAGTCAGTGGCGAAGAGATGTGTGAACTGGGAAATCTTCAAGGATGATCTATCAAGTGCTTCCAGATGCATCATACATCCTTTCTCAGAGCTATCGTAGCTGTCTCTTGTTTGCCGCTTACCTGCAAATTCGCTATCTCCTCCTCCTGTAAGTACGGCGTTCTTGCCGGCTTTTTCAAGTATTCTTCATATGTTTCATGTTCGCTAAAATTATGCATAGTATCATATCGATTAAATCGGCTATTGATGTGTGAGCACCGTGCCAATGAGGACCACAGAAAGACCCTATCGTGTCCTTGCTGCTTGCCACAACCTGGACTTTTCGCTGGTCTTAACTCCCACTTCTCACCAGCCCTTTGAAGACGTTGGTTTTCCGGGTTTCTGAAGGTTATGACCAAGTGTTCGGCCCTGTTTCCGTGGATTCTTTCAACTGATGGGCCGGGAGCGGACTTGGATTTCCGTTCCCGGCCCTCTTCTGAACAGACCTCGGCCCCTGCTTCCGAGAAGCATTCCGTTCGGAGGAAGTTTAGTCAGTTCTCAGTGGATATGCTGCAGATTGGAATGGATCCGGGCGAACTCCCCGGACCAGGGGTACTCGCAGGCGTAGGACACCAGTACCCTTCTCACGCTGATCCTCAGCCTGTCTGATCGCTGACTCTCTACAGAGCCGTCATGGAGTGATATAGTCCGGATTCTTTACCTTCATGTACCCCATCAAGTGCTTCCGGCTTACGCGGTAGTTGCTGGGCGGGATTAGCATCCGCTGGGAACGATGCGTTCTCACGACGCATTGATTTTTCCGGGTTAACATGGCTGAGATAGAACAGACCGTGATAGGACAATGCCTCAACCGCAGGCTCGAGAGTATCGGCAGAATCAGAAAAGAGGAGTCTGCCCGGGAAAGTCACAGAAACAACAAGAATGCAAGGTGAACAGGCAGTTCACAACGGAAAACCCTCGCGCAAATCTCAATCGACTCTACCCGACATTAGGGATGTTATGGGGCACTGGAGATCATCCATTCGTTTGCGCGCTATTTGGTATGGTGTCCCTCAATTGTTCAGGCAGTAGATATGAAAGCGATTGACGCCTTCATCATCGCGAACCTTGTGAACACCGTGTATCTCACCTTCGAATCCGGGAAACATCACTTCCAGCTCCTCCACCGCCGCCAGATAGTCAATGATGTGCCGGGTTTCCTCGGTGATCATCTCGCCGGGCATGATGATGGGAATTCCGGGAGGGTACGGTACCACCTGCACAGCACTCACGCGGTTTTCAAGGGAACGGATGCCAACCTTCTCCACATTGCCTCTGACCATGCCGCGATACGCCAAGGAGGGGGTCATGACCTGCCTTGGCAGGGTGCTGAAGCACCCGAGCATGCCTTCCACCAGCCGATACTCCCGAAGGAAGCCGTGCATCCGGTTACACAACTGCTGAATCGTCATGTCGCCATACTCGTCCGGGTAGCTCTTCACCAGATTCGGCAGAATCTCTTCGAGCTGAACATCCTCGTCATACAGCTCTTTGAATCGGAACAGCTCCGCCAGCAGGGTTCCCGACTTGCCCTTGGTTATTCCGATACTGAAAAGCAGGAGCCATGAATAGTGACCGGTCTTCTCCACCATTATTCCCCTGGAGCGAAGCCACTTTGTAACAATGGCCGCGGGGATGCCCCACTGGTCGAGGGTGCCCTCCCGGGTGATTCCCGGTGTGGCGATGGTGACCTTGAAAGGATCAAGCATTATGCCGCCGTCGTCCATGCCTTTGAACATGTGCCAGGAGTCGGAGGATTTGAGAATCCACCAGTCCTGCTCCGCCAGGAGGTTCCTGTCCTCAACATCAAGAAGTCCGTCGGGTTGCCATGCAGTGAACCACCACTTCCGGGCGGGGTCTGATTCCGAGTGCATTATCTCGCTGTTGATGGAAGCCATTGTTTTTCTGAACACCACCGGCTCCCGCAGGGCTTCCTGCATCATGCGAACCCCGGCCTTCCCCTCCATCATCTGGGTGGAAACATCCAGAGTGGCGATCATTCCGTACTGAGGGGAGGTGGAGCTGTGCATCAGGTACGCCTCGTTGAACACATCGGGATCGATTTTCCGGTCGGCGCCGTCGCGGTAATGCACCATGGACGCTTGGGACATGGCCGCCAATGTCTTGTGGGTGGACTGTGTGGCGAAAACCGGCATTCGGGCATCGGGCTCCCCGGCCCTGGGGGTCATCGCGTAGTGCCCACGATAAAGGGGATGGAAGTGGGCGTAGGCGAACCATGCCTCGTCGAAGTGTATGCCGTCCACAATATCCGAGAGGGCATCGGTAATCTTCATCGTGTTGTAGCAAAGCCCGTCATAGGTGCTGTTGGTGATGGCGGCAAGCCGCACCCGGGCGTTCTTGTCGGTGATGAGGGGACTGTCGGCGATCTTGGCCCGAATCGCGTCCGCGTCGAACTCATGAAGTGATATGGGGCCGATGGTTCCGTAGGGGTTTCTGGTGGGCATGAAGTAAACCGGCACGGCATCGGTGAGAATGATGGCGTGATTGATGCTCTTGTGGCAGTTCCTGTCAACCACAACCACATCCCCCGAGGCTACCATTGCGTTCCACACCATCAGATTCGATGCGCTGGAGCCGTTTGTTACGAAAAATGTCTGGCTCGCGTTGAAAACCCTTGCGGCATGCCTCTCCGCGGCACCGATCGGCCCCTGGTGATCCGGAAGGGAGCCAAGCTCCGGCACCGACACCGAAAGATCGGCCCGAAACATGTTCTCGCCGAAAAAATCGAAGCAGACCTTGCCCGCGGGGGTTTTCATGAAGGCCACACCCCCCATGTGACCCGGGGTGTGCCATGAGTAACGATACTCCTCGGCATACTTCACCAGTTCGCGGAAGAACACCGGCAGAATACCTTCGATGTACGAAAGAGCGGCTTTCTCGATCCTTCCCGCGATGAAATCCGGTGTGTCCTCCGCCAGCCAGATGTATCCGTCTATCTCCCGGAGAATGCCTATCGGCAGGCCCTCGACACTGAAACGGTCCGTCATCAGCAGTACCGGAAGAACATCGCTGAAGCGTCGGATTCCCCTGAGAAAATCCTGGGGCTTGTCGGTTTCAGTGTTCCAGTCCACCACGGCGCAACCCAGATTGGGGTGGGTGTGAAAGTCTCCCAGCCCGTCGGTGCAGTTGTGGGCTTTAAGCACATTGAAGCCGGAACCCTCCAGCTTCTCTGCGATGGCCCTCACCCTTCTGCCTTCAAGGGTTTGTGAACCGATCTCTCCGCTGACGATGAGAATGGGGAAGGAACCCCTGTTAACTGCCTTCATGGTGCCTGCTCCTGAAAGAGTGCGGGGAATTCACTGGAAGCATT
Source organism: uncultured bacterium (assembly GCA_964624405.1). GTDB lineage: Bacteria > Fermentibacterota > Fermentibacteria > Fermentibacterales > JCC-6 > UBA6080. Next base: position 6,874 of record CAZUXA010000002.1, on the reverse strand, counting down.
TGATACGGAATATACACACACCGGAGGCAAGCCTATCAGGGCTACACACTGGAATGCTTCTTCCGCACTACCCAATGCATACAATAGATAAATGGTGCTTGGGAGAAGAACTCATTAATATTCTTAAAGCTGATTTCGATATTGTTAAAAAACAAAGAAGCGAGAATAAGAATAATTTAGTATGGTGTCCCCCGTAAGTGGCGCAGGGCGAAGGCGGCGGCGCCGAGGCCGTTGTCTATGTTCATCACGCCTATTCCAGGGCTGCACGAGGAAAGCGACGAAAAAAGCGCGGTCAGACCCCCCAGCGAAGCGCCGTAACCGGTGCTTACCGGCACCGCCACCACCGGCCCGGGAAAGAGCCCCCCAAGCACGCTGACGAGGGCGGCATCCATGCCGGCGCACACAATGCAGACCGAAGCCGAAAGAATCCGGGGAAGCACCGGGCCCAGACGGTGAATCCCCGCCACCCCCACATCGCTTATCAGTTCCACGGAAACACCCATGGTGCGCAGCACCAGCGCCGCCTCACCGGCAACGGGAAGATCGGAAGTTCCCGCGGTGACCACCGCCACGCTCCCCTCATTCCCGGGAACGGCGCCGGAGTACTTCCCCGCCACAAAAAACCGCTCAAGCGCGTGGAACACCCCTTCGGGGAACGCGGAAGAGAGTGCGGAACCCATCTCATCCGACACCCGGGACACCATGGCAAGGCCTGTCCTTCCCAGCATGGAGGACACGATGGGAACAACATGGGCGGGCGTCTTGCCCTGCCCCAGCACCACTTCCGGAAGCACTGCCAGCACGCCTCGAACCCAGTCCACCCTGCTGAAGCCAAGGTCGTCGTGGCCATGCGCCCGGAGAAGTTCCATGGCCTCCGGCAGGGAGAGACCGACGGAGTCCAGGGCCCGTTCCAGCGAGGAGAATCGGCGGTCATCCATTGAAAAGCTCCGACGCGATTCCCCTGGCCCTGTCCAGCACCACCTTCACCGGAACTCCGGCGGACTCGGCCAGAGCCAGGCACTCGGAAAACTCGGGCATCGCGTTCACAACCTTCCCCTTCCACAGGCCAAGCTTCACATTCACCGGGCCCCATGGGGTTTCCACGACGCGGAACTCGCGCCTCAGCACAACCCGGCTCTGAAGGGTTTCCCGAACCCCGAGGGTGGTGGAATGGAGGAACAGCTGGTCAAGCACATCGTTCCGTTTCGCAGGAGGCAGGATGATCTGGATGGAAAGCGCGGGCCGGCCCTTTCTGCCAAGGCACGCCACACACCAGCAGTCCACCGCCCCGGCGGCCAGCAGCCGGGATGACAGCCCGGGCCAGAGCCTGGCGTCCATGTCATCCACCAGGGTCTCCAGAACCAGGCACTGATCCGAGCCGCCGGCATCAGAACCTATAACGAGGCCCAGCAGATTCGATCTGCCCGGAATATCCCGGGAGCCCGCCCCCATTCCTGAAACCTCGCCCACCATCAAGGGAGTGCATTCCCAGTCATCCACCGCCGCCCGAAGAATGGCGGCGCCGGTGGGGGTGGTGAGTTCAAAAGGCACCGTGGTCCGCACCACCGGAACACCGTTCATCAGCCGAACCACCGCGGGCACAGGCACCGGCATGGTTCCATGGGCGCACTCAACCGAACCGGAGCCCAGAGCCACAGGTCCCGAGCAGACCCTGGCAACCCCCAGCAGCTCCAGCCCCGCGAAGGCTCCCACAATGTCCAGAATGGCGTCCATGGCCCCCACCTCGTGGAAGTGAACCTCCGACACCTCCACTCCGTGAGCGAAGGCCTCCGCCTCGGCCAGAAGCCTGAAGGCGGAAAGGCTCTTCTCCCTCACCCGGGGATTAAAGTCGCTCTCCCCGATGATCTTCTCAATATCGGAGAGGTGCCGGTGGCGGTTTTCACGGGGAATGGAAATCTGAACACGGGTACCCCGAATACCCCCGCGCATCACCTGCTGGCAGGAAAGGCTCCACCCGTGAAGGGGAAGCCTGCCGAGTTCCTCCGACAGGGCGGCCCGGGACACTCCGCAATCCACAAGGGCACCGAGAATCATATCACCCGATACCCCGGAGGACGGGTTGACGTAGGCGGTTCTCATACACTCTCCCTGAAACACTTGGTGGAAGGAACTGCTATCATACACGCAAAGGAAAGGTTCCGAAAATGATGAGCGGCAGACTGGGGAACATCCTTTCCGGCCACAGCCCCCTTGCGGTGCTGGTCTCCGGCGGTTGCGACAGCGAGGTGCTTCTCCGGGCCGCTGTGCGAACACTGGGACCGGACAATGTCCTCGCCCTTACCGCCCGAACACCCTTTCTTCCAGCCCTTGCTCTGCGTCGGGCGCAGGATCTTGCGGAAAGCCTTAAAACGCCCCATCGCACACTCGAGATCAATCTCATGGTCAACCCTCACATCGCAAACAACACTCCCCTCCGCTGCTACCACTGCAAGAAGCTCATCTACACCGCGGCCGGACAGGAGGCAAGGGCATGGGGGACAACCCATCTGGCCGACGGCACCAATCTCGACGACACCCGGGAACACCGTCCGGGGCTGATGGCGGCGAAGGAGGAAAACATTCTGCACCCCTTAGCCCTGGCGGGCATAACCAAGAGGGAGGTCAGAAACCTCGGAGAAGCGCTGGGCATGAGGGATCCGGAACGCCCGGCGGACTCGTGCCTCGCCACCCGGCTTCAGGAGAACAATCCGGTCACTCCTGAACTCCTGGAACTTGTGGAGCGTATGGAGTCGCCGCTGAAGCATCTTGTCAGGGGCAGGTTCAGGGCGGTGATAGCAAACGGCGCCATCACAGTCCAGTTCCAGGAAAGTGACCTCTGCACGGTGCTTTCCCACCGGGCAAGAATGCGGGATCTGGCGGAAGCGGCGGGATTCAGGCTGAAGGGCTTTCCCGACGACGGAGAATAGTAGCCGCTTCGGAACAACCGCTATATTCCTATGCAATTGGTAGTTTACAGGAAGGGAGACTGAAATGAGACTGGCCGCGGTACTTGTGCTGATCACCGGCGCACTGGCACTGGGCGCCGACAGATGTGTTCTTCTGGAGTTCTTCACCTGGAACGCCTGACCCACCTGCCCAGGCAGTGCGGGCACTGTCGAGCAGTTTCTTGACAACCACCCGGGAACGGTGGCTCTGGTGGCGATTCACAACGCAAGTTCCAACGACCCGGTTTATCAGGGCAACCCGTCCCACCACACGGCCAGGAAGAACTACTACGGCGTAAACGCCTATCCCACCGTGATGGTAGACGGCCTGTACGATGCCTGGCCCCTCTCGACAATCCCCGGCTACTATTCCACAAGAATGGCGGTTCCGTGCCATCTCGACATCTCGGTCGCCGCCGACGGGAGTTCATCGCCCACCGAGGGCACCCTGACCTTCACCCTCACAACGGATAACGGGCTCGACACCCCCGCCGCCATTCACGCCATGATCAATGAAAGCGGGATTCCCGGCACCGGCACCTACTCCGGCACCTTCTTCAACTACGGGCTTCGCTGGAACCTCTTCAGCGCAGATGGAACAGCGGTTTCCTTCGGATCATCCCCGGAAACTATTGTCCTGGAAGTGGATTACGCCATCGATTCCTCGTGGGACTGGGACGAGCTATACCTCACAACCTTCGTTCAGATAGACGCCAACAGGGAGATTCTCAACTCCCATATGGTGAAAATGTCCGATCTGCTCTCCACCGGCATCGAGGAAGTCGTACCGACGGAACCGGACCCCATTCTCTCCGTGGGCTCCAACCCCTCCCGGGGCGCCGTTCATTTTACCGCCACGGTTTCCGGCGGCTCAGGCACCGTAAGCCTTTTCTCACTGGATGGAAGGCTTCTGGAAACCATGCCCGCCGGCACCGGAACCTTCACCCCTGAACGGTCCGGAATGTACTTCCTGAGGCTGGACACACCATGCGGTTCTTCCGAAACCCGTCCGGTGGTGGTGCTGAAATAGGAATCGGGCAGCCGGAGGGCTGCCCGAAACATGTAAAACAGGTCCTGTCTAGCGAATGACAGCGTGGAAGGCGCCGGACATGTCAGTCCAGTTGTCCACGACATGGAAAGTTCCCGAAACGGTGGTGTCGGTCACATGGGTGACCACCGCTTCCCCGACGGTCATGCTTGACCTTGAGGTCTGAATCGTGGAACCTCCGGTGACCATGATCGAGACTTCGCCGGTAAACTCACCGGAGCCCTGTGTGATGTCGTAGGTTCCCACCAGCGGATCGCTTTCCGGGGGAAGGCTGAGCGTGAGCCTGACCACCGCCTGACCCGGTTCCCTGGCAACGTTTCTGAGGTTTTCCTCAGTGTCGAAGTTGGCGATAAGAACCGTGCAGACGCTGTAGTTGGCATACTTGGAAACCAGGGCCTGCTGTGAGCCGATGTATGACCAGTCAATTGGTACTTCGAGGCCGGCCAGACCGCCATGGGTGGACTCTACGGCAACCCACGCATCAACGGGTCCTGCCTCGACCGCATCTTCAACTCCCTCTACGGGAACATCTTCCGTAACCGGAGCAACCTGCTCCGCGGGTTTGTCGCCGCAACCTGAAATGCCCAGAACAAGAAGCGCCGCCATCATCAAAGCAATGTATCCGCGAATCATCAATCAACCCTCCTGTCAGTGAAAACACTCCCCGCAAGAACGGGCATGATACCACAACGCCCGTCAATTCACAAGACACCGCGGTTTTCTGATCAGAAAGCGTTCTGCCGCCCGCCTTCCATGAACCACGCCACGGTTCGCGCCAGGCCCTCCTCGAATGACACCTCCGGCCTGTAGCCCAGAACCTTTTCCGCCAGGGAGATGGAGGCGCAGGAGTGCATCACGTCTCCGGGGCGGTGATCACGGTGGACGGGAACCACATCCGTTCTGCCCAGCAGACCCGCGATCTCCGAGGCCAGGCGGTTCACCGACACCGAGCCGTGGCAGGCCACATTGATCACCCTGCCCGGGGCGTCGGGGGCATCGGCGGCCAGCAGGTTCCCGTGGACCACATTCGCCACATAGGTGAAATCCCGGCTCTGTTCTCCCGAACCGTTGATGAAGGGCGCCCTGCCCTCGGAGAAGGCCCGTATGAAAAGGGGGATTACCGCTGAGTAGGGGCTGTCCGGGTCCTGAAACGGCCCGAACACATTGAAGTAACGCAGTGCCACCGTCTCAAGGCCGTAGATGCTGTGAAAAACCCTGAAGTACATCTCACCCGCCAGCTTGCTCACCGCGTAGGGTGACAGGGGCCCCGGGGAAAGCTCCTCATCCTTCACCTCACAGGGGGAGTTGCCGTATATCGAGGACGACGAGGCGAAGACCACCCTGCGCACCCCGGCGTCAACCGCTGCGTGAAGCACATTCAGGGTACCACCCACATTAACTTCATTCGAGGTTATGGGGTCGGATATGGACCGGGGAACCGAGGGCAGCGCCCCCTGGTGAAACACAACCTCGACATCCTTCACCGCCTGCTGCACGATGTGAAAGCTTCTGATGTCCCCCTCTATCACCTCGACATCCGCCGCCACCGACTCGAGGTTTCTCCGGTGCCCCGTTGAAAAATTGTCGAGCACCCGGACTTTCCTTCCCCGGGCAAGAAGCCCGCGCACGATGTTGCAGCCTATGAACCCCGCACCGCCTGTAACCAGATGCACTGCCATGAAAAGCCTTTCGGTTTGCTGAACGATTCTTCCGAAGGGTTCTGGCGCCCTTGTCCGATTCGCTGGTAAAACTACCCTCACAAATCCCGGGGCGCAAGAGCGGGCCAACGGGTCTTGCCTGTTCCGCGGAAAGCAACGAGGATATCCGGAACGGAAGAAAGGATCATGATGAACACTTATGGGAAAACCATCGGGGTTGCGACAAAAGGCTTCTCCGATGTGGTGAACATCACCGGGGAAACGGAGGCGGTTCTCATCGAATCCGGCATACAGAACGGCCTGCTCGCCGTTCATGCGGTGGGCTCAACCGCCTCGGTGACCACCATCGAGTTCGAACCCGCCCTGGTGGAAGACTTCAGGGAACTGCTTCAGGAGTTGATGGCGGACACCGTTGAATCACGGCACTCGGAAACCTGGGGCGACGACAACGGCTTCAGCCATCTCCGGGCTTCCCTCATGGGCCCGGGCATCACCCTGGGTGTGGAGCACGGCAGGACCGTCACCGGCACCTGGCAGCAGATTGTGCTGGTGGATCACGACAACCGCCCCCGCACCCGGAAGGTTCGCATTCAGATCATCGGGGTCTGACGGGGTCGGCCTTTCCCGAAGCGCCACGATTGTCACCGGCTTCCCTCAGATTCTTCAGCTTGCGCTCCATCTCCCAGTGCGGGTTCTCCCTCTGGATCCGCTCACCCAGTTCCAGCGCCTCATGAAACACATCGGCGTCTCCGGTGGCGGTGAAAAGGCTCTGAAGCATCCCGAATCGCTCTGTCCTGTCACTGGTGGATTTCAGCCCGTCCCTGAGAATCACTTCCGCTTCGGTGTGCCTGCCCTGTAGAACCAGCAGCCTTCCCCTGCAATTGGCCAGCATTTCCCGGTAGTCCTCCGGAATCCGCCAGGAAAGCACATGCCCAAGGCTTTCCTCCGCCTCTTCCAGCCTGCCCATGTCCATAAGCACATGGGTCATCTCCAGGGCGTAATCCGCCCGGTGCATGCCCATTCCGCACTCCCGGCAGATCTCGAGAACCTCCTGAAACATCTCAAGCGCTTCCTGGTGTCTGCCCTGCCGGTTCAGCGCTTCGGCAATGTTTCCCTTGGAAACGGTAATCGCGTCATTGCCGCCGTACTTCACCGCAAGTTCCTCGGCTTGCTTCAGGTAGCTGAAAGCCTCAGGGGAGGGCCCCCGTCTCTCCAGCATCGAG
>CAZUXA010000001.1:0-178072 GCA_964624405.1 uncultured bacterium | reverse complement strand
CCAGTATCGGTTCCGGCGGGAATACTATTGCTGACAGAGCCTGGTCATCAAGTAATTTCAACTCTTTCAGAGAGAACGAACTCTGCTCGATTCTCTTATGCAGCGTTATCACATGGGTATGAGACAGCCCGCAATACTGAGAAAGGTTACGGGAACCCGTAACTCCATCTCTCATAGCCTTTATCAGTCTCCTGATTTTCCTCAACGAAGTTCTCCTGTTTGCCATTGGCACCTCCAGTTTTCTGGAGATGATAATGGGAGTGCTACTTCGTCGCTGTCGGTTTATTCTTTCAATGGATTCAAGGAAAATTCGGCCTGCCGAGTCGCTACTGTAAACTTTCGACCGGCGAATCTGTAAACTTTGCTCCGGCGAGATTGTAAAGTTTCAACCGGCGAGAATGTAAACTACGCTCCGGCGTGTGCACAAGTGTCCTGTGCGGAACGACGGACTGCACTTCACTTCCGGGATTGCATGCGAGCATGACCGGCAGACAAAGAGCAAGCGCCATCATTCGTCCTGCTTCGAACGGCGCATGAGAATCCATGCGGTTTGGAATGGAGTGATCGGAACACCCGTTACCTCCGCCACACCTGCGCAGATACCGGTTCATGAGGCTTCCGGGGGGTACAGCAGCGCTCCGCCGGTGGCTAAGGTCAACCTTCTGCTCTCCTGCCACGCTACGGCAGGTAGTCGTCGATCACCGCGTTCCATGATCCGTTTGTTTTTGAAAAATGGGCGTAGAGAAACTTACCCTTTATCTCTCCGGACATGATGAATTGAGTTTCCCCTGCGTTGGCGTTCTTAACACCGGCGTTCCAGCTCATTATATGAGGTTCGAAGAACCCCCCGGACTGCGGGTCTTTCCAGCCGCTGCGGGGATACCTGGGAAAAGGGCAGACCCCGGGATAGGAAGGAATCGTCGGCAGGGGCGACAGCGTCGCGGAAGCATGCTTCTCCTGAACCGGCGTGATAACTGGGGGTTTCTCTGCGGGCGGCTGCCCGTCCTTCTCCTCCTCCCGCTTAAAGATATCCAGGGTCATGGGGATTGTGAGAAGCAGGAGAATCACGCCAATCACAAGTGTCACCGTACCGCATTTGCCCGGCATGCCTGAGAGAACCGCCAAAGCAATGATGACGAGGCTGAGAACAGCCACGCAACCCGCGGCTCCGGCTTTGTCTTTCGGGGTGAGGGGTTCCTGCTTCCCCGGCGGCTTTGCTCCGGTGTGGGGATTCTTTCCGCACTTGGGACACACATCTCCGGCGAAGTCCGACGACGATCCCGTATAACCGCAGCCCTTGCAGTTAACTCCGCTGAATGCAACCCCGCAGTGGGGGCATCTGGAACTCGAGCGTTCTGTGGGTTTACCGCATTTGCCGCAGGTGTATTGAACAATACTCAAGGGGCTGTCTCCTTTCGGGCGGTCCAGGCTGCTGAGGAGTATTGGCGATATTCTAACGGTAAACGCTTCCGACAGCACCCCTGCATAGTGTTGACCGGACAGAACTCCCCGGGTAGTTTGCCTGGGCAAAGAAACGGATGTCATGGTTTACAGCGCTGAAAGGAAAGACAGTGGATATTCTGATATTCTTTGACATAAACGGAACGCTTGTTCTGCGGGATGAACGAACGGACATTCCGTTCTCGACAGCCATCGACACCCTGCTTGGCGTCACTGACGCCATGAAGGGCGTTGACACCTCCGCCCGTTCGGACAAGGATGTTTTCCTCGAGGTTCTTGAGCGGAATGGAAAGGCTTTCAGCAATGGGAGGTGGGACGAGTTCCTAAGGCTGTATATCAAGGAACTCGAGAAGTTTGCGGCTACGGATGTCTGGCGGGAAAACGTCGACGCCGTATGGTTCGTTCGAGCCCTCAAAGCCCGGGGATACATACTGGCCCTTGTGACAGGCGAGCTTTCGGTGGGAGCGGAGTACAAGCTGAAGAAACTTGGAATATGGGATTGCTTTCTCACCGGCGGTTACGGTGAGGATGGTCTGAAGCGTTTTGAAATCGCGGACAGCGCCCTTGCCAAGGTGAAGAAGATGCATGAACGGGATTTCAAGGCCATGTATGTGATCGGTGATACGGTTCTTGACATAGAAACCGCGGCGCACCTCGGAGCACGAAGCATAGCAATCACCACCGGCTCGCATTCCAGAGAGAAGCTTCTCGCTGCGGGTCCGGATTATTGCATCGATAAGTTCAGGGAAGTCGAAAGCCTGCTTTTGCGGTGATGGCTTCCGGTGTCGCGGTCTGACCGGCCGGCAGCGGGAAGGGATGAAGACGGAAGAGGTGTAGCCGGCCGCGGGAGGCGGCCGGCAGAAAAAGGCACTGTGGGAACTACTTCTCCAGATAGGTGATGGCCATAATCACAGCGCCCTGGGGATCCTGCAGAACGCAGAAGCGGCCAACCCCGGGAATGTCGAAGGGCGGTCGAAGCAGTTTCCCCCCCGCTGACACAACCTGTTCCGCGGTGGCATCAACATTGTCTACAGTAATGTAAACATCCCAGGATGAGGGCATGCCCTTGCACTCCTCGGGTTGAACCATGATGCCCGCGACGGTTTTTCCATCGACTTTTACCAGGGTGTACGGGGGGCCGCACTCCATGGGGTAGTCTTCGTACTCCCAACCGAACAGGTCGGCGTAGAACTTCTTGGAGCCCTCTGTGTCGGTGGTCATCAGCTCGAACCAGCCGAATGCCCCGTGCTTCATGCAGTCGTTTTCCATTTTTCCCTCCTGACAGAATAAGAAACCGGCGGAACGCAAGTAAACATATGTATACATTTTCTCGTGTCAAGCCTTAAGAGGCAATGATAGAGTGGAGTGTTGCCGGCCACTTCAGTCACTGGACTCGCACGTTGACTTCATTCCCGCAGCGGGAAATGTTCATGGTGGAACGGCCATTAGTTAGATTCCTGCAGGTTTTGGAGTGTGGATGTTGAGTTCCAGAGAAGGGGTGGCTTCATACTGAGGCATGCCTTCCTTCCAAATGCGGAGGAGTCTTATGGAAAAAATTGACTGCCAGGCTTCACAGACCTCAAGGAAGGGTCAGCTTGCCGCTTCCCGTGGGAACGAAACTCCGATAGCGATCGTTGAAGACGAGGATGACATCGCTGAACTGGTGGGGATGCACCTCAGGAAGGCGGGTTTTGCCACAGTGGCTTTTTCCGATGGGTCGGCTTTCCTTTCCTTCATCCAGGATAACACTCCGTCTTTGGTGATTCTTGACATCATGCTTCCCGACGTTCAGGGAACCGACCTCTGCAAGGCCGTCAGAGCTTCAGAACGGCTTGGCTCCGTGCCGGTAATCATGCTTACCGCACTGGGACATGAGACGGAAAAGGTTCTCGGTCTTGAGCTGGGAGCGGATGACTACATCGTTAAACCCTTTTCACCCCGGGAACTGGTTGCCAGGGTCAGGGCGGTTCTTCGCCGGTCACAGGCAAGGGATGATACTGGCAAAGAGGTGAAATGGGGTACCCTGACCCTGTTCCCCGAGTCATTCAAGGCATGCTTGAACAGCGATTATCTTGACCTGACCCCAACGGAGTTCAGAATTCTTCAAGCCCTGGTGGAAGGCAGGGGCAGGGTGCTGAGCAGGGGAAGTCTTCTGGATCTTCTGTGGGAGGGGGAGAAGTTCGTTTTCGAACGCACCATTGATGTGCACATCGCCCACATCAGGGAGAAGCTTGGGGAATCCGGCGCAATGATTGGAAGCGTCCGGGGCGTTGGTTACAGGATGGAGAGATGAAATCCCCGCCGTCGATCTTTCTGAGGATTTTCACAGGCTACCTTGTAGTGGTTTTCGCCATGACCGTACTGCTTGCTCTTGTGATCCTCAGCGAGGTTCATTCGTCCTCCAGAGAGGCGTCCCTGCAGGACCTTACCCGTGTCGGAAGGGCCCTGGAACCATCTGTAACGCCACTGGTGGCGGATTCCATCTTCTCCAGGCTGCAGAGCCATATTCGAAGCGCCGGCACCGCGATGGGCGCCCGGATCATGATTGTGAACCGGTTGGGTGAAGTCATAGCCGACAGCGACACCGGGTCTCCGGTCCCCGGCAACATCCGCACGAAGCCCGACGTCATCACAGGGTTTTTGGGCAGGGAGGGAACCTGGGAGAGTCCCGGTGGTCCGGGCGACCCTTACATGCTCAACATTTCAGTTCCTATCTTCTTTGTTGACAGCGTGATCGCCGTGATGCGGGTCAGTCTGGAAACCGACCGATGGTCCGGAGCCATGACCAGGCTGGCCAACAAGATTCTTCTGGTTCTTCTTGCGCTTCTGCTTTTCGCAGTGATCGCAGGCTGGTTTATCGCCCGGGGGATCGCAAGCCCCCTGGGAGAACTGGCCGAAGTGGCTGAACGGGTAAAGGCAGGCGATCTGAGTGCCCGCGCATCCCCCGGAAGCACCAGGGAACACATGCAGCTTGCCGGAACCCTGAACGAAACCCTGGCCCGGACGCAGCAGCTGGTTCAGGAAATCCGGGACAGCGACCACAGGAACCGGGCTGTGCTGAGATCCCTTGTGGAAGGTCTCGCGGTGACCGACGGCCGTGGAGGCATCCGCATGATCAACGACTCCTTTCTGACCATGTTCGGCGCGTCCACTGACGGCAGCGGGGTTCCCCCTGCGGTTAAAGATGTTCTCTCCTCAAAAAGCGAGAGGGGCAGGCTTGAGTACCGCGGCGCCGTAATCGCCTATGTATCCGCCCCCATCGAGGGGGCTTCCGGCAGGGTGTTCTCATTTCGGGACATCACCGGAGAAGAGCAGGTGGAGAGGATAAAACGGGAGTTCACCATCAATGTGGCCCACGAACTTCGTACTCCTCTCACTGCTATCAAGGGCTACACTGAGACTCTTATGGAGAACAGCGGAGAAGACTCCGGCCCTCTGCTGAGGGTGATCGCCCGGAATGCGGACAGGATGATAAACCTCGTGCGGGACATTCAGACCCTCTCCGAGCTTGAGGACGGATCGGCTTCGGAACCCCCGATCCATGTGCCCCTGAAAGACATTCTGGAGACGGTGCTTCCGTTGTTCAGGAACGGGCTTGAGCAGAAGGGGATTGAGCTTGAGGTGATCCAGAGGGATCCCGATCTGGCGGTAGTAGTTGACCGGTATCGTTTTGAACAAGTGATGGTGAATCTTCTGGAAAACGCCGTTAAGTATACCGACAGCGGCCGGATTCAGGTTATCGCGGAAAAGTACGGAAACAGGGTGGCCATCGCCGTCTCGGACAGCGGAGCTGGCATCCCCCCCGAGCACCTGCCACGGCTTTTCGAAAGGTTCTATGTGGTGGACCGTTCCCGTTCACGAAGGGCCGGGGGCACCGGTCTGGGTCTGGCCATCGTGAAGCACATCGTGGAAGGCATGGGTGGAACCGTCAGGGTCGAAAGCAGCCCCGGAGCGGGAACCATCTTCACTGTTACCATTCCCTGCGTTCCTTAACACCGCCTCAACAAAGCCTGAATACCCGGTTAACATCTCCGGCGGATTTTACTCCCGGGCACCCGCAGGTGCCGGAGTAAAAAACTGAAAGGGGATTCTCTATGAAGTTTGCATTCATTGCAGTCCTGGTGCTCACATTGGGCGCCTTCGCCTCCGGCGAGTTCCAGACCGGCGGCGCGGAAAGATTCAGGTTCTCGGGAAGCGGTTACTTCCGCTGGGACTTCTACGGCCAGGAAGATTACAATCCCGAGAACAACATGAGGTCCCAGTTCAACATCAACTGGGCGCGGAGATTGAATGACAGAGTAAATGGCAGGGTTGACCTGGAGATGTTCAGCAACAGCGGCACAATAAGGCTTGCAGATGCTTTCCTGAACCTGATCCTCTCCGACAACTTCACCCTGCGCGGCGGGCAGTTCAAATCCCCCTTCGGCTACGCCAACACCCGCAGCAGCAGCAGCATGTACTTCGCTGACCGGGCGTATGTTGCCGGCATGGGCGACTACAGGAACTACGCCGTGAGGGACAACGGCATCTCCATCATCGCCGGCTTCGATCCGGTGACGGTGGATCTGGGCCTGTACAATGGAGTCGGCGCCAACAAAGTGGCGGATAACGACAAGAACAACCTGTTCGCCGCCCGGGTCAATGTTTCCGCCGCATCCTGGCTTACCATGGGAGCCTCCTTCGCCTCCATCGGCCAGCCCGAGATCGAGGACACCACCGGAACCACTCCCAGCTGGAGCAGCAACGGAATAAACCTTTTCGCCCATGGGAAGTACCCCCTGGGTGACAACGCCTCTCTTCTCTTCGAGGGCGAGTACGCGTTGCTGGGCCGTACCGGGCCCGATGTTGCGGGTATGGAGAAGAACGACGGAACTGCCATGAGTATTGCTCTGGCCACCGAGTTCGGCGTTGGTGAAGGCTTTGTGAGAACCGTGCGTCCCGCTGTGCGCTACGATATGGTGGATCCTTCCACGATGCTTGCCGAGGGCGCGGATGAGCCCGAGAACAACATAACGGTTCTGGACTTCTGTGTCGGGCTGGACATTACCAGCGGCAGAAACACCCTGATGCTGGGAGCCAGGAACTTCAGTTTCGAGAACGAGAATGTGGACGGCTACACAAACATGTACCTGAACTGGCGGATGAACTTCTAGGCACACTCCGCCGGATGGATTTGGAGATGGACAGATGATGAGAAAGCTAGCCTTATTGGCCGCTCTGGTGGTCGCAGCCGGTTGCGGCCAGCAGCCCGGAACGGCAGGGGAGGCCGGAAACGGAGCCCCCGCAGGAATCAGAGGCGAGATCAGCGTGGTTGGCTCCACCACGGTTCAGCCGCTGGCGGAGGTTCTCGCTGAAGCCTTCGAAACCCTTAACCCCGGTGTGACCATCATCGTAAGCGGTGGTGGCAGCAGCGTGGGCGTAAAAAGCGGCGCCGACGGAACCGCACATATTGGCATGTGCTCACGCCATGTGAAGGAATCCGAATTCCAGGAATCTCCGAACATAATGGTGCACACCGTAGCCAACGACGGCATAGCAATAGTGGTGGAGCCCTCTGTTCCCGTGGACGGGCTCACCCTGCTTCAGTGCCGGGACATCTTCTCGGGTGTGATAACGAACTGGAACGAGGTTGGCGGGCCGGCGATGCCGATCATCGTCGTCTCCAGGGAAGAGGGTTCCGGTACAAGGGGGGCTTTCGAGGAACTGGTTCTTGGTGATGCCCTGATGGCTGAGAGCGCCATTCTTCAGCCTTCAAACGGCGCGGTGAGAACCACATGCAGCACTACCCCCGGGGCGGTGGCCTACCTTTCCTTCGGCTATCTGGACAGCTCGGTGAAAACCGTTGCGGTGGATGGTGCCCTTCCAACACCTGAAAATGTGGCTGCCGGCACATATCCCGTGTACCGGCCCTTGAACATGATCACTGACGGACAGCCCGGCGGAATCGCCGGGGCCTGGCTGGAGTTCATACTCAGCGATGAGGGCCAGGCGATTGTCGTTGCCGAACACTACCTTCCGGTGAACTAGGAAAGGCGGAATCAGAGTGACCCCGGACAGCGCCAGGGGAAAGAACAGGGTGGAGAGCGTTATGAGAGCCCTGCTCATGGTTGCCGCGCTGTCCTCCGTGGCCATAGTCCTGCTTATCGGAGTGTTCACTCTGAAAGAAGCGATTCCAGCCTTTCAGGGCATCGGACCCCTCTCCATGCTTACTGAGAAGGTCTGGAGGCCGGGACAGGAATCCTTCGGCATTCTGGCCATGATTGCCGGCTCCGGCCTCGTGACCCTGGGGTCCATTCTTATCGGCGTGCCCCTGGCTTTGGGGTGCGCCGTTTTTCTTGCGGAGGTGGCCCCCAGGTGGATCGCAAACATTGTCCGCCCCTCCGTGGAACTGCTGGCCGGAATACCATCCGTTGTGTACGGTCTGTTCGGCATGGTGGTGCTGGTGCCGGCGGTGCGGGGAATCGATGTGCCGGGAAATGTGGGATTCGGCCTGCTCACAGCTTCAATGGTATTGGCGGTGATGATACTTCCCACCATTGCCAGTGTTACTGAAACCGCTCTCAGAAGCGTACCCCGGTCCTACTACAATGGTTCACTGGCCCTGGGCGCAACCCGCTGGGAGTCCATTCGGCGGGTGAACATCCCCGCCGCCCGTTCGGGAATCCTAAGCGCCGTGGTTCTGGGTTTGGGAAGAGCGCTGGGTGAGACAATAGCCATGATAATGGTTATCGGTAACTCGGTGATAATGCCCAAGGCCATTACCTCGAATCCTCTATCCATCTTTCTCAGCAGGGCAAGAACCCTGACGGGAAACATCGCTGTTGAGATAAACTACGCCACAGGGCTTCACGAAAGCGCTCTTTTTGCCACCGGGGTTGTGTTGTTTCTTCTGATAATGATTGTGAACACAACCGCCAGAGGGTTGATCAAAGCGAGTATGGCAGGAGGAGTCGCCCGATGAGGAAAACTGTACAGACCGCGGCGTTTTCAGTGTTCTGGCTGGCGGGGATTACAGCGGTGCTGATCATGCTTTCAGTCGTGGGTTATGTGGTGGTGAAGGGTTTCGCTCACATCACCCCGGATTTCTTCACAACATCCCCCCGGGGCGGGCTCTCCGGGGAGGGGGGAATTCAATCCACCGTTGTAACAACTGTTTATCTGGTGGTTATGACGCTGCTTGTAGCCACACCCCTGGGAGTGGGAGCTGGAGTGTATCTGGTGGAGTACGCGGATCAGGCAAAATCCGGGTTTGTGAAGAAGCTCACCGCCGCCGCCAGATTCGGTGTCGAAACCCTGGCCGGAGTGCCCTCGATAATTTTCGGTCTTTTCGGATATGCCCTGTTCGTGACCACGCTCAACCTTGGTTTCAGCCTGGCATCCGCGGCGCTGGCCGGCTCATGCCTTATCATTCCGGTGATCATCCGGACCACCGAGGAGGCACTCAAAGCTGTGCCTGACTCCTACCGGGAAGGCTCGCTTGCTCTCGGTGCTTCCCGCTGGGAAACCGTCTGGAAGGTCGTCCTCCCGTCAGCGATATCAGGAATCACCACGGGAATCGTTCTCAGTGCGGGAAGAATCGTGAGCGAGACGGCGATATTCTTCGTAACCCTCGGGGGAAGCTACCGCACTCCCACGTCACTGCTTTCCAGCGGCCGCTCCATGGCTCTTCATGTCTACTATCTGGCCATGGAGACCAGGGCCTTTGACAAGTCGATGGCCACCGCCGCTGTCCTGGTTGTGCTGGTGATTGTGATGAACCTCTCGATAAACATGATATCCCGGCGTGTCACCCGGGGTACGAGGTAAACATGGAACAGATCAGGCTCGAAACCAGTGAATACTCGCTCTTCTACCGGGATTTCAGAGCGCTGAACCGGATCAACCTGGAAATTCCGGCAAACCGGATCACCGCCTTCATCGGCCCTTCCGGCTGCGGCAAGAGCACCCTGCTGCGGAGCTTCAACCGGATGAACGAGCTGATTCCCGGGGTGCGAACCGAGGGCTCGGTGTTGCTGGATGGCAGTGACATCTTCCGGGAGGATGTCGTTCATCTTCGAAAGAAGGTGGGCATGGTTTTTCAGAGGCCGAACCCATTTCCCAAATCCATCTACGACAATGTGACTTACGGCCCCAGGATTCACGGTGTAAGGAACCGCTCACAGCTGGCTCAGATAGCGGAGCAGAGCCTTGTTCGGGCCGCGCTTTGGGATGAGGTGAAAGACGGGCTTAACAAGCCCGCGATGTCCCTGTCCGGAGGGCAACAGCAGAGGCTCTGCATCGCCAGGGCAATTGCCGTCGAACCTGAAGTCATCCTCATGGATGAGCCTGCTTCGGCTCTTGATCCGGTGGCCACCATAAAGATCGAAGAGCTTATGAACACCCTGAAGGAAAGCTATACGATAGTAATCGTCACCCACAACATGCAGCAGGCCGCCAGGGTGTCGGACTTCACCGCCTTTCTTCTCACCGACGAGCAGAGGGCGGGCAACATGGTGGAATTCGGCACCACAAGCAGGATATTCACTTCTCCAACTGACCGGAGAACCGAGGATTACATTACCGGTCGGTTCGGTTAGAAAAGGAAGCCGAAATGAGCAGGGATCAGTATCAGACGGATCTTCAGGATCTGAAGAACCAGATGACATCAGTTGTGGAACTGGTGAAGAAGAACCTCAAAGACAGTATTCGCTTCCTGGCGAGCCGGGACATGAAGGGCGCGGATCTCGTGATCCAGTCCGACGAGCAGGTGAATCATAAATGCTGGAACATCGAGGAGCGGTGCATCCGCCTTATTGCGACCCAGCAGCCTGTGGCCGGAGACCTGCGTTTCATCTTCAGTGTGCTTCAGATCACAAACGAGGTGGAGAGAATAGGCGATTACGCCAAAGGCATAGCAAGAATCAGCCGCAAGATAGGCGGTGACCCGCTTGTAAAGCCTCTGGTGGACATACCCCGTATGGCCGACATAGCGATAGGCATGATGGAAGACGCCCAGAAGGCATTCTGTGAGGAAGACGAGGAATCTGCCCGGGAGATACCCACCAGGGATATTCAGATTGATGTTCTTTACAGGCAGGTGCATCGTGAGCTGCTCACCTTTGTCATGGAGCGACCGACCAACATGGAGCAGTGCATGCAGCTGGATTGGATCGCGCACAACCTGGAACGGGTTGGTGACCGTGTGATAAACATATGTGAACGCATCATCTTCACCATCAGCGGTGAGGTTGTGGATTTCAACTGATCTGCCCCGTCCTCTCCACTGTGATGAAGGCGCCGGGCGCCTTCGGGGAGCAAGCCCGGTACTCCTCCTGTCGGCCGGCCTGCGTCTTCACCCCGCGCGGGCCGGCTTCCCGGTTGTGCGGGCATCGGAGAATGGACAGGTTCAGGTCTTGCCCCGAGCCACCTCAGGGCTTCTTCATACTTTCTTAACAATCAACACGCATTTTCTTGCCGGAGTGTGTCCCATGCAGAACCGGAGGCGTGTCATGCCAAAACCCAGATTGCTGTTTCTTTGCAGTCACAATTCCGCCAGAAGTCAGATGGCGCAGGCTTTCATGAATTTGCATGGAGGGGAACTCTTTGAGGCTCACAGCGCTGGCCTGGAACCGTCTGAGATACATCCGTGCACTTATGAAGTCATGAGGGAGAAGGGGCTCGACCTTCATCTGCTGGGCCACCGATCCAAGGGTGTCTGGGATGAGTACATAAGCAGGCATGTACTGATCGGATACCTGATCACCGTGTGTGACAGAGCCGAAGCCGATTGTCCCATCTACCCGGGGGCGCATATACGGGAGTACTGGGCGATTCAGAATCCCGATGTTCAGGGAGATACATCCGAAGTTGCCTGTGTCAGATTCAGGGAAGCGAGGGATTGCATTGAGCAGAGGGTGAAGCGGTTTGTTGAAGAGCATTCCCGGGACCCCCGGTTCGCGAACATGCGATCGAACCGGATTCGGTCAGAATTGACTCATGAGTAGCCGGGTTGAAAGTGATACCCCTGCGGGCCTCCGTTTCCAGCCCGGTGAAGCAGTGCAAACTCCCGTCGCATGCTGTTCAGGGCCGGGGCTTGTCGGTCGCCGTTTGCTTTGGGGAGTATTCGTGAAGAACCTGCTGATGCTGACATTGCTGTTTTCTTCAGTGGCGGGCGCGGCGGATGTTCAGGTTTACTCCCGCCTTTCGAAAACCCACGGCAACACCGGTCAGATGCTTTCAGAACCGGTGTCGATACAGGTTCTCAATACACACGACAACAGCCCGGCAACGGGAGTTCCGGTGAACTTCGCGATTCAGACAGGGGACGCCCAGCTTCATCCCCACCGGGGTTTCCTGACAGTGATGCAGGAGGGGCTGTCGGGATTCGTGGTGTATACCGATTCAACGGGAATGGCCATGATGGATCTCGAGTTTGGGAGCAACATGGGGGAAGTTCTGCTGACCGCCGTAGCCGGCGACAGCCTGGGAGAGCTGTCAAGGGCTTCCATCGCTCTGGTTTCCATCAACATGTTCACCCTTCTGTTCCATGTGCTGGGCGGACTCGCGATATTCCTGATGGGCTTGCATATGATGTCGGGGAATCTGCAGCAGGTTGCCGGAAGCAGGCTGAAGGGCATTCTTAAGAGGATTACATCCAACCGCTTCATGGGGGTTGCCACCGGGGCATTGATTACCGCGGCCATTCAAAGCTCCAGCGCTACCGCGGTGATCACCGTCGGTTTTGTGAACAGCTCCCTGATGACACTGCAGCAGGCTGTGGGTGTGATTCTCGGAGCGAACATCGGCACCACCATTACCGGCCAGCTCATCGCGTTCAAGATCACCAGTTACGCGTTCCCGATCATTGCCGTGGGATTCGCCCTCTCATTCTTTGGAAAGCACAAGACACAGAAGCTCTGGGGCAAAGCTCTGATGGGTCTGGGCCTTCTGATTTTCGGCATGGGAATCATGAACGATGTGATGAAACCCCTCAGGGCCAGCGCTCCGGTTCGCGACTTTTTCGCGGATTTCAGCACAAACCCCCTTCTTGCAGTATTCGCAGGCACTTTCGTCACCGTGATTGTTCAGAGTTCCAGCGCCACCGTTGGCCTTACAATAGCTCTTGCCGGGGCTGGTCTTGTGAACCTTCAGGGCGCAGTCTTTCTTGTTCTGGGCGACAACATCGGCACCACAATCACCGCCCAGCTTGCCGCGATCGGAAGCAACCGGGCCGCGAGGCAGACCGCCATGGCCCACACTTTTTTCAACCTGATAGGAGCGGCCTACTTCATGCTTTTTGCCCTGAAGGAGAACGGGTTGTTCCTGCAGCTGGTAAGACTCACCTCTTCAGAGCCAATGCGACAGGTGGCAAACGCCCACTCCATTTTCAACATAGTCAACTGCATCATATTCATTCCCCTGATACCCATGCTGACCAGGCTCTGCAGACTGGTGATTCCCGACCGCGAGAAACTCGCAGGCGAGCAACCCGAGATCGTTCTGGACATCAACCTGTTGGAAAGCCCGATTCTTGCCATCGACAACCTGAACAGAGAGATGGCCAAGATGGCGGACTACTCGGGAAAATGCATCGTCATGGCCTCTGAACATTTTCTGACCGGTCGCCACGAGGCCGCTGAGATCAACCGCATGGAGGCTGTTGTTGACGCCATGCAACGGGATATGACCGATTACGCCGCGAAGCTGTTCCAGGGGGAACTCACCTGGAAGCAATCCCGGGCCCTTCCAGTGATCATACACACCATAAACGATCTTGAACGCATATCAGACCACGCAGTGAAAATCATAGGCGCCAGGGACAGGGTCGCGCGAAATGTAATGAAGGAGAAAGGACCGCTTCCGGCTCTGGCTGTGGCCACCCTGGAAACACTTGGGGAGATGGCCTTTGATGTTGTAAAAGCCCTGAGGGATCAGGACCTTGAGGCGGCCCAGCGGGTGCTGGTGTTGGAAGGCCGTATGAACGGTATAAGCGAGGAAGCCAGAGAGAAATACGGTGAAGCTCTCGCTTCGCGGATGGCGAACATGACAGGCCTCGCCGTTCTGGACTACATTCTATACTGTGAGAGGTCCGCCGACCACTTCACGAATATCGCCCAGTCCCTTATCGGGGGCGGTGTCTGGCACGGCAGAGACTCGGACCGATAGATCGCCCCCCCTCGGCAAAGCCGGGAGAGCTGTTGAGCCCCGCATTTTCCCTGTTGTCCATTGACCGGATACAAGACCGGGCGTATAGGTTCTTTCGGTTCAGACAGTCTGTTGAAGCATTACCGTGTGCCGGTTTCCGGCCTGTCCCGTTGAAAGAGGCTTCAGCCGTTTTTTCAGTTTTCTGCTGCGGCGAGACAGGGAAGAGGAAGTGAGAAAGTTCGACGAGCGGGATACCATCTTTTCACGGCTCGAACTCATACCAGGAACTGTAAGCTATGATGAGTACTACGCACGCCATCCCGAAAAAAGGCAGGTTGATGACGGTTTCCGGGAGACCGGAGCCGAGTTTGCCGATCACATACCACTGAGGCTTCTCACAGAGTCAACCTTCAGGCTTCTTGCGGACATCCGGCCACTGGCCCGCGGGAGCGCCAGTCCCGGGAAAACCATGATTTCTCCTGAAACCGCAACCGCAACACTGAAATCCTGCGCCGAGTCATATGGAGCGGTGTTGTTTGGCATCGCGCCCCTTGGAGACATCTGCTTCTACTCAACCAGGGGGCGTGGAAGCGAGTACGGTACGCCGGTTCAGGTTCCCGGCAAGCAGGGTATCGTATTCGCGGTGCGGATGAATCCCGTCAGCATCGCGTCTGCCCCCGCACCTGAGGAAGCCGCCGAAGTGGTGAACGGGTACACCCGGGTCGCAGTGATCGGACTGGTTCTTTCGTACTGTATTCGCGGCTGGGGATGGGAGGCCGCCTGCACCATGGATGGAAGAGCCGACCTGGTTCTGCCTGTCGCGGCTCGCTACGCTGGCCTGGGCTCCATTGGACGGTCGGGCCTTCTGCTGACCAGGGAGTACGGGCCGTGCGTGAGGCTGGGCGCGGTGGTGACCGACATGCCTCTTCAGCGAACAGAAGCAATGGTATCAGCTTCCTCCCTGCCCTGTGAAACCTGCAACCTGTGCGCTCAAAAATGCCCTGCGAATGCGATTGACGACAGGCTTGGCCGCAAGTTCCGGTTTCGTCCGGTGAATGACGAAGCTTGCTACTCGCAGTGGAAAAGGATGGGGACGGATTGCGGCATCTGTGTGGCGAGATGTCCCCTTTCCGGAATACCCTCGGGCCGGTTTGATTGAATCGGAAGTTGAATGCCGGCAGTACACTTTCCGGAAAGGAAACCGCGATAAGGAGCACAACCGAAAAAGTTTCCCTGATAACTGTTTGGTTGATGTCCATCATGATTCCGCTGGTTTATCTACCGGGAAGCCACAATCCTGTTCTCGTGAAGCTTCTGGTTTTTACCGCTCTTTCCGGGCTGCTGCTGGCTCTGGCGGGGCTGCACGTTTTAAAGGGGCGGGCTGAGGGGCCTTTTCACATTGTCCCGGTGGCGCTCGTTGTGGGTCTCACCGCTTTTCATCTGTATGCGCCTTCCGTTTACGGAGTAACCAGGATTCTTCTTGTCGCGTCCGGCTCTGCGGTTTTCTTGTCCGCTGGAGTGTTCCGGTTCAAACCGCGCCTCATTCTGTTGCCCCTTCTATGTGGAGGGGTGTTTGCCCTGCTGATTTCCTTCGTTGTTCCGAACTCGACTCACAGGCTTTCCGGAACATTCCTGAACGCGAACCTCATCGCGAGTTATGCCGCGGGTATCATACCGCTGGGAGTGTGCATGCTCCGGGGAAAAGGCTGGAAGGGGGCCCTGCTTCAGGCGGCACTTATAGCGCTTTGCGTCACAGTAATACACAGTAGCGGCACCAGGGCGGGCATTATTGCGCTTCCCGCTGGTACCGCTGTTGCGTTGCTTCTGCGATGGAGGAGAAAACTGCTGTTCCCCCTGGCTCTTGTTTACATGACAGCTGTTTTCGCCACCCTTTTCCAGAATGTGATCCGGGCTCCGGAGCTGGAGGGTTCAGCTGGTGCAAGGCAGGTGATCTGGCAGGGTTCGCGAGAGATGTTCATGCGGAAGCCGCTTTTCGGCTGGGGGACCGGTTCCTTCCATCTGGTGTTCAGCGGGTTCCGCCCCGGTGACTACGCAAGGAGAGGCCTACCTCCCAATGTTGCCCATGCCCACAGCGAGCCGATCGAACTGCTCACAGAGAACGGAATTGCGGGTTTCATCGTCTGCATTGTGGTTCTGAACCTGCTTTTCAGACGGGCATTCCGCGGGAGAAAGGGAACCGCGGAGGAGTGGGGGGTGGTGGCGGCGCTTGCTGTTGTTCTGATCGAAGGGCTTGTCTCAGTTGCTTTCCGTTGGACAACCACATTTTTTCTTTTCACACTGCTTTTGTCGTCAATGCAGGGCTTTTCCGGAGCAGGAATCCGGAGAATTCCCGGATGGGCCGGTTTCATACCGCTGTTCGCAGGATTGACCCTCGCTGTAACCGGATCAAACACAGCATGCGGAATGATCAGGTCGATACTGCTGTATGACTCGGCGGTGAATGCCCACAGAGACGGCAAGCCCTCGGAAGTATCCAGGGATCTGTGTCTCAGATCACTGGAGTACAACTCCTGGACCCTGGAGTCGTGGTTTCTTCTGGGGAACCTTCATGTGCTGGACGCATTCAGCACCGAAGAGCCGGCCAGACAGGAGGAGCATCTTCGGAAGGGTCTTGCGGTCTACGATTCTCTTGAAAGCAGGGCGCGGAACTACGACAGGATTGCGATAAACAGAACCCTGCCCCTGATGCGGCTGGGAATGTGGAACGAGGCGATTGATGACATGATGCGCGTCTATCTTTATCACAATCACTTAAAGAGATTCGCCGTCGATTCGGGAACTGCTTTGTGCCCCCTGGCTGATCCGGACAAGTCCCTGGAGTTCGCCAATCTCATCTACAGCAGTATTCTTGGTTTCAGCCTCCGAAACCCGGCTTCTGAAGATGAGACCGACACAAACCGGATGTTGAATGCCCTGGGAGTTACCTATGCCCTTGCGGCCAACCATGCCCCCGATGCGGTTCCCGGTATGAGAGAAACGACTGACTCTCTTCTTGGTCAGGCAGGCAATCGAATTGTTGAAGAGGTTGGCATGGCCCTTGAAAACGAGCTTCAGCTTGCTTCTGAGGGTTACAGGCTTCAGCAGGAGTTAAGCGCCGGACGCCGGGAGGGACTTGAGGAGCTTTGCATATCGGCCCTGAACACGCCCGGTGTTTACGCTCCATACCACAGATGGATTCTCTCCGCGCTCTCGGTTGAGGAGGGAAGGGGGCGCCATCTGAACACCGCCCGGGAACTGGCCTTTCTTCTCAACGACACCTGCTACCCTCTGGCAGAGCTGTTTCCAGGCGCGGGCCGGATCTTCGCTGTTGCCGCATCAATCTCCCCGGGGAAGGAGGGTGAGATACTCCGGGAATCATTTCTCCGCGTCATTGAAATGGACTGCTATGGGGGAAGGGTAATGGATATCGCGGCCAACAGCCTGGAGGGATTGCCGCCGTCTGCCCCGGAGTTCTGGTGGAACAACGGAGGCCCGGCAGCCTCCATCACGCTTTTCTCGCCTGGCGGCGACCTGATTCCCGGGGGCCAGTTGGAGAGGATCCTGGGGGAAATGCCATCTTCGCCGGCATATTTGAATGTCAGGCTGTCGGCGCTTTTCATTACCGGCAGCATTGCCCTGTCCGTACCCGGCGCTGAACTCCGGACGATAATGGAGATGTATCGGGATCGCTTCGTTGGGCTGAGGGATGAGTTCGTTCAGAGGTACGGCGAAGAGCAGGCGGTCAGGTTAATAACCCGAGTATTCGGAGAGGACATGACCTATCTGGAGGGAGGCCCGTTTCACCGGTCGGTTGTCACATCCGCACGGAGCTTGAAGGGCTTTCTTACCGAAGATGATCCGCTTTGGTCGAATTGAACAATAGGAGATGGATTAAAACGCCGAATCGGGTCGTAGACGAGGCCTTTTTGGTCGTGGCATATTTGGAGGCATGCAACCTGCGAAGGCACCCTTGAAGAGAGACGCATGAGAAGTTTGAATCTTTTTGCTCTGTTTGCCCTTGCGGCGACGGCTGTCGCCTCGGAGGGCATGCTTCTGATTGAGAGAGGCGGGGTCTTGCCCCGGGAATCCGGAGACGCCCCCCCCGAACTGATAATGGGCAGAGGGGGAATGAGTGCCGAAAGGCTTGTGGCATTCTTCCTTGAACACAATCCCCAGGCGGATGAAAGAAAGGTGTTTCGGCTCGCCGCTCTTTACATCGAAGAATCCGCGCTCGAGGGAGTCAACTCCGATATTGCCTTCATTCAGATGTGCCTGGAAACCGGCTTCCTCCGGTTCGGAGGGCTGGTCACCGAAGGGATGAACAACTTCTGCGGTCTTGGGGCGGTTGGCCCGGAGCAACCGGGGTTGCACTTTCCCGATGAGCGAATCGGGGTCAGGGCTCATATTCAGCATCTGAAGGCCTACGGGTCATCGGAGCCCCTTGTGGGCGAACTGGTGGATCCGCGCTACCATTTGGTGAATCCGAAGGGTAAATCCCCGGACATCCACGGGCTTTCGGGTACATGGGCCGCGGACCGGGGGTATGGAAGGAAACTGGCCGACCTTCTGGAGAGGCTGTACCGGCTGTGGTAAACCGGCCCGATGGCGGAACTTCTCAAGTCATAATGCCACCCTCCGCGGATCCGGATCACCGGGGTTAACCGCTTCAGCAACCCTGCTTTCCAGGTTGGTTCACTGTTTTCGAAGAGCGTTGCTCGAGAAGGCTTTCGTAGAATGCCATCGCCCTGGCCGCGACACAGTTCCATGTTGTTCTTCGATGACTCGCCGCCATGTTTCGCAGCGTGGACAGCGTGGTTCCCTTTGCCAGATCGGTGATCGCCGCGACCCAGGACCGGCTGTCGAGAACGGGAAGAACAAGCCCGGCCTTTTCTACGGTTTCCGGGAGCGCCCCTCCATCGGAGGATACAACCGGAGTGCCGCATGCCAGAGCTTCGAGCAGGGGAAGCCCAAGCCCCTCTTCTGCGCTGGGTATGAACACCGCTCTGGCGCCCCTGTAGAGGGAAAGGAGTTCCAGGTCTGTTACTCTCTCGAGGCATATGATCCGTTCCGAGGAGTTGAAGCCCTGATCTCCCCATTTCTCCGAACCCGCCAGCACAAGTTTGGCGCCGCATGACTGCGCTTTTTGAAAGCACTCGGTCAGGAAGGGTATGTTCTTCCTGGGAACGAAGCTTCCAACATGAAGAAAATAGCGGTCGGGTTCGAGGTCGAAAGAGCCCAGAACTCCGGGGTCGGGTTCTCCCGGATGAAAGCTGTCATCCGCGGCTCCTCCGGCGATGCCTATCCTCTCCGCTGGAATGTCGAAACGCTTCCGCGCCCTTTCCGCCGCCCATCCGCTGATTGCCAGAACCGCCGCTCCCCCCCGGATGAGGTTCTCAAGCCTGTTCGCATAGAACAGAGTGTGCTCCGTGTGGGATTCCGGAGAAGTCCATGGTGTGTCGTCGAAAAAGGTTACCACTTTGATCTTTCCGGCCCCGAAGGGTTGAACTCCCGAGAGGTGCATAATATCGGGAGTTCCGAGAATTCTGCGGATTCTCTTCTCCCGTGTTGCTTCCAGTCTTCCCAATCTGAGAAACTGGCGTCTGAGAAGCGGCACCCCAAGCCAGAGTGGAGTGGGAAGCAGCCTGGCTTTATCCACCGGAGTCTTCAATCCGGGGTGGGTTTCCGGCACATCCAGAGATGCGTGATGGGGGTTGGCGTTCTGAAGCCCTTTTGATAATCCCGCTATCCACCTGCCCACCCCCCCCCGGCTGTGGGTGGCGGAAGTCACATCCAGCACGGTTTTCATGCGGCCTTTCAAACCTTTTGGGCTGTTGGCGTTTCCGAAGCGGATTCAGAGTGCTGTTGTGCTTCCATCCTTCTCAGCAAATCCGCCAGATAGCTGCCGGTGGGGGAGTTGGGGTTTTCAGCGATTGCGGCGGGATTGCCTTCGGCGATTATCCTTCCGCCTCCTTCGCCCCCTTCCGGGCCCAGGTCCACTATCCAGTCGGCGTTTTTCACCACGTCAAGGTTGTGTTCGATGACAATCACCGTGTTGCCGGCGCTTACCAGCCTGTCCAGCACTATGAGAAGCCTGTTGACATCGTGGGGATGAAGGCCGGTAGTGGGTTCGTCGAGAATGTAGAGAGTGTGGGTTGTGGAGGGCCTTGCCAGCTCCCTGGCGAGTTTCACTCTTTGAGCCTCCCCTCCGGAGAGGGTTGTGGCGGGCTGTCCGAGATGGATGTATCCCAGTCCCACATCAGCCAGAACTCTGATGGTGGAGTAAACCTGGGGTATCCTTTCGAACAGGATCATGGCGTCATCCACGGTGAGGTTCAGAACATCGGAGATGTTGTGGTCTCTGAATCTGACCCTTAGGGTTTCCCGGTTGAAGCGATGGCCGTGACAGGTGTCACATTCCACATAAACATCGGGAAGGAAGTGCATCTCGATTCTCTTCACCCCGGCGCCACCGCAGTCCTCACAACGGCCGCCCTTCACATTGAAACTGAACCTGCCTGGTTTGTACCCCCGGACTTTCGATTCCGGAAGTTCGGCAAACAGGTTTCTGATCGAGTCGAAGGTTTTCGTGTAAGTGGCGGGGTTTGACCTTGGGGTTCGGCCTATGGGATCCTGGGAGATGCAGATTACCTTATCCACCCTGTCAATGCCGGCCATGTCCCTGAAGGGGCCCGGTCTCAGGGAGGCGGGGCCGGTTCCCAGAGCGGATGCTACGGCGGGGTAGAGGGTTTGGGTTATCAGAGAACTCTTGCCTGAACCCGAGACGCCGGTGATGCACACCATGTTGCCAAGCGGAATCGAGAGATCCACGGATTTCAGGTTGTGCAGTGAGGCGCCCCGGATTTTCAGGACTCCCCTGGATTTCGTCCTTCGAGAGGCGAGCCTTACGATTGTCTTTCTTCCCGACAGATAGTCACCGGTGAGGGAGTCGGGGTTCTCCATGATTTCACCGGGGGTTCCCTGGGCAACAAGCCTGCCGCCCTCTGAACCGGCACCCGGCCCGAAATCCAGTATGTAATCAGCCTTCAGCAGGGTTTCCGGGTCGTGTTCCACCACAAGCACTGTGTTTTCCAGGTCTCTCAAGTGTTCGAGAGTGGATACGAGCTTGGCTGTATCCCTGGGGTGAAGCCCCACCGTAGGCTCATCCAGAACGTACAGAACCCCTGTCAACCCGCTGCCTATCTGACTGGCGAGCCTTATCCGCTGGGCCTCGCCTCCGGCAAGGGTCGGGGCCGGTCTGTCCAGGGCCAGATAATGCAGCCCTACATCCCGGAGAAACCCCAGCCTGGCGGATATCTCCTTGAGAAGACCACCCGCGATGGCAGCACTGCTGTCGTCCAGGGAGAGGCCGCTGAAGAAATCATCCGCGTCACCGACGGTCATCGCGAGAATGTCCGATATGGAGGCTCCGGAGAACAGAACGGCCCGGGCTTCGGGGCGGAGCCTTGTTCCCTGACAGTTTTCGCAGGTATAGCGCCGAAAGTACTTCTCGTACTGCTCCCGCATTCCCTCGCTGCTGGTGCTTCGCTGAAGCCTTTCCAGCCTTGGTATCACCCCCTCGAAGGGTCCTGTCCAGCTTCCCTGGCTTGATGAGCCCTGCCAGTCGAACCTTATCGGTCTGTCGCCCGAGCCGTAGAAGATGAGGTCTTTCACTTCCTGTGGAAGCCGTTTCCACGGTGTTCCCGGATTGAACTCGTACTCCCTTGCCATGCTTTTCAACGCGGATGAAACCCAGCCGTGGGGAATGCCCCAGGGCGCAACGGCGCCGTCTTTGATGGAGAGGGCAGGTCTGGGAACCACCAGGTCGGGATCGACCCTTGTCTGGTAGCCCAGCCCGGAACAGAAGGTGCACATGCCAATGGGGTTGTTGAAACTGAAGAGCTGGGGCGAGAGTTCCGGCATGCTCACCTCGCATCGGACACAGGCGCTCTTCTCGCTCATCAGGATTTCCTCCCCGGTGTCGGCATCGATAACCGCCAGGATTCCCTCGCCCTCTTTTACCGCCGTCTCCACCGAGTCTGCCAGCCTGCTCTCCACGCCTGCACCGATCGAAAGCCTGTCGACCACAATGTGGAGGGAATGGCGTTTCCTGGGATCGAGAAGCTTCACATCTTCAAGGGGGGTGACCTCTCCGTCGAGGATTACCCGCACGAAGCCCTTCCGGCGTATCTCCGCTATGAGATCAGCCCTGCCGCCCTTGCGGTTGATCAGTACCGGGCTGGCAACCATGATTCTGGTTCCCGCCGGCATTTTCAGGATGGAATCGGTCATCTGCTGGGTTGTCTGGGAGGACACGGCCCTACCGCAAACGGGGCAATGCGGCAGACCTGCTCTGGCGAACAGAACCCTGAGATAGTCGGAGATTTCCGTTACGGTCCCCACTGTTGACCTCGGGTTGTGACTAACCGTTTTCTGCTCGATGGATATCGCGGGAGACAGGCCTTCAATGGAATCGTAGTCGGGTTTGTCCATCTGACCCAGAAACTGTCTCGCGTAAGCGGAAAGTGACTCGATGTAGCGCCGCTGCCCTTCGGCGTAGAGGGTGTCGAACGCGAAAGAGCTCTTTCCGGAGCCTGAAACACCGCTGAGCACCACCAGCCGGTTCCGGGGGATGTCCACGGAAACGCTTGCCAGGTTGTGAACCCTGGCTCCCCGGACTTTTATCGCGTGGTCGGGCAAAGTTGGAACCGCCTCTCCGGTGTAATCTGAAAAATATAGCTTCCCTGTGGAAATCCGTGCCACATAGACACCTCAAAAAAGGGAAGTAAACAAGAAGGCCGGCCCAATCGGCGCATAAACTCCTATAGGATAGGCATATGGGCATACCGGGGGCAAGTGGCAAGCTTGTTGCTTTGATCAC
Source organism: uncultured bacterium (assembly GCA_964624405.1). GTDB lineage: Bacteria > Fermentibacterota > Fermentibacteria > Fermentibacterales > JCC-6 > UBA6080. Next base: position 155,610 of record CAZUXA010000001.1, on the reverse strand, counting down.
AGATGTATTTGAAGCCGCGAGGGATGGAAAGAATCCTCCCCGGCGGAAAGGAATTCAAAGCTGATCATGAATGGAGGATTGCAATGGCAAAGGTCATAGGAATTGACCTTGGAACCACCAACAGCTGCGTTGCCGTCATGGAAGGCGGAGACCCTGTGGTGATAACCAACGCCGAAGGCAACAGAACAACCCCTTCGGTGGTGGCTTTGACCGACAATGGCGAGCGCCTGGTAGGCATCGTGGCGAAAAGGCAGGCAGTGGCCAATCCCGGGAACACGGTTTTCTCCATAAAGAGGCTGATGGGCCGCAAATTCAGCGAAACTGCCAGAGAAGCCGAGCTGGTTCCCTACAAGATCGTGGAAGGGAAAAACGGCGACGCCTGGGTTGAAATTCAGGGCAGGAAGTATTCTCCCCCCGAGATTTCCGCAATGATACTGCAGAAGATGAAGCAGACCGCGGAGGACTACCTGGGCGAGGAGGTGAAGCAGGCGGTCATCACCGTTCCCGCATACTTCAACGACAGCCAGAGACAGGCGACAAAAGACGCCGGCAAGATCTCCGGCCTTGAAGTTCTGAGAATTGTGAACGAACCCACCGCCGCCGCTCTTGCCTATGGACTGGACAAGGGACACGGCAACACCACCGTCGCGGTGTACGACCTGGGCGGAGGCACCTTTGACATTTCCATCCTGGAGATCGGCGACGGGGTTTTCGAGGTCAAGTCCACCAACGGCGACACACATCTTGGCGGAGACGATTTCGACCAGGTGATCATAGACTGGCTTGTCGAAGAGTTCAAGAAGCAGCAGGGAATCGATCTCTCCTCTGACCAGATGGCGATTCAAAGGCTTAAGGAAGCCGCTGAGAGGGCCAAGTGCGAGATATCCACAACCCAGAGCACCGACATCAGCCTTCCCTTCATTACCGCCGACAACACAGGCCCCAAACACCTCAACATGTCCCTCAGCAGGGCGAAGTACGAGCAGCTGAGCGCCAAACTTGTGGAAAGAACGGTTCAACCCTGCCTCGACGCAATGAAGGACGCCAAGGTCAAGCCCACCGACATCAGCGAAGTGATTCTTGTCGGAGGAATGACCCGTATGCCCCTGGTTCAGGCCAAGGTCAGAGAACTCTTCGGGAAAGAGCCGCACAAGGGCGTGAACCCCGATGAAGTGGTGGCTGTTGGCGCGGCGATCCAGGCAGGCGTTCTCTCGGGTGACGTGAAGGATGTTCTCCTGCTGGATGTAACCCCCCTGACTCTTGGAATAGAAACACTGGGTGGGGTGGCAACGCCTATCATCGAAAGAAATACCACTATTCCCACTAAGAAAAGCCAGATATTCAGTACAGCCGCCGATAATCAAACCAGCGTAGAAATCCATGTTCTCCAGGGTGAAAGGAAAATGGCTGCCGACAGCAAAACCCTGGGAAGATTCATCCTTGACGGCATTCCCCCTGCTCCCAGGGGTCTTCCCCAGATCGAGGTGGCGTTCGATATCGACGCCAACGGAATCGTCAATGTTTCCGCAACCGACAAAGCAACCGGAAAAGAGCAGAAAATTCGGATTGAAGCCTCAAGCGGCCTCACGGAAGACGAGATCAACAGAATGGTGAAAGACGCCGAAGCCCACTCCGACGAAGACAAAAAGAGGAAGGAGTCGGTGGAGGCCAGGAACCGCGCGGAGAACCTTGCCTACCAGGTTGATCATCAGATGTCCGAACTGGGAGACAAGCTTGACCCCGCGGATAGAAACAGGCTTGAGAACGCGGTGAACGATGTCAAATCCGCACTTGCGTCTGAAGACGACAAAAGGATAGAGGTTGCCTCCCAGGTACTCGAGAAGGCCTGGCAGGAACTGGGGGCGAAAATGCATCAGCAGCAGGGTCAGCACCCCGGCCCTGAACCCCAGGGAGAGGCTTCCGGCGGGCATTCGAGCCCGGAAGTGGAAGCGGACTACGAAGTGATGGATGACAATGACAAGGCGTAGCGCGAAGCCCCCGGAGTCGGAACAGGAAGACCCCCGAAGAACCGCTGAAGCCGGTAGAAGAGGCGGAGTTGTCGCGGAGCCGACCAGCCGGGAATCCGCCGGCAGCAACAGGGCTCCCGATGAAGACACTGAACAGCTCTCCCTTGAAGACTACAACAACCTGTTGGAGGACTACAGGCGTATCGCCGCCGAGTTCGACAACTACCGCAAGCGGCAGGCCAGGGATTTCAACCGTCTGATAAGCCAGGGTCGCCGACAGCTTGTAACAGAGTTGCTGGCGGTGCTGGACAACTTTGACCGGGCAAGAGACACACTTGACGGAAAGCACCCTGATTCGGAAATCATCACCGGGTTGATTCAGATCGGCAACCAGATTGTCTCCCTTCTTCAGAAGGAGGGACTCGCGGAGGTGGTCACCAAAGAGGGTGACCATTTCGACCCGAACATCCATGAAGCGATGATGGCCGAGGATTCAGCGGACGGCACGGTGGATGAGGTGATGCAGGTTCTTCAGAAGGGGTACAGATTCGGGCAGGATCTTATCAGACCGGTCAGAGTCAAGGTCAGCCGCGGGCTGAAACGGGAGGTCGAAGACGCCGGTGAATAGGGATCCCTACGCTATCCTCGGGGTTTCTGAAGGCGCGGGACAGGACGAAATCAGGCAGGCCTACCGAAAACTGGCGAAAAAGTATCATCCTGACGCCAACCCCGCCGACAAGACCGCGGAGGATCGTTTCAAAGAAATCCAGGACGCCTACGACATCCTGGGAGACCCTGAGAAGAGGGAGAAGTTCGACGCCGCGAAGAAAGGCGGCGGGGCAAGCTTTGAAAACGGCATGCCGAACATGGACTTCAGCGGTGGTTTCGGAGGGTTGGGCGACATTCTCAGCGGTATCTTCGGAGGTGGCTTCGGAGGCGGAGTCAGGCGTTCGAGAGCCGTTGTCGAGCTTTCCGTGCCCTTCTCCACCGCGGCACGGGGAGGCGACATTGACGCTCTTCTGGATGTTCCCGCGGATTGCTCCGCATGTGGAGGTGTTGGAGGAACCGGAAGGGAGAAGTGCGCCTCCTGCGACGGAAGCGGCAGGGTCACCAGCGGTCATGGCCTTTTCTCCACCAGCCACCCTTGCCCGAAATGCGGCGGCAGGGGATTCACCCTCAAAAACAGGTGTGCCTCATGCGGGGGGAGCGGAAGCGTTGATACCCGGAACAGGGTATCGGTTTCCATCCCTCCGGGAGTCGAAGATGGAAGCACCCTTCGATTATCCACAGCCGGGGGAGTGGTTCAGGCGAGAATCAGAGTAACCCCGGACAGTTTTCTGCGCCGCGAGGGCAGAGACATTCACTGCGATGTAAAGATATCGGCGGCTCAGGCAACCCTGGGGGCAAAGGTACTGGTCAGAACCCTCGATGGAAGAATCCGGCTGAAGATTCCCCCCGGCACCCAACCGGGCACAGTGCTTCGCATAAAGGGTAGGGGAGCCATACAGAGGGGCATCCAGGGTGACCAGCTGGTTCACGTGATTGTGGGAATTCCCCAAAAACTGTCTTCGGAAGAGAAGGCTCTCTGGGAGAAGATCAAAGGCACAGGCGGATAACCCCGAGGCCTGAGACAGGGTATATTCACCGGGTCGGAAACCACTGGAGGTTCTCTTGTGAATTACGGGTATCTTGCCCTTGTGATACCGGGCCTGGCGGCGACATCAGCCGGGTTTATCATTCTGGGAAGAAAACGCTTTCGCAGCTTTGCCGCGGGTATGCTTTTTGTAATCGGTTTTGCGATGCTTGTATCGGGTATTCTTCTAACCTGCGTCCCTGATTTCTTTAAGGGGTAGTTCCGGTCAGCTGAGAAATCCCAGTCGTTTGAACTTGACCTTGAAGGTTTCGAGGAGTTCGTTTCCGGAGAAGTCCATCACGCCCTGTTCCACCAGGATTGCCGCATCGTCCCACCGGTCTTCCCTGACCAGTTGCCTTATTCGTTCTATGAGGTCTTCCACGGTGTCTGAGGAATCTTCGTAGTCCTCGAGAATGTCTTCCTCTTCCAGGTCGAAGTCGTCAGGAAGGTCATCGTTGAACTCGCCGGATTCCGGTTCCCCCTGGGACATGGCTTCGAGGTCGTCGAGAAGTTCCACAAGGCCGGGGACGTCAGGAAGGAGCTGAAACGCCAGCCTTGCCGAGGTTACGGCGCCGGCGGGCTCCCCCCTCTCAATTCTGGTTCTGGCCATGGCAACCAGGTTTTCCGCCTTCAGAACCGTGGTGAGCGTGGTGAGTTTTTCTTCTACCAGGGCGTTGCCCGGGAAGAGCTTGATCGCCTTCTTAAGGTAGGCAAGCGCTTTGGCGTTATCTCCGCTTTTACGGCACTTTTCGGAAAGGTCCAGTGCCTTTTCAAGTTTCGGATCAATGGCCATGGGGTCGGTCCTTTCAGGCAGCCTGGCTGGTTTGGATGTCGTGGGTGAAGGCCGTTGGGCCACTGCGGAACGGTCTTCCTCTATGAACAGGATGGTTTCCGTGATCACCTGTTCGTCCGGGTCGAGAGCAAGAGCCTTTCGAATCAACTCGAGAGCCTTGTCCCGTTCGCCTGCTTCGATGTGTTCCCGGGCCTGCATAATGCATTCCCGCACCTTGACCTGATCGGCCACGGACCTCCGTCCTTCCGGAATAGCCCAATACAGGCAGAATACCACTGATGTGACAGGATGCAATATAATCACAGTGCTTTGATGAGAAAGCCCCCATCCCACGGAGAGGTTTCGAAGCCATGCGTAATCTGTTGTCACGGCTGAAAACTGCCCCCAGAATGTCTCATTGCGGAGCCGCTTCGGTGAGATTCATCGACCTGTCCCTGAGGGACGGGCAGCAGTCACTTCTGGCCACCAGAATGTCCACCAGCCAGGTGATGCGGCTAATGACGCCCATTCTCGATACCGGAGTCACCCTGATGGAAGTGTGGGGAGGCGCGGTTCTCGACAGCGCCATGAGGTTCCTTGACGAAAACCCCTTTGAAAGGCTTGCTCTGATGAGCGACAGGGCAAAACCCTACGGCGCCGGTCTGCGCACCCTTTCCAGGGGCCAGAACCTCTTTGGTTACGACCCCTATCCTGACGACATAGTCAAGGATTTCAACAGAGAAGCGGTTAAGGCCGGTACCACGGTGATGCGGATTTTCGACGCCCTGAACCACACACCGAATTTCCGGGCGGCCCTGGAAGGAGTCAGAGAGGCCGGAGGCGTTTTCGACGCCGCGGTTTGCTACACCACCGGAACACCCTACGATACCGGTCATTTCGTTAGAAAAGCCCTGGAGCTTCAGGAAATGGGCGCGGACATGGTCAGCGACAAGGACATGGCCGGCCTGAAATCGCCGATTGAAGCCTGGGAGTACTATCGGGGGCTGAAGAAAACCCTGTCGGTTCCCGTTGTAAGCCATACGCACTGCACCCCGGGATATGGTCACATCGCCGCGGTGATCGCAATGCTTTGTGGTGTGGACATGATAGATACCGCCTTTCTGCCCCTTGCCGGGGGAAGCTCACACCCATCCGCGGAAGTTCTGGGTGTCTTCGCGGATGTTCTCGGGATAGACACCGGGCTTGATCTTTCAGAGAAAGCCCTCGAACCCCTTCACAGGGAGATGAGGGTTGTGGTAGACGAAGCGGAGAAGGAGTTCGATCTCAAGGTACACCGGTCGGTCTGGCCCGGCAGGGAAACACTGCTTCCCCTGGCGGAGAGGGCTTTGACCCAACTCAGCAGGGGAAGCATCAAAGAAGCACTCGCGGTGTTTCATGATATCGAGGCCCGGTGCGGTTTTCCGCCTCCGAACATCAAGGTACTGAACGCCCAGATACCCGGGGGCATGTATTCGAACTTCGTGAAGCAACTGGCCAAGGACGGCAAGTCGGAATACCTCGGCCGGGCCCTTGAGGCCGTTCAGGAAGTCAGGCAGAAGGCGGGATGGTGTCCTCTGGTCACTCCGACCAGCCAGATCGTCGGTGTCAAGGCATATTTCACCGCCATGGGAAAGAATGTGAACCCCGTTCAGTTCGTGAATCTCATAGCCGGGTACTACGGTAAAACTCCTTTCCCGATAAGCCCGGAGTACAGGCAGGAGGTCTGCGGTTTTTCCGAAGAGAGGGCCTACGATTCCTCCTCCTTCAAAAGGGAGATTCCAAAGGCATCCGGAACCGACCTTCCCCTCGCTGAAACTCCACAGGAAGCAATGCTTTACTACCTTTTTCCCGACAGTTCGGGAAAGGCCTATCTCGAGAAGAAACGTCGGATTCAATGGCAGAAAACCCAGGCGGCTGTAAGAGAAAAAGAAGCTTCCGACCTGGCGGACCGCAGGAAGAAGCTCAAGAGCGACGCGCTTGTAAACCGCTTTTCAGACGACATGGAAACCCTATCGGAGAAGCTGTCCGGAAGTGTGAGCCGGGCCCAGGGCGAGCACGATCCCGACAACCTTGACCAGATCGCCGGGTTGGCTTCAAAGGATTGACGTTTCCCCTCAGGCCGGGGATATTACGATGGTCACGCGTGGAGTGATTTGAGGCGTATTGCAACCACGTAAAAAAAAGTGCTAAAAAGCCGTCAGCTCCGCCTCAAGCCGTCGGCCGACGGCTGTTTCTGTTTATAGGAGGTTAGTCTTGAGGAAGCTCTTTACAAGTGAATCCGTGTCCGAAGGCCATCCGGACAAAGTCTGTGACCAGATATCCGACGCGGTGCTCGATGCTCATCTTTCCCAGGATCCGGACAGTCATGTGGCCTGTGAAACCCTGGTCACCACCAACTTCTGTCTCATCGCCGGAGAGGTAAGGGCCGATGGTCAGGTGGATTACCTGGACGTGGCCCGGGAGACCATACGGTCCATCGGCTACGATGTTCCGGAAATCGGCTTCAGCGCCGATGATGTTGAGTACCAGGTAAGGATCCATGCCCAGTCCCAGGACATCAACAACGGAGTCACCTCCAACAGGGGGGCGGGAGATCAGGGCATGATGTTCGGCTTCGCCTGCACCGAGACCGAGGCCCTGATGCCCTATCCCATTCAGCTTGCCCACAGGCTTCTCGAGCAGCTGTCCCTGGAGAGGCGGTCGGGACACCTTCCCTGGGCCAGACCCGACGCCAAGAGCCAGGTCACCGTGGAGTACGAGGGCAATGTACCGGTAGCCATCAGTGAGATTCTCATGTCGGTCCATCATTCCGCCGACGCAACCAACGAGGATATGAGCAGGGAAGTCCGCAACCGGATCATCGAGCCGGTTCTCGAGTCCATTTCACCAAGCCTGGAGTGGTCCGGAAAACTGCTGTACAATCCATCCGGACGATTTGTCATAGGGGGCCCCAACGGCGACACCGGCCTTACCGGCCGCAAGATCATCGTGGACACCTACGGCGGAGCGGGCCGCCACGGCGGAGGCGCTTTCAGCGGCAAGGACAGCACCAAGGTTGACAGATCCGCCGCCTACATGGCCCGATACATTGCCAAGAACCTGGTTGCCGCCCGGGTGGCGGAGCGGTGCGAGATTCAATTGGCATACGCCATCGGGTATCCCGATCCGCTCAGCGTAAGGGTGGACACCTTCGGAACCGAGATGGTCGGGGATATGAAACAGGTTGAGAAGGCTGTTCGCGATATATTCCCCCTCAGGCCCTACGATATCATCGAAGAGTTGGGACTGAAGAGCCCCATTTTCAGAAAAACCGCCAGTTTCGGCCATTTTGGAAGGGTGAACGGCGCAGACGGCTCATTTCGATGGGAAAGAACCGACAAGGCCGCTGAGCTTTCGGCGCTGCTTCTGAAGTAGGGAAGTGTATTTCTTCAGTATTCTCGCCATTTTTCTCACGGGGTTCTCCCAGGCCGACAGCCTGGACCGAAGGCTCGAGGAGGCCAGAATCCGCCTTGAGATTCTTGAATCCCGGGAGGTCGGGGCCAGGGAGATTCTCCTGGCACTTCACGACCATCTTGCCGCGGCAAGAGATTACTACAACCAGCTTGTGCTTCGTGAAGCCCGGATTACCCTGGCCATCGACGAGATCAATGGGAAGTGGATGCTGGAGGATTCCGCCCGGACCATTCTGGAAGACGGCCTTGGCGCTTATCTTGTATATCTGTACTCTCAGCGATCAAGGATTTCCACGGCGCTTCTTTTCTCCCGCGGCGGAGTGCAAAGGCTGGTTAGAAGAAAAGTGTATCTTGACCATCTCGCGAGAAGGGCAGCGTCTCAGGTGGAGGTACTCATCCAAAGCAGCGACAGTCTTGCCCACTACCGGGATTCCCTTTCCACTCTGAGGGTGAGCGTTCGGAACCTGCGGCTCGAGATGGAGGAGATGCAGGAGAGGATATACAGGGAGGAGGAGCGCCAAGCGCTTCTTCGGATGAGCCTCAGAGACGAAATCGTTGCCGCGGCGGAATCCGCCGCTGTCCTTGAGGCACAGAGGAGAGAGCTTTCCGCACTGGTTGCCGGCTTCAGAACCACATCTCCGTCGGTCAGCGGCACAACTCCGCATCTTGTGCAGCCCGGGGCGGATTCCTTCTTCGACTCCATGAGAGGAGCCCTTTCCTGGCCGGGGAGGGGTTCAGTGGTCAGAAGATACGGTGTCGAAAGGGATCCGGTTTATGGAACCGAAACGGTTTGTGACGGAATCAGCGTGGCGACCACTCCCGGCGAAACAGTCCGGGCCCTGGCTTCGGGGGCCGTGGTCTTTTCCAGAGAGTTCATGAGCCTCGGCCGCATGGTGGTTGTAGATCATCAGGACGGATGGTTCTCGGTCTACGGCCATCTGGGAAGTCTGCAGGTGGCCAGGGGTGATACTGTGTCCCAAGGGGCCGTGCTTGGTGTCCCCGGCCCGCTGCCCGGGGGCAGACCCGGCTACTACCTGGAAATGCGAAGAGGCGGCGAGCCTGTTGATCCTTTGGTCTTTCTGGAGCGTGCCCAGTGAAACCTTTCCAATCCATTCAAGGCCAAACAGGCCCTTGCAGACTGCTTCAGGCAGCGGTTGATTCCCGCAGGCTTGCCCACGCCTACCTTCTTGCCGGTCCCGAAGGATGTGGAAGGTTCACCATGGCTCTTGATCTCGTGGCATGTCTGGTCTGCCCCGAGGAGGAAGCCGGGTTCTGCGGGGAATGCCCCCACTGCAGAAAGGTGTTCACCCTCAACCATCCTGATGTGCGGGTTACAATACCCCGAACCGCTTCAGTAACACCGGAAGCGGAGGCGGCACTGCTTGCCGCCAGGGCATCCGACGGCGTCACCCCCCTGCGCTTTCCGGGAAACACCGGCATATCGATAGGACAGATCCGGGAGATCGAGGCACGGTTGTCGAAGAAGTCCTATGAGGGCAGGGGGCATGGGGAGATCATTCTCGATGCCCACTTGATGCGGAGAGAGGCGGCGAATGCACTTCTTAAAACCCTCGAGGAGCCTCCCGGGCACACCCTGATAGTTCTAACCACATCATTTCTTTCCGGGGTTCTTCCGACGGTCAGGTCACGATGTCATTCCGTGCGTCTTGGAGCCCTGAGGCCGGAACAGATCAAAAGCATTCTGATACGGCGAACGGGCCTTGAACCACAGGATGCCGAAGCACTGGCGCTCTCCTGCGGAGGAAGCCCGGGCAGGGCCCTGGCAGCAGCGGCGCAATGGGAGGGGAGACACGAAGACAGGGCGATGGAGGTCATTCGGAACCTTGCCGCCATCGGGGAACCATTCAGGCTTCTGCAGTACGCCGGAGGTCTTGCCCGGGAGCTTGGCAGAGAGGGGCTTCTGGAGCTTTGCTGCCGGGTTGTTTCCGCAGCCCAGGATCTTCGGAGGAGCATGGCAAGGGGAACAGAACCACTGGTCGAAACCCTGCCTTCCCGCGTACTGTCTGATTCTTTTCTGGAGCGTGTTCAGACGGAATTCCTTCAGTGCTCTGTAAGACTGCGCGGGAATGTTTCGCCGGCAATGGCTCTGGAAGCTGCTGTGCTTACACTGGGCGGGAGTTGACACAATGACTCGTGATGGGGCCATCGAAGTACTGCAGGTTGCATTCAAAGCCGGGAGAAAGGGGCTCTACCGAAACTTCGGCCCCCTCCCCGTGAGCAATGGCAGTTATGTGATTCTGACCGTTGACAGGGGCATCGATATCGGAAAGGTGATATCCAAGCACCCTCCCTCGGATGAGATGCTTGACCAGTGCGTCGGCGACTGCCTCAGGCTCGCGGGCGAGGAAGATTTGGAGCGCCACCGGGCCAACAATGATTTTGAAAAGACAGTGTTCCAGTATTGCAGAGAAAGGGTCGAGGCAAGAAAACTCGACATGAAACTCACAGACTGTGAAGTCCAGCTTGACAGGAACCGTATCCGTGTTTTCTTCACCGCCGACCAGCGAACCGATTTTCGGGGGCTGGTCAGGGATCTTGCCGCATCTTACAGGGCAAGAATAGAGATGCGGCAGATCGGTGTAAGGGATGACGCCCGGCACCGGGGCGGATTGGGAATATGCGGCCGCGAACTCTGCTGCGCGGGGTTCCTCGAGGACTTCCAGTCGGTCACTCTGAAGATGGTGAGAACACAGAATCTTTCGCTTAACCCCTCAAAGGTTTCCGGGACCTGCGGAAGGCTCATGTGCTGCCTTGCCTACGAGTCGGAGTTCTACCAGAAGGCTTTGAAAGAGTATCCCCAGCCGGGCCAGAAGGTTAACCTCATGGGCATCCCCCGTGAGGTTCTTGGGGTGGACATTTTCCGTGAGACCGTGACCGTTTCGGGAGAAGGGTCCGGTGAACCGGAAACTGTTTCCCTGGAGGAGTTCAGAAGAAGAAAGAGCATGACGCATTCGCCTCCCCCTCCTGAACCCACGGCCCCGGAGAAGGAAGAAGCCCGGGAAGTTCCGAAAAAACGCCGAAGAAGAAGGCGCAGAACTTCCGGCGCCGAAAAGGAAAGGAGCCGGTAGCAAATGGCCCGATACATGGTGACAAGCGCTCTTCCCTATGCCAACGGACCTCTTCACCTCGGTCATCTTGCCGGCGCATACCTGCCGGCAGACATCTATGTGAGGTACCTTCGCATGCGGGGGAATGACGTGGTTTACGCCTGCGGTACCGACGAGCATGGTGTTCCCATTACAATCACAGCGGAAAAGCTGGGTGTTTCTCCCGGGGAAACGGTGGACAGGTTCCACAAAGTCATTCGCGAGGACTTCGACGCGTTCGGCATATCTTTTTCCAACTTCTCCAGAACCACCACTGACGAACACCGGGAGTTCGCACAGTCGGTTTTTCTTGAACTTCTCTCCCGGGGCTTCATAGAACCCCGAACCATCAAACAGCTCTACTGCCCGAACTGCCGGCGTTTTCTTCCGGACCGGTACATCGGCGGCACCTGTCCCAAATGCCACTGCACCGATGCGAGGGGAGACCAGTGCGAAGCATGTGGAACATGGACCGAACCCCTGGAACTTGCGAACCCCAAGTGCAGCATCTGTGGCGAAACACCTCATGTGAGGGAGACGAAGCACTGGTTTCTTCTTCTTGAGCGGTTTCAGGAGTGGATGACCACATGGCTGGACAGCCGGGAGGGCTGGAAGGACAATGTTCTGAACTACTGCAGGGGTTGGTTGAAGGACGGTTTGCGGGAGAGGGCCATCACCAGGGATCTTGATTGGGGGGTCCCGGTTCCGCTGCCAGACACGGCGGGCAAGGTGCTTTATGTCTGGTTTGAAGCTCTTCTGGGCTATGTCAGCAGCACCAGGGAGTATTTCAGACTGAAGGGAGACCCGGATGGGTGGGAACGCTACTGGAAAGACCCGGAGACCCGCCTGGTCCACTTCATCGGCAAAGACAACATTGTTTTTCACTGCATCATCGAGCCTGCGATCCTTCACGGAATTCAGGGCTTTGTTCTTCCCTGGAATGTACCGGCGAACGAGTTTCTGAACATCAAAGGGCAGAAGTTCAGCACCAGCAGGGGAACTGCCATATGGATGAGGGATTACCTGAAGCATTTTCCCGCTGACCCCATGAGGTATGCCCTGGCGGTAAACGCCCCGGAAACCCGGGACACGGATTTCACCTGGGACGAGTTCAGGGTACGAAACAATGAGCTTGCGGATGTTCTGGGCAACTTCGTGAACAGGACCATGCGTTTCGCCACATCCAAACTGGGAGGCGTGGTCCCCGAGGGACAGCCGGACCCTGAACTTATGGAAGTCGCCGCCCGGGGCGGGACTCAGGTGGGTGAACTCATTGAAAGGTTCCGGTTCAAACATGCGGTTTCCGTGGCCATGGATGTGGCCCGGGAGGGGAACAGGTACTTCGACACGAAACAGCCCTGGAAAACCGTCAAGACCGACCCCGAGGCATGCCGCAGGGATATCGCCGGGTGCCTTAACTACTGCGCCTCCCTTCAGGTTCTTTTTTCGCCGTTCATACCGGAGACCACGGGAAGGATCGGTGCCATGCTGGGCACGGCAGGCGCCACCTGGGATCTGGCGGGCAAAACGGTTCTGACCCCCGGAACTCCTCTGGGTCCGCCGGAGATTCTTTTCACCAAGCTGGATGACGGCTTCCAGAAGCTGATGGAACCGGAAGAACCAGCAATGGAATCCGTTGAGACTGTGGAAATCGAAGATTTCGCGAAGCTCTCCCTGAGAGTGGGAAGGGTTCTCGAAGTCAGCCAGGTGAAAGGCGCCGACAAGCTTTACCGGCTCACTGTTGATACCGGTGAAAATGCAACCAGGCAGGTAGTGGCGGGAATCAGGCTTCACTATTCTCCGGAGGAGCTTCTGAACACTTTGGTGGTGGTGATTACCAATCTCAAGCCCGTAACCCTTCGCGGGGTTGAAAGCCGCGGAATGATTCTGGCCAGCGACGGAGCAGGCGGTGTGAGAGTTCTCAGGCCTTCTCCGGAAGCGCGGCCCGGCGACAGAATTCGCTGAGTAATGCGGGAAGGACCTCTGCGGGTACTGGACATCAACAACTTCTACAGCCCGGTGGGCGGAGGAATACGGGTCTATCATCATGAGAAGCTTCGATGGTGTCGGAGGGAAGGAATCGAGTGCGCCCTGATTCACCCCTCCGGGGAAAACTCTGTCACCCGGTTCGAAGGAGGCACCCTTTACGGTGTCAAGTCACCTCCCCTCGCGAAGTCCGGATACCATTTCTTTACAAGGGGCGCCCCCATCAGGGAGATCATCGCCTCGTTCAAACCGGATGTCGTGGAGCTGGGCAGCGGCATCGTGGTTCCCCGCATGGTGGAGAAAAGCATAAAAGGCATTCCATCCTTCGGTTTCTACCACTCCAACTGGCCGGTTGCTCTTCCTCTCAGCGTTTTTGACATTACCGGCGGTCCGATTCCGAATCTTTTCCAACGCTTCGCGGTTCCCTGGATGGGAAAGGCCTACCGGAATCTGGACAGGGTGATGGCCGCCAGCGAAACATCCCTTTCCGTGCTTCGCAGGGCGGGAGTGGAACGGGTCAGGAAAACACCTCTGGGTGTTCACCCATCCGTTTTCTCCCCGGAAGCCAGGTCGGAAGAACTACGGGAGAAGCTTGGAGTTCCCCGGGGCGGCAGGCTTGTTCTTTACATGGGAAGGCTCGCCCCGGAGAAGGGTATCCATGTTCTTCTGAAAACCTGCCCCCTTTTCTTTCAGGACCCCGGCATAGTGGTTGCCGTGGCAGGCCGGGGGCACTGGAGAAACAGGGTGGCGAGGGCCGCATCCCGGTTCGGGGGACGGTTGAAGCTGCTTCCCCATGCGTCCCATGCCGGAGAGAGCGCTTCCATTATGGCCAGCGCAGATGCTTTTCTGTCCATGGGTCCATGCGATACGTTCAGCCTGGTGACCCTTGAGGCTCTCTGCTGCGAAACCCCCGTTGCGGCGTGTGTCGAGGCGGCGGCGGCGGAGCTGGTTCGGGGCGCGGGGGGAACTTCTTCCTACGGTCCATGGAACAGCCCCCGGGCCCTGTTCGAGTCTTCCCTGGCGGCCATGGCGGAACCTGAGGAGAAACGCAGGGGTTTCAGAAGATTTGCTGAGAAGTATACTTGGGATGCCTGTTTCGAGGGAATTTTCGCGGTTTACAGGGAGGTGACCGGCTGAATCGTGCCCTTTCGGCCCACCCGAATAGTTGCTGCGACATAAATCCAATTCATTCAATGGCTTGCCCCGGGAAAGCGAATTGCTTTATATGTTTGAGATGAGGCTCTGAAGAGAGGTGAAGAAATGTTGTATCTGATGAATATGAACGAGGGGCTTCTGATTGTTATTGCCGCAATGATTCTTGGCATGTTCGCCTCCGGAGCCGTGAGAAGCGCCTATCGCAGATGGAATCAGGTTCCCAACAGCAGGGGGCTTTCCGGAGCCCAGATGGCAAGAGCCATACTTGACGGATACGGTCTGGCCCATGTGGGTGTCGAGGTCACTCCGGGCACCCTGAGCGATCATTACGATCCCCGCTCCTCCACATTGCGGCTTTCCCGAGAGGTTTTCGGCGGGAGTTCCGTTGCCGCCATTGGCATAGCCGCCCACGAGGCGGGACATGCGGTTCAGCACGCAATGGGCTACTCCCCCCTGAAGATACGGAACGCTCTGGTACCAGTAGCCAACCTGGGTTCCAGGATGCTTTTCCCTCTCCTCATAGGAGGCTTCTTCTTCCAGATGACCAACCTGATCTACATAGGCGCCGCTCTGTACGGAGTTGCCCTTCTGTTTCACCTGTTCACCCTTCCCGTGGAGTTCAACGCCAGCGCCAGGGCGGTAGCCTGGCTTGAGAAAGCCCATGGCTTCCCTCCAGTGGAAGTGCAGGGAGTGCGAAGTGTTCTTCGAGCCGCCTCTCTGACCTATGTGGCCAGCGCGCTGGCAGCACTGGGTCAGATGGTGTGGCTCCTAATGGCAGGCAGGAGGCGATAGTGCTTCTCGAAGCCCCCCTGGTGATAGTTCTGGTTTTTTTCAGCGTGGTGTGCCACGAGATCGCCCACGGCCTCACCGCCTGGAAACTCGGCGACCCCACCGCGTGGCGCATGGGGCGCCTCTCGTTCAACCCCATGGTTCACATCGACCTATTCGGTACAATTCTTCTGCCCACCTTTCTGCTCCTCATAGGAAGCAGGTTTCTTTTCGCGTGGGCGAAGCCGGTCCCGGTGAATCCCGCCTATTTCAAGAACAGAAAGCAGGGCATGATGCTGGTGGCCCTGGCCGGTCCGGCAACCAATCTGGCTCTGGCTCTGGGCATGAGCCTTCTTCTTCGATTTGCGGGAGGAGTGATGCCTCTGTTTCTGGCCAAGGCGATTGCAACCGCGGCACTGATGAATGTTATTCTGATGGCGTTCAACCTCATTCCCATTCCTCCCCTTGATGGCAGCCGGATAGTCGCAAACTTTCTCAATGGAAAGCTCTACTGGAACTACATGCGCCTGGAGCGCTACGGCATGATGATCATATTCGGCCTGCTTTTTCTTGGGGTCATCTCCAGGCTTCTGTATCCCGTGATGATTATCGGAATCAGGCTTCTTGGGATTTACCCTTACTTCTTCTAGCTCCGAAAGGACTTGATATGATTCTGCTACCGGCACTGATTCTTCTGGCCTCAGGGCTGTACGGCGACATTCCCATAACCCGGAACCTCGACCCTGATTACATTCCGGGAACCCGGGAGGAATACCTCGCCGGGAGACCTCCGTTTCAACCGCTTCAGGTTACTTCTTTGAGGGGGGAAGCCCGGGGAAGCAGCTTTGTCGTTGTGCTTTCCCAGGAAGTGGCGGACAATCTCAATCCCGCCCTTCTCGACCAGTGGCTGGAGGATATTGAGGAGCAGGGTCTTGCCCCGTCGGCGGTGGCCATAACCTGGAGCGCACCCGAAGAAATCAGGGAGTGGCTTCACGGAATGCATCTTGATGGACTCCAGGGCGCGGTGCTGGTGGGCGATGTTCCAACTGCCTGGGCCGCCCTTGAGGATCTGACGGATTACCGGGCAAATGAAACCTTCCCCACCGACTACTTCTACTGGGACCTCGACGGCGAATGGCTTGATGAATGGACAGGGTACCCCGGAAGCGGGGTTCCCGGAGCCGACGGCATCTACGACGGGTGGCAGGGCAACCTGTACCCCGAGATCTATGTGGGCCGGATACTTACCAGCGTGATTCTCAACGGCGACCAGCATCAGCTCATCAACGACTATCTGGAAAGGCTTCATCTGTGGCGTCAGGAGGGCGATCCTGACCCTCACGCGCTTTGCTATGTGGATGATGACTGGGAGTGGTGGGCTCAGGCCTGGAGAAACGACATGCAGATGCTGTATCCGAATGTCGAGCTGGTAAGCAACCCAGATTCCACCAATGGTACGGATTACCGTCAAAACAGGCTTCCAGCCGGATACACATGGATCAGCCCCTTCGTCCATTCGAGCCCCACCATTCACCAGTGGAGCCCGGGCCCCAGCACCACCAGCGGGCACATCTGGCTGGATCAGCCGCCCAGCAGGTTCTACAACCTGTTTGCCTGTTCCAATGCCAGGTTCACCAGTAACTGGTGCATGGGATGTGTGTATGTGTTCGGCACCGGGACAGGGCTGGCGGCGGTGGGAAGCACCAAAAGCGGCGCAATGCTCCAGTTCGGCCAGTTCTACGGCCCCCTGGGTCAGGGCGACAGCTTCGGGGAGGCCATGTTCAAGTGGTGGGAGTACATCCAGCACGGAGGGTTCACCCATTCCGAGATGTACTGGCACCTGGGCATGACCATCCTTGGAGATCCCACCATCGTTCCGGCACCGTATTCCCTCGGGGTCGACGGGCCGCCCCAGACCATTCCGGCGCCCTCGGTTCATCCCAATCCAAGCCCGGGGAATGTTGCGATCAACGGAAACGGAGCTATCTCGGTGTACGACCTGACGGGAAGGCTTGTTGCCCATGGCGAAAACAGCCTGAATGTCAGCGGGCTTCAATCCGGTTTATACCTTGTCCGGGTTTATCTTAACGGCGCTTCTTCGACTGGAAGATTCACGGTGGTACGATAGCCCCAAGCCGTTGATTCCTGGCGCTATAAGTCGCAAACGGGTAGTGCTGTTGCCTGTGTTGAACGAGACGCGCATTGTTGTCCGCAATGTTTCTTGAAACATTGGTATCCGTATTTGCGCGGCAGGCATTTCCTGCCTTCCTTCTTCCCACTTGACATCTTTGGGGCTGTTGTGTAAAGATTACCATGCTGGCGGATAGGTCAGCACGGAAATTATTCGGTTTTTTTCAGCATGAGAGGGGTAAATCATGAAAATATTGATGTGTGTTCTTGTTATTGCATTCGCAGCCCTTGCTTCAAATGTCGCGGATGTGGTCGGCAACGAGGGCCCGTATCTCTGGAGCGGCCCGTCGGGGGGCGGCCCGATCTGGAGCCCGTCACTGGCGATTCTGTTCGACAACGGTCCCTTCGTCACCCATGAGGGAATCGGATACGCCGGTGCGGATGTATCCATGATGGAACCCACTGACAATGTGTACGGTTTCGGTATCCAGCGCAGCGCTGGCAACATGGGCGCCGACGACTTCGAGATTCCCGCCGGCGAAACATGGAACATCACGAAAATCACCGTATTCGGCTACCAGACCAACTCAGGCCCCTCACCCACTCTGAACGGCCTTTACATTGCCATCTACGACGACCCTCCCACCACCGGCTCAATGGTCTACGGAGACATGAACAACAATGTGTTCACCACCGCGTCCTTCACCAACTGCTACCGGGTACTGAACGGCGATGCCAGCAACTCCGCGCGTCCTGTCATGGCGGCTGAAGCCCAATTCACCGACCTCACTCTTCCCGCCGGTGAGTACTGGCTGGTGTTCCAGCTTGACGGTGTTTCCTCCTCGGGCCCCTGGGGGAATCCGGTGGCCATCCTTGGGGAAACCGCTACCGGCAACGCCATGCAGTACACCTCGAGCGGATGGGCAAACCTTATCGACTCGGGCAACGGTGCCCCCAAGGGCCTTCCGTTCATTATCGAGGGTAACACTACCGCTTTGGAAAGGGCATCCTGGGGTTCGATCAAGAACTCCTTCTAACGCCGACTTTCCGATGATGAGTCCGGCTCCCCCCACGGGGGGAGCCGGCAACTGTTACACCACGGTTCCGGGCTGATACTCTCCGAACTCATCCCTGAGAACACCGCATATCTCGCCGAGGGTTGCGTAGCACCTCACACAATCGAGAATGGGGGGCATAAGGTTGTCCGGGTTTCCAGCCGCGGACCGGAGTGTCTGAAGGGACGCGGTCACATCGGCATCACTGCGATTCCGGCGCACATCCGCGAGTTTTGCCTTCTGTGAGTTTTCAACTTCCGGGTTGACCTTGAGGAGGTCTGTTCTGCCGGCTTCCTTCTTTTGAAACTTGTTTACGCCGACTACCACTCTGTCGCCGGTTTCCACCTGCTTCTGGAAGGTGTAGGCCGCCTCCTGAATCCTTCTTTGAGGGTAACCCTCCTCAATGGCCTTCACCATGCCGCCCATGGTGTCGATGTCGGCGATGAGTTCCCTGGCCTCCTTCTCCACCGCGTCGGTCAGGCTTTCCAGGTACCAGCTGCCCCCCAACGGGTCGATGGTTTCCGTGACGCCGCTTTCATGCGCGATGATCTGCTGGGTTCTCAGGGCAATGGTCACCGCGTGTTCGGTGGGAAGCGCCAGGGCTTCATCCCGGCTGTTGGTATGGAGGCTCTGGGTGCCTCCCAGAACAGCAGCCAGAGTTTGAACGGCGACCCTGACGATGTTGTTGTCGGGCTGTTGGGCGGTGAGAGTGCTGCCGCCGGTCTGGGTGTGGAATCTGAGCATCTGGCTTCTGGGATCCCGGGCCTGAAAGCGGTCTCTCATTATGTGCGCCCATAGCCTTCGCGCCGCCCTGAACTTTGCCACTTCCTCGAAAAGATCGTTGTGGGCGTTGAAGAAGAAGCTGAGCCTCGGCGCGAACTTGTCCACATCCATGCCGGCCTGAACAGCCGCTTCGACATAGGCTATTCCGTCGGCGAGGGTGAAACCGACCTCCTGGGCGGCTGTGCTTCCAGCCTCGCGGATGTGATAACCGCTGATGGAGATGGTGTTCCACTGGGGAACATCGTTTCTGCAGTAGGCGAAGATATCGGTTATCAGCCTCATTGAGGGCGCCGGGGGGAAAATGTAGGTTCCCCTGGCCATGTATTCCTTCAGGATGTCGTTCTGTATTGTTCCCCGGAGTTTGTCGCAGGAAACCCCCTGTTTTTCAGCAACTGCGATGTACATCGCCAACAGAACAGCCGCTGGCGCGTTGATGGTCATGCTGGTGGAGACGGTGTCCATGGGAATGCCGTCGAATAGAATCTCCATGTCCGCCAGGCTGTCGATGGCCACCCCTACTTTGCCAACCTCCCCGGCGCACAATGGGTGGTCGGAGTCATAGCCTATCTGAGTGGGAAGGTCGAAGGCAACCGAAAGACCCGTCTGCCCGGCATCGAGAAGGTAGCGGTATCTGCAGTTGGACTCCTCCGCTGTGCCGAAGCCGGCGTACTGCCTCATGGTCCAGAACCTTCCCCGGTACATTGTGGGCTGCACACCCCGGGTGAAGGGGTATTCGCCGGGAAAACCGTGAGTTTCCACAGGGTCGGAGCAGGGGCACTCCGGGTTGTACACCCGTTCCACTGGTATTCCGCCCGGTGTTCTGAACTCGGCCCTTCGCTCCGGGAACCTATCCAGGGTGTTCTTCAGGGTGCCCTCTTCCCAGTTCTTCTTTGCCTTTTCGAAATCGCTGGTCATGGGTGATCTCCTTCGATCAGTCCGGGTCGTATGTTTTCGGGGTTTCCCTGCCGGTGATAACCCGGAGGGCGCCCAGCGCCAGGGCTTCCATCTCCATCTCTCCGGGGACAACCCTCATCGGGGCCAGGAAGCCGGCCATCTCTTCGATCCACATGGTGAACTGCTTGTCGTAGGCGATTCCGCCGGTTACTATCACCGCGTCGATGTCTCCCTGGAGTACAGTTGCCATGGCTCCGATTTCCTTGGAAACCTGGTAGGCCATGGCGTGGTAGACTTCCCTCCACTCACTGTCGCCCTGTTGTATTCTGTCCTCTACAAGCCGCATGTCATTGGTGTTCAGATAGGCCACAATGCCCCCCTGGCCCTTGATCATCTTCCTTACTTCGTCGTGGGTGTACTTCCCGCTGAAGCACAGAGCCGCAAGCTGCCCGGAGGGCAGGCCGCCGGAACGCTCCGGCGAAAACGGCCCGTCACCGTCCAGGGCATTGTTCACGTCAATCACCCTTCCCTTTCGATGGGCGCCGACGCTGATTCCACCTCCGAGATGGACAACAATGAAATTGCACTCATCGTAAGCCCGTCCCATTTCCGAGGCCACCTTTCTTGCCACCGCCCGCTGGTTCAGGGCATGGAGAATGGACAGGCGTTTCATAACGGGATGGCCGGAGTAGCGGGCAAGGGGTTCAAGTTCATCCACTACGACAGGGTCAACCATGAAGGCTTCGCATCCGGCGTTTTCCGCAAGCCTGGCTGCGATGGGGGTACCGAGATTCGAGGCGTGTTCACCGTAAATACCTGAGGACAAGTCGTTTAGAAGCGCGGTACTCACCTTGTAGGTTCCTCCTGGAATTGGCTTTGAAACGCCGCCCCTTCCAACGATGGCCTGAAAGCTGCGTATGGGATAGCCTGCCTTTTCCAGGGATTCGGTGATAACCGTTTTCCTGAAATCGTACTGGTCGAAGATCCGGTGGTATGGAGCCAGTTCTTCCGTTGTATGGTCCAGTTTCAGTTTCCAGACCTCTTTGTCTCCTTCAAACACAGCTATCTTCGTGGAAGTGGAGCCTGGGTTGACCGCCAGTATTCTTGGCTCGGTGGACATCGTTCCTCCCCTGGTCTGGTTGCACTTCTCTGATTCGAATCCTTGTTTGAAATCTATGCGTCCGTCACAGGCTGTGCAACCGGTGTTTTCCATCACAATCGGATTTTTGTATCTTTCTCCCGGGCACTCACCGGAAAGCATGGATTGATGGGCAAAAAGGTGGTTTTTGGAAACATCGAGGCTGAACTGCTTTTTTTGGGCAGACAACTGAGCCGGCTGGAAGAGGGTTTTCAACTGGAGAAGGAGGAAGCCCTGCATGGCGGGCTTGATGAGATGATCCTGTTCAGGGAAAGGTGCAGGAATCACTACCAGTTAAGGGTGAGTCAGGTGCAGACCCGTTTGAAACAGCTGCTCTATTCCGCCCGAAGAGCCGATGCGCTGACACCTGAACTGAATGACCTTGCCGGCATTCTGGGCGAAAGATGCAGGGAGGCTCTGGCCCGGTATTCGGGAACCCCCAACAGGCTGGTGCGCGCCATGAAGAGCACCCTTGAGGAGAAACAATGACAACAATACCCGCCGGAGAGTGCGGAATACCCCTTGCATCAGGCGAACTGGCGGGAATGGCTGGTTCTGCCGTAACGCTCCATGGGATGGTCATGCGAATCAGAAAGCTTTCCTGGGGGGCCTTTGTGGTTCTTCGACGGCACGACGGGCTTGTGCAGTGCATCATTTCCGGAAATGGGATGGACAGCCTGCTCGAGGGGCTTTCCGAAGAGCAGTCCGTAGAGATAACCGGGCTGGTGAAAGAAGCGGTCATCAAGGATCCGTCGATTCATCCAAACAATGTCGAGATTCACCTGGAAAGCCTCAGGCTGCTCTCCAGCCCCTTCAGCAGGTCCCCGGTCGACCTCTCCAAGAAGGTTCTCGATCTGCATATCGACAACAACCTCGACCTGAGACCACTTAGCCTGCGCCACCCCGTGGAAAGAGCAAGGCTGAAGGTGGCGGAGGGGTTTTGCAGAGGTTTCCGCCAGTATCTTCAGGGCTGCGGATTCACCGAGATTCACACACCAAAGATTTGCCTCGCCGGGGCGGAGGGTGGCGCAAACATTTTTCCTGTGAAGTACTTTGAAAGAGAAGCCTTCCTCGCCCAGTCGCCGCAGTTCTACAAGCAGATCGGCGTGGGGATTTACGAGAGGGTCTTTGAAACCGGGCCTGTTTTTCGTGCCGAGCCTCACCAGACCAGCAGACATGTCAACGAGTACACTTCGCTTGATTTCGAGATGGGTTTCATCGAGGATCACACGGATGTGATGAAGCTTGAGGTTGATCTGCTGCGCTACTGCCTGGAGCTTCTTCAGAGGGAGTATGCCCCTGAACTGAGCCTTCTATCGGTGGAAATGCCTGAGATTCCAGACAGGGTACCCTGCGTGACCCTGGCGGAAGCCCATGCCATCACCGGTGCAATGGGAAACACGGACTACTCCGCAGAGCCCGACCTGGAGCCGGAGGAAGAAAGGCTTCTGTGCAGGCATTCAGCGCTGGAATGGGGGAGTGATTTCGTGTTCGTAACCCATTTCCCCACTGAGAAGCGGCCGTTCTACACCATGGACGACCCCGAAGCCCCGGGAACCACCAGAAGCTTCGACCTCCTGTTCCGCGGGCTCGAAATCACCACGGGCGGGCAGAGGATTCATGACTACGGGATGCAGGTGGACAAGATGAAACTATTCGGCTTGGAGCCTGATGATTTCAAAGACTACCTGCAGGCTCACATGTACGGTCTGCCTCCCCACGGCGGTTTGGCCATCGGGCTCGAGAGGCTCACCGCGAGGTTCCTGGGGGTGGATAACATCAGGTACACCACCATGTTCCCCAGGGATATCAAAAGGCTTGCCCCCTGATTCCCGAAAACACCCCGGGGAACCTCCGATACTCTGCCCTTCGAACCTAGTCGAACAGCCGCACTCTCTGTATCGGCTGAAGAACGAAGCTCACTTCCGCGAGCATTTCCCGGTTGTCAGGGTCAGGGTCGGGAACAGTGCTTTCGTAAACCATGGCGGTGAACCTGCCGTAATGACCGTTCTCAAGCATAATGAAGAACCTTGGGGAAGAGAACAGGTACAGACTGTCGGACCACTGGTCGCTGTCGGGATGTGGTGCTCTGAAGCCATCGCCCCCGGCTGGGGCGAGTTGTGCCCAGCGACCGCCGGGGCACATTCTGGGGTCGGTATGACCGGCATACAGCAGGTAGCCCTGAAGATGCCTGCGGATGAAGAAATCCTGTCGGAAATCGGGGTTTGTAGCGTTGCCGCCCAATATGGTATCCGGTGTGATGGCGAAGCCGGCAATTCGGTCGCCGGACTCTTCAATAGCGGTTCCCAGGGCGAGG
Source organism: uncultured bacterium (assembly GCA_964624405.1). Classification (GTDB taxonomy): domain Bacteria; phylum Fermentibacterota; class Fermentibacteria; order Fermentibacterales; family JCC-6; genus UBA6080. Next base: position 132,453 of record CAZUXA010000001.1, on the reverse strand, counting down.
GTGCCGACTGTGACCCGGTTGGAAAGGGCCGCGGAGTGTTCGTTTCCCCTCTGAGCCCATACACCGTAAGTGAAGCATCGGTTGACAACATGCATCCCGGTTCTTCCAGAGAAATCACCGGCTTTGATCCACATGAAATCAGGGCTTTCCGAGAACCACAGGCCGAAGCCATCAACCTCTACCGAGACGGAATCCCAGGTAAAAACCAGTGTATCGCCCCTGCATGCTTCTTCCCTGAGAGTGAGCCCGGTGACTATGGGAAGGGTGCCGTTTACACTTATGGGGCCCTGGGAGTCGCAACCCGCGAGTATCACCATAAGCAGAACCAGGAGAAGATTAATCTTATTCATTCCGGTATGATCCCTTTCATTTATTGATTGCGATAGTGGCAGAATCGGCGCGGCGATCTGACAAAACGGTATCCGATCAGGTTGGTTCGAAGGCCTACTCCTTTGCCAGGTCATCCCGCAGAACCTTCAACTCTCTATCCTTCAGCCCCTGAAAACGACCGAAGGCATTCATCTCAAGCAGAAGAAGAACAGCCGCCTTCTCCGCGAGTTCCACATAGTCGCAGGCAGATTCGGGATCGGGCCCGAACGCCAGAATACCGTGTTTTCGCCAGATCACAACATCGGACTGAACGAAAAGCTCAGCGGTGCCTTTCCCAAGCTCCCATGTGCCTGGGGTTTGGAAATCCAGGAAGTGGAGACCCCTCTCAAGAAGCTGTGAGAGCTCGGGATGAGCACGCCACATGGCGTCTTCAAGGGTTTCACCCGGAAGATCGCTGGACGAAAGAGCCAGCATTGAAGTAGAGTGTGTGTGAACGATGGAAGCCGAAGGCCATCCCCTGGAGTCCGCCAGGGCCAGAACCTGCAGATGGGTGAAGATCTCGCTCGAGGGCCTTGTGAACTCGCCGGGCCACAAAATCGAGTTTCCGAACCGGGAGATGCTGACAGGAACAATGGCGGTTTCCCTGTCCATCATCATTCTCCTGAAACGGCTGCCGCTGGTGGTGATAAGCATGGTTCTTCCAGCCAGATTACGGATGGGTTCCGGCAGGGGCATCGAGGCCATCATGCGATCGTCATGGGGGTGTTCTCCCCGGGGCAGAAGAAGGGAGATGTTACCGGCGTTTCCCTCGCACCATCCCATGGATGCCAGGTGAGCGGCAACCAGGGCGATCTCCAGTCTATGCCCGTCGAGTGCTTCCGTACACATGCAACCAATATACAAACCCGGGGTTGCTGCACAACCCCGGGGAAAAAACGTCAGGAAAGAAGTTCCTGAAGAGAAATCCTGATGATATGCAGAGCCCTGGTCACTTCTTCGGGAGAAATGTTGAGGGGGGGGCGAAGTCTGACGGAAGTCACGCCGCAAGGCAGAATCAGAGCCCCGTTTTCAAAAATCCGGGTTACGAGTGCGTCTCTCATCTTCGCTGTCTTCAGATCAAAGGCGCACATCAGACCCATTCCCCGAACATTGGAAACCCATTCGGGGAACTCTCCGGCAAGGCCGTGAAGCCCCGCCATTACCTGCTCGCCCCGGTCCCGAACATTCTGAAGGGTGTTCTCCCTGACCATGATCTCCGTGTAAGCGGTACAGCGCACCATGTCCACCAGGTTGCCTCCCCAGGTGGAGTTGATGCGGCTTGATTCCCGGAAAACATTGCCAGGGACTTCGTCAACTCTGGCAGTGCAAGCGATACCGCAGACTTGAGCCTTCTTGCCGAAGCAGAAGATATCCGGGGGAACACCGATTCCCTGCCAGGCCCACCAGTGGCCGGTCATGCCCATTCCAGTCTGAATTTCGTCGTAAATCAGCAGAAAATCGTGCTTGTCCGCCCTGTCCCGCAGAGCCTGGAAGAACTCCCGCCGGAAGTGATTGTCACCGCCCTCACCCTGAATAGGCTCCACTATCAGACAGGCGATATGGTGTCCATGGGCTTCAATAGCCTGGTCAATCTGCTTCAGGGAATGGGCTTCGGCTGCCTTTACCTGCTCCAGGTTCTTTTCAAGCGGGAAGATTATGGAAGGCGGGTCAATCCGGGGCCAGTCGAACTTCGGGAAGTACATGTACTTCCTTGGGTCGGCGGTGTTGGTGATGCTCAGAGTGTAACCGGACCGGCCGTGAAATGCGCTTCTGAAATGGATTGCAGTGGTTCCGATTTCTCCTCGGCCAGCGGCGATGTTTTTTCTGACCTTCCAGTCAAAGGCTGCTTTCAGAGCGTTTTCAACGGCAAGGGCACCGCCGGAGATGAAGAAGAGGTGTGGATGGCTTTCCGGTATAAGGTTTTCCGCAAACGTTTTTACAAAAACCGCCATTTCCTCGGTGTAAAAATCGCTGTTGCTGGGGTTGTTGACCGCGGTTTCACCCAGATGCTTAAGCCATTCTTCGGAAGTCAGCGCGGGGTGGTTCATCCCCAGGGGGGCGCTGGCGAAAAAGCTTGCAAGGTCGAGATAATCCCTGCCGGAGATGGCATCATGGATGAATCCGCCCCGGCTTTTCCTGATATCAAGTGTCATGTCGTAACCATCAGCAAGCATGTACCTGGAAATTGTTTCCTTCACCTTGTCAGCGGGTATCCTTGTCATTGGTTGCGTCCTTCCGGCATTGCGGGTTGATTCGGGTTATTTATGTAAGAGAGATTATGTCTTGCCGATACAGGGCCTGTAGCCTCCGGCTAATCTTGCCGCCGGTTCTCTTCTTGTCAACTCATCGCCTTTGGTGCCGGCTTGCGCCGGGCGTATATTCAATATTGTGTTTTGTGGTTACGCAATAGCGTCAAGCGTCTTTCTCATCGGGGAAGGAAGAAAATGAAACCCATCAACACCCTTTCGCAGTTGAAGAAGCTCGCCCTGGATCTGCCAACCCAGACGGTTTCCGTTGTTCGGGCAGACGAGGTGGAAACACTGGCGGCGGTTCGTGAAGCGGTAACCGGCGGCATGGTCGATTGCATTCTCATCGGACCCGACGCCGCTGTTCGCAGTGCCGCCGAAGAGGCGGGCTTCGACCTGAACGGCGTAAGGCTGGTGAACGCCGAAGATGACAATCAAAGCGCTACAATTGGTGTTGAGCTCGTCAGGAAAGGTGACGCCGGAGTTCTAATGAAGGGACTCGTGGCCACCAGTACTTTTCTGAAGGCTATTCTTGACCGGGATTGCGGCATTCGCGGAGAAGGTCTTCTCAGCCATGTGGCGGCATTTGAGGTGCCGGGTTACCACAAGCTGCTTCTGATAACCGACGCCGCCATGAACATCGCGCCAGACTTCGACCAGAAAAGGGAAATGCTCTCCAATGCTGTCACCGTCGCGAGAGCCCTGGGTATCGACCCCCCGAAATGCACCTATGTCTGCGCCAAAGAGGTTCCCTACGATAAGATGCCCTGCACCATCGAGGCGGCCCGGATGCAGGAACTGGCCGATCAGGGCGTTTTCGGCGACATTCTTTTCCAGGCTCCTCTGGCGATGGACCTGGCTGTCTCGCAGGAAGCGGTGAAGATCAAGAAGGTGACCGGCCCGGTGGCGGGGGACGCGGATGTTCTTCTTCTTCCAGACATTGAAGCAGCCAATGTGCTTTACAAAACGCTGATTTTTCTTTCCGGCGCAGAACTGGGAGCGGTGATCATGGGGGCGAAGAACCCCGTAGTCCTCACCAGTCGTGCGGACAGTGCAGAAAGCAAGCTCTGCAGCCTGGTTCTGTCCGGGGTTGTGGCATCATACATTAAGGGGCTTTCATCTTGAATCTGGCCATAGCATCGGACCATGCCGGGTATCCTCTCAAGAGCCTGCTGGTTGCGAAACTGACAGATCATAAGCACGATGTGACTGACCTGGGAACAGACGGCATGCTATCCGTGGATTACCCCGATTACGCCCATCGCCTGTGCCTGGAGGTTTTGGCCGGCAGATGCGACAAGGGCCTTCTGATCTGTAATTCGGGAATCGGGATGAGCATCGCCGCCAACAGACACAGGGGTATTCGGGCGGCGCTATGCCTGAACACCACAATGGCAGCGTTTGCCCGGCGACATAACGACGCGAACGTTCTGGTTCTCGCCGGGGGGTTCACCGCCTTCTTTCATGCCTGGGAGATCGTCGGCGCATTTCTGTGCGGAGAGTTTGAAGGCGGCCGACACACCCGCAGGATTGCGGGGTTGGATCCGGGGGCCATGGGTGATTGATCTGATCTGCGGCGCTCGCCCGAACTTCATGAAGATTGATCCGCTGGTCAGAGCAGCCCGATTTCCATATCGAATCGTTCATACAGGGCAGCATTACGACTATGCGATGTCTGGAAGCTTCTTTGACCAGCTTGGGCTTCCCAGGCCGGATGTCTCCCTTGGATGCGGGGGTGGGTCCATAACCAGCCAGACTGCCCGTATCATGGAAGCCTACGAGCCGGTTCTGCTTAAGGGCAACCCCAGCGTTGTGGTGGTTGTCGGCGATGTGAACTCGACTCTCGCTTGCGCCCTGACTGCGGTTCGTCACGGGATTCCCGTCGTACACCTTGAAGCGGGGCTCAGAAGCTTTGACAGAACCATGCCCGAGGAGATCAACCGTCTGCTGACTGATCAGATCGCGGAACTCCTCCTGATAACCAGCGCTGAAGCCGAAGACAACCTGTTGGCCGAGGGCAGGCCTCGGAATGCCATTTCAATGGTGGGCAACACCATGATCGATACGCTGCTGCGGCTGCTGCCAGAAACCGATGACATTCCAGTTCCCCATGGCGAATTCGCGCTGGTCACACTTCATCGACCTGGAAATGTGGACACACCGTCAAAGCTGGAACGGATTCTTTCCGCGCTGGAAAGAGTTGAGATGCCCCTGGTTTTTCCCGCTCACCCCAGAACACTGAGAAACCTTGCCGAGTGGGGGCTTTCCGGGAAAATGCCCCGCAACCTCACTCTTCTCCCTCCGCAGGACTACTTGTCGTTCATAGCCCTTCAGAAGAAAGCTGCGGTGGTGATTACCGATTCCGGGGGAGTCCAGGAGGAAACCAGTGTCATGGGAGTGCCCTGTGTTACCGTAAGGCCGAATACGGAAAGGCCTGTGACCTGTGAACTGGGCACCAATGTTCTGTGCCCTGAACCAGAAGGCATCCCCGATGCCGTCAAGGAACGCCTGTCGGCGAGAAAGGCCGTTCTTCCAGAGATCCCATACTGGGACGGTCAAGCCGGGCAACGGGCAGCAGACGCGGTTTTGGGCTACCTTGAAGGAGTAATGCGATGAAAATGGGAAACGCTCTTCTGATTCCAATAATGTTGATTGCTGCCTGCGGCTCGTCCAGACCCAGAGCAAGTTTCGCCGGAGAGGATGTTCAGCGGTTCGTCGTAAGCCTCATGGGGGAGAATGTAGGTTACATGACGATGGCCGTCGAGAGGCTGGGGGAGGATTCGCTTCTTGTCCATCAGGACATGGAGTGGGTGATTGTCCTGCTCGGTACGGAGAGACATGTGTCAATGAACACAATTGCCCGGACCGGTCTTGACTTCGATCTGGGCTCGCTGGTTATGACCATGAGTGATGGAACCAGCGATATAAGCGTGCATACAATCCGCCGGGAAAGTTCGGTGGAAACCACAATCAATACCTCGGGTCGGGAGATTTCCCGAAGTGTTGACTTCCAGGGGGATTACCTTCCTGCGTTCATGGACCTTGCCATGGCGTCATTGGACTGGGTGCCTGGTGAGGAGAGGGTCTACGATACCTTCGATCCATCAACCGGGTCCATCCTCGAGGCCAGAGTGGTCTGTCAGGCCGAGGAAACGGTAGACCTCCTGGGCGATCAGGTTCTGGCATACCGGCTTCTTATAAGCCAGGCAGGCATGAACAACCTTGTTTGGGTACATGAAGGCCAAATTGTCAGGGAGGAGGAGCCCGGGCTCGGAATGGTTCTTACCCGCGTTCCTCCGGGTTCCGATGGAAGGATCGATCCCCAGAGTGACCTCTACCTTCTCTACTCGGTTTCCTCCACTGTTGTGAACGAGCCCAGGGCCGGAGGCGAGAGGGTCTGGCTGCTCGAGGGCGACATAGACTGGAACACATTCACGCTGGACTATGACGGGCTTCAGAGTTCGGAACCTGGGCCGGTGGTAACTGTATCAGCGTTTCTTCCGTCACCCGACAAGGTTCCCTCTTTCCCCATCTCGATATCCGAAGTTCCCGCCGACCTTCACCCGCATCTTCAGCCGGAACCTCTTCTTCAATCCGATGATCCTGCCATTGTCGCTCTGGCGAATGAGCTCACCGCCGACTCCCGGGACGCCTGGGAGGCCGCGGCCGCCATCTGCCGTTATGTCGACAGGGCGGTGGAGGATGTTCCCACTGTCAGCCTTCCCTCTGCAGTGGAGGTTCTTGATACCATGAGGGGTGACTGCAATGAGCACACCGCCCTTTTCGTGGCCCTGGCCAGGGCCGCTGGAATTCCAGCCGTGGTTTGCAACGGTATCGTTTACATAGACGAAGGCAGATTCGGTTACCACGCCTGGCCGGCGGTGTGGGTTGGCGAATGGGTTGCCATGGACCCCACATTCGGCATGCTGCTGGCTGATGCCACCCATATCATCCTTGCCATGGGCAGCCTCGAGGATCAGTACACCATCAACGCAGTTATCGGAAGGCTCAGTGTCAGGGAGATAACCGAGTGAATGTGACCTCGGGCGAGCGCAAAGCCATGTTGAGGGCTCTCCGGCTTGCCCGGGAAGGGTGGCCCTCGGTGTTTCCCAACCCGATGGTGGGAGCCGTTGTTCTCGACAGCGATGGAAACCCCGTTGGTGAGGCCCATCATGAGTGTTGCGGGGGCCGTCATGCGGAAGTGATGGCCATCGACCGGGCTGAAGGCAGGCTGGATGGCGCCACTCTGGTGGTAACCCTTGAACCCTGCGCCCATCAGGGTAAAACACCTCCATGTGTTGAAACCGTTGCCGCATCAGGAGTGAAGCGGGTGGTTGCGGCCATGGTTGACCCCGACCCCCGGGTCAGCGGCCGGGGAGTGACATACCTGAAAGAACATGGAATTCATGTGGAAGTGGGGCTTTTCGAAGAGCAGGCCAGGGATCTTAACCGGGTGTGGGTTCACTGCATGAGCACCCGAAGGAGTTTCCTTCACCTGAAGATGGCCGTATCCCTGGACGGAAGGGCCGCCGCCTCGGACGGGAGCAGCAGGTGGATCACCGGCGCCGCAAGCCGGGAAAGGGTTCATGAGATGAGAAGCCGCGCTCACGCCGTCATGGTGGGCGGGGGAACCGCTCTTCGTGACAACCCGACACTTTCCACCGGAAAATACAGCGGACACCGACCAGTACGGGTCATTGTCACCGAGCATGCTCTTCCTGAGGATCTTACCGTGTACAAAGACGGCAATCGCACCATCACCGCGATTTCCGCGGGTTGCGACTGGGCTCCCCCTGGCGAAGCAATAGTGTTCAACGACCTGGCTCACCTTCTCCAGCTGACCCTTTCACTTGATTTGGGGCTTGTTCTGTGCGAGGGGGGGCCCGGTATCGCAACCGCTCTGGTGAACGAGGGGTTGGTAGACCGAATAAGCGTGTTCACAGCGCCCAAGCTGCTCGGAGGTGGTGGCATTCCCGTATTTCGAGATCTCTGGGTAACGGATATCGGCAGTGCCGTTAACCTTGAAAACACTGTGGTGGAGGTTCTGGGCGAAGACACCCTTGTGGAGGGGAAACTTGTTTACCGGTCTTATTGAGGATGTTGGGCGGGTCAAGGCCACCGGAAGCGTTCTTGTGGTGGAAACCCGGCTCGCGGGGGATGTACACCCGGGAGAGAGCCTGGCGGTGAACGGCATGTGCCTTTCCGTGGAGAAGGCTTCGGGAAACGACGCATTTTTCAGGGTGAGTCCGGAATCAGTTGACAGGGCAGCCCCCTTTCTGAGGGGAGCTCATGTCAACCTGGAGAGGCCAATGAAGTTGGAGGGAAGGCTTCATGGTCATCTGGTAACCGGTCATGTGGATTGCACCGGGGTGGTAAGAGCAGTGAGAAAACAGGGGGCCTTTTCCACGGTTCAAGTTTCCTGCCCCGCCTGCTGGCATAGCCTTCTTGTCGAGAAGGGGTCTGTGGCGGTCAGCGGAATAAGCCTCACTGTGGCAGATCTGTTGCCTGGTGTCGGCTTCAGTGTCGCTGTGATTCCAGAAACGCTTTCCAGAACCCATGCCTGCCGGTGGAAACCGGGCGAAGCGGTAAATTTGGAGTTTGACATCATTGGCAAGTACATACAAAGAAGCATAGGGCTGGCGAACCGGCCCGGATTGAGGGAAAAACTTGAGCAAAGATGAATTCGCCAGTGTTCCCGAAACACTGGAAGTCCTCAGGCGTGGCGGAATGGTCATTGTCGTCGACGACGAAAATCGCGAGAACGAAGGCGATCTACTTGTGGCGGCAGAGTTCTGCGACAAGGCTGCTGTGAACTTCATGGCCCGACATGCCCGGGGGCTCATCTGCCTTGCGATGAAAAGGGAGGCCCTGGAGAGGCTTGATCTCAGGGAGATGTGCCCCAGAAACACGTCCCTGCACGAAACCGCGTTCACAGTCAGTATTGATGCCGCGTCAGGCGTTTCCACGGGTATCAGCGCGGGAGACCGGGCGAGAACGATTTCCGTGGCCATTGATCCCGAGTCCAGGCCTGAAGATCTTGCCAGGCCAGGGCATATCTTTCCACTGGCCGCCAGAGATGGCGGCGTACTGACCCGTGTGGGTCATACCGAAGCCGCGGTGGACTTCACAAGACTTGCGGGGCTGTTTCCTGCGGGAGTGATCTGTGAGATCATGAATGACGACGGCACCATGGCACGACTTCCGGAGCTGAGGGAGTTCGGTGAGAAGCACGGCCTTCTCATCACCTCCGTGGCTGAACTGGTCAACCACATTAGAAGAACCGAAATCCTGGTGGAGTTGCAGGCCGAAGCGGATCTGCCCACGGAAAGCGGTGTTTTCAGAATGATGGTTTTCCGGAGCCTGGTGGACGATGCGACTCATGTAGCACTTGTAAAGGGGGATGTCCGAGGCCGGAAGAATGTTCTGGTAAGAGTCCATTCCCAGTGCATCACAGGTGACGTGTTCCAGAGCCGCCGTTGCGACTGCGGATCCCAGCTTCACGGCGCCATGGCCAGGATTGCTGAAGAGGGGCTCGGAGTGGTTCTTTACATGGCACAGGAGGGCAGGGGCATCGGCCTGGCGAACAAGATAAAGGCCTACCACCTTCAGGATCACGGCCTTGACACCGTTGAGGCCAACGAGAAACTTGGCTTTGCCCCTGATTTGAGAGACTACGGAACCGGAGCCCAGATTCTCACCCGCCTGGGTCTCACCAGCATAAGGCTTCTTACGAATAATCCGAAAAAGATCGTGGGGATTTCCGGATACGGTCTTACAGTCACTGAACGGGTGGGGCTGGAGATATGTCCCACAGATGAGAACAGGTTTTATCTGGCCACGAAGAAGAGCAAGATGGGCCACATTCTGAAAGGGGTCTGCGAAGATGGCATGGATTCATGAGGGACAACTGGATGGCGAGGGTCTGAAGGCGGCTTTGGTGGTATCCAGGTTCAACGGTTTCATCACCTCGAAGCTTCTTGAAGGCGCCACGGACTGCCTTCTTCGTCACGGAGTGCAGGATGAGGACATGGATGTCTTCATGGTTCCCGGCTGTTGGGAGATACCTGCAATGGCGGCGAAGCTGGTCTGCTCCCGAGGCTTTGACATGGTTATCTGCCTTGGCGCCGTTATCCGGGGGGAAACACCGCATTTCGAGTATGTGGCCGCGGAAAGCGCCAAGGGCGTGGCGAAGGCGGGCATGGATGCGGAGATTCCGGTTGCATATGGCATAGTCACCGCGGACACCGTGGAACAGGCGGTAGACCGGGCCGGAGCGAAATCCGGCAACAGGGGTTTCGACGCGGCCCTGACCGCACTGGAAATGGTGAACCTGTACAGGCAGGTGTATGGCTTTTCCGAAGGAGAAGACCCGGAGAAGGAACCGGTGAACCAGTAACCGTGGGAATGCGATCAAAAGCCCGGATTTTTCTGCTTCAATCCCGGTATGCAGCCCTGTTGAACGGGGGGACGGTAGTCAGCAACCTGGACGCCCTGGGATTCAGCGGTTTGTTCGATCCCGAAACCCGGGAATGGATAAGAGGCATCTCCGAAGCCGCGGTCAGAAACAGCGAAGACATTTCTCTCAAAATAGAAACCGCGCTTTCCAACTGGTCCATTGACAGGCTTTCCATAGTCACCCGTCTGCTGTTGGAGCAGGCGGTTGCGGAAGCCTTTCATGTGGGTACTCCGGCTCCGGTGGTCATCAGGGAATCGGTGAGGATAGCCGAGGAGTTCGATCAGCCCGGCGCAGGGGCCTTTGTGAACGGTGTTTTGCACAGGATTCTGATTGGGAACGGAGGGCAAAGCCCTGAGAATTCGGCTGATAAGTGACATACACGGGAATCTTCCCGCCCTTGAAAAAGTTCTGAACCATCCCGCGGGGCTGGCAAACGACCTGACTGTCTGTCTCGGAGACATCACGGGGTACGGGCCCTGGCCTTCGGAGTGCATCCAACTTGTGCAAAACGTGTGCGATGCTTCCGTTGCCGGCAACCATGACATGGGTTGCGTCGGGTTGCTTCCCCTGAAGCGGTTCAACATCTGGGGTGAACTGGCGATTCGATGGAGCAAGGACAAACTTGGTGATGCTGAAAAATCCTGGTTGAAGGAGCTTCCCCTTGCAGTAGAGACGCATGGAATCCATGGTTGTCACGCTTATCCGCCGGCACCGGATTCCTGGGAGTACATTCTCGACGGCACCAGCGCATTGGCGGTTTTTAAAGAGCTTCCCGGGCAGACATGGTTCTTCGGGCATACACACAGCCCATGCGCATGGAGTACCACGGGCGTTAGAGCGCTGGAACGAGTTACCGATTTGAACACCCATCCACTGGTAAACTGCGGCAGTGTTGGGCAGCCCCGGGACGGTAACCCCCGTGCGGCATTCACCATGGTGGACACCGTAGAGAACACCGCAGAAACCATCAGAGTGGACTATCCGGTGGAAGTTACAGTGATGGAGATCAGAAGGGCCGGGTTGCCTGCATTTCTTGCGGAGAGGCTTTTGACCGGCCATTGACTGCTTTTTCCATGATGGAAAGCATTCGGGCTCCCGTTTGGTCCCAGTCGAAACTCCCACCCCATTTTACACCCAGGGCTGACAGTCTTTCCCGCTCTCCAGGGTTTTCCATCAGTTTCTGCATGGCGTCCGCCAGGGCGGACACATCTCCGTGGGGGGTCAGGATACCGGTTTCTCCATCTCGCACCGAATCCGTCAGGCCGTCGGACCGGCTGGCGATTACCGGAGCCCCGCAGCAGTTTGCCTCGATCACGGTGAGACCCCATCCCTCCTTTTCCGAGGGAAAGACCGCGGCATAGCAAGTTCTTAGCCTGTCAAGCTTCCTCTCCAGAGGAACAAAACCCTCAAAGCACACATGATCAACGAGATCAAGACGATTGGCCAAACGGTGCAGCTTCCGGGCGTAATCGCCTTCCCCAAGTACGGTCAGGGATGCGCTGATTCCACGATTCCGAAGCATTGACACTGCCCTGAGGGCGAACTGAACCCCCTTGTACTTCCGGAGACGGCCCACGTAAAGGAACATGCCATGCTCCACCGGTACCCGGGGGTCAGGATTGTAGATTCCGGTGTCCATCCCGCAGGGTACAACCTGAATCGATTCACCGGGGATACCCCTTCGGACAAGGTCATGCTTTGTGCTGTCGCTGATTGCCACGAACGTGCAGTTTTGGTAGACCCGGGGGATCATTGATTCCAGGGCATTTACATACAGAGCCTTCAGGCAGCCCACCTCCCGGTAGGCTGTTGTGCCAAAAAGGTGCGGGACTACAGCGAGAACCGGCGTATCCGACCATCCGGGAGAGAACAACGGAACTTTGCAGATGTCTTCCAGGATCAGGTCGAAGGAGGAAAGCCCGAGGGCTTCACAGAATTTCCTGGCCGACAGGTTGTAGGAGTACCAACTGCCGTCTCTGTGGATTTCCACACCGTCAATGGTTTCCCGGTCCGGAAGGCCCTTGACCCGGTGCGATACCTGAACCACACGGTGCCCGGCGGTCACAGCTCTTTTCAGGATGTGATGAAGGTGTACCTCCGCCCCGCCCGCCTCGGGGTTTCTGGGATCTCTCCAGTTCAGGGCCAGTATCTTCATGGCCGTGGCTTACTGGCCATCACGCCGATAACCGCTCCGGTAATGGCGCCCATGAAGCTTCTCTCCACGGAGGTCCTTACCCTCTTTCTGAACCGGTGAGCAGGGGGTGCCAGAACCGGATGGAGTGGAAGTTTCATCCCCGCCCGAAAAAGGATTTCCCGAAGAATTCTGTAGGCCAGTGACGGCGAGAAGTACCGGGCATACCAGCTCTCCGGCAGCATGCCGTTCCGCACTAAAAACCGCCGCAGCCCCCGAAGTGTGTACTGGGTCTCCCAGCCGGCGAACCAGGCGCCACACGCTATCAGCACTTTCTTCAGCATGGTGTATGGGTGAAGTGCCTGCGGAACGTCTACCAGCAGCTTCCCGCCTGGAGCAAGCACCCGTACGCACTCGGCGGTCATGGGGTCGGGGTTTCGGAAGTGCTCCATTACCCCCTGGTGAAAGACCAGGTCGAATGCCCCATCCCTGAAAGGAAGTGCTTCGGCATCTCCGCAAACCAGCAAAACCCCTCCCCCCGCCTCTGCCGCCCGGGCAAGGGCTTTGTGGGAGTAATCCAGGGCCACGGGAAGGGCGCCTTCGCTGGCCAGGGATACACTGTCCCTGGCGGTGGCGGCCCCGACTTCCAGTGTCAGAAACCCGGAAGGGGAGAATCGGCGCACCACCTCCTGACGAATCCGGTCGTCATTGTCGTAGATCTCATTCAGATTTCTGGGCCTGCTCCAGAAACGGTCCCAGTAACCTTTTCCTGATGCTTCCTCCAATACAACCTCCCCCACGAATCTACCATGCCCGTCAATTGGGGGACACCATACTAAATTATTCTCATTCTCAGGTTCTGAAACATGAGATAACTCAAAGTGTTGTTTTAGATATCTTCAAGGCTGAACTACGAATACATGTATTTATAATAGAAAGTATACAACATATAGCATTGTGGACACCGCAATGAAGCTCAAGCCAAACTCCCTCGTTTCCGAAATGAACTTGACATTTCGTCTGCGCTGACTGATTCATGAAGCGTGACTGGCGCTTCGGATACATCGTAGCAGTTGAGTATTGTATAGCATCTATAAATTGTACAACTTGTATACAAGTAGCACAATAGTGAAAGTCTGACTTTAGAAAAATTAAGAAATTTCCCGCCGCAATTAACAATAATTTAGTATGGTGTCCCCAAATTATGATTGCTTTGGTGAAGAGCGCATTCAGTTTCCGGTACGGCACAGATTCGCCTGAGGTTCTGGCGGAGGCTGCGGTGCGCGCCGGTTTCAGAGGAGTGATGGCGGCGGACATTCATGGCGTCTACGGGCTTCACAGGCTATCGCTTGCATGCGGAAGGCTCGGTATCAGAGCCATTCCCGGCGCCCAGATTCAGACGGGCGGTCACATTGTGGCGGTGGGAGCCCTGGAGGGCGGGTGGGGGCAGTTGTGCCGTCTCGTAACATCCACCCATTTGCCTGAAGCGGTATCTCCGGAAGAGGCGTTGGAGGATTCAGGCAGTCTCTTCGCCATTGTTACCAGTGGCAGGGAAGCGAAAGCGATCCGGATGTCCGGCTGGAAGGGTCGGGTGTATGTGCCGGTTTCCCCCGGCGGCGCTGTTCCCGCACTGCCCGCCGGGGTTCGACCGCTGGCGGTTTCTCCGTGCATGTACGCCAGGCCTGGTTCTCCCGAGGTCCATCACATCCTGAGAAAGGTGGACGGCCTTCTGGAGGAACCCTGGGTAACTCTTCCCGTGAATCCCGATCCCCGGTTTGCGGTTGCCCGGGGCAAACCCTGGCCCGCGGAAGCCATGGCGGCTGATCTCGACCTTCTGGACTCCGCCTCGCGGGAGCCCGTGGAGAAGTGTTACGACCCTCCGGTCATGGGCACCGATGATCCGAACAGGCTTCGGGAGATTCTGCTGGGAAGGCTGCGGGAACTCTACGGAAACGGCAGAGCTGCTTCCCTGAGGCTTGAGGAAGAGTTCAGCGCTCTGGCCGGAGCGAACCTCTGCGGATACTTTCTTGTTTTTCATGAAATCCTTTCCCATTGCCGGGAAAGGGGCATACTCGCTGTGGCCAGAGGCTCGGCGGGAGGAAGCCTGGTAGCCAGATTGCTCGGGCTAACCGTTGTGTGTCCGATCCGGTACGGCCTGTCCTTTCCCCGGTTTTTCAACCCTCTCCGCAGCCGTCCACCGGACATCGACCTGGACATAGACAGCGCCCGTCGGGACCAGGTGTTCGAATGGTTCATGGGGCGCTGGGGGCAAAGAACCGCCGCTGTTTCAGTTTTCGGGACCTACCGGACCCGTTCTGCTGTCAGGTTCTGCGCCGCAGCGTCGGGCATGGGCCCCGACGAGGCGGAAGTGCTGGCCAGAGCATCGGGATATCCTTGCGACAATGTCTGGACATCGGGAGAGAACCGGATGATTCTTGAAAAGGCGGAACTGCTTAAGGGTTTGCCGTCCGGAATCGGACCCCACCCCTGCGGGCTGGTGGTCTGCAACGGCTCCGCAGCTTCCCGGGTTCCTCTTCAGGGCTGTGCGGGAGGGCTTTCGGTGACCCAGTTCGACAAGGATGGCGTGGAGTTCATCGGTCTCTTGAAAATGGACCTTCTGGGCCAGAGGGGGCTGTCCGCAATCTCCTCCGCTTCTGAAGGAGACCCCCTGGCCCTGCTGGCACGGCAGGATGAACTTGATGAGCCGGTAAAACTGCTTCTCAACCGGGGCGATACGATAGGAGTGCCCCATGTGGAAAGCCCTGCCATGAGGGGGCTTCTCCGGGAGATGAGCATTGAAACCGTCGAAGACACCGCCCGTGCCCTGGCGCTGGTGCGTCCCGGAGCGTCCGCCGGCGGTGGAAGGGCATTGTACATTCGGGGAGGAGATCTCCGGGCACCCCGCTGCCTTCACAACATTCTCAGGGAGAACCGGGGAGTGATGCTGTACCAGGAGGATGTCTCCGAGGCGGCATGCGTGCTGCTTGGGCTTTCTCCGGCCAGGGGGGATCTGATGCGACGAAGGCTGAAGGCGGGTCAGGTAAAACGGGACGAGATAATCGAACTCTGCATGTCCGCCGGCCATTCACGGGATGTTGCGGAAAAGGGCTGGGTGCTTCTGTCGGGTTACGCCGGTTACGGCTTCTGCAAGGCGCACGCGGTAACCTACGCAGTGGAGGCTTGCGCCTTCGCCTGGCTGAAGGCTTTTCGACCCGCAGGAGCAATGGCCGCTTTTATAGCCGCAGGCGGGGGTTTCTATTCTCCCCCGGTGTATGTGGAGGAGGCCCGAAGGATGGGTGTTCCCATCGTCTCCCCCGGAGTCAACACAGGAAAGTGGCTGTGCTCGGAGACACCGAACGGCTCGCTGATGCTTGGGTTCAGCCTCGTGCGGGGCATGGGTGAAGGTGAGTTTGCCAGGCTGGAATCGGGGCGTCCCTACCACTCACCCGAAGGAGTCAGGGATTCGGGCATCGGGCCTGTTCTGGCAACTGCGATGGCCATGGCCGGCTGTTTCGACGAGTTGGGTGTTTCCCGTTCCGAAGCGGTTTGGACGGTGAAGAGCCGGGGTTGCGGCCTGTTTCCGGACGGTGTGCCCGCGCCCCGGCTCCCGGACTACACCCAGGAGTACAGGGTCAGGGCGGAGATGGATGTGATGGGTGTCACCACTGAACTCCACCCCCTCTCCATTCTGCCGCGGCCGTCTGATACCATTGCCATCGTGGACCTTCCCCGGAAAGGCGGGTTCAGCCTATGGGGAAGGGTCGCCTCCTCCCGTTCCCTTGGCGGTGGAGCGGGTTTCATAATGCTGGAGGACCCTTCCGGGGTGGCGGATGTTTTTCTTCCATCGCCCCTTTACGGTGTTGCGGACGGTATTCTTCGAAGGGAAGGGGCAACCCTGGTGATCCGCTGTCGGGGAGAACCCCGGGGAAGGACTGCCGCCGTACTGGTGACCTCAGGGCCGGTACTGGGCTGAAGCCGCAGGTTTTCGTATTCTTCCCGCAGGCTTTCAATCAAAACCGGGAGGTTTCCATGCCGATCAAATCCGTTAAAACCGCGGATCTTCGCTGGAGGTGCAGACCTTCTCGCTTCAGCTTCAAAACCAGCGACGAACTGAAACCCACTGAACGAATCGTCGGTCAGGAACGGGCGGTTGGGGCAGTACGGCTGGGCCTCGAGATTCCAAGTTCGGGTTACAACATGTTTGTCACCGGGGTGCCCGGCAGTGGCAGGGAAACCACGGTTAAGCGGATACTGGACAGGATAGACATCACCACGGATGACCTGCAGGACATCTGCTACGTGTACAACTTCGAAGACTCGACCAAACCCCGGGTGCTTCTGCTGCCTGCGGGATGCGGAAAGAGGCTCAGGGAAACCATTGAAAACTGCGTGGAACTCCTTAGAAGAAACATTCCTTCTGTTCTGCAAAGCGAGCGAACCGCCGGGGAACGGAGTCGCCTGCTAAGATCCTTCTCCGAGAAGAAGGAAGAGCTTATGAACACCGTAACCCAGGAAGCCAGGGAAACCGGATTTGCCCTGGTCAGCATCACTGTGGGACCCGGCCAGGTGAGGCCCGATGTGCTTCCGGTGATTGACGAGAAGCCCGTTACCCACGATCAGCTTCGGCAGATGGCCTCGGAAGGAGCCATCTCTGAAGAGAAGATGGCAGAGATCAGGGAAAACCACGAGAAGCTGTTTGGAAAGCTCAGCGAGGCCCTTCGTCGAAGCCACGATGTGGAGATGAAGGCAAAGGCAGCCGTGGCAGAGCTGATGGTGGATCTGGTTAAACCCACCGTGCTTGGAATCACCGAATCGCTTAAGCAGATTGACGGTGGCCAGGCTCTCAACGATTTCGCGGATGGCGTTGCAAATACAATTCTGGAGAATCTGGAAGCCTTTTCCGGAGCGAACCCGGATTCCGACCCCTTCTACATCTTCAGGGTAAACCTGCTTGTGGACAACTCCGAGAAGAAAACCCGTCCGGTGGTGGTGGAGAACTTTCCCGACCCTTCCAGCCTTTTCGGCACCATTGATCGGATCATGGTGGAGAACAAGCCCTACAGCGACCACACAATGATCAGCGCGGGAGCTTACCTGAAAGCCAACGGCGGATTCCTGCTGCTGGACGCCATGGATGTGGCCCGCCAGCCGGGGCTGTGGCAGACCCTCTCCCAAACCCTCAGAAACCAGACGGTCATGATCCGCGCCACGGACATGATGAGGCTCTTTGGTGCCGTCGAGATTCAACCGGAGCCGGTCAAGGTCAATGTCAAGGTTATACTTATCGGCCCGGCATGGCTGTACATGCTTCTTGCGGGCAGTGACCCCGAGTTCGGCCTTCTTTTCCGAATTCGGGCCGATTTCGACAACAGCATGGAACTGACCGACGAAAACCTGATGGATTTTTCCAGGGTCATCGCCTACATCACCAGCCAGGAAAACCTGTGTCCCCTTGACCCTTCGGGAATGGCCCAGGTGTGCGAACAGGCGGCCAGGCTCACCGGAAGGCGCGACAGGCTCAGCCTGGAGTTCAACCTGATATCGGACTACGTGCGGCAGGCTTCCTACTGGGCATCCCAGAGCGGCCGGAAGATCATAACCGCCGCTGATATGCAGAGGGCAATCCAGGAAAAGAAACGCCGTCTGAGCCTGGGGGCGGACTACGCTGTCAAGAGAATACTCGACGGCCAGATTCTTGTGGATACCGAAGGCGGGCGGATTGGGATGGTGAACGGTTTGGCGGTCTACCAGGGTGTGGACTACGCCTTCGGCCTGCCCGCCCGTATCACCGTCAGCGTGAGCCCGGGCCGGGAGGGGCTGGTGAATGTGGAGCGCGAGTCGGAGATGTCTGGTCCCACGCATACCAAGGGGGTCCAGGTGATTTCAGGCTTTCTCAGGAACCACTTCGCCAGGGATTACCCGCTCAGCCTCTCCGCGGGTATCGTGTTCGAGCAGAGCTATGGCGGCGTGGACGGAGACAGCGCCAGTTCCACCGAGCTTTACGCGCTTCTCAGCGCCCTTTCGGGGCTTCCGGTTCGACAGGATCTTGCGGTGACCGGCTCGGTGAACCAGTTCGGTGAAGTCCAGGCCATCGGAGGCGTTAACGAAAAAATCGAGGGATTCTTCCGGGTCTGCAGGGAGAGAGGGCTAACGGGGAAACAGGGTGTTCTGATTCCCAGCGCCAACCGGGTTCATCTTCAGTTGGACATGGAAGTGGTGGACGCCGTGCGACGGAAGCAGTTCCACATTTATCCCGTGGATACCATCAGCAGCGGGATTGAGCTCCTTACCGGCAGAAAAGCAGGGGAAGCCGACGAATCCGGAGCCTATCCCCCTGAGACGGTTCTGGGCATCGCTGACCGCCGGCTTCGCCTGATGGCGGAGACGCTTCGGGAGTTCAGCTGCAGCGGCTGAAGGTTTTTACCGCCGGCTGGGGGGAGCTGGAAGCCGAGGGCTCCAATCTTGGAGACGGCGCAATCCTGTTCTCCCAGGTGCGTTGTTTCGCCGATATCGGAGCGGAGACCGGGGTTCTTTCCGCAGACCTGAGCCGCACCCTGGCCATTTATCCGAAAGTGAAGTGTTTTAGCACGAAAAAAGGAAGGCTCGCCGCCATTCTGTCCGGCGTAAGATGGAGCGATGTGGTGGTAGTCGGAGGCGGAGAACTGCTGCAGGACAGATCCAGCCTGCTCTACTCACCGTTCAACCTGACGCCTCTGTTACTGGCCAGAATCTTCCGTCGCAGGGCTTTTTGCTGGGCGGTGGGCATCGGCAGAAGCGAGGAACTGGCAAGGACCACGCCGGCCCTGGCAAAGTTCGCCCTGCGGGTCTGCTCCGGCATCACAGTCCGAGACCGGTCATCCCATGACACTCTGATCAAGTGGGGCTTCAGCTCGCCGGTTCTGAAGATCGCCGCCGATTCCGCCCTCACACTGGGAAGCGGCTATTCACCCGGGCCTGTTGGTTCCGATGTACTGGGGGTCGCGCCCAGAAATGTGCTGAACAGGCAGGGGAGGCTTCTGCCTCTCGAGATGCGAAGGAAGCTCCCCGGTTTCAGACCTGAAGACCCTTCTTCCGCGGTTTTCGAATGGGCAAAGGTTCTGGATAGGCACCTCGGGGCCAACGGGGGTTCCGTGCTTTTCTTTCCCTTTCACACCGGCACCCTCTCAAACGATGACGGTGAGTTCTGTAAAAGGATTCTCGACGCCATGAAGCTTTCGCACATGGCCTCCATCGCCACCTTTGATACCGTGCCGGATGCCCTGGCCCTGATGGCCCGGTGCAGGGTGATGATTACAACGCCACTTCACGGGGCGATTCTTTCCGTGGTTGCCGGCGCGCTGCCGGTGGCGGTGTCGTACTCCAGCAAATGCGATCGCTTCATGGAGATGGCTGGTCTTGGAGATCTTGTGATTCCCGGCGCTCCCGGCGTTCCCGGGCCGGAAGCGGTTGAGGTCGTTCAACACGCCTGGGACAGATGCGGCCCGATATGGGAAAGCCTGGCCGAAACCCGGCAGGAGCTGATCTCCGCCGCCGGGTCCACTTCGGACCACTTCACCAGAATGATCACAGAGTGCTGACAGGAATCCATGCCTCCGCCGCGGGGGGTCTTTCCGCCTGCGGCAGGAGGGTGGTCGCAATGGGTATTCCAGCTGCTCAGATTTTCACATCGAACCCCAGGCAGTACAGCGAGGCGAAGATTTCTTCCCTCGAGGCCCTGGAGTTCAGGAGTTACTCCGGGGGTATCACCTTCATGTCCCACGGATCCTACCTCATCAACCCCGGCTCTCCCCGGGAGGATGTGCTGACCCGATCCATGAACGCGTTGAAGGCGGAACTGGAGCGCTGTGCCAGACTGGGTGTTCCTTTTTGCGTTCTTCATCCGGGCTCCGCCGTTGGCGGCGAGAGAAACCAGGCGTTGGCCCGGGCTGCTTCATCGATCCGGAGTGTCCTCGAAGAAGCTCCTCCCGGAGTCACCCTTCTTCTTGAGAACACCTCCGGGGCCGGTGATTCCCTGGGAGGGGATTTTCTCGAGCTGCGGGGGATTCTGAACCTGATTGACCTTCCCGGCAGAACCGGAGTATGCCTCGACACTGCCCACGCCCATGGATTCGGTTACCGGCTGGACTCCCGGGAAAGCGCCCTGGAATTCTGCAACGAAGCGGAAGGAGTTTTCGGTGAGAGCCTGAGGGCCTTTCATATCAATGATTCCAAGGTGGAAAGAGGCAGCAGGAAAGACAGGCACGCCAATGCGGGGATGGGCTTTATCGGGCTTTCTTCCCTGGCGGCTGTCGCCTTCCACCAAGGGTTCTCCCGGGTTCCGGGTATACTCGAAACTCCGGGAGAGGATGGGGACAGGCTGGAAGACATCAGAAGGATCACCCGGGAACACGAAAAATATTGACCTGTTCCGACCTCCGGATATATTTGCACTTTCTCCGGGCAGACCGGTAAGGAATACCCCTCCAACCAGTGGTCCGGAGTCGATGACGGAACCCGAAACTGTTGGAGGTTCATGCAATGTTGGACGAGACCTACCGAAGTATCATCCAGAAAGACCCTGACCAGCCCGAGTTTCACCAGGCTGTGCAGGAAGTTCTGGAAAGCCTCGAAATTGTTCTTGACAGGCATCCCGAACTTCGCCGCATGAAAGTGGTGGAGCGCATCGTCGAACCTGAAAGGGTGATCGTTTTCAGGGTCCCATGGACCTCCGACGATGGTGAGATTATGGTCAACAGGGGATTCAGGGTCGAGTTCAACAGCGCCATCGGACCTTACAAGGGCGGCCTTCGCTTCCACCCCTCGGTCAACCTTGGCATACTGAAGTTCCTTGGATTCGAGCAGGTGTTCAAGAACGCCCTGACAGGCCTTCCCATGGGGGGCGGCAAGGGCGGCAGCGATTTCGATCCAAAGGGCAAGAGCGATCTTGAAGTAATGCGGTTCTGCCAGAGTTTCATGAGCGAGCTGTTCCGGCACATCGGCCCCAGCACCGACATTCCCGCCGGCGACATCGGTGTGGGAGGCCGGGAAATCGGCTACCTGTTCGGCCAGTACAAGAAGCTTCGCAATGAGTGGAGCGGCGTTCTTACAGGGAAAGCCCTCGAGTACGGCGGAAGCCTTATACGCCCTGAAGCCACCGGATACGGCGCTGTGTACTTCGGCGAGGAGATGCTGAAAACCAGGAGCAAAAGCTATGAGGGACTGACCTGCCTGGTCTCGGGAAGCGGGAATGTGGCTCAGTTTACCACCCAGAAGATCAACCAGCTCGGCGGGAAAGTGGTTACTCTCAGCGACAGCTCCGGCCATATCTACGACGAGGAAGGCATCACCTCCGAGAAGCTGGATTTCGTTATGAACCTGAAGAATGTGCGGCGGGGCAGGATAAGCGAGTACACCGACAAGTACCCCGGGGCCGTGTACTGTCCGGTGGATCCGGACCTCGACCACAACCCATTGTGGGACCACAAGGCGGACTGCGCTTTCCCCAGCGCCACCCAGAACGAAATCAACGGGAAAGACGCCCGGAACATGGTGAACAACGGCGTTTTCCTGGTTTCCGAAGGTGCCAACATGCCCACCACCCCCGATGGCGTTGAGGTGTTCCTCGAGCACCGGGTTCTCTACGGTCCCGGGAAAGCCGCCAATGCCGGCGGAGTGGCCACCAGCTGTCTTGAGATGGCGCAGAATTCAGCTTTCAGCAGCTGGACCCGCGAAGAGGTGGACAGCAGGCTTCATCAGATAATGATCAACATTCACCGCCAGGCTTTCCAGGCCGCGGAGAAGTACGGGCAGCCCGGCAATTACGTTCTGGGCGCCAACGCCGCGGGCTTCATGAAGGTGGCGAACGCCATGATAGCCCAGGGCGTGGTGTAGGGTACGGGCCGGAAAGATAGGGCTGCTTTTGCAGGTGTTTGGGGGTACTCCTGTATCGGGGTACCCCCTCGGCGTTTTTGAATACGCAGCCATTGGAGCCAACGGAAAGGACAGTGCATGAAGCGATCCTTCGCCGAACTGGCGGAAGAATCCCGGGGAAGCGCGGAGGCTGTGATTCCCCTTCTTCAGGCAGCCCAGACTGAGTTCGGTTTTGTCTCCCGGGAGACAATTTCCATTATCTCGGAAACCACCGGGGAACCCGAAGCTCAAATCTACGGAGTGGCCTCGTTTTACAGCCAGTTCTCATTCACCCCTTCGGGGAAACACATTATCCGGGTCTGCACCGGAACAGCCTGCCATGTGGCTGGCGCGGGGCGAATTGTCGAGGCCCTTTCCGGCGAGTTGGGGGTGGCCCCGGGGGGGACAACCCCGGACATGCGCTTCACCCTCCACACCGTGGCCTGCCTGGGCTGCTGCTCGCTGTCTCCGGTGATGATGATCGACGGGGAGACTTTCGGGAAACTGACTCCCGCCGGGGCCGTAAAGGTTCTTCACGAGTTCGCAGGTGGGGGGGATGCGCCATGAAAAGAATGCTTGTCGGAACCGGAACCTGTGGGTTGTCCGCCGGCGCGGGAAAGGTGATGGAAGCCCTCAGGAGGACTCAGGGCGATTTCCTTTTGTCGGGTACGGGCTGCATAGGCATGTGCTTCATGGAGCCCCTGGTGGAAGTCAGGGACGGGGAAAGCCGGATGCTCTACGGCGAGGTTAGCCCGGAAATGGCCCTTGAGATAGCGGAAGGCGCCAAACCCGATCAAAACCTTGTATGGAGCAGCTCCGGTCGGGGAAGCCACGCTGACTTTCTGGCAAAGCAGGACAGGCTGGTGCTTCGGAACTGCGGCCTCATCAACCCGGACAGCATGGATGATTACACGGCGACCGGTGGTTACGAAGCCCTGAAGCGGGCCATGTCCATCGCTCCGGAAGAGATAGTTCGAATCATCAAGGACTCGGGGCTTCGGGGCAGGGGGGGAGCCGGCTTTCCCACGGGACTCAAGTGGTCCTTCGCCGCCTCAGCGCCGGGAGACGTGAAGTACATAGTCTGCAACGCCGACGAGGGTGACCCCGGCGCTTTCATGGACCGGTCCATCATAGAGGGTGACCCCCACGCGGTGATAGAGGGAATGCTGATAGCCGCCCGGGCCATCGGTGCCCGGAAGGGATACATCTACTGCCGCGCCGAGTACCCCCTTGCTGTGAAAAGGCTTGAAAACGCCATTTCTCAGGCGGCGGAAAAGGGTTACTCCGCGGGAGTCGAGTTGAAAGTGAAAATGGGTGCCGGAGCCTTCGTCTGCGGCGAGGAAACGGCCTTGTTCCGGAGCATCGAGGGAAAGAGGGGCATGCCGACTTTTCGTCCCCCCTACCCGGCGGAGAAGGGGTTGTTCGGAAAACCCACCAACAACAACAATGTCGAAACCTACGCCTGCGTTCCCTGGATCGTAAGGAACGGCGCAGACGCATTCCGGGCCAGGGGCACGGAGAAAAGCCCGGGAACCAAGGTGTTCGCCCTGGCGGGCAAGGTGAAGCGTGGAGGCCTGGCGGAAGTGGCGATGGGAACTCCGATCCGCCATCTTGTTTTCGGAATCGGCGGCGGCATCCAGGGTGACAGGGCCTTCAAGGCGGTGCAGATGGGAGGCCCATCCGGCGGCTGCATTCCTGAACATCTGGCGGACACACCGGTGGATTTCGAGTCCATTCCCGCAACGGGAGCCATCATGGGTTCCGGAGGCATGGTGGTCATGGACGACACCAGCTGCATGGTGGACATCGCCCGATTCTTCCTCAGCTTCACCTGCGACGAATCCTGCGGTAAATGCACTTTCTGCAGGGTGGGAAACCAGAGGCTGCTGGAAACCCTGGAGAGAATCACCGCCGGAGATGGCAGGGAGGAGGACATCTCCTTCCTTGAAACCCTGAGCCGGCAGATCATTGACGGAAGCCTGTGCGGTCTGGGCCAGACCGCCCCTAATCCGATCCTGACCACGCTGCGCTACTACCGGGATGAATATGAAGCCCACATTCTCCGCAGGAAGTGCCCCTCCTTTTACTGCAGGGCTCTTCTGACCTTCAGCGTGAACCCCGAAACATGCCGGGGCTGCACGCTGTGCGCGAAGGCGTGCCCGGTGAACGCCGTCAGCGGAGAAAGGGGAAAGCTTCACTCCATCGACAGTGAACTCTGCACGAGGTGCGGCGCGTGTTTCGAGGCCTGCCCCTTCGATGCCATAATAAGGGAATAGGAGGGCTGCGTTGAAGGTTACCATCAACGGCGTCACCGTGGAAGTCAGGCCGGACAGCACCATTCTCGACGCGGTGCATGAAAACGGTCTGGATCTGATTCCAACGCTGTGCCACATGAAGAACACCGAGCCCTTCACTTCCTGCTACGTTTGCGTTGTTGAAGTGGACGGCAGAAAGAACATGGCTCCCGCCTGTTCAACACCCGTAACCGACGGCATGGTTGTGCATACCCGCTCATCCCGGGTGAACGCCGCCCGTAGAACCGCTCTCGAGCTTCTGCTGTCCAACCATTGGGCGGACTGTGTTTCTCCGTGCCTTACCGGTTGCCCGGGGAATGTGGACATTCAAGGCTACCTGGCCCTGGCCGCCCAGGGAAAGTACATCGAAGCGGTGGAACTCATCAGGCTTCGCAACCCTCTTCCGGCGGTATGCGGCAGAGTGTGCGTCCGGGCCTGCGAAGACCAGTGTTACAGAACCGAGCTTGACCAGTGCGTATCCATCAACTGGGTGAAGCGATTCCTGATGGACCAGGACGGAGTTTACGACGGGCTGCCTGAGAGGGAGAAGCCCACGGGCAAAAGGGTTGCCATTGTCGGTTCCGGTCCCGCCGGGCTCACCGCGGCATACTTCCTGGGTTTGCGGGGGCATTTCCCGGTTCTGTATGAAGCCATGGAAAAGCCTGGCGGCATGCTTCGTTACGGCATTCCGGAATACAGGCTTCCGGAAGAGGTACTGGATAGGGAGATCGACTACATCCAAAGGGTCTCCGGTTGCGAAATCCGCCTGAATACCCGGATAGGCCGGGACATCGGCCTTGAGGATGTCCGGCAATCCCACGACGCAGTGCTTCTGTCTCCCGGTGCCTGGGCAGGCAAGGCAATGAGGGTGGATGGGGAGTTCGATACCATCGGAGTGGTAACCGGCGCGGACTTTCTGGTGTCCAGCGCCCGGGAAAGAGCACCGGTTTCCGGGACAGTGGTTGTTGTCGGCGGCGGCAATACCGCCATGGACGCCGCAAGAACCGCCTGGAGGCTTGGGGCGAACCGGGTTATCATCCTCTATCGCCGCACCCGGCTGGAAATGCCCTGCGACGACCTCGAGATAGAAGAGGCCCTGGAAGAGGGAATCGAACTGATGGAGCTTGCGGCCCCGGTGGGCATCGAGCGCACCGAGAACCTTGAGCTTCGCGGATTTCGATGCATACGCATGACCCTTGGCGAGCCGGATGCCTCCGGCAGGAGAAGCCCTGTTCCCCTCGAAGGAAGTGAGTTCACACTGGAATGCGACCTGGCCGTGAGCGCCATAGGCCAGGAACCAATTCTCGACGGTCTGAAGGACCGGATTGGCCTCACCCGCTGGAAAACCATCGATACCGGAAGCGACACCGGAGTGTCCACCGGCCTGCCCGGTGTGTTCGCCGCCGGCGACGCGGCCTACCACGGACCCACGGTGGTCATCGACGCGATCCGTGACGGCAGGAACGCCGCGGAAGCCATTCACGGCCACCTCACCGGAGTTGAAAAGGCCGTACCCTTCACGGTAAGCAAAGGCTTCTGGGAAAAGCCGGGGAGGGAACTGCTTCCCAGCCGGGAGGAGAAGCCCGCGAACCAACAGGGAGCTGTGCCTCCGGAAAAGCGGCGCGACATGGATGTGGAGGTTGCCCTTCCGATCAATGCGGAGCAGTGCTCTGATGAGGCGGAACGCTGCCTCTCCTGCGGGTGCGTCCGGTACGACGACTGTGACCTGAGGCTGTTGTGCCAGGAGTACGGCATGGACATGGATCGGTTTCGGGGAAAGACCGCCCGGGAAAAGGTGGACGAGAGCCATCCGGAGATGGTTTACGACGCCAACAAATGCATTCTATGCGGGAAGTGCGTCAGAACCTGCGCCCTCCTTCTTCAGAAGCCCGCCCTGGGTTTCGTGGGCAGGGGTTTCGGCACCCGGGTCAGGCCGGCAATGGACCTTCCCCTTGTCGAGACCGACTGCACCGGCTGTGGCAACTGCGCCGATGTCTGCCCAACCGCCGCGGTCAGCGTGAAAACGCCCTGGCCTGGAAGGGCATGCCTGCCCCATCAGGATGAAGAAGGCGTTTGTGACATATGTTCACTCGAATGCCCGGCAACCTTTCGGCGATATCCGGCGGGAACCCTTGCCGTCGGCCGGGAAGGCTACCTTTGCCCCCGGGGAAGGTTTCAGCGTCGGGGCGGCCCGGACATCAAGATGGAAGGCAGCCCCGAGGAAGCGGATGTGATAGTGTTAACCCCCGCGGGCCGAAGATGGCTGGAGCTGGAGTTCACTCCCATGGCGGCCAGGGTCATGGCCGCGGAAAACAGGGGAACCCTTGTTACCGGGGAGGATGGCTCCAATGGACTGTCCGGCCGGGTATGCAGGATATCCAGGTGTCGTGTGTAAAACCGGCCGGGAGCGGATGGAAGATGTTGACAAAACGCGGGAGGCGCCATATAACAATGGCGTCGTGGCTGGTTTGCCACGCTGTAAACCCTCAACTCAACCAAGAAAGGTGTGAGAAATGAAGTTTTTTATTGGCATTTTGCTTGCTTTCTCCGTACTTGCCTTCGCCCAGGCCCCCCAGAACATTCTGGTTTACCATGATGTTCAGCTTGGATACGGCACCGCCGTCACCACTGCCATATCCAACCTCTGGCCCTCGGCAACGGTCAGCGCCCACAACGGCAACGCAGCCTCCTTCAACGCGGCTCTGAACAGCCTGGGCCCCAACTGGGACATCGTCATCCTCGAGTGCTGGTACAACAACACCAACGACATCTACTGGATGGGCGTGAACGACCTGTACGACACCGGCGCAGCCAAGATTTTCGCCTCCACCTGGCAATGGACAAGCGGAAGCGCCGGTCAGATGACTCTGGCGAACAACATGGGCGTCTCCGGCGTTTCCAACATCAGCAGCCCGGTGATTCCTCATTACGTCTGGGAAGCCGGCCATCCCATTGTCGACGGCGTTTCGGACTGGAACTGGGTTGACCCCGGTCTTGGCATCCTGAACGCCAGGTTCACGGTATCCAACGCCACTCCCGTCACTGGCTGGACCGCTTCTCCCCAGTCGGGTCAGGCCGGCATCTGCGTAGCCAACGACGGCAGCAGCGTCATAAGCGGCTTCACACCCGCCTATGCCAGCCAGGGCGTTGCCATCTGGGAAAACATCCTTGAGTTCATGTGGGGGGGAACCTCTCTCACCCGCAGCACCTGGGGTGAAATCAAGTCTTCCTTCTAAAACCGGTGATACAAGCGGAGGGCGGAGGCGAAAGCCTCCGCCCTTCTTGCGTTGGGGGGATTACTCCCTTTCCCTTGGTCTCGCTTCGTTGACCCTGAGTTCCCGGCCAAGAAAGTCCTTGCCCTCGGTGCCCAGAATCGCCGCCTCTGCCTCGGTTGAATCCGGCATTTCCACGAATCCGAAGCCCCGGGAACGGCCGGTTTCCCTGTCGGTGATTATCCGGGCGGCGGTCACTTCGCCGAAGCGCTCGAAATGGGCTTTGAGCTCGTCTTCCGTAGCCGTGTAGGACAGATTTCCGATGTAAAGATTCACTGGATAAGGATCCTTTCGATGGGGTGTCATGCCTGTGAAACACAAATCAGAGCACGGGTCCATGACACGGGAACCAGGGCCTGAGCGCTGCGGTAAGCACCAAGACCGCACGCAGCATCAATATAAGAACGCCCGAAAAGGCGCGGCAATACCTGGTGGAACACTTGTGAACTTGACGGCGTAGAACAGGCGTGACCGTTCACTGCGTTTCCCGGGAATGGAAAGGAACAGAGGAAGTGATTCGAGGGTTGTGCTGGATTGCTGTTGCTTTGGTGTCGGTGGTTTCCGCAAGTCCCCTTCGGGTTATGGAAACCTTCATAG
The DNA here is from genome assembly GCA_964624405.1 of uncultured bacterium. GTDB lineage: Bacteria > Fermentibacterota > Fermentibacteria > Fermentibacterales > JCC-6 > UBA6080. The sequence continues at coordinate 104,200 of CAZUXA010000001.1, read as the reverse complement.
ACGCCGTTTACAGGTATGACGCGGAAACCGTTTATCGAATGCTCAGCCTTGAGAACCAGGCGGCTCTCACCATGATGCTGGCACTGGCCAGGCTTCAGCCGGTTGCGGCCGCTGAACGTTTCAGTTTTCAGACGGGAAGGCAGGTATCAGGCCAGGAGCTTTCCCGGTGGAATGAAACGGATTTTGTCAGAGTGGTTCTGGATGCTCCCGTACTGATTTCCCAGTTGCCGGAGAGAAGCATGGTGCAATGCACCGGCCAGGAAATGCGGGGTGACACCACCATCGTTGTGTGCGAGGTGGACCTGATCTGCGGAGGAACGGCGGAGGCCCGGTTTGCCCTGGTCCAGCAGCAGGGTGAATGGAGAATCGGCCAACCCTTTCTATAGACTACGACACCGCGCTCACTGCACCGAGAAACATCATTATGACCAGGGATAACCTTCTGAAGCCGGAGGAGCGGATTCTGACCGCAAGAAACGCTCCGGCAAGTCCCCCCAGAACCGCGAATGGCAACAGAGCCGCCATGCCTGGAAGGTCTTTTACGGCAACGATTCCCATGGCTGCGTAGGATGCCAGGCCGATTCCCCCCAGGAGAAGGAAGTAAGCCGCCAGGGTGGACCTGATTCGGTCCCTCTCGTCGCCACTTGCTGCCAGAAGAAGAACCACCGGAGGTCCGCTGAAGGTGGAGAAGCCGTTGAGAAGACCGCTGGCTGCTCCGGCGGTGATGAGCCCCGCCGGGGTTTTTCGAATACCCGCCCGGGCATTTAACAGAAGCGCCAGGGAGATCAGCGCCACGCCGGCGCCTATCACCGTTTTCGCCGTATCCGGCCGAACCTCCCTAACAAGCCACGCGCCCAGGGGCGTGAAGGCGACCCCGGCTGCGGCCAGGGGCAGAATCCCCCGCAGGTCAAGGCTTTTTCTTGTGGAAACCAGAAGAATTGCATTCAGGGCAATACCCGTCACGGACAGCAGGGGCACCGCTGCTTGAGCCGGCATCATGAAAAGAAGCAGCGGCATCGCCAGAAGTGAGTAACCGAATCCGCAGAAACCCTGGAGAAACGCCGCGCAGAGCAGAACCGCCCCGGGCATGCAGGCCTCCACTAGTTCACCCTCGCGGGAACACATGCCAGAATAAACCCCGGAGTCGAGCCGGTTCCATCTTCCGTTTCATTCTGAAGCCGAGTCATCTCTTCCGATATCTCCCGGGGCACCGGGTAGATGACAATGGTTTCCCCAGCCGCCGCTTCAAGGAGAACTTCCTGCCAGAAAGGCCAGATGGAGTTCAAACCGTCATCCCCTGGAACACCCCCGACCAGCGGGGCAACGGCTTCCCGAAGCCGGAGTTCCCCCTGAAGCCTTCGCCATTCATGGGATTCACGCCTGGCAAGAGCCAGAAGGGTTGTTTCCGCGAACTCGGGAACACCGTTTCTGAGCCTCAGAAGAACGCAGGGGATGCTGCCGTGCTCCAACCTCAGTGACGGGTTTCCACCCTGGATTACATAGGGCAGCAGCCCAAGGACTCCGGCGCTGTATCCCGCGGACTGGCCCCCGGAGTTTTCGGGGGAAGAGGGAACGAGCAACCCGCCCTCGAGAACCACAAGCCCCAGAAGAAGCAGGAGGCAGGGGTATGTCATTCCAGACGCACGAGACCCAGGAAGAGCCTGTGATACTCCACGGAAAGATGTGGATCATCAGGCTGGAGATGGATGGAGCTGATTCCTTCAACTGTTTCCGGAGGAAGTGGGAAAAGCAGCCAGATCTCTCCGGGGGGCCGTTCGGTGAAGAAGGGTTCCCAGGTGTTCCAGAGAGCGGCAATCTCATGGGATTTCAGATTTCCCCCGGCCCAGTCACACAACCGGTCCAGTATTTCCTGTCGATGCATGGTGGTGCGGATCGCCGTACTCCTGCTGCCCACCAGAGGAAGGGGGACTATCCGGTCAGGTCTGATCAGAGGCTCGGGACCGGTGACTATCCTGATTCCATCAGGGGAGAAGAATCCCGCCAGTTGTCTGCCGTTTTCCACAACAGTGTTCATTCTGGCGTGCAGGCCGTCTGGAATTGCTGTTTCGTAGTACAGGAACCTGTCGAGGTAGACCTCTTCCTGGGTGTAGAGGTCGAGACAGGGCACATCCCTCCAGAAATCCATGGCCCAGCGAAAGGGAGTGTTTTCCGGTACTGAAGGCCGGGGGACCTCGGTGAAGGGTTGGGGCATTCTTCCAACGATTCTCCATGAGGCCGTAACGGGAGTCGGGCCGGAAAAGCCTTCTGAAGGTTTGGGGTACGCGGTTGTGATGAAACCCATCTCCGCCCTGACGGTGAAGGTTCCCCCGAAGGGCTCTCCATGAAACCACACCACCGGGGCGTCGACCAGCAAAAGGCCGAAGGGATCGTGACCGTAGAGCCCCCCCGGGGCGCCGGTAATTTCGGTGCCCGCCGAGGTGAAGGTGACAACTCCCCATTCATGCACTCGAACCTGGCCGTAGTCGTGGGGGTACGGGGCGATCACCGTATCAGCCAGAAGGGGAAACAGCAGTGGCAGCATATCCCTCCCTTACAGTGGAACAGCTGCCAGTATGTACCTGCGCAGCCTTGATGGGTATCCCGCCGGGCCGTGGGGCTCCAGCACGATGGTACTGAGATTGTGAAGCAGTTCATCCGGCACCAGATAGAGAACAAGCCCCCGGTGGTAGTCGGAGCCTGAAGGGTGTTCTCCGCATATCCACTGGCTCCAGGTGTTCCAGAGTGCGTCTACCTCGTAGATGTCAATGATATCCCGTGACCACTTCCGCAGGGTGTTGTGCACCTCGTTGGGGTCCATTTCCCGGTAGATGAGGTCGCCCCCTTCGGCTAAGGCGCCGAGGCTGCTGATGGAGAAGCGCACGCCGTCCTCGAACTCCCGGAAGACCAGAGCCTGCAGGTCCGCCCATTCGTCAGCCATTGCAGCTGATTCGGCGGGATAGGGGAGGTAGTCCACCCGGTTCGGTGCCGTCTCGTAGTAAAGAAAGCTTTCTGTCCACCCGGCGGAATGCACCGTCATGCTCTGTCCGGTACGCCACAGGTGGTAAGGCCAGGGGGTGCCGGTGGAAAGGGCATCCCTCTCATGGATATTCGCGGGATTGTAATTGAAATCACCGGTCCAGGAACAACTGGTGAGCCCGACCCCTCCCGATGAAGGTTCGGGGTACACCTCCGAGATAACACCGTTCCCCGTGCTCACGGTAACGGTTCCGGAAAACTCGGGGCCGTGGAAGTAAAGCACCGGCGCTCTGAGCACGAAGTTGCCCGGTGGGAGGTCGGGAATGGCTTCGGGAGTTGCGGGAATGCCGGAAAACACCATATCCGGGCCGCAGGATGAAAGAACACCCCACTCGTGGATATGGATTTCCGGAAGACGCCTCTGGTCCGCCTGGGCCGGGCCGAAAACGATCACCAGTAACAGAGCCATTGGAAGCCTTTTCACGCGACACCTCCTGTTCACTGCCAGGTATACCCCCAATTCGCGGGATCTATTCCGGAACCTCGACATCACAGAGCACCGGTACATGATCAGACGGCTTGTCCCATCCCCGAGGTTCCGGATCGATTTTTACCCCGCGGAAAAGTGGGGCCGCTGTCTGAGAAGCCAGAACAAGATCCAGCCGCATTCCCATGTTTCTCCGGAACGCGCCTGCCCTGTAGTCCCACCAGGTGTATGCTTTTCCTTCCGGATGGAACACCCTGAACATGTCCACAAAGCCGGTGTGCAGAAAGGCCTGGATCCTTTCCCTCTCATGGGGATGGTAGCAGACCGATCCCTCCTGCTCCTCCGGTGAGTGGGTGTCGTCGGGTCCCGGTGCCACATTGAAATCACCCATAACGATCACCGGTTCCGCAGTAGAATCTGCCGCTGCAAGCAATTCGGTCAGCCATCGCAACTTGAGTTCGAACGCCGGCAGGGCCACATCGCCTCCGTTGGGCACATAGGCGTTAAGGAACCTGATCCCCCTGCAGCGAAAAGACAGCAGTCTGGCCTGGTCACCGAGAAAACCCGAGGGGAGCCCTGTGAAAACGTCCTCCAGGGTCACCCGGCTGAGAACCGCGACACCGTTGTAGCTTTTCTGGCCGTGAACCGTTGCGGAATAGCCCAAACCGGCGAGTTCATCTCCCGGGAAGAGATCGTCGGTGACCTTGGTTTCCTGAAGGCACAGAACATCCACCGGGTTCTCCGAAAGCCAGCGGGTAACATGGGAGAGCCGGGCCCTGACGGAGTTGACATTCCATGTGGCTGCGGTGAGAATCATCGCCACTCCTTCCTTCAGTGGTTCCCGGGTTGGTCATGAAGTAAGATACAACCCGACGACGCAGGTGCGGAGTGCAATCAGGGAAAGGGGAGCATGGGCGAACGGAAGCATTACCTGACGCTCTGTGCGATTCTACTGACCGCCCTTCTTCTACGGGTTTTCACCGCTGTTCGCCAACCGGCGCCGGAGGGCGATGGAATAGCGGCCTACATTCTCATCGCGGACAACATCAACAGGGGGCAGGGTTTTTCCACCTATCTGAAATGGACCCTTTACGACGACTCCAGGGAACACCTTCGCCCGGAAGCGAACCGGCAGCCCCTGTTTCCTCTCCTTCTGTCCGGTGTTTTTCGGGTGACCGGCCCGGGAATGAGACCGGCCCAGGCACTGTCTGTCCTGGTGGGCATGCTGTGCCTGCTGGCCTTTTACGGCTGGGCCAGGGAAGCGTTCGGGAATACCGCTGCCCTCGGAGCCCTGGCCTTTCTTGCCCTGAACCCTCCCTTCATCTGGTTCAGCATACAGCCCGACAGCCTTTTATTGTACACCGGGCTGGTTTTCGTTACAATGACCGTGGCCGGGCAGGGTGGTGTTTCCTGGAGAAGGGCCGTTCTTCTGGGCCTTCTTTCAGGATTGGCCTACCTTGCTAGAACCCAGGGAATGGTACTTGGGTTTTCCGCTGGAATCTGGATTCTCATCCACGGCGGGCATGGCCGGGTCGGAAAGGCCCTGCTTTTCTCCGGGGTTTTCCTGGTTGTGGCTCTGCCATGGTTCGCACGAAACACCAGGGTGTTTGGTAGCCCGACCCACAGCCAGAACAGCCAGTTCGTCATGAATGAGAACCACTGGTCCGCCTGGAGTGTGCGAAGCGCTCCTCCGGGGCCTGGGGACATGCTGAGAAACCAGGGTCCAGGAGCGTGCGCGGCGTTCGTGATGAGAGGTGCGCTTCGGGTTCTGGAACCTTTCACACTGGGTTCCACCCACCGGGGCGAGCCCTTCGGACAGCCCACCCTCGCGGTGTTCCTTCTGTTCGCTCTTGTTTGTCTGAGGCATCCCGGGGATCGAAAAAAGGCGCTTTTTCCGGCCCTGGTTGTTCTTCCCCTTCTGGCGGCCCTGACCGTACACCAGCACAGTGGAAGGTACATGGCTCCGGCTTACGCGGTGGTGGCCGCTTTCGGTGTTGCGGGAATTCTTCGGGTCAACCGGAAGTTTCCAGGTATCACTCCGGTATCGATACTGGTGGTTGGCCTTGTTCTGCTGCGTCCGCTGCTTGTGGTGATTTCTCACGATAACGGGGCAAGGGCCTCGGAATCCATGGAGGGCGCCCGATGGATCCGTGACAACACATCGGATTCCGCCTGGGTAGTCACATATCCCAATGTGGAGCTTTACCACTGGGTTTACCGCAGACCCACCCTGACCTGGCCGAACGACTATGAAATGCTTCTCTGGCCCTTTCTCGCTGAACACGGGGCGGAGTACCTTGTGGTCGACCCCGACCTTCCGGTGCTTCGTCCCTGGCTTTCCCGGCGCTGGCGCCGCTCACCGGACGGAACATCCTGGGATGTGGCGGACCCTCCTGACTTCCTTGAAGAAGTCTGGAGGAGTTCTACGGGAAACACCATCATCTACCGGTTCACCGGAACGGTTCCACAGGGGTTCATGGCGGTGGACAGCCTTCCACCGGACAATCAGCGGGCCCTGGGGCCGGAATGACAGAGGTTGGAGGGAACGATGATTCTGCTGGCATGTGTTGCTGTTCTTGCTGCGCCTCATCCTCCGGGTACCGTTCTCTTCCGGGGAGCGGAGGTAGACCCGGCTGAGATGATCGACTCGCTGTCTCTGGCGGATGTGGTTTTCGTGGGAGAGAACCATGAAGACTCGCTGGCTCACCGCTGGGAGTTTTTCATCTGGCGTTCCCTGGCGGCTCCGGAGCGGGCGCTGGCACTGGAGATGTTCGAAACCGATGTGCAGGAACTGCTAAACGCCTATCTTTCCGGAGCGGTATCCAGGGAGGATTTCCTGGAGGGCAGCCGCCCCTGGGGAAACTATGAAGAAGCCTATGCTCCCATGGTTGATTACGCTGCGGAGCATGGTTTTTCGGTGATCGCCGCCAATGTGCCCAGGCATTATGCCGCCGCGGTTGCGCGGGGAGGCTGGGCAGCCCTGGACAGGGAGTCTTTCCCCGGTACGGTTTCCGTGGATTCATCAAACTCGGGTTACAGGGAGAGATTTCTGGCAACCATGGACGCCCTGGGAGACAGGATGCACGGCATGCTCCTTTCGCCACTGAATCTTTACCGGGCCCAGCTTCTAAAAGACGCGGTGATGGCGGCGTCCATCGCCGGTCGCAGGTGTGTATTCATATGCGGAAGCTTCCACAGCGACTTCCGTTCCGGTATTCCCGACCAACTTGTTCCGGGAACATCGTTCCTGACCGTGAAGGTGCTTTCCGAGGCAGAGCCATTCATCGAGGAATCGGCGGATTTCGTGATTATCCGCTGATTTCCCTTTTGGCCTCCCTGTACAGGGTTTTTCGTTTTCCGGCGATTACCGTTCTCAGGTCCGCCCCGGATAGTCCGGCGCTGACGGCGAAGCTCTCGAGAAACTTCATTTCAGAGGCACAGATGGTTCCATCGCTCAGGGCCATTCCAACCATTTCCTCAAGCACCGCCCTGGCCTGAACAGGGTTTTCCGGCTTTGGAAGGGGTTCGCCGCTCTCGGCGGCGGCCACCATCTGCGCCACTTTTCCCGCTGAAACCCCTCTGGCGGCGGAGAAGCTCTCAAGAAGCCCCTTCTGCGCCGCGTCGGCTTTGCCGTCGGCGAACATGGTGGCAGCCATGGCCCAGAGAACCATTTCAGGATTGACTGTACCCGCGCCCGCGGAGGACGCCCGGAGCATGTCCGCCGAGAAGGCGGTTATGGAATCCAGCACCCAGGCACCAGAGCCGTCGTTCAGAGGTTTCCCGCAATAATCGCATTGTCCCGATGGACCGCCGGTGTAGGGGGCGGCGCACCCCGGGCAGTGGGCGGAGTGGAAGTCTTTCTCCACCAGGGTTTTCGTGTCGGACCGACGCAGAAGGGTAAAAACCTGGGGCCGTATACTTCGATCACCGGCTCCCCGGACCCGTCCGTCGGAGTTTCGGTAACGGTTCCAGGCCGACCATTTTATCAGAAGCCGCGCCCGGTCGAACTCATTGCCAGGTTCGATGTCGAGGATTGCCACGGAACCCACCGCGGCGTCGTGAAAGTACAGGCGCCATTCTCCGTCCGCGGTCTGTCGAAGGTTTCTTTCCAGCGTGGGGATGAAAAGAGGGTGGGCAACTTTCGCCATGGGAGCCGGGGAGCCGTCGAAGTAACTCTTCACATACCGCCAGAAAACCACCGCCGCGGTGTCCTGCAGGGGTTGAATGTTGAACCCGGGGTCTTTGTCGACGATTTCGCTGTAACCGGGAATCTGTTCGGATGGCCTTTCGGGAAGCCATTCGGCCTCTTGGGTTATCCCGGTGAGAATCCAGTCGAAGGCGCCGCTGGTAATGTGGGCGCCGCAGTACCCGCAGGTTCCCGCATCGGTCAGAGCGAGGGATGCTCCGCAGTTTGGGCAGAATCCCCCGACCAGCCCTCCCCCCGCCGGCGTTCCCGCCCCGGGTTTTCTGAGAAATGTCCAGTATTCGATGAAGTCTTCCCCGGTGTTTACCCTGAGAGTTCTGCCGCTTTTCAGGTCCACGTCGGTATCATCGGCCCTGGCGTGAATCTCGGCGTGAATCGTGTGGAACCTGCTGTCCGTGTGGGCGGATACTATCCTGACCCCGAGAACCCTGATTTCCTTCATGGAGTTTCTGTAGCCCATGGCCCGCTGCATATCGAGTTGAAGGCCGAACCTTTCCAGTACACCGTCGCTGACATAGGCCTTCACAGGCGTCATGTCCTGGTTGCTCCAGGCGTTTTGCAGGGCGACAAAAGCCGTTTTTACCATTTCCCTGAACTCTTCTTCAGTGAAACCCGGGTCCGAGGATCGGATGGCCTCGAGGTCGGCGTCGCCCCTGGCGGCCATTGACTGCCTTCGGGCGGTTGCGGAACGGGCGATGGTGGCTTCCTGGACTTTTCTCCGGTGCTTCCTGTGGAGAAACAGGCCCACTATCACCGCGATGGTCAGGGGAACTCCGATGCAGGGCTGCTCTACGCAAAGCCTGAGGAGGAGATAGACAACTATGCCGAGGCCTTCACCGCCATTGTCACCGCCCCGTGCCCCCCCGTACCTTTGCCCGCCCCCCACTCTGGCCTGGACGGTTCCCGTCAGCGCGAGAAGAACCACGGAGATGATCAGAATCATGCACCACGATGAGCGCCTTCCGGCTTCTCGCATGGATACCCCCCAAGGGTCGATGCTTTTGTATGTTCAGACCACTGAACACGAGTCTATGCCCCGGGAGGGAAGATGTCCATACCGTGCCCCGTAATGCTTTGGAAGAGCTATTTCCGGGTTCCGCGCCCCTCCGGAGGATGGTGGGCATGACCTTCTCCTTCAGAAGAAGCCTGCTGCTGATCGTGCTCGCAACCGTGATTTCGTGGGTGCTGGTCTGGTACACCCACAATCTGGTGGAGAGGCTGAGGCGTTCAAACCGGGTAGCCAACGAAACCATTGCCTGGTTCTGGGCGGGCATTCAATACCCCCTGAGTTTCATCGCCGGCAGGGAAGGCCTTTCGGTCTGTACCGAATGCGGCTATTCCGCGCCTCTAATGGAGATTCCCGACGAAACCCATTCCTACTCCTACTGTCCGGACTGCCGGAGAATGACGGTGTTCGTGGTCACTGATGAGATGAGCGACGAAAGCAGGCGCGAAGTTCTGCAGATGTCCCGCCGGCTGTATGCCGACCTGGTCAGAAGGCTTCCCTACTCCATCATCTTCACCGACAACAGCGGCCTGCCCCAGGTTGTGGACGGCAGGCCGATTCCCGGGGACATACCTTCCGAATCGCTGGTGGTTTACCGGGCCAAAGTACTCGAACTCAACAGGATGAACTCTCCAATTCCCATCTACGGCCCGGGAGGCGCGAAACTCGGGCATCTTTACTACGGCACGGATCCGGTTTTCAGGGAGCTTGCCTGGATGCCCGCGGTTGAACTGGCGTTCCTGATCATCATCGGAGGTTTGATCTTCCTTCTCATGAGGGGTGAGAGAAAGCATGAGAGGGAAATGTCCTGGGTTGGATTCGCCCGGGAAACCGCCCACCAGATCAGCACCCCCCTTTCTTCGATGATGGGCTGGCTGGAACTGATTGCGGAAAACCCTTCCATGATGGATGACCCGGAGGTGTCCGAGGCCCTGCGTTCAATGAGAATTGATGTTGACAGGCTCCATCAGATAACCCAGAGGTACGCCCATGTGGGCAGAAAACCCAGGATGGAACCAGTGGCGATTCCTTCCGTCATCTGCGAAATCGTGTCGTACTTCGTGGAAAGGCCCGGTCTTGTGGGCGGAGTTTCGGTTGAGACCGGCAGTCTTGTGGACGCGGAGGTGAATGGCAACGCCGTTCTTCTCGGCTGGGTTCTTGAAAACCTTATCAAGAACGCGGTGGCCGCCTGTTCCACAGGTGAATCCGGTGGCAGGGTGGAAGTGGTGTGCGGGTTTCCCGATGAAAGCCACTCTCTCGTGGAGATACAGGTGAGCGACAACGGCAGGGGAATCCCCCCCAGAGAACATGTAAAGATATTCCAATCAGGCTTTTCCACCCGTCGCGGAGGCTGGGGAATCGGGTTGCCGCTTTCAAAGCGGATTGTGGAGAAGTACCACAGAGGCCGTCTGAGCCTTCTTTCCAGCGTGCCTGGGAAGGGAACCACATTCTCCATTGTGCTTCCCGTGAGCCGGAAGGAGCCGGAGCCTTGCTGAGAATTCTCTGGGTTGACGATGAGATCAGCCATCTTCAGGCCCACATCAGATTCCTTGAAAAACGGGGATACACGGTGTACACCGCGGAGAGCGGCAGAATGGCGCTGGATATCCTGAAGAGCAGAAGGGTGGACCTGGTTCTGCTTGACCAGATGATGGTGGGCATGGATGGACTGGAAACCGTCATGGAAATTCGAAGGAGCTACAGGGAGCTTCCCATAGTCATGGTGACCCAGAGCGAGGAAGAAGAGCTGATGGACCGAGCTCTTACCGGAACTGTGGCGGATTTTCTCACCAAACCCGTGAACCCCAGCCAGATTCTTCTGGTTGTGAAGAAACTGCTCACATCGGGAAAACTGAAGCTTCAGCACGCAGCCATGGAAGTGATGCACGAGGCTGAAACCCTGAGGCTTTCCAGAGACCGTTCCCTGTCGGACTGGATACACCTGTATGCCTCCTGGATGGAGAAGGACATCACCACCAAAGGGCATCTTGCCAGTGATTACGGCTCCTTTCAGGGGATAGGCCTCGACCAGCTGCAAATGGATTTTTCCCGTTTCCTGGAGGACAACTACAGAGACTGGATATCCTCCGACAGCGGCCCGGTGATGTCCCACACCTTCCTTGAGAAGGTGGTGCTTCCCCACCTCGATACTCCGGGTGAACTGGTGCTGATGGTGATAGACTGCATGCGATACGATCAGTGGCTTCTGATGACCAGGGAGATAGAACAGTGGTTTCACAGAGAGCCGGGTTTTATGATCGCCGGTCTTCCGTCCGCCACACCGTACAGCAGGAACTCCATTTTCAGCGGTCTGCTGCCCAGGGACATCAGCCGGTTCTACAGAAACGACTGGATCGAGGAGTACGGTGCGCCGGGCCTGAACAGAAGCGAACCCCGTTTTCTTGTGGACGCTCTGAAGAGGCTTGGATGGAGTGGCGCGGAAAACGCAGTGTATCTCAAGGCATCCAACAAGAGGGAGGGCGACAATATCCGCAAGGGTCTGTCACACTTTGTCAGAAGCGGATTCCTCGCCCTGGTTGTGAACTACATAGACCACCTCACCCACGGCAGAAGCGAACTCGACCTGATCCGCGACCTTGCTCCGGATGTGGGAAGCTTCCGGGCGCTGGCCGAGTCATGGTTCAGAAGCTCGTTTCTTCGGGAGATGCTGCTCACCCTTAGCGCCCGGGGCGCCAAGATTATCGTTACCAGCGACCATGGAAGCGTTCAAGCCCGCAGGGTTGCGTGGGTCCGGGGCGCCAGGGGAATGAGCAGCAGTGTGCGCTACAGGTTCGGTTTATCGCTTTTCGGTGACCCGCGTCAGTCACTGGTGATAAAGCAGCCGGCGGTATGGGGTTTGCCCGATGACAACCCCCGAAAATCATATGTCCTTGCCAGGGGCGACTACATGCTGTTTCACGAGAGTGTGGCCAGGGAGGACCTCAGAAACTTCAAGGGCTCATTTCAGCACGGCGGTGTATCCATGGATGAAATGATTGTTCCGTGTGATGTGCTCACACCGAGAAGGCTGATGTGACTCAGGGCCGGTTCCTCCTGGACGAGCCGGGGCTTGAGAGCCTCGGAAGGAGTATGGCTCCGCTTCTGGCCCCGGAGGGCAGGGTTTTCCTGGTGGGTGAACTGGGGTCGGGCAAGACTACCCTGGCCAGGGCAGTCATCCGGGCCCTCGGGGTTGAGGGCGCGATTCCAAGCCCCTCCTACATTCTTGATGCGGTGTATACGCTGCCCGGCATTGAGATACATCATATGGACCTGTACCGGCTGTCCGGAGACCCCAGGGAGATCGCGATGCTGGGCTTCGACGAGATACTTGATTCCCCATCCGTGGTTATCGTGGAATGGGCGGACAGGTTTCCGGATCTGCTTGGCATGCCTGGTTATCACGTGTGTCTTCGCTCGGTATCGAACCCTTCATTGAGAGAGGTTTTTGTTGAAAGGCTTGTGGCTGGGAATTGACACGGTTTTCAGCGCCGGCGCCGTTGCGGTAGTCCGGGTCGAAACGATTGAGGCCCTGCAGGTGCTTCCGGACCGGCGGCCCACTTCGGAAGGGCTGCTTCCCGCGGTGAAGCAATGCCTTGAAAAGGCAGGGTCAAAGGGAGAGGACCTGGAGGGAATCGCGTTCACCGCCGGACCCGGATCGTACACAGGCCTTCGAATAGCCACCGCCACCGTCTGGGGGCTGTCCATGGGTTGGGGTGTTCCATTGAAGGGGGTTCCCACACTGAGACTGCTCGCCTTTGGAACCGGTTCCCTGAAACCGGTCTTGTCCGTAACCCGGGCCAGGCGGGGCGAGGTTTTCGCCGCCCTTTTCGCCTCGTTCGATCCTTTCTCCATGGAACTGATCCCCTCCGGAGTGTATTCCAGCGCCGACCTGGCCGCCCGGGCCCGAACCCACTCCCCGGTGGCGGTTGGCTCAGGCAGGGACGAACTGCCCAATTCCGGCCTGGATTGGCTTCCCGATCAGTATGACAATCCGGGGCCAGGAGCATGCGCGATTCTTGGAAGGTCGATGGCCATGGGCAGAGGTTTCGATTCTGCCCCCTCCCCCCTCTACCTCAGGGGTTTTATGGAAAAGGCCGGAAACCTTGATGCATGAGATGGGAAGAATCGCCCGGGAGAACATCGACGGTGTTGTCCGGCTTGAAAGGATATGCTTCCCCGAAGACCCCTGGAGCCGTTCAACATTACGGGGGATTCTCGTTAGAAGAGCTGATACCCTTTGTATCGGGGCGTTCTTCGAAGGTGAACTGGTCGGCTATGCCGCGGCTGCCGTCGAGGATTGCCGGGAAACCCACCTGCTTTCCATTGCCGTATGCCCGGAGCACCGCCACAGGGGAGTTGGAGCCCGACTGATCTCGGCTCTGGCCCACTGGGGGAGTGCACGGGGTTCTGAAAGGGTTTATCTCGAAGTGCGCAGCGGCGGAGCCGCGGCGGGTCTCTACCGGCGGATGGGTTTCGATGAACTGGGCCCAGCGGCGTTTCGGTACAAGGACGGCGCAGGGGCGATGATCATGGCCAGAAGCATTTATCCCCGGCCGGAAGTGGCCAGGACCGCCACTGCCCTTCATGGGTTGCTTGGGGGCCGGATTCCCCGGGTGGGTGTGATACTTGGCTCGGGAGCGGGTTGGCTGGCGGAGGGTTCTGAAGCAGGGGTTTCCATAAGGTTTGACCGGATTCCCGGAATGGAAGGCGGCACCGTGGCGGGACATGCTGGAACTCTGGTCTGTTCCGGTGACACGGTATACCTGATGGGCAGAAGGCATCATTACCAGGGCTACAACGGAGACCAGATCTCCCTTCTGCCTTCGGCGCTGGCTTCCCTCGGTACGGATTCATGGCTGCTCACCACATCCGTTGGCGCCGTTGATCCCGGCCTGAGAACCGGTGACGCAGTGGTCTTCAAAGACCATGTGAACATGTCCGGGTGTGTTCCTTCGCCCCCCCTGGCGCCGATGGGATCGATGGTGTATTCCACCGATCTTCGGAGAAGAGCGCTTCGCATTGGCGAAGCCTTCGGCGCGCCGGTAAGGGAGGGCACTTTCTGCTGCGTATCCGGCCCGGCCTATGAGAGCGCCTCGGAGGTTCGGTATCTGATGGAATCCGGTGTGTCTGTGGTATCCATGTCCACGGTTCAGGAGGCTCTTGAACTGGTGTCGCAGGGCTGCAGAGTTCTCGGGGTCGGGCTGGTGACCAACGAAGTTGGAGAAGGCGACAGCGTCCACCACACCGAGGTTCTTGAAGCCCACAAAAAGGTCATGGCCAGGCAGGGGGCGTTTCTGCCTGAGCTTGTGAGAGAACTGGGAAAATGAACTATTCAACAGCTGAGAAATGGCTCTTCAGTCGGAGACGCCTTGGCATGAAATACAACCTTGACAGAATGCGGGCTCTGATGGATGCCATGGGCAGGCCTCAGGAAGCCTTCAGAACCGTGCATGTGGTTGGCACCAATGGCAAGGGCAGCACAACCGCCATTCTGGCTGCCCTGTTCCGCAGCCTGGGCCATTCAACGGGACACACCACATCTCCCCACCTGCTGAACTACAGGGAAAGAGTCAACCTCGACGACCAGTGGATATCCGAAGAAGACGCCGCAAGATTCGTGACGGACCACAGGCGGTTGATACAGAAGCATTCCGCAACATTCTTCGAAATCACAACCGCAATGGCGGCATGGTATTTCTCCGAGCGGGGCGCGGAATGGGTTATTGCAGAGGCGGGCCTGGGCGGTCGCCATGATGCCACAAGGGTTTATGGCGGGGAAGCGGTGGTCTTCACCGGGGTTCAGATCGAACACAGCAGAATTCTCGGCGGCACCCGTGCCCTTATCGCAGCGGAGAAACTGGCCATTGCTGAAGAAGGCGCGCTTCTGGTGGCGGGTGAGCAGTCTCCGGACGTGGAGACCGCCATCGGAGAATCGGTGGCAAGGCTTCACCTGAAGAGGATTCCACCGGCGGTGGTGGCGAACTCCCCCCTTCCCGGCCGGCATCAGAGACATAACGGCGGCCTGGCAGTTGCCGCCGCGGACCGGCTTCTGCCATGCTCCACCGAGCGGATAAGGGCGGAGTATCAGAGCCTTTGTGAAACCGGGCTGACATGGCCGGGCAGGCTGGATTTCAGGGAGGGAGCCCCGGGGATTCTCTTCGATGTGGCCCATAACCCTGAATCCATGGAAGCACTGCTTGGGTTCATCAGCGGATGGGAGAAACCGGTACCAGCGGTGATAGGTTTCCTGGCGGACAAGCCCTGGAGGCCCATGGTGGACATGCTTGCCGGTTCCGTGGGCCCGGTGTTCGCCGTTACGCCTCTCAGCGAGAGGATGCTTCCCGCGGCGGAACTCTCTGAAGCTTTCAACAGGGCCGGAGTGGAATCCACCCCCTTTGATACCATCGAGGCTGCCCTCGATGCGTGCAGATCCCGATGTCCGGCCAGGGCAGTTGTGGTTACAGGCAGTTTCTTCGTTGTGGGGGAAGCCATTCTCAAAGCGGAGAAGAACCTGTGGGTCAGCCCCTGACGTTGCGCCTGAAAAATGGTAAATTACCCCTTGAACACTGATTTCGGAAGGAAGAAAAATGGCTTCCGGCAAGAAAAAGACCGCTTCAACCGGAAAGAGAAGCAGGGAAGGCACCGAAGAGGCTCCGCTCACCACTCTGAACTACATCCTCTTCATCGCGGGCTTGGTGGTGATAACCGCAGGCTGGTTTCTTCTAAGGGCGGGGAATGTTTTTCTGTCCCCGATACTTCTCATTCTGGGTTACTGCGTAATGATCCCGCTGGGAATCATCCTCAAGTCCGGGGGCGGAAACGGGGCGGAGTGAAAAGGCCCCTTGCCCAGGCGATCTCAGCGGTACTGGTTTTTGCCGCTTGCGGCGGCGGGGGCGGTTCTGCCTCAACCGTCTCGTTTCCACCGATCGAACCACAGGATACTCTCTTCGTAAGAATTTCCGGCGGAACCTTCACCAACTCCTCGGGAAGAACCGTACAGGTGGAAGCCTTCAGCCTGATGGCCTACGAAGTTTCAAATCGCCTGTACGCGAATGCCGCCGGGGCCGCCCGGGTCGAGCTGCCCCCCGATCCCGGTTTTCCGGGGATGGAAAACTACATCCTTGCAATGCCCGATCATCCCGTGGTCAACATCAGCCCCGAGGAAGCGGAGAAGGTTGCGGAGTCCATGAACCTTCGTCTGCCCACCCGTGACGAATGGGAGTATGCGGCATCCCTGGGGCTCTCCGGCGATGTTTCAGGGCAGTTTCCATGGGGTCGTCTCAGCCCGGAGGAGGCTCCGGGGATTCCCGGCAACTATCTTGCCCTCGATGACTGGAACCGAAGGGATTATGACGGTTTTGCCTTCACCGCTCCATCCGGTTCGTATCCTTACTCCCACGCCGGGCTTGCGGACATGGCGGGAAATGTGGCGGAGATGGTGTTCGATGATTCCGTATGGGTTCTGAAGGGTGGAAGCTGGGCCCAGAACCACGACGCCATGAGAATCGGCTGGACCAGAAGGTTCGCCTCCGGTGATCGATGTTGGTACGCCGGCTTTCGGCTTGCAAGATAGCGGGGGTGAGGCTTTGGACCTCACCCCCGCAAGCTTTCATGGTGGGCGAAGAGGGACTTGAACCCCCGACATCCTGCTTGTAAGGCAGGCACTCTAGCCAGCTGAGCTATTCGCCCCCGGCGGCGGCATACTAAGCACGCCACAGGTTCGCGTCAAGGAAAGGATGACATGCCCCGGAGCGTTTTCAGCAGCATATCACAGGCGCTGAGAAAACAGATATACAGCGATCTCAGCGAGTCCAGCGAGCCCGGAGACGTGAAGGTGCTCACCCGCATGACGGAAAACCTTTCCATGGTGGCGGTTTCCGCCAGAGACTGGGCCGGTCTGGCCTCCATAGTCATAGGAGAACTGCATCATCTCGGCTGGAACCTGGATTTCATCGACGGGTTTGCCCAGGAAGACAAGGGGCTCCGCACCGGTGTGATCATTACCGGAATACGTTCCTTCGATTTGAAGGAGAGGCAGACCTTCAGAGACGCCGCGGACAAACTCGAAGCTCTGCTCAAGAAGCTCGCCGTCGGGCGGGAGGGCACCATGAGCCTTCTCAGCCGGGCCGCGGAGAGGATCGAGGTATACGAAGCAATCAGGGAAGAACTGGTCAGACTTTACCGAAACGATGTTCCCGAAGAGATCAGTGGCGCCAGGGGGGAACTGGTTCTCTTCATCAGCGCCAGAAGCGACCAGTATCTGGGCGAAAGAAAACCCGCTGATCTGGCATGGATGGTTAAAGCGAACCACGACCTGATAGTGAAGGTCCGCCGGAGCGGAGGTCGGGCAGCCTTCAGAGTGAAGAACCTCCGAACCGTGTCGGAACACCTGACCGGAATCAACCTCGTGGGATATGAGAGGGACATTTCCTTCCAGAACCTGCTCACAGCCCTGAGCTACGCCTGGCCCGGATCCGCGGTCAGGCACCAGCGGCGCTACACCACCCATGACGGAATCGTTTCGATTCGTGTGGAGATGTCCGGGCCTTCCGGTCTTCCCGCCACCCGGCATGAAGTCACCTGCATCAGCGCCACCCTTAACAGTCTGCTGGTCTCAAACCGTCTGGAAAGGCTGGTTCGAATTCACCGCTACGGAGGCAGGGAGAACTATGCCCGAGCCCTGATTCCACTGCTTATGAAGGAGTGCAGGGAAACCCGGATCAATCAGGCGTACCTCGCCCTGGAAACCACCGAAACCTTCGCCGCCAAGCTCAAGCTTCTGGTGGTCACCCTGGGAAACAGCGACGCCCGGGAGCACGATACCCGGGTTCTCACCATGGTGGACCGCATCAACGAAATGGGAGGCCTGTCCGTCTCCGGTTTTAAAAGCCCGTCCAATTACGGCGACATCTGGGTGGATGTAGTAGACATCACAGTTCAGCGCAGCGAGTTCATTGAAATGGAAGACGCCTTTCTCGCGGTGAAATCCGGAATTCGCGAGGCTTACGGAAAGTTTCGTGATTTCGACCAGGGAATGCGGCTCAACGACGTGCGGCAGCTCGAAGTAGTGAAGGGCATTCTGCACCACATTCCCGAGGGTCTGGTAACCGATTTCTACTACAGGCTTGAAGATTTCCTTCGAGCCTCCGTGTCATCGGACGAGCTGGCCCAGCATATTCAACTGGCATTCAACGCTATCCGACGCGTGATTCAGGATTCGCCCGGGGCGGAAAAGCCTGTCTGGGCCGATGTAGAGGTTTCCGGTCATGGCGAAGCCACCATCATCTGCTGCGGAAAGAAGGGTGAAGCCCACGGTTTCAGGGGGCTTCTCAATGTTGTGAGGGATTACCGGGTTACAGCGAGTGTTATTGAATGGTCGGGAGCTACGGCCATCCTTCTTCGGCTTCAGGACGGAGGCGAAGCGCTGAACGAGGAGCCCAGGAACAGGGTTCTGGCACTCCTGGAGGAAAGGCTCGGGGATGATCGAAACCGATGAAAGAGTGAAACGCACCGAGATGTTCCAGCGCTGGATGGCGAAGAGGGGACGCATGAGAAAAAGCATCGCCGGGCTGCTGATTGTTCCGTCGATAGTCATGGCTGTTGCCGGCGGGCTGTTCTGGTTTCAATACTACATACCCGTTCCCATGCTGGCGGCAATGGTTTTTCTTGGAGTCTCGGCGGCGTGTTTCGCGGTGTGTCTGGTCATTGCCCTGGCGAAGCTCAAACGCCTCTCTGAAGGCGATAAGATAATGTGGAAGATGAAGCTGGACAGCCCGGAAAGCTCTTGACATCCGTAATGGTCCGGTGCTATTCTTCCGGCTCTCAGCGGCGGTGTAGCTCAGTTGGTAGAGCAGCGGAATCATAATCCGCGGGTCAGGGGTTCAAGTCCCTTCGCCGCTACCATGATGGGGGCAGTCCTGGGGCTGCCCCTCTATATTCCCCCCGTGAGTATTGAAAGCGTGTTTCTGGCCACGGTCAAGCGGGAAAGGCTGCTTCCCTCCGGCAGCGCGGTTACGGCGGCGGTTTCCGGTGGGGCGGATTCCGTTGCCATGCTTTGCCTTCTTCAGCGGTTCGCCCCGGCCAGGCGATGGAAAATTCAAGTGCTGCATATCGATCATGGTCTGCGGGAGGGTTCCGGAGCCGACGCGGCTTTCGTGCTGGAAATCTGTGGCCAACTGGGGGTCTCGTGCCGGATCGAAAGGCCGGAAGCCCTTTCCGGCGGCTCCATGGAAAGCCGGTGGAGCCTTGCAAGACAGAAGCTCTACAACGAAACGGGTACCGTGGTAGCCGTGGGGCATACCATGAGCGACCGTGCTGAAACCCTTCTTCTGAGGCTTATGGAAGGCTCCGGTCTCCGGGGACTGGGGGGCATGGACTACCGGGGGATTGGTCCGGTGGTAAGGCCTCTTCTTGATGTCACCGGAACCCAGGCGAGGGAGTATCTCAAGGAAAGGCATATCCCGTGGCGTGAGGATCCCACCAACCTTGATCCCACGCTGGCCAGGAACAGAATCAGGCTTTCGGTAATGCCGGCGCTCAGGGCAGTGTTTCCTCATGGTGAGGAAGGCCTGTCCAGGTCATCCGCCGCGCTGTCGCGCTGGAGGGATCTGCAGGATGTTCTGACCGAGTCTGCGGGAAACGGAATGCCCCGGAAGGAGTATCTGGCTCTGCCTCATGTACTTAGACTCGCCGTACTGTGGGCAATGGCGGGGAAACCAAGGTCCGGTTCGGACGAGCTTGGAAAAACCGACTCCTGGCTTGTTTCGGGAGGCAGGGGAGAGCATGTGCTTCCCGGGGGGCTGAAACTGCTTGCGGATGATGAAGCCCTGGCTGTACATGTCAGAAAGGGAAGATACAGTTGACCATCCTTGTAACCGGGGAAGCCATCAGGCAGCGGGTGGCGGAACTGGGAGCGGAACTCGGCGACCTTTACCGCGAAAGCGGTGTTCATGTTATTCCGGTTCTCAAGGGTTCCTTTGTTTTCGCGTCAGACCTGATACGGGCCATGACCTGCGGTGTCACCGTGGATTTCATCGGAGTCGAAAGCTATGGGGACGGCACCGAATCCTCGGGCGAACCTGGGCTGACCCTTGTTCCATCCCTGCCGCTTGCGGGCAGACAGGTGCTTCTGGTGGAAGATATCGTAGACACTGGCCTGACGCTGGCTTATATTCAAAAATTGATCAAGTCAAGATCACCTGCCGGGCTCCGCACCGTCACACTGCTTGACAAGCCTTCCAGGAGGCGGGTGGATGTTGATGTGTACAGGGCTCTATTCGAGATCCCTGACCGTTTTGTGGTAGGCTACGGCCTGGACGGCCCCGGAGGGCTTTACCGCAATCTGCCCTTTGTGGCGGCGCTTCAATGAAAGGCCCCTGATGGATATCAACCGAGGGAATGAAAAAAAACCCGACGACAATCAGCCGCCTCCAATTGCAGGCTGTTCTTTTCGCACAATAACACTTTGGCTTCTTCTTGGTTTTTTGGCCTATGCCCTTGTCGCCATGATGAACCGGGGCACCGACACCGCGGACATAACCTACTCCGAGCTTCTCAGCCTTGCGGAAGGCAGGAGTGTAAAGTCCGTTATTCTGTATACCGGGGGGTTGGTGGAAGGCGAGTTCCGTTCACCCCAGACGGTGGATGGCGATGAATATCTCAAGTTCAAGAGCTTCGTACCCTTCGAGGACCAGGCAACCATCCGGGCCCTGCTGGAAAGCGGCGTCCTGGTCGAGGGCAAGCCGCCCAAGGTTGATTTTTTCACATTTCTGTTCAACCTGGGTCCGATACTTCTTCTTCTGGTTTTCTGGCTGTTCATCATGCGGAACGCCATGGGTGGAGGAAAGGTATTCAGCTTCGGCAAGAGCAGGGCAAGAGCGGTGGGCGCCGACAGGCCCAAAACCACCTTTGAGGATGTGGCCGGTTGCGACGAGGCAAAACTTGAACTTGAAGAGATTATCGAGTTTCTTCGGGAGCCGACCAAGTTTCAGCGCCTGGGCGGCAAGGTTCCCCGGGGCGTAATACTGATGGGGTCACCGGGAACCGGCAAAACCCTTCTGGCCAGAGCTGTGGCCGGGGAGGCCAAAGTGCCCTTCTATTCCCTCAGTGGCAGCGACTTCGTGGAAATGTTCGTGGGCGTCGGCGCCAGCAGGGTAAGAGACCTCTTCGTTCAGGCAAAAACCAAATCCCCCTCCATCATCTTCATTGATGAGATCGACGCCGTTGGAAGGCACCGGGGTTCCGGTCTTGGAGGCGGCCACGATGAAAGGGAGCAAACCCTCAACGCGCTTCTGGTGGAGATGGACGGTTTTGAATCCAACCAGGCGGTGATCGTCATGGCAGCCACCAACAGGCCGGATGTGCTTGATCCCGCCCTGCTCCGTCCCGGCCGGTTCGACCGCAGGGTCGTGGTTAACCTGCCGGACATCAAGGGCCGGAGGGCAATTCTCGGGGTACACACCGCGAAGAAGCCGCTGGCCTCCGATGTTGAACTGGAAAAGATAGCCCGCAGAACACCGGGATTCAGCGGTGCCGATCTGGAAAGCCTGGCCAACGAAGCGGCCCTCAAGGCTGCCAGACGCGGCGCCGGAATGATTCACCAGGAAGACTTCGAATACGCGGCGGACAGAATTCTCATGGGCGTGGAGCGGCATACAATGGTAATGAACGCCGAGGAGAAGGAACTCACCGCTTACCACGAAAGCGGACACGCCATTGTCAATATCTTCGTGCCCCACTCCGACCCGGTTCACAAGGTAACCATAGTTCCCAGGGACAGGGCGCTGGGGCTCACCAGCTTTCTTCCCCGGGACGACCGCCACAACTACTCCTTCGAGTTCCTTCTGAGCATGCTTGCCAGGGCCATGGGGGGAAGAGCGGCGGAGCTGATTTTCCTGAACACCCGAAGCACCGGCGCCGGTAACGACCTGATGCAGGCCACCGACCTGGCCAGAAGAATGGTGTGCGAATGGGGAATGAGCCCCCTGCTGGGCCCCGTTGTTCTTCACGACCAGACTGGCCCCATCTTTCTCGGCCGGGACATGACCAGAATCAAGGACTTCAGCGAGAACACCGCCCGGTTGGTTGATACCGAAGTAAAAAGGCTGCTGGACGAGGCATACCAGAAGGCGCATGACATCCTTGAAAACAACCGGGATGTGGTTGCGGGGCTGGCAGCCCTCCTGCTTGAAAAGGAAACCCTGGGCGCCGAGGAGATTGGCGTTCTGCTGGAAGAACTGAGGCCAGGCAAGAAGTACCCGGGCCTGGATCTTGAAGGCGCAGAGGCGGAAGGCGGAGTTTCCGATGCAGAACCCGAGCAAGATAGCTGAAGGAGTCCGACTGATTCTGGAAGGCATCGGTGAAGACCCCGAAAGAGCCGGCCTTTCCCAAACCCCCCACAGGGTTGCCCAATCCATGCTGGAGTTGTGCAGGGGCCTGAAGGAAGGCGTTCGAATCCCCATCTCAACCATGTGCGTGGCGAACCAGAACGAGATGATCATAGTAAAGGACATCAGCTTCGCGTCCCTTTGCGAGCACCACCTTCTTCCCTACCTGGGCCGGTGCGATGTGGTTTACATCCCCGCTGACGACAGGATAGCCGGGCTGGGCTCCATCGTGCAACTGGTTGAAACCCTCGCCGCCAGGCCCACGATTCAGGAAAGGCTGACCACAGAGATCGCCGACACCCTTATGAACGAGATCAATGCCAAGGGGGTAATGGTGGTCATGGAAGCGGAACACATGTGTCTTGCCATGAGGGGAGTGAAGAAGAGGGATTCCAGAATCGTCACCAGCGCCATGCGTGGTCATCTCCGACGGCTGGAAACCAGAACCGAAGCCCTCTCCCTCATCGG
Organism: uncultured bacterium; assembly: GCA_964624405.1. GTDB lineage: Bacteria > Fermentibacterota > Fermentibacteria > Fermentibacterales > JCC-6 > UBA6080. The sequence continues at coordinate 81,674 of CAZUXA010000001.1, read as the reverse complement.
CAGGGGTGTCCGGGGAAGGTGATGGCGGATATTCGGCCCGTTCGCCTCGATACTCCCCGGCGCTGGCGCCGGGCCATGGAATCCGTGGGCTGCGACCCCGGAGCATGGGAAAGAGTCAGGGAAAGAAGCGACGTACTTACATTTTTCGCGGGGCCCTTCTGTTTTCCCGCGGCTTCCATACTCAAGCAGTCCATGCTGTCCGGCGGCGCCGACGCCCTGGTGCACCGTCTTGTGCTCACATGCGATGTGGAGGACAGCGGTGTTCTCATATACGGAACCGAGAAAAACCTCAAAGCCGGATGTGCATCCCTGAAGAAACAGCCCTTCGGCCTTCCCGCCCTGGCCGACCAAATCCTCTCCGCGCTCTCGGTGCCCGACCCTCCCGATTCCCTCAAACTGGGCGGCGATTCCCTGGTTTTTGAAGGAAGACCCATCTTCATGGGTGTTCTCAACTGCACTCCGGATTCATTCAGCGACGGCGGGCTTTTGAAAAGCCCGGAGCAGGCGGTGGAACACGGGCTTAACATGCACCTTCAGGGAGCGGCGATCATTGATGTGGGAGGGGAGTCCACCCGGCCGGGCGCGCTTCCCACCCCACCGGATGAGCAGATGCGAAGGGTGATTCCGGTTATCGAAGGGCTCCGGAGAGCGCCAAACCTTCATGTAAGCATAGACACATCGGAAACCCCTGTGGCCCGGGCCGCCATTCAGGCCGGTGCCGAAATCATCAACTCGGTGAACGGAATGGACACCCCGGGGATGGTGGAACTCGCTGCGGAAACCGGTGCAGCGGTGATTCTGATGCACATGAAGGGAACTCCTGCCACCATGCAGAACAGCCCGGATTACGATGACGTTCTCTCCGAGGTGGCCTTTCACCTCGGAAGCCGGATCAGCCGCCTGGTGGCCGGGGGTGTGGACAGGGAAAGGATTCTTGTAGACCCGGGCATCGGGTTCGGCAAGCGCCCCTGGCACAATCTCAGGCTGATCCAGTCCATGGGATGGCTTCGAAGCGCCACCGGATGCCGGGTTGTCCTGGGCCATTCCAGAAAGAGCTTTCTGGGCCTGCTGTCCGGAATTTCAGAGCCAGCCCGGCGGGATTTTGCCACTGCTCTGGTTTCAGCCCTGAGCGTGGGCGGGGCGGATGTTCTCAGGGTGCACAATGTCGAGGCCAGTGTACGAGCTGTTTCGGCGGCCATGGAAGGATCGGAAACATGAGCCTCAACCTGCTCGGGAACCCGGTTTTCAGTTTTTTCTGGCTTACACAGCTAATAGATGTGCTCTTACTCACGCTGATCTTATGGCTTCTGCTCAGGGCAATCTGGAACCAGCCCGCCAAGCGGGTGATCATCCCCGTGGGTCTCTTCATCATCCTGGCAATGGCGCTGCAGCGTTTGCATCTCCATGCCACCGGAAGGCTTCTCGAGGAAGCCGCCAAAATACTTCCCTTGGCTCTTATCATCATTTTTCATGAAGAGATCAAGAACATTCTGGGAAAGTTCGGCCGCAAGCTTCAGGAGATGGGGTTTCTCAACCGGAACAAGCCCGGACAGAGACAGGACATATTCCTCGAAAACCTTGTGGCAACCTGCTCCCGACTCAGCGCCAGGAGAATGGGCGCTCTGTTCGTCATCCAGGGGAACGAGGAAGTCGCCAACTTCTGCAAGGATTACCACACTCTTCCCGGCATCGAGTTCGTTCCGATTCTGGTAGAAGCCATGCTGACTTCTCCGGGCCCCCTCCACGACGGCGCCATTGTGGTCACCAGGGAAGGAAAGATTCTCATGGCCCATGCCTTCCTGCCAATGCAACTTGGGGTCACCGGCTTCGGCGGCAGGCACCGGGCCGGACTTGGCATCAGCGGGCGCACCGACGCCATCGCCGTACTGGTGAGCGAGGAAACCGGCGCATGCAGGCTGGCCATCAGGGGAGAGCTATCGGATTCGCTGAGCGACAGCGCCATAAGAAGAAGGCTGTACAAACAGTTTTTCCAGACATGACAGGAGCCGCAGACCCGGTTGAGAACTCTGAAAGATAAGCTCTGGCGCTTCCTTGAAGACGGGGTTCACAAAGAGACCGCGGGCCTTCCAGTGGAGTGGGAGAGCCGGCTGAAGGAAGCCGTTCCCTTTGAGCAGTTCTGGAGCCTTTCCCTTCTGTCCTGCGCGTCGGCCCAGTGGCGCGGCGCCTCGCCCGAAATCGGAATTCCTTCCGCAGCGGCGGTTCTTCTTACCGCGGGAGCCACCGCCGCCCACGCGCTTCCGGTGACCGGTGTCCGCCTGCCCTGCATGGGCGACTACCACGGTGGCGGTCCCCCCGAGGCCGGAAGGATACTGGCGGGTGACGCGCTGCTGCCGCTGGCGGTAAAAGTACTGGGTGAACACGAAGCTTCCGTGTCACTCCATCTCACGGAGATACTTCTGAAGAGCGCCGCGGGAATTCTTGAGGCGATGAGTTTCGGAAGGCACGGCCAGATGACCGGAAGCTGGAACGGAAGGCTCGCCTCACTTGCGGCGAGAATGGGAGTCATTGCCTCCGGTTCCGGGTCGGCCCCCGGGGAAACCGCCGCCCTTGCGGGAATGGCGCTGGGCAAGGCATCCGCGGTTCTGAACGATTCCCCCTCCCGGGATGCCATGGTCGAGGCGGAGATGATGCTGAGAGACGCCCTCGAACCCCTGGGTCCCGGCGCACCTTTGTTCCATGAGATCGCCGAGTACACCGCGGCGCGGGGCAACGCGGATTCCTCCGATCTGTTCGCGAGGCTCGAACCCTCCTGACAAAGACACGTTCACTCGAAGGCTGAAGCAACCCTTTTGCCTCACCAGAGCCACCTGCCTCCCGGATCTAAAGCATGTCCTGGGGGTCAACATCCACCGTCATCATAACACCGGGATGACCAAGTGAAGAGAAGGCCTTCCCGGCCCCGGTAACAGCGGCGCCCAGTGTCTTGTGGCTTTCGGAGGAGATCAGGATGCTCCACCTGAACTGGTTTCCGATCCGCAGAAGCGCCGCGGGGCACGGTCCCCGGAGTTGAACGCCATTTACCGAAGCAAGGGCTTCGCCGGTCGCCGTCGCGGCGCGCTCAACCCTTGCCTGATCCGGCCCCCGGAACAGCAACCTTGCCATTCGGGTGAAGGGCGGATAGGAAAGGGCTTTTCGAACCGACAGCTCCATGGAGGCGAACCGCTGGTAGTCCTGGGCGCAGGCGGCGCTGATGGCCGGGTCGTCGGGACAGGCGGTCTGAATGATGACTTCACCGGGGAGAAGCCCCCTGCCTGCCCTTCCCGAAGCTTGAAGCAGAAGGGAGAACACCCGCTCGGCGCTTCTGAAATCCGGAAGTGAGAGCCCCATCTCCGCGGCGATCACCCCGACGAGAGTCACATTCGGAAAATCATGGCCTTTGGCAACCATTTGGGTTCCCAGAAGCACATCCGCTTCCCGGTGTCTGAATGCCTCAAGAATCTTTCGATGGGAAGACCTGCCCCGGGTTGTGTCGGCGTCCATTCGCAGCACTCTGGTTTTCGGAAGCTGCCTTGCCAGGATTTCCTCCACCTTCTGAATTCCCGGCCCTGACCTGATGAACCGGCCGCCGCCGCACTTTTCGCAGATCAAACCCGCGGCCTTCCAGTGTGAGCAGTGGTGGCAGCGCAGAATCTCCCCCCTGCGGTGGTAGGTGAGGGCGATGCCGCAATGGGGGCACTTCGCGGTGCTGCCGCAGTAGAAGCACATCTGGATCGGGGAGTGACCCCTCCGGTTCACCAGCAGAATGGCCTGACAACCGCTGCTGGTGTGTTTTCCAATGGCTGACAGCAGCACATCGGTCAGCAACCTGTTTTCAGTGTTTCTGGTGTCTACGGTTCGAATCTTCGGAAGAGAGCCCCCCGCAACCCGTTCAGGAAGAGAGAGCAGTGTGTACTTTCCTGTGGTTGTGTTGTGAAAGCTTTCGATGGAGGGAGTGGCTGAACCCAGGATCGTCGGTATGGAAAGCCTCGAACCCAGAAGAACAGCCATATCCCTGGCGTTGTAGAAGGGGAGCTCCCCCTGTTTGTAACTTCCGTCGTGCTCTTCATCCACCACCAGCACCCCGAGGTTCTCGAGGGGGGCGAACAGCGCGCTGCGGGCTCCGATGACTATGGGGCGCAGTCCCCGGCGCACCATGTTCCAGGCGTCAAGCCTCTCTCCCCGGGAAAGGCCGCTGTGGAGCACCGCCACCTTTCCTGAAAAACGGGAACTGAACCGGTTCACAAGCTGGGGGGTCAGGCTGATTTCCGGTACCAGTACCAGTGCCGTTCGACCTTTTGCCAGCATTCCGTCAATCACATGAAGATAGACCTCGGTCTTCCCGCTTCCGGTTATTCCGTGGAGCAGGAAGGTACCCCTGCCCGCGGAGAGAACGGAGTTCACCGCCGATGCCTGCGCGGGGGACAGCTCGGGAGCCGGATCCGAGTCTACGGGCAGGCCCAGAAGTGGATCTCTTGGAATCTCACGCTTCCTCTCACGAAGAAGCTGCTGCAGTATCAGCCTTTTCAGAGAGTCTGCCGAGGCTCCGCATTCCCTGAGGAGCCATTGCTTCTGTGGCGGTTCACCGGCGGAAGCCATCCGTACCAGGATTTCCGCCTGCTTTCCCGCCCTTCCCCTGATGGCCTGGGCGGCCTCGACCAGAACCGAAGCCGGCACCACGGCCTCCACTACGGTTTCGTATCTGGGCGGTGGAAGGGATTCGGGCCGGTAGTACGAGAGCACATGGCCCCCGGCGGCATCCCTCCGCAAAACTTCATCGAGGGGAAAGCCAGCCGGGGAAACCGCCTTCACCTGTTCGTAGGGGTGAACTCCGGGTTTTCGGCACACCGAAAGGATTTCGGCGCCCTTCCGCACATCCAGAACTCGAACCGCGGCTCCCTGCATTCCCGGAGGGAAACCGCACCCGGCGCATAGCCCCGGGGGAGCGTGATAGTACTCCGCCATCCACCGTACAAGCCCCAGAACCCATTCCGGGGGAAGTGGATGCGGATCCAGGCGCTCAAGGACGGGTTTCAGCCCCGGGCCGATACTTGATACCCCCTGGGACCACACAACCCCCACCACCCTGGAGCCCCCGAACTCCACCGCAACCCGGCAGCCGACAAGCGTGCCACCATCCAGTTCCCGGGGGATCAGATAGGTGAAGGTTCCCCATACCGGCCTTGGAACCGCGACTTCTACGGTACGGTCTTCTGTCATGAAAGGTTGCCTGATCGGGCCACCAGTTTTTCCCGGGCCTTGCCCACTGAGAGGGGAAGGGGGGGAAGAGTGGGAAAATGCCCGTCCTCGAAGAGTACTGACCCGCCGCAGATGAGCTTTCTCACCCTTCCGGGCCATGAAAGCTCCAGAATGTACCGCCAGGGCTCCTCGGAAGAGCAGAGTTCATCCACTTCCCGGGAGGAGAGCAGAAGTTCCACCCTGTCCTGCTTCATGTCGAAGCCCAGAAAGGAGGCAGCCTCGGCGGAAGCCATGGCGAACCATTTCTCTGCTGTGATTTCACCGGGGCTCCCGGTGACCGAGGCCAGCCCCATGGCCAGGCGGACATCGCAGGCGGCATCAAGGCCGTTGTTGCACCCGGCGCCGTCGCTGGCCGGGAATACCTGAATTCCCTCCCGAACCATGGAAGGAACCCGGGCGATGCCGCTGCCCAGTTTCAGGTTCGCCCAGGGGCAGTGTGCCACCGCGGTTCCTGTATTCCGGAGAAGGGAAAGCTCGCCTTTTTTCAGGTGCACGCAGTGCGCCAGAACTGTTCCCTTGCCCAGAAAGCCCAGCTGGTCAAGCAGATGCACATTCCCTCCAGCGGCCTGAATGGCCGGTTCCTCCATTTCCGCCAGAGCCTCTGATGAATGGGTGGAACGGATCACCCCGGGGTCCTGGTCGGACAGCCATTCCCATAGTTCACTGGAGCACGAAAGAACGAATCGGGGTGTGAAGGCGTAACCCACCCTTCCCCGGCACAACCCCCGTATCCGCTCGGTCTCCCGCTGAAGCCAGGGCAGGGGTCTGGCGAGGAACGCAGGTCCACGATCCATCAGGGCGTTGCCCAGAAGGGCGTGCGCCCCGCTCGAGACAAGGATTTCAGCGATAACATCCGTGTGTTCCACTGACCCCATGTCCAGCATCCCGCAGCAGCCGCTGGAGAACAGCTCCCTCAGCCCGATGATCACCGACACCGCCAGGGTGTCCGGTGTGTGGGAAGCTTCCAGCGGCCAGACCCTTTCGCTGAGCCAGGGAAGAAGTGTCCTCGACTCCGCCATGCCCCGGAAGAGAGTCTGACACAGGTGAATGTGCCCCTGCACCAGTGGAGGGCACACAAGCCGGTCTCCTCGAATTTCCCAGTTCATAGGATTCTCCCTTCCCGGAAAACATACGGGCTGCCGCAACGGTATCCCAGGTGGGAACCCGGCCCGGGTGTTTGTATATCACCGAAAGCAAACAGCGAAGGGAGAACTTCAGTTGAACGCGATTCTCTTGATTCTTAACCTTGCGGGCATGAATCTCAACGCTTCGGTTCTGCCCAACGGCCTTTCGGTGTTCACTGCCGGTGATCACACCGCGCCGGTGGTCACAATCTGCGTTGCGGTGAAGACCGGGGCTACCTGCGAAACCCCCGAGACCAACGGACTGGCCCACTTCTACGAACACATGTTCTTCAAGGGCAACGCCGCCCTGCCTGATCAGACCGCATACAACCAGCGGATCAGGGCGCTGGGAATCGTGCGGAACGCCACCACCTCCCGGGAGGTGGTGCGTTATTACATAACCCTCGAAAGCGCCCTTTTTGAACAGGGCATGGAGTTCATGAGGGACGCGATGCTCACCCCCCTTTTCGATCAGGAGGAGATGGAGAGGGAGAGGATGGTAATCACCGACGAGTACCTGCGGAATGCCTCTTCGCCCTGGTGGAATCTGTGGAAGGCTGTGGAGAACACCGTCTATCCGGAACCCTGGAGGGGCAACACCATAGGTGAGCTATCCGTCATACAGTCCGCTTCCCCGGAAGTGATGCGCATGTTCCAGGAGAAGTACTACACCGCCGACAACGCCGCTCTCTTCATCCTGGGAGACATCGACGAGGCGGAGGCACTGGAAGCCGCCAGGGAGATATTCGGTGAGTGGAGCGCCGGCGGACGCAGTGATTACGACATGCTGGAATCGGCGATCAGTGTGGAGAAAGACACAACAGTAGCCGTATCCGGCCCGGAGGGGGTGGGTTACATCTACATGATTCTCGAAGGCCCCTCCATTCTGTCGGACCGGAGAGGAACCTACGCCGGCGATGTGTGGGGGAGCTATCTCAACCTCTCAAGCAGAAGGTTTCAGAGGAACCTTGTAACCGAGGGCCCCTTCTCCGAAGTGTACGGCGGTTTTCATACCCAGCGCTTCTCCCCGATGGTAACCTTCGGGGGCATGGTTTCTCCGGACAGGATCGGGGAGGGGCTGGCGCTTCTCGAGGCGGAAATCCACGCAATGGGGTTTCCGGAGTACTACGACGCCGAGGGCATAGCCATGGCGGCGGAACTGCTTCGAAGGGAAAGGCTTCTCTCCCGTGAATCCTCCAGGGATCTGGCGATTCAGACTCTTCCCTTCTGGTGGGTTCAGGGCAATGGTATGGAGTACTTCCTGAGCTATGAGGACAGCGTCACGGCCATGGAGCTTTCGGATATCACGGATTTCGTGGACGCATACATCACCCGGCGGCCCAGAGCCCTGTTCCTCGTTACACCCGAAGGAGGTGAAAAGTGATCGCCGCCATGATCCTTTGCGCCGTAACGCTTCTTCCGGAAAATGTGGCCGCCTTTCATCTTCAGAACGGCATTCAGGTCATCACCCGCACCATTCCCGGCGAGGTCGAGGGCCTCTCCGTGTTCATCATCGGCGGAACCAGGGTGCAGAGCCCTGAAAACCAGGGGATTGAAGCTCTTGCCCTCGAGGCTGCCATGGCCGGGGGCGGAAGTTTCCCCGGTGAGCGGTGGCGCCAGGTTATGGACAGAACCCGGGCGGAACTCACCGGCAGCTACAACTACGACTTCAGCAGGCTTCACCTCCGCTGTCTTTCCGAAGACCTTCCCCTGCTTGCCGGGGGTCTCGCCGAATGCCTGTCCCTGCCGGAGCTGTCCGAAGAGTCTGTAGAGCGGGTGCGCAGACAGGCGGTTTCCCAGTTGAACCTGGAACGGGTTGACCCGGACAGGCGGGTCTGGCTTACCTCGAACATCGGTTTCATGCCTGAAGGACACCCCTACCTTCTGAGGCCCGACGGCACCATTGAAACCGCTTCCCGAATCACATCGGCAGACATGGCAGTCTTTCTGGAGCGCAGAATCCGTTCCGGCAACATCCTCATCACCCATGCCGGCCCCACAGGTCCGGATGTCCTCCGTGGAATTCTGGAGAACACATTCGGCGTGTTGCCCGAGGGCGGACAGGAGGTGCCGGGGGTTCCCCCCCACGGCGCCCCCCGTGACACCCTGGTGGTTGAGGAGATGGACGCCACGACCACCTATGTGGTTGTGAAGTTCACCGCGCCCCCGCCGGGGCATCAGGACCAGCCGGCATTCCAGGCCGCAATGATGGTGGTGGACGAGCTTCTCTGGCAGGTACTCAGAACCGATCACGCGCTGACCTACGCCGCCGGGGCCGGGGCAACCACAACCTATGCCGAGAACTGGGGCTACATGTATGTGACCACTTCCAGCCCCCTTCACGCGTGCTCCCTGATGGCGCAGGTGCTCCGATCAGTTGCGGAGGGGGATGTGGATCCGGAGCTTCTTCAGGGCGTGGTCCGCACCCAGGTTACAATGGAGGGGATAAGAGCCCAGACCATGAACGCCCAATGCTCGCTGCTCGGGGCGGGAGTCATCGCCACCGGGCACTGGAGCACCCTGTTCGACGCCGCGGAGCGTTTCGGAACCCTCACCCCCGGGGATCTGTCCGCCGCCCTGCGGAAATGGGCGGATACCGCAGCCTGGGGCATCGTTACCGGAAACGCCGGCGAGTTGGACATGCAAAAGCCATTTCCCCTGGGCATTCACCCGATAAACGAAGAGGGCCTGGTTGTTCTCAGCGGAGGAATAGAGGTTCTGTTCCCCGGCTCCCGTTCTGAAACCGTTGTTCTCACAGATGAGAGCACCGGACACCCCTACGCCCTTGTGGGCGATCGGGCGAAAAGGCTGATTGAAGAGGGGGTTACCGGCGCGACGGTTCTGGGAAGGTTGACCCGGGAAGGATGGTCGGTTAGACAGGAACTGCCCAGAATACATGTTACAGAGGTGCGAAGGGAGCCCTGATGGAGCGGAAAAGGGTGGTGATCATCGGCGCCGGTACCGCGGGGCTTACGGCTCTTTCCCAGGTAAGAAGGCGAACCGACGACTTTGTGATTATCAACCACGGCCCCTACGGCACCACCTGCGCAAGGGTCGGCTGCATGCCTTCCAAAGCGCTGATCGAGGCGGCGAACCTCTTTCACAAACGTCTTTTGTACCGGGAGATGGGCATTATCGCCGGAGAACCGGCGGCGGTCGACGGCGCGGCAGTCATGGCGAGGGTGCGAAGGCTTCGGGACCGGTTCGTGAAGGGGGTTCTGGAGGCAACGGAAAACCTGGGCGAACGGAACATTCCGGGGCTGGCCACCATCCTCGGCCCCAACCTTGTCGGGGTGAATGGAAGAGAGATTCAGGCCGACTCAATAATCATCGCCCCGGGATCCGTCCCGGTCGTCCCCGGCCCCTGGAGGGAGTTGGGCAACCGCCTTCTGACCAGTGACAATCTCTTCGATCTGGAAGACCTTCCCAGGAGCATGGCCGTCATCGGTCTCGGTGCGATAGGCCTTGAGATGGCACAGGCCATGAGTCGGCTCGGCGTCCATGTAGAGGGGTTCGACGCGGCTCCGGCCATGGCCGGCATAACCGATCCGGAGGTCGGGCAAAGGGCGGTGGAAATCCTGGGGGGAGAGTTTCCGATCCGGCTTGAAACCCAGGTGAAGATTGAGCCCCACGGAGAAGAAGTGAGGATCGAAAACGCCACGTTTCATAAGGTTCTGGCTGCCGTGGGCAGGAATCCCCACACAGAACGTCTTGGTCTGGCCAACCTTGGCGTGCCTCTTGATGAAAAGGGCCTTCCCCCCGTAAATCCTCTCACCATGCAGGTTGGTGAAATGAAGGTGTTCCTGGCCGGCGACGCCAACGGCAGGGCGCCGATCCTGCACGAAGCGGCGGACGACGGGTTCATTGCCGGCAGAAACGCTCTGGAGGAAACACCCCGGGAATACTGTCGAAGGGCAAGGCTGGGTATTGTATTCACAAGCCCCAACATAGCCGTGGCAGGAGCCCGGTTCAGCGAACTGAACCCGGAGCATACCGCGGTGGGCAGGGCGGACTTCCGGAACCAGGGTCGCGCGGTCACCTCCGGGGAGAATCACGGCATCATCAGTGTCTACGCCCACACCGATACAGGGGAAATCCTGGGCTCGGAAATGATCGCCCCGGGGGGAGAGCACCTGGCCCACATACTGGCATGGGCGGTTCAACAGAGGCAGACAGTGGCCGATCTGCTGAGAATGCCCTTCTATCATCCGGTGCTGGAGGAGGCCCTGAGGAGCGCTCTGAGAAACGCCGCGGCCCGGATGAAGAAACGCCCGGACGAGGTCTCCCTCTGTCCGGGTCTGCCTTTGGAGTAGATTCCCGGCCGGGCTCGAATCGAAGGGGGGAGTGATTATGAAGACTTTCAAGCTCATCCTGATCCTGGTGCTCATCGCCGTTCTGGTGATTGTGGTCATGCAGAACACCGCCATGGTGGAGACCAGGTTCCTGTGGATCCGGGCGGAGGCTCCGGCAATACTTCTTCTTCTGCTCACCTCCGCGGGGGGTTTCTTTCTGGGGCTTCTGGTGGCGATGCTGATGGGCAAGGACGGAGGGAAGCCGCCGAAAAAGGGCTGATCGCCTTTACCAGCGGTGCCCCGCCCTGGTCAACCTTGCGAAAATCGCCGGAAGGGGGTCATATTCCACCTTCCTTTTTTCAATGGAATGAGGTTTTCCAATGCCCCGGCCTCCAAGGAGCAAAGCCGACAGATCGAGCCTGAAACTGATCTACGGCCGGATTCTCAGGCACAAGAAGGCGCTGTTCCTGGGCATACTCGCGCTAATCGGTGTGGATGGCCTTCAATTGATGATTCCCCTGGTCTTCCAGCGGGTGATCGACTCTCTGGCCTCGGGGGATGCCACCTCCGGCTTCATCTGGAAGATGGGTCTTGCCGTGCTTGCGATTGCGCTGGGAATGGCGGTCTGCCGGTTTTTCTGGCGCTGGTTCATAGTCGGGGCCAGCCACAGGATTGACCGGGATCTCAGAAGCGAATTCTATACCCATCTCCAGGCGCTGCCGCCGCAATACTTCGACAAAACCAAGGTGGGTGATGTCATGGCCCATGCCACGAACGATATCAATGCGGTTCGCATGGCTTGCGGCATGGCCACCATCGCCAGTTTCGACGCCATCTTCATGAGTGCCGCCAGCATCATCATGCTGGTTACCATCGACTGGAAGCTGGCCCTGGTGACCATGATTCCCCTGCCCATAATCGCACTGCTGGTCACCCGGTTCGCGGGAATGATTCACGACCGTTTCGACATGGTGCAGAAGGCATTCAGCGAGCTTTCCGAGAAAGCGCAGGAGGCGTTCAGCGGAATCAGGGTTGTGAAGGCCTACGGCGATGAAGTGTCGGAGAATGCCCTTTTCGACACGAAAGCCAGGCTCAACATGGACAAGAACATCCATCTTGCCAGGGTGTGGGGTTTCTTCCAGCCGCTGGTGATGGGCCTTGCCCTTACGGGGAACGCCATACTTCTCGCCGCGGGCGGCCGGATGGTGATAGGGGGCACAGTCACCCTGGGTCAGTTCGTGGCCTTCTCGAGCTACCTCGCCATGCTCACCTGGCCCATGATGGCCATCGGCTTTGTGGTGAACCTGCTTCAGAGGGGCGCGGCCAGCATGGGCAGGCTGATGAAAATCATCAACACCGTGCCCGCCATCTCCGACGGCGCCGACTGCCACACTCCCGAGCCGGTCATCGAGGTGCGAAACCTGACCTTCGCCTACCCGGATACCCGGGTGGATGTTCTTCAGAACATCAGCTTTTCCCTTGAAAGCGGCAGCACCCTGGGCATCGTGGGCCGAACCGGAAGCGGAAAGACCACCCTGGTCGAGCTTCTCATGCGCCTGTACGATCCTCCCGAGGGCTCGGTGTTCATAGGCGGCAAGGATGTCAGAACCCTGAAACTCGGCGCTCTTCGGGGGATGTTCGGGTATGTGCCCCAGGAAACATTCCTGTTCGCCATGACAATTGGTGAGAACATAGCCTTCGGTACCGACGGGCTTCCCCCTGAGAGGGTCCGGCAGCTGGCGGAGATCGTGGACATCGCCTCGGAGATCGAAGGGTTTCCCAAGGGTTTCGACACGGTGGTGGGGGAGAGGGGAGTAACCCTCTCCGGCGGCCAGAAGCAGAGGGTGGCCATTGCCCGGGCCCTTGCTCCGAACCCCAGCCTACTGGTACTCGACGACAGCCTGAGCGCTGTGGACACCGAGACGGAAGATGTGATTCTCAACGCCATCAGGAACACCACCAGAAACATCACCACAATACTCATCGCCCACCGGATCAGCACCGTTCAGCACGCGGACCTGGTGCTGGTAATGGAAGGGGGCCGGGTGGTGGAAATGGGAACCCACGAAGACCTTCTGGCGGAAGACGGCTTCTACGCGGAACTGTACAGGATGCAGCAACTCGAGGCCGAGGCTGAAAAAACCTCCGGGGGAGGTGAGAACTAGTGCCGCCCCACGGAAACCCGTTTGTGGATGATGCCCTTGAGGGGAAAGCCTACGACGGCGCTCTGGTAAAAAGGCTGATGCGGTATGTGAAGCCCCACAAAAAGCTGGTCATCCTGGCCATGCTCTTCATGCTGGTATCCTCCGCGGTAGACCTGCTCCTCCCCTACATAACAATGACCGCCATAGACAAGTACCTCGCAAAACTCTACCAGGTCTACACCGCCTCCCCGGCCGCCTGCGACAGCGTGCAGACCCTGTGGGAGGATGACCGGGATTTCATCCGGATCAGCCCCGATACGGTTCTTGTGAGAAAGGCCGCCCTCGACGGCCTGGATCCCGGCCTTTCCCACGATGTCCGCCTGGACCCCAGGCTTCTTCCGGAAACGTTCTATGTCTTCTCCTCGGAGCACTTCACCGGTAGTGCCGGCTATGTCACCGGGCAGTGGTGGATGGTGCGGGAAACCGACCTTCGCAAGATTCCCCCCCGGGTTCTTTTCGACATCAGAGGCGAAGATCTGCGGGGAATCGCAGGGCTCGCATGGATTCTCCTGGGACTGATCGTCATCAGCCTGATCTGCGGTTACGGGCATGTGATGACTCTTGTAATAGCTGGACAGAGGGCGATGTACGATTTGCGAAGCAAGCTTTTCCGGCACATTCAGTCCCTGAGTCTGGACTTTTTTACAGGCAATCCCACGGGCCGGCTGGTGACCCGGGTTGCCAACGATATCGAAGCGCTGAACGAAATGTTCAGCTCGGTGCTGGTCAATTTTTTCAAGGACATACTATTGCTTTTCGGCACCGCAGCCATACTGCTTTTCATGAACTGGAGGCTCGCGCTTCTTTCCCTGCTGGTGATGCCTCTGTTCACTGTGGTTTCCATCTTCTTCAGAAAAATGACCCGGAAAGCCTACAGAGACGTAAGAAGATTCCTGGCCAAACTGAACTCCCACCTTGCCGAGGATCTCAGCGGCGTGAAGGTGGTGCAGGTTTTCCGCCAGGAAAAGGCCCGGCGGGACCAGTTCCTGACCACGAACGAAAACTACTTTCAGGCCAACATGAAACAGCTCGTTGTGTTTGGCGTGTTCAGGCCGATGATCGAGGTTATCGCCCAGCTGGGAACCACAATCGTCCTGATTTACGGCGGGCTCAATGTGATGCAGGGAGCCCTGACCCTGGGCGCCCTGGTGGCTTTTCTCAGCTATGTGCGGCAGATGTTCCGCCCGCTTCAGGATCTGAGTGAAAAGTACAACATCATGCAAAGCGCCATGGCGGCCAGCGAGAGGGTTTTCGGAATAATGGACACCTCGCCGGCGATAGTTGAGGCGCCGGACGCGGAACCTCCCAGGATTCTGAAGGGAATGGTCGAGTTCCGGGAGGTCTCCTTCGGGTACAATCCCGACCAGTTGGTTCTCAGAGATGTGAGCTTCTCGGTTGAGCCCGACCGAAGCGTAGCCCTGGTGGGTCCAACCGGAGCCGGAAAGACCTCGGTGATAAGCCTTCTCACAAGGTTCTGGGATGTGAATCAGGGTCGAATCCTGCTGGACGGCACAGATATAGCCAAACACTCCATCGAAACCCTGAGAAAGAACATCTCCATCGTTCTTCAGGACGCCTTCATTTTCAGTCGGAGCGTGGCGGACAACATCAGGCTCGGCTCGGACATTGGAATGGAAAGGATAAGGCAGGCGGCGGAGATGGTGCAGGCGGCGGATTTCATAGAGAAGCTTCCCATGGGATATGACACCATCATGGCGGAGAGGGGCGCAACCCTGTCCACCGGGCAGAAACAGCTGATCTGCTTCGCCAGGGCCCTTGTCCACGATCCCAGGATTCTGGTGCTGGACGAGGCCACCAGCAATGTTGACCCCTCCACGGAAAAACTTATACAGAAGGCCATAGAGGTACTTATGAAAGGGCGGACCAGCCTCATCGTCGCCCACAGGCTCAGCACGGTTCAGCAGTGCGGGAACATCCTCGTTTTCGACAATGGAAGAATCCTCGAGAGGGGAAGCCATCAGGAGCTTCTGGCAAAGCGGGGCATCTACTACAATCTCTATCTTCTCCAGTGGGGGAGAATGAACAACGGATAACCGCCCGGGGGTTTTCCCGACTACGTAGGGGTCTGGCCTGCCGCCCGGTTCTGTTTTTCCCGGTACATCATTTCGTCAGCCCTGGAAATGGCCTCCCCGATGGAAGAATCCAGCTCGGCGTTCCACTGGGAATGCCCCATGGAAACCGTAACCATGAAGCCCGGGAACACTTCCTTGAGAAGCATCTTTCTGATTCGGGACTCAACCATTTCCGTCATTGAATCCACCCGTGACAGTATGATGAGGAACTCGTCTCCCCCGTAGCGTATCACCGTGTCGGTTCTTCTGACCGCCCTGCCGAGAACCGCTGCCACCTCACGGAGAACGGTGTCGCCTGTCTGGTGGCCCCGGGTATCGTTGATGGTCTTGAAGTTGTCGATGTCCACCATGATGAAGCCCAGGGTGGTGCCGTCCCTTCGGGCTCTGCTTTCTTCGAGTTCCACAAGCCTGTTGAAATGGTTTCTGTTGTAGACCCCTGTCAGAGGGTCATGAATGGCCTGGTCGATCAGCCTTCGCTGAAGGGCGATTCTTCGAAGTGACTGCTCGGCGTAACCCAAAAGAAGGTCGGTGATTCCCACCAGTGATTCGGTGAACGCGTCTCCCCTGCTGGAAAGGGCAATGAACACCGCTGAATCTCCCAGGGGCCTGCATACTCCATTGGCTGCCAGGGGGCACTCCGTTATGTGGGGGTCGCTGCTGCTGAAGGAGAACTGCCCGCCGGCCTCAAGAACAATTTTCGCCAGTTCTACATGGCAGTTTTCCCTGCAGGCGACCCGGGGTACCCCGGCCCTTGAAGACACCACTATCGTGTCGTTGAACCGGTAAGCCACCATTCCGCAATCCGCGTCCAGAAGGCTGCACGCGGCCTCGGAGCAGATTCTGTGTATTTCGGATTCCGTGGCGCAGCGCTGGAGGCGGCTCGCGACGGCGTGAAGGTCTTCGAGCCTCTTTCTGGCCCTGGCAACCATTTCCTCGACACGCTTCGAGGCGGTGATATCTACCAGGTAACCTTCGAAGTTTCGGTTGTCATCCACCGGGCTACCCTGCTCAAGCACCCATTTTTCGCCCATGGAGGTGATGATCCGGTATGTGGACTGGTAGGGCGCTCCCGTATCCAGAGAAGCCTGCAGTGAAGCTTTCAGTATTTCCCGATCGTCCGGGTGAACACTGGAGGAAAGGCCGTCTTTCAGGGAGAAACGGTCGCCGGCTCCGCTTCCCGGGGCCGTCAGGGCGGGACGGCTGATGAACTCGATGGTTCGAATATCGTCGTTTCTGACCCGGAAGAAGACTCCGGGAAGGTGTCTGAACGGAGGCTGTTGAAACCGGTTCTTCCCTTTTGCGTCAAGAAGATCGGCGGATGGGAGGTCGATGGGGCTGTAACCCCGGTAAGACCCTATGGAGCCGTCCTGAAGGGAGACGGGCACCGCGACCAGGCTTGCGCGTCTTCGGGTGCCGTAGGCATCAAGAAGAACCGCTTCCGTTCGAAAAATGGCTCCTGAGGCGGTTCGACTCAAAGTACTCTCTTCCCGGGAAGCCATCTCGTCGGGAACAAGAACCGAGCCGACTTTTTTCCCCGCGAGTTCCTCGGGCTTCCATCCGAAATGCCTGCTGAAAGAGTGGTTGATGGAGGATATGCGTCCGTGGGCATCGGTGAACAGGCCGGGTTCATCGGCGTCTTCGAAAAGGTCGGTTAGAAACCCGGGGTCCGAGGCTTCCCCCTTTCTGCGCCTTCTGCCGGCCTGGTCCGCCAGTTGCCGGTAAATGGCGTAGTTCAGGCACTCACCGCCGGTGTTTGTGAGAAGCGAGGCAATGACCGAGACAGGGATGGGAGTTCCATCCGAACTCATCCTCACGGTTTCCATGGAAACCGCGTTGCCGGTGGAGACCGTACGGGAAATCTCCGATGCTTCAACCGCCAGCTGCGGCGGGACGATGAGAGCGTCTATGCTTTTCCGGACAACAGCTTCCTCCGAGTAACCGAACATTGAAAGAAACCGGTGGTTGACCTGGATTACACGGTGTTCTGTGTCGCAGAGGACTACCCCCTCGTTTTCCGAACTCAGAAGCTCATCAATGAAGCCGTGTTCCGCCGTGGGCGGCCGATCCTTCATCTTTTGATCCCTTCCCTTGCCGCCGGACTCGGCGGGGGGTGTACCCGGGAACACCCTTCAGCCCACTTTTCGGCGGAACCGGTTCTCCCGCCAGTAGAAGACGCACGCTTCCCGCAATATACCCGGGCATGAACCGGCGGGGTACGCCGAGAATTCCGGGAAGACCTTCCGGAGCATTTGTCAACCATTCGGCGTTACTCGGATCCATCCCGGCGAGGGTAATCCATCCTGAAAAAAGCCCCTGTCCCGAAAGCGGACATGCCTTCACCACAGCTGTTATGGCGCAACATGCATTCAGGGCGTTATCCCTGGTCGAGGCCGAGATCACCGGAACCACAAGAATCCTGGTTCCGTCGGGAAGCAGGAGGCCGTAGCGATCCTTCCGCCCTGGAGGGGACGGGTTGCACCAGCAGGGAACCCTTCTCCGCCTCAGCCATCTTCCAAGAAAAGCTTCCGCGGCCAGTGTTTCCAGGGCCTCCGGGTTCCCTTTCCCCGCTTCCCGCCTGATCCTTCCCAGTGCCCTTGCAGACAGCAGAATCTCCACAGCCAGGCAACCTCCATTTCTTCCCGACGCAATGATATCCCCCCCGGACGAGCCCGGTCAACGGTTGCGGAATGATCGGTTGATGAATACATTTGCGTGTACTTTTCTCATTTTTTCCGGGACAGGGAAACCGTGTCCCTTTCTTCCTCACAGAAGGGTATGACTCATGGAGAAGAGAACTCCCCTTTACGAAAGGCATAAAGCTCTGGGTGCGGACATTCAGCCCTTCGCCGGCTATCTGATGCCCATCAGGTACGAAGGGGTGACGAGTGAGCATCTGGCGGTGAGGCGGTCGGTGGGCGCCTTCGACCTGAGCCACATGGGTGAATTCAGAGTCACCGGACCCGACTCCACAGCCTTTCTCGACCACCTTCTCACCAACGATGCGGCTGTTCCAGAGGGTAAGGCTTTCTACAGCACAATGTGCTATCCTGACGGCGGAATAGTGGACGATCTCATCGCATACCGGATTGGCGCCACGGAGTACCTTCTCGTGGTGAACGCCTCGAACATCGAGAAGGATTGGGCATGGGCAGACAGCCACAAGACGGGTTTCAACGTGAAACTCACCAATGAAAGCGATGATACTGCCCTTGTTGCGGTCCAGGGTCCCCAGGCTCAGGAAACGGCCCGGCGTCTCACCGAAACCGACCTCGACAAGCTTGGCTACTACGAACACGCCAGCGGAATCTTCGCCGGTGTTCCGGCCCTGATCGCCAGAACCGGATACACGGGTGAAGACGGCTTCGAGATATACATCCAGGCGCCGGATGCCGAAGCGGTCTGGGACGCCGTGATTGAAGCCGGGAAGGATTTCGGAATTGTGCCGGTGGGCCTTGGCGCCCGGGACACACTTCGGCTGGAAGTGGGTTATCCCCTGTACGGCAATGACATTGATCACAGTGTGACCCCCATTGAAGCCAAACTTGGCTGGGTGGTCAAGCTGAAATCCGAAAAGGATTTCATAGGCAGAGAAATTCTGCTGAGGCAGAAGGAGGAGAACCCCTCCCGAAGTCTCGTTGGGCTTTCGGTGACCGGAAAAGGCTTTCCACGGCAGGGCGCTCCTCTGTTCCAGGGTGACAGACAAGTGGGTACCGTTACCAGCGGAACAATGGCGCCGGCCCTTAACAGAGGGGTTTGTCTGGGTCTTGTGGAGTTCGGAAATCGCAGGAACGGCACTGAAATGGAGGCCGAGGTCCGGGGAAAGAGGATTGCTGTGAAGGTGGTTGGCACTCCCTTTTACAAAGAGGGAAGCCGCAGAAGCTGAAATCCTGAATCGGGGGTATTGTTATGAGCAGAATCGATGAAAATGTGCGCTACACCGAAAGCCATGAATGGGTCAGGAAAGATGGCGATCGCTATGTCATCGGCATTTCCGACTACGCCCAGCATCAGCTCGGTGACATAGTCATGGTCGAGCTTCCCCAGGTGGGAGCCCGGGCCGTGAGGGGTCAGCCCCTTGGTGTCATCGAAGCGGTGAAGACCGCCACGGATTTCATGGCCCCGATGGACGGTTCGGTACTCGAGGTGAACAGCGAACTCGACAGCAGCCCTGAGACGGTAAACGCGGAGCCCTACGGAGCCGGCTGGCTGGTCGCCGTCAAAGCCGACAACGAAGCCCAGTTCCAGGACTTGCTCACCCCGGAGCAGTACCGTTCCCTTGCCGGAGAGTAGCAGAAGCCGATGAACAGATTCGTTCCCAACTGCAAAACCCTTAGAAACCGGATGCTGGCCGACATCGGGGTCAAAAATGTCGAAGACCTGTTCGCCCCGGTTCCCGAAGGCATCCGGCTCAAGACTCCGCTTGATCTTCCACCGGCCATGTCGGAGATGGAGCTTGTTTCCGAGTACAACAGGCTTGCCCGGGAGAACACCGCCGCCGGACTGGTGTGTTTCCGGGGAGCGGGATCCTACGACCACTTCATTCCAGCGGCGATTGACAGCATACTTTCCAGGAGTGAGTTTCTGACCGCCTACACGCCATATCAGGCGGAGGTGAGCCAGGGCACCCTTCAGGCCATTTTCGAATACCAGACCATGATGGCCCGTCTTTGCGGAACCCAGGCGGCCAACGCCGGAATGTACGATGGCGCCAGCGCCGTTGCCGAAGCGGCCCTGATGGCAATTCGCATCACCGGAAGCGGCAGGGTGCTGGTTTCGGGGAGCATGAACCCCCTCTACATGAGTGTTCTGAAAACCTACCTCGAACCCGGCGGCTTCCAGATAAACGAGGTTCCCTTCCACGCCGACGGCACCATCGACCTTGCGGCGGCGGAAGCCCTGATGGAGGGAGGCGCCGCGGCCATCCTTCTCCAGAGCCCGAACTACTTCGGCATTATCGAAGAGATAGCCGGTGCTTCCGAATTGGCCCGGGCGAACCGGGCGCTTCTGGTGGCGGCGGCCGACCCGGTAAGCCTGGGGATACTTAAGGCTCCAGGCTCCCTGGGGGCGGACATCGTGGTTGGGGAAGGGCAGCCCCTGGGCATCCCCATGGGCTACGGCGGCCCCTATTCCGGCTTCCTGGCCACATCCACGGAGCACCTTCGCAAGATGCCGGGGCGGATCATAGGCCGCACCGAGGACCGGGCCGGCAACACCGGTTTTGTCATGACCCTGCAGACCCGGGAACAGCATATTCGAAGAGAGAAGGCCACAAGCAATATCTGCACCAACCAGGCACTGATGGCGCTGGCGAACGCGGTCTATCTCACCCTCACCGGTGAACAGGGCTTTCGGGAGATTGCCCGGCAATGCTGGAACAAGGCTCATTATCTCGAGGAGAAACTTCTGGAAATAGGCTGCGAGAGGGTTTTCAACGCTCCTTTCTTCCGGGAGTTCGCCCTGCGCCTTCCCGGAAGCGCCGCAGACCTCGAGATGAAACTGATCGAAAAGGGTTATCTTCCAGGCCTTCCTCTGCCCGGGTTCGGGAAGGGGGCAATGCTGTTCGCCGTGACGGAAAAGCGCACCCGGGATGAGATGGATGCCTTCGTTCGTGCCATAAGCGAAGAGTGCCGGGAGGTGAGCTGATGGAAAAGTCTATTTTCAGGTACAGCTGCCCCGGCAGGATCGGTGTTTCCCTTCCGGAGCTGGACATACCAGACACCCCTGTTCCGGAAGAGCTGGCGAGAGACGATGAAACCGGGCTTCCCCAGGTTACCGAAGCACAGGCCATGAGGCATTTTGTCAGGCTCTCCAACATGAACTACAACATCGAAAAAGGCATTTATCCCCTGGGGTCGTGCACCATGAAGTACAACCCCAGACTGCATGAAGCCCTTGCCCGGATCCCCGGTCTGGCCTCGGTTCACCCTCTCTCCCCGGATGCCACGGTGCAGGGAACCCTGGAACTGATGTACACCCTCGGCCGGTGTCTGTGCGAGATCACCGGGTTCAAGGGAGTAACCCTTCAACCCGCCGCCGGCGCCCAGGGGGAGTTCGCCGGGCTGATGCTGATCCGAAGCGCTCACCTTGCCGCGGGTGAAACCGGGAGAGACAAGGTTCTCATGCCGGACAGCGCCCACGGAACCAACCCCGCAACCAGCACCATGGCTGGAATGAAGGTGCTTCCCGTGAAGTCCAACCAGCGGGGAATGGTGGATGTGGAGGATGTGAAGGCGAAGGTGGGCCCTGACACCGCTGCTCTGATGCTGACCAACCCCAACACCCTGGGCCTTTTCGAAGCGGACATACTGGAGATCACCGACGCCGTTCACCGGGCCGGCGGGCTGAACTACATGGATGGCGCCAACATGAACGCCCTGCTGGGAATCGCGAGACCCGGGGACATGGGTTTCGATGTCTGCCACCTCAACCTTCACAAGACCTTCAGCACTCCCCACGGAGGCGGAGGCCCCGGAAGCGGTCCGGTCTGCTGTTCGGAAAGGCTTGCTCCATTTCTGCCGGCTCCGGTGGTTGCCCGAACCGCTGAAGGCTACGCGCTGTCCTTCGAGGAAAACACTTCCTTCGGAAGGCTTCTTGCCTTTCACGGCAACACCGGGGTTCTCTACAGGGCTTACGCGTACATAAGAACCCTGGGAGCTTCCGGGCTCAGGGAAGTTACCGAAGGTGCGGTTGTCAACGCCAACTACCTGAAAGCGATGCTCGTGGGGCATTATCCGATTCCCTACAACGACGGTCCGTGCATGCATGAGTTCGTAGCCGGCGGTCCGGAAATGCAGGGTCTTGGCCTCAAAACTCTGAATGTGGCGAAAAGGCTTCTGGACTATGGCTTCCACGCGCCCACCGTCTACTTCCCACTCATCGTGAAGGAAGCCCTGATGATGGAACCCACGGAAACAGAGAGCAAGGAGAGCCTCGACGAGTTCGCGGAAGCTCTTCTGGCCATCGCCAGGGAGGCTCGGGAAAAGCCTCATCTTCTCACCGACTCCCCGGTGAACACCCCGGTACTGAGGCTGGACGAGGTCAAGGCCGCCAAGGACCTTATCGTGGTTGAACCCCGGGAGGAAGCCTGACCACCGATACTGTGGATAAGCCGGAGGGGGAGGTTCTGCGTTGGACCTCCCATCCCGCCCGGGAGAAGCCGTGGGCCACGGTTGTTCTAACGGTGATTATTCTTACCGCCTCAATGGCGGCGGCGTTGTTCATGGAAAACCTGTGGTGGGGAATTCTGGGCCTCGCTCTTCTTTTTCTTGCCATGTGGAGCTGGTTTCTTCCGGTGGTTTACACTCTGGATGATAAGGGTGCCGCGAAGAAATCCGTCTTCGGAGAGGAGAAAAAGCCCTGGACTCAGATCAGGAGCATTTCGGTTGACCGGAACGGCGTTCTTCTGAGCCCCTTCCCGACTCCGGCCAGACTGGCCAAGTTCCGGGGCCTGTCCATTCAGTTCTCCAACAACCGGAAGGAAGTAATTGAGTTTCTTCGGACCAGGATTGGACCCTGACGACTATAGAACCGATACACCGGAAGCGGTGGCGGAGTTGTTCGGAAAAATCGCCAGGAAGGTTGTGGAACGGGAAATGACCGTTCCCGCCGTCATGCTTCTGGAGATGATAAAACCTCTGAGTTTCATCGGAAGCCAGGCCCTGGTATTTTTAAACCCCATTGTATCGCTTATAGTATCTTCAGACGATTACTACCGTTTTACCCGTCTGATGGAGAATCGCGAAAACATAGAAAAGCTTGCAGTTGCCATAGAGGAGGAGAACGCCCGGGACATCTCCCTGAGAGAAGAAAAGAAAGCCCTGCGCCGCAAGCGCGGGAAATCTCTTTTCCGCAGGAAGAATACACCGGGCGAAATCGAAATGAAGGGAGACGGCAGTGGCCGCGAGGGAGATCAAGAGCATCCTGGCGACTGACTGCGGCAGCACCACCACGAAATCTATTCTGATCGAGTGGAGGGACGGCCGCTTCAGGCTTATTCGCCGTGGCGAAGCGCCGACCACGGTCGAGGCGCCCGCCGAGGATGTTACAAAGGGCGTTCTTAACGCAGTGGGGGAGATAGAGGATCTGGAGGGAAGGCAGTTTCTGAATTCCCGCAAGGATGGCGTGCTTGTATCGGAGGACGACCAGGGGGTGGATGTGTACTGTTCCACATCATCCGCCGGTGGCGGCCTTCAGATGACCGTTGCCGGCGTGGTGAAATCAATGACCGGGGAAAGTGCCCAGAGGGCTGCCCTGGGCGCGGGCGCCATCGTGATGGATGTGGTGGCCTCGAACGACGGCAGGCTTCCCCACGAGAAGGTTGCGGACATCCGCCGCCTCCGACCGGACATGATTCTTCTCTCCGGCGGAATTGACGGCGGTACAATGGATCATGTGGTGGAGCTGGCGGAAATCATCCGAGCCGCGGATCCCAAGCCCCGGTTCGGCGTCGGCTTCAAACTCCCGGTTATCTACGCCGGTAATGTCGAAGCCCGAAAGCCTGTGACGGATGAACTCGGCGATACCATGGAACTGAAGATAGTGGACAACCTCAGGCCCGTTCTCGAGAAGGAGAACCTCGGCCCGGCCAGAGACACGATTCACGAACTTTTCATGGAGCATGTGATGGCCCAGGCTCCGGGCTATTCCAAACTCATGGAGTGGACCGGGCTGTACGAGGACGGCAAATGGCGCAACATCCCCATAATGCCCACTCCCGGAGCGGTGGGAAAACTCATAGAAACCGTGGCCAGGCAGCTGGACATCCATGTGATGGGTGTTGATATAGGCGGCGCCACCACAGATGTGTTCAGTGTTTTCGACAGTGAGGGGCAGCCGGTGTTCAACCGCACCGTAAGCGCCAACCTGGGAATGAGCTACTCGGTCAGCAACGTTCTTGCCAGCGCCGGCATGGAAAATGTCATGCGCTGGGTGCCCTTCCACCTGGACGAGGCTGACCTGCGCAACAGAATCCGGAACAAGATGATAAGGCCCACCACCATACCCCAGGAACTAGAAGAGCTGATCATCGAGCAGGCCATTGCCCGGGAAGCTCTGAGACTGGCCCTGGTGCAGCACAGAGAGCTGGCGGTGGGGCTCAAGGGCGTGGCACAGGAGAGAACCATAGGAGACGCCTTCGATCAGAGCTCCTCCGGCGGAACCCTGGTGGACATGATGGCCCTCGACCTTCTCATCGGCTCCGGAGGCGTGCTCAGCCACGCGCCCAGAAGGCGTCAGACCGCCCATATGCTCATCGACAGCTTTCTGCCCGAGGGTGTAACAATGCTGGCGGTGGACTCAATATTCATGATGCCGCACCTGGGTGTTCTCAGCGAGGTTCATCCCCAGGCGGCCACTGAAGTCTTTGACAACGACTGCCTTATCAAGCTTGGTCACTGCGTTGCCCCCGCGGGACAGGTGAAGAGGGGCGGCATCCTCGCTGAAGTGAAACTCACAATGCCCGACGGTACCGAGAGAACCGAGACCATCGAGTACGGAAAAATGAAGCTTGTCCCTCTCGGCGCGGGCGAAAAGGCCAAATCGGAGATAGAGCCCGGAAAGGGCCTGGATGTGGGCAACGGTCCGGGCAAGTCCTGGACCGGCACTCTGGAAGGCGGCGTGGTCGGTCTTATTCTGGACGGCAGGGGCCGCAGACCCTTCAATCTGCCAGCCGACGATGTAAAAAGGGTGGAAAAACTTCAGGAATGGTCCGGCTCTCTGGACTCATATCCCGAACGGTTCCTCAGCCTGGGAGGGAGCAGGTAATGGCATTCGCGTATACTCCGGGGCTGCGTGTGGCGGCGGTGGCGGACATCGTGAAGACCCGCAGACTTCCCCTCAAGGGTCAGGTGCTGGTGAAAAAGGGCGATCATGTGAAGGCCGACACTGTTGTGGCCCGAACCGAGCTTCCGGGCAATGTAAAGATGCTCAACATCGCCAACATCCTGGGAGTTCCCTCCCGGGACATTCACGAGCTTCTTCGGATCAAGGAAGGCGACCGAATAGAGGAGAAGGGCGTTCTGGCCCAGTCCAAGGGGCTTTTCGGGAAGTTCTTCAAAAACACGGTCCGCTCGCCCATTGAAGGCGTTTTCGAGAGTTTCAACGAGATCACCGGCCAGGCCGTTCTTCGAGAACCTCCCATTCCGGTTCAGATCGATGCCTATGTAGACGGCGTTGTCGAGGAGGTGCTTCCCGATGAGGGAGTTCTGGTCGGCACCCATTGCACCTTCGTCCAGGGCATCTTCGGAATCGGAGGTGAAGTCAGGGGCGAACTCATGATGATCGTGGATTCACCGGATCAGGAGGTT
This sequence comes from uncultured bacterium, assembly GCA_964624405.1. GTDB lineage: Bacteria > Fermentibacterota > Fermentibacteria > Fermentibacterales > JCC-6 > UBA6080. The sequence continues at coordinate 56,401 of CAZUXA010000001.1, read as the reverse complement.
TCGCCGGACAGAATCACCCCGGGATGCGCCGGCAAGGTACTTGTGGGGGGAAGCTACATCAGCAACTCCACACTCAGAAAAGCTGTGTCCATGGGAGTCAAAGCGATGGTGGTGGGCGGTTTCGACGACAAGGATCTGAAGGATCTTCTGGGGTACGACCTTGGCGTGGCGATTACCGGTCACGAGAAGAAAGGGATAACCCTGATTCTCACCGAGGGCTTCGGAAGAATGGGCATGGCTCACGGAACCTTCGACCTTTTGAAATCCAGGGAGGGAATGACCGCCAGTGTCAACGGCGCCACCCAGATAAGAGCCGGAGTAATGCGGCCCGAACTGGTGGTGCCCCTTCAGGGTTCGGAAAGCGCTTCCGTCGAGAAAGGCCGTGAGGCCGGCGCGATGGACATCGGCAGTTTCATCCGTTGCATCAGGGCACCCTACTTCGGAAGGCTCGGCAGAGTCACCGCCCTTCCCCCGGAGCTTGTGGTGGTAGACTCGGAAGCCAAGGTCAGGGTTCTTGAACTGGAGTTCGATGAAGGCGGCGGCAAGGCTGTGGTTCCCAGGGCGAATGTGGAACTGATCGAACGGTAGGTGCCTTTCGGGGCGCCCCTGCCCGGGGCGCCCCATCCCAGTGTCATTGTCTTTTCCCGGTTCGGTTCAGGCCGGCGATAACCGGAACACACAGCAGATACACCGCCAGCGCCAGCAGAAGAAGCACCCGGAAGCCCAGGTGAATAGCGGTGAACGTGGCGAGAGACGCCCCCATGACGGAAGCGAAGCCGTTTATGCCCCAGGCCCAGGGAACCATTTCCGGATGCCGGCTGCTTACCAGCTGCATTCCCGTGGGAAAGGGAACCCCCATGAAGAAAGCCGGAGGGAACAGAATCAGCAGAGAGGCGGCAATCCTCACCGGGTCGTTCCAGCCGGCTCCGGCCCGGAACAGCGGTGGCAGAACGGCAATGTACAAAAGGATAACCGCGCAGAGGCCCCCGACCGCTATTTTCACCCCCGTGACCCGGTTGCCCCGGAAGTGATGGGCCGCCAGGCTTCCCAGGCCCGAGAAAACCAGGAAACCCGCAAGCACCACCGCCACCGCGTAGACCGGGTATGCCAGGAAGAGCATGAGTTTCTGTATGAAGGCGATTTCCAGAAACATGAAGCCCACACCCAGGCAGGAGAAGTAGAAAACAACCCACTTCTTCACTCCCCGGGCCTTCCCTCTCCGGGACAGAACCAGAAGGGGCAGCAGGATGAACACCGCGCTGGCCAGAGCGCCCTGCGCCAGGGTAAGCACCAGAATGATGTATCCCCACTCCATGAAAGGAATCCATGAGAAACCCATCTCCCTCAGAAGCAACCTGAGGGTGCTCCACCGGAAGAACTGAAAGAAGTGGGGTCTGTCGTCGGTGGGCGGTGTGATGTTGAAAAGGTATGCCCGGAAGAACCCGTCCCGGTTCTCTCCCAGAATCGCCGCTGCGGCGTTGTAGTAAACGGGCTCGTCCAGAATCGTGAACCTGTTTGTCTCTTCAGGTGTTATCCCCGGGTACCAGCACAGATCAAACCCCCGGCTTTCCGCGAAATCCCTGATGCTGTCTATCCGGGAAGCCGTAAGGGGAGATCTGGAAGCGACCAGCGTGGCGGTGTTCCACGACCGGATCATCACCATGTGATCACCGGGGTTTGAAACGCCGGTTCTTTCCAGAGCGGCGGTCATTACCCCGAACATCCGCACAGCGTCTCTGGCCGGGGTTTTCAGCCATCGGGTAACCGAGAGAACGCCTGTGGGGGAAAGCCGGTTCAGATACAGCTCCATGGCCTCGAGGGTGTAGAGGTAGCTTTCGCTCAGGGCGTAAACTCCCGCCGCCGCCGCGTTGAACGAATCAAGCAGGGCGATCTGAATCAGGTCGTACCGCCTGGAGGATCCCTGTAGAAACCCCCTGCCGTCCGCCACCACCAGCCTCACATCCTCCCTCTGGTACAATCCTCCGGAGAACTCACGGAACTCTTCGTTCACCAGAGCAAACACCCTGGGGTCGACTTCCACCGCGGTGACATGCCGGGCGCCGAGGGAGAGAGCCATGAGAACATCTGTGCCGCCGCCTGCGCCTATGACCAGCACATCCGGCGCGCTCACAAGCTGAAAGGCAACCGCCGGAGTCACATGGTTCAACCAGGCGAAACGGGAGAGGTCTCCGTCGAAACGGTTGATCACCGAGACTCCGCCGGCGTCGAAGAAAAGCCCGATCTGTTCCGGAATCCCCCCCTGCTCCCGCATCGCGTAGCCGCCGATCTGCCCGGGGGTCTCCCTGAGCATGGAAGACCTGACTGCCACGATCCGGGAAAGGGGGCTCTGGGTCTGCGCGACGATTTCCGCGTCCGGAAGCTTCAGGGCGTAGGCCAGGGGCTTGTACTGCGACACTGTTTCCGGTGTCGTTTCCCCGACCAGCGCCAACACCCCGGAGACAGCCAGCAGGATCAGCGCAGCGACCTTCTCGCCCCGGGAAAACACTCGGAAGGAAACCAGCGAAACCGCCAGTACCGGCAGAGACAGAAGCCATGGAAGATGATGGGGGGGAAAAATGAACAGCAGCCCCACCAGCACCGCGGCTCCGGCCCCTGAGCCCGCGAGGTTCACGGCGTACACCCTGCCTATCGCTTCCCGGTTGAGAAGCATGGCCAGTGTGATGCAGCATGACACCAGGAAGAAGGGGGTTGCCAGAACCGCGTAAAGGATGAACAGGTAGCCGAGCTGAGCCCTCTGGGTGAAGAGGTGGAAGGTCTCAAAGGGAACCCTCACCGAGATCAGATGGCAGGCCACCATGCTTATCGCCAGAAGCAGCGTGGACCAGGTGAAGAACCGCTCTTCCTTTCCCGCCACCAGCCTGCGGGCGAAGGTGAGAAGAACCCCGGCGGCTCCGAACCCCAGCATGGCGATGCTGATGATCATGTATGCGAAATGGTGCCAGTGGGCAATGGAGAATATCCGCATCAGAGCAACTTGGTACGCGATTCCGGCGGCGCTTGCGATGAACAGCGATATGGAGAGGAGTTTTCCGGACAGGGCCCGTTCAGCCATCTATCCGGAGCCGGTAAGGGGAACGAAGGTGACCGGCATGACGCTTCGCATGAATACCGTTCCGTCGTGCCTCTTTTCCACAACCATCAGGGTCTGTACCTGCATGGGGGGGCCGACGGGGATCACCATCCTGGCCCCGGGGCTAAGCTGTTCCACCAGGGGAGGGGGGATGTGGGTTGCGGCGGCGGTGACAACTATTCCATCGAAGGGCGCGTATTCCTCCCATCCGTAGTACCCGTCTCCGGAGGTGACCATGACATTGTGGTATCCCATCCGCTCCAGAGTCGCGGAACCGGACTCCGCCAGTTCGGGAACTATCTCTATGCTGTACACCATATCTACGAATTCCGCCAGCACCGCCGCCTGATATCCTGAGCCTGTGCCAATCTCCAGCACCGTGGAACCCGGTTCAACCTGAAGCAGCTCCGTCATCGCCGCCACGATGTATGGCTGGCTGATGGTCTGCCCATGCCCGATGGGAAGGGGCCTGTCCGCGTAGGCCTGAGATCGCAGGCCGGCGGGTACGAACTCGTGCCGGAGTACCGCCCGCATGGCTGCCAGGGTAAGGGAGTCGGTTACTCCCCTGGCCTCAATGGTGCCGGTCACCATGTTTTCCCTGGCCTGTGTGTACGCGTCAGGCGACCCGGGCAGCAGCCCGATCAGACCCGCGAGGCCCGCGGATAGACAGCCCCGAAAACCGGCGATGAACCGGCGCGCTGTTGGTGTTGTCATTCTATTCCTCCCTTGGTTTCACGTTAGCATATCAACCCGGGGAGGGAGGCGGAACCCCCGGTCGGTCAGTGCAGCAGGCTGAAGGCCTGGCGCAGTTCGGCTCCGGCGGCGGCCGGGGCGGTGCCAAGGCTTCGGGAGGGAGAGTCGTCTACATTGCCTGCGTCGATGAACCGCACAAGCCTTCCGCCCGAGTAGTAAAACCGGTGTTCGATCCGGTCGTACCCGCCGGACATGTAACAGAACACCAGACCGCCCTCCTGATCGAAGAGGTATTCGGCGTATTCCTCAACAGCCGACGCTTGCGATGACACATGAGCCTTCACAAGCCGGTAAGCAGGGGAGGACCAGGGTTCCGCAGCCCAGAAGAAGGTGATGTTGCGGTTGAAAATACCAACCCCCGGGAAGGACGTTCCGGCGCTGTTGACACGGACCTCGGTGCGGAAAAGCTCTTCCGACTCGATCAGGGCGTTTGCTTCTCCGTAAAGGGCGCGGATATCGTCTATGGCGCCGGACATCGCCGCGCCGGCCAGTATAAGAAGAAAGACAACTGCGAAGGGTTTCATGTTTTCCTTTCTTGTTGCATCATCGGGGACACCTAACTTCATTCCTGACGTGTAATTGGGGGATGTAATTGGGGGACACCTAACTTCATTCCTGACGTGTAATTGGGGGACACCTAACTTCATTCCTGACGGGATGAAGTGTAAGGTGTCCCCGAATAATGATAGACCGGCACATTCCGGCTGTCGGGGTTTTCCCAGTATCCCCATCCGTGCTCCCGGGAAGCGGCGAGCAAATCCTTCATGGTGTCGTGAAGGAAGATGTCAATGCCGGTTCTTCCCCGAATGGAGGCCAGGGCCCTGAGACCTTGAAAGAAACCGTCCACATCGTTAAGGGACGAGGCCAGGGGCGACGCTTCGTCGTCTCTGAGGCTGGTGAGAAATGTGGCCCCGCTTTCTGTGCGCCAGGCTCTGGCCGTGTTTTGAAACCATTCCCGGAAGCCTTCTTCACGCCAATGGGCATGTTTCCATCCGCAGGGTACCCTTTCAGGATAGATGGAGAAGTCTGCAGGGGTGGGTTCGTAGGGTTCAATCCCGCAATGGCAGGCCGGCATCTCCTCACGGTACAGGATGTGGAACCATTCCGCGACGGTGAAACCCTGTTTCTCCGACAGTCCCCGGCTTTCAGCGTTCAGGGCATAGGTGGAGAACTCGATGGAGGCTGCCTCGCTGCGGCGAAGCATGTCTCTGCAGATGCTCAAAACATGTTCGCTGATGGCTTTGCCGAAGCCCCGTCCCCGGAACTCGGGGTGAACCCGAAGCCCTTCGAGCCACAGTACATCCCCTGGAAACCGGGTGTATCTGGCGCAGGCGGCCAGCCTTCCATCGGCGAAGCCGGCGAAGAGGGTACCCTCGGTGATCCAGTCACCCGCCACCCTGTCAAGGTAGTCGTAGCCATCCCAGGTAAGCCGTGAGATGTCTGTGAGTCCCCCGAGGTCTTCAACGGTGGCCGGGCGAATCAGTAGCCCGCTTTCGGTAACGGATTCCATGCTGTTTCCTCCCGGGAAAAGTATGTGAATAATACTACCGCGCAATGGGGAATGGAATCCTGACGGATCTCCGGCGTATCTACTTCAGCTGGTTGAGGGGAGCGGGCATGAACTGGATTGTGGTCCTGCTGATTTTGGCGGCGGCGGGAACCGTTTTTGGAGCGAGACGGGGGTTGGGTATGGTCGGAAAGGGTTCCACAAGCGTGGACAGCATCGTGAGGAACGGCCGGGAAGGATTGAGGCTTCTTCTGGCCCGGGTCGAGCGGGAGGAAGAGCCGGAGCTCGTAAGGGGGGCCATGTGCTACAGGCCCGCGGCGGTTCCCGAACGGGTGGAGTACATTTGTCCGGTTTGCGGGGAAAGAACATGGTACGGAGGCGACTGCGCCGTGATTCTTCACGGCCAGATGAACGGCATTCGAAGGGCCATGACCGAGCTGGAGCAAACCCCCTATTTCAAGGCTTTTCTCGATGAGTCCCAGTTCTGTTCATCCTGCGTTGAAGGCGAAACCGAATCGCCCCGGTTCTTTCTCGTTCTTGCCTACCCCGAGGGAGATACGATAAGAACAAGTGTTCAGCTTTTCGATCTTCAGATGCTGGTTGGGCTTGTTCGGGGCGAGCTTGATTTCGCAGACAGCTTCGACGCCAGGCTTCCACTGAAAAGCAGGGTGGGCAGGCTTCGGGTAATTCTGGGCATTGAATGAAGCAGGAAAGGCGGTAACCCGTGTATTGGATACCCCTGGTTCTGGTGGTGTTGTCTGCTGCGGGAGTGGCCCTGGGCTTCGGGCATTCCAGAGAACAGAAGGGTCCCCTGAGCATCATCAGGCTTTTGGAGAGCAGCAGGGGCAGGCTCAGAATGATGCTGTCCCGCATCGAGCGTGAGCCCGCTCCGGACCAGATAATGGGGGCCATGTGCTACGAACCCGCCGCCCTGCCGGACAGGGCCGACTATGTCTGCCCGGCATGCGGCGGGAGAACCCTTTACGGATACCCGGAAGGGTACTTCATCCTGGAGAGCCTGCCCTCCATGCGCAGGATCATCGCCGAGATGGCCGGCAATGGGTTTTTCAACGCCTCTCTGGAGGAAACCTTCTGCGGCTTCTGCCACCCCGAAGGCGGTGCCGGGGGCGTCACCCTGGTCATCGCCTACCCCGAGGGCGACACCGTGAGAACCGCGGTCACCCTTAACGATGTCATGATTCTGGAGGGGTTCATCAGCGGAGAACTCAGCTACACGGAGTTCAACGATGCCCGATTGCCTCTGCGGGGCAGAACCGACAGGCTTCGAACGCTGCTTGGACTTGAATGAACCGGATCGCGGCGCCCTCTTTTCTGCCGTCGCTGGCGGTCCTGGAACTCACCTACCTGTGCAATCACCAGTGCAGGTACTGCTCGTGCCCGTGGGAGTACGGCGAGGATTTTCCAAAGCTTCCAGAGATGGACACCGATGAATGGAGGGGCCTGATCGACAGGCTCTGCGGCCTCGGGGTGAGTTCCTTCGGGTTCACCGGGGGGGAGCCCCTGCTTCGAAAGGACTGCCTCCGGCTCGTCGAGTACGCCCGGAACAGGGAGGTGGAGCTGGTGGAGGAGGTGGACGGGGTTCTGGCCGCCAGAACCGTGAAACCCGTGGTCACACTGCTTTCCAACGGTAAAACCATCACTCCGCCCGTGCTTGGCAAACTGGCGGAACTTGGGGTTTCGCTCAGCATAAGCCTTCCCGGTGTTTCAACCTACGAGTGGCATACCGGTCATCCCGGCGCCCGGCGGATACTGGGCCTTTTTCGCCAGGCGAAGGATGCCGGCGTGAAGACCACCGCAAACATCACCGTCACCGGGAAAAACCTGCACGAGCTTTACGAAACCATGGCCGCAGCCATTCTTGCCGGGGCCGGGCAGATTCTTCTCAACCGCTTCCTTCCCGGCGGAAGGGGCTTGAACCACCTTGAGGAGCTGTCGCTGAGCGTGGAGCAGCTTGGGGAGATGGTGAGAACCGCTGAGGAGGTTCTGGAAGCATCCGGTGTTCCCGGGGCCACCGGCACCGAGTTTCCCAGGTGCGTCCCCGGGCTGTCCGACCTTAAGCTCCTTCATGTCGGCTACCGCTGCAGCGCGGTAAAGAACTTCTTCACCGTCGACCCGTCGGGCTACCTCCGGGTCTGCAACCACTCCCGGCTGAGAATCACCCACCACTCACGATGGAGCGAAGCCTCGGCCCACCCCCGCTGGAAGAGTTTCGCCCTGGGAACCTTTCCACTTCCCGCCGGGTGCGATGGCTGCAAACTAAGGTATGATTGCGATGCCGGTTGCCCGGAGGTGCACTGGGCGGGGCAGAGGGAGGTGATGGGGGGATGACTTTCGTAAAATGCCCATCCTGCGGCAAGACTGTTGTACTGACAGAAGCCGATGGGGAGTGCTCCAACTGCGGAGCCCGGCTGGAGGCGGACAGCGCCTCGCCAGTGATGCGGAAACAGTCGGAGGTCGTTCTGGCCGGCGGAAAGCTCAAAGGCCGGTGGCTTGTTCTGGTGTTGGCGGTTGCCATCGCGGTGACGATTCTGGCCGGGGTTGTTGTCGCGGTTCTGCGGTAATGCCCGTGGTCCGTCAGGATTTGTTTACCGGGTGGAACATTGCGATTATCTTTTTCGTTGATTTTTCAACTCCCGGAGAAAGGGGTCTTAAGGAACAATGAGAGCATTTCCATCGGTGCTGCCCCTGATTCTGTGTTTCTCCATGGCTTCCGGAGAGGGTTTCGTCCTTTCCACAGAAGCCTGGGATGTGCCCAACGATGACGGGGGCAGGATAGGCATTTCATGGACGGTTGACCTGAATGTCGGCATTCCGGATTCGATGATCCTGCAGGTGATGGCTCCTGCGGGTGAATGGTCCGATGTGAGTACCGTGTCTCCCATCGACGGCCAGTACACCCACCGCGGTGTGGATAACGGCGCCGCGTATTCATATCGGCTGGTACCCTATTTCAACGGGCAGCCGGGTACTCCAGGCCCGGAGGCTGAAGCCACCGCCTCGGTGCAGTGGCTTCACAGCGGCAGAATAGGCATGCTGGTGCTAACCCTGATTCTCAGCGGCATCATCATGGCTTTCATCGAGGCGGGTCGGCGCGGGAAGAACCTTTATGTAAGGCGCATCGCCGGCCTCAACGCCGTTGAAGACGCTGTGGGAAGGGCCACTGAGATGGGCAGGCCCGTGCTCTATGTTCCCGGAATCATGGACATGGACGACATACAGACCATCGCCAGCATGGTCATACTGGGCAGAGTGGCCCGGAAGGCGGCGGAGTACGGTTCCGCTCTTCTGGTGCCGACATGCAGAAGCGTTGTGATGAGCGTTTCCCAGGAAGTGGTGAAGGAGGCCTTTCTTCAGGTGGGAAGACCGGACGCGTTCGTCAAGGAGAATGTCAACTACATCACCGATGACCAGTTCGGCTATGCCGCCGGTGTGGACGGCATAATGGTTCGTCAGAGGCCGGCGGCCATCTTCCTCCTCGGCACCTTTTACGCCGAAAGCCTGATCCTGGCCGAAACCGGGAGAAGCGTCGGGGCGATCCAGATCGCCGGAACAGCCATGCCAAGCCAGATCCCCTTCTTTGTCGCCGCCTGCGACTACACGCTGATAGGCGAGGAGCTTTTCGCCGCCAGCGCGTACCTTTCCCGTGAACCCAAGCTTCTGGGAAGCCTGAAGGGCCAGGACATGGCCAAGCTGATCTTCATGGTGATGATCGTGGTCGGAGTGCTTGCCGCCACTCTCGGAGAAGTGTGGGAGCCGGCCACCATAGTGGCGCGGTTCATCAGAACCATCAGCCAGGTTGAATAGGAGGGTGAAATGAGGCTGGCGATACCACTGCTGATCACCTTCCTGGCTGGAATGGTGATGATTTTCCAGTACTTCGTGCCCGCGGCGACAACGGTGGGCGACGACCTTCAGGAATGGTACATGATAATTGCCACCGCCGCCATCTTTCTGGGATCCGCGAACCTTCTGCAGGTTCACTTCCACAAGATCAGATATCGAAGCAGGCACTGGCAGTACAGCCCGGTGACCATAGCCGGTTTTCTGGGCATGCTGGTCACCGGCCTGATAGTCGGCATCGGAGACGGAAGGGCCTTTGACTACATGTTCCAGACCATGGTGGTTCCCATGGGAGCCACCATGTTCAGCCTTCTGGCCTTCTTCGTTGCAAGCGCCGCGTTCAGGGCTTTCCGCGCCAGCAACTGGAGGGCCACACTGCTTCTGGCCAGCGCCTTCGTTGTGATGCTGGGCAGGGTTCCGATAGGAAGCCTGATATGGAGCCACATCCCCGCCATAAGCGAGTGGATTATGAGGGTGCCCAACATGGCCGGTCAGAGGGCTGTGATGATCGGCGCCGCAATGGGGATGGTGGCCACCTCCCTTCGAATGATTTTCGGCATCGAGCGGAGCTATCTGGGAGGTGCCGAATAATGAACGGCATGCTGAAAAGGATAGGCGAACTGGACAGAAGATGGATCTTCCTGATCATGGCCCTTGCGGTGCTGATTCCCCTGGCGCTTAAACTCAGTTTCCCCATTCCCATCGAAGAGAAGGGGCCAAGCAAGGTTCTGTTCGATTACATCGAAGCCATCCCCGCCGGGGGTGTGGTGCTTCTCAGCTTCGACTACGACCCCTCGACCATGCCCGAGCTTCAACCCATGACCGTTGCCCTCTGCCAGCATCTGATGTCCCGGAACATCCGGGTTGTCGGGATGGCGCTGTGGCCCCAGGGGGCGAGCCTTGGCCAGCAGGCCATGTCCGCGGTGGCGGACAGCCTGGGCAGGGAGCAGTACACAGACTGGGTCAATCTGGGCTACAAAGTGGGCGGCGGTGTGCTTATCGTGAGGCTGGGCTCGAATTTCCAGGCTGTTTTCCCCGTGGACCGGGAAGGAAGATCGACCGAGAACCTTCCGGTGCTGGAGGGGGTTGGCAGAATCGAGGACTTCGACCTGGTAATCTCCCTTTCCGCAGGCGATCCCGGCATTCCCGCGTGGGTGATGATGGCCGGCGACCGGTTCGGCGTACCAATCTCCGGCGGCACCACCGCGGTCAGCGCTCCCCAGTTCTATCCCTACCTCGACACCGGGCAGATGATAGGCCTGCTCGGGGGGCTAAAGGGCGCCGCGGACTACGAGGCGATGATCAGGGTCGGGCTTGAAAACCCGCCGCCGGGAACCGCGATTCCCGGCATGGCGGCCCAGTCCATAGCGCACCTGGTCATAATGCTGTTCATCATCATCGGAAACCTGGCGTTCCTCGCATCAACCCGGGGGAAAAAGGGAGGTGTGAAGTGAACTGGGACGTGATAGGAATCTGGCTGGGAGCCCTGCTCACACTGAGCCTGTACAGCTTTCTTTATAAAGACAACCCCTTCTACAAGTTCGCAGAACACCTCTTTGTGGGGATGAGCGCCGGATACTGGGTCATCTACAGCATTTACAATGTTCTGATTCCAAACTGGTGGGACAAGATGCTTCCCGGCGACGGCGCGTTCGAGTTGAAGTGGTTGTTTCCGGGAATCCTGGCGGTGTTCATGCTTCTGAGGATGGTTCCCAAAGCCGCGGGGCTCAGCCGCCTGTCTCTGGCGCTGATCGTTGGCACCGGCGCCGGGCTCAGCCTTACCGCCAGTCTTCAGAGTAACGCTCTGAGCCAGGTCTACGGCACGATTCGAAGCCTGGGCGCCGGGGGAGGCTGGTTCGCCTGGGTAAGCAATTTCATCATGGTAAGCGGCGTGGTTTGCGGTCTTGTGTACTTCTTCTTCTCGAAAGCCCACGAGGGTGTCACCGGGAAGGCGGCCGGCGCCGGCATCACAATTCTCATGGTTGCCTTCGGCGCCAGTTTCGGATACACCGTGATGGCCCGTATCAGCCTGCTCATCGGGCAGGCTCAGTTCCTTCTCTTCGATTGGCTTCCCACCATGGGAATCAACCTCTGAACCAGAAACGGGGCGCCGTTAACATGCGGCGCCCCCGGGCTTCAGAATCACACCTCTCTGGGCCCTGGCGTCCATTTCTATCCGCAGGGGCTCATCGAACCTGATATGCCTTACAAAGCCGGTGTTTTCCAGGGGCTTGAGCCCCAGAAGCCAATCCTCGTCAAGCCGGGACGGTGGGGATGAGGTCACGGTGAAGTAGCCTATGCCAAGGGATGTGATGTTGTGGAAGAAATGGGTGCCCTGGGATGGAGTGACTTCCATGTCGCCGAAGGGAACCTCGACCATGCATCTGGCGGTGGAAATCTGCCGCCAGCCCACGGGAATTCCCAGCCAGTGGTCGGCGCTGCCCCAGCGCCCGGGTCCGATGAGAACACATCTTCGGCCGGATGCCTTCAACCTTCGGTTGATGCGTTCTATGTGGGTCGCGGCTTTCCGGGTGTGACTTCGGTCGAACCCCCGGGAAGGCACATAGATGATGTCGCGGATTCCCCGGATGGAGCCGTTTCCCAGCACGCTTTCGCATACGCAGAAAGCGGTGGTCTCGTCAAGGATTTCAGCGTCGACGCCTCCGGCGCCGCAGACCATGGGTCTCATCTGGAGCAGGCCCAGATCTCCGGTCAGCTTTCCCCCGGACCTTTTCAGGGAGAGGGCGAACTCGAGTTCGATATCGGTGGCGAAGGCGGTTTTTCCAGCCTCAAGAAGGAAGCTGAGCGCGTTCGAGAATTGAAACCCGTCCTGTTTCAGAATTCCGGCCAGTGTAATGATCCGGGGGCCGTCGCCGAAGGTTCCATCGGTGATCATGTCGTTCTGCTGCGAGTAAACCGAAGCCAGGTTTGAAAGCGTTCCGTGTTCCTCCGCCGACTCAATCTGAAGCTTTTCGAGAGCGAAATCCATTTCGGGATAGGCACCCTCGCAGGACATGGCGTAGAAATCCCGCTGGGAGTTGTCGAGAAGCGCCTTTGTGGTGGAGAACTGCACCCCCGGTTTGCCGGGGTTGAACCGCACGCATCTGCCGCCGTCCACCACGGTTTTCCCGAAGCCCAGCGCCGCGGAGACCACTCCGTCCTCCGCCCGCATTCCCGTCAGCGGGTAGAAGTTCCAGGACTTGGCCACTCCGGACACATCAGGGTAAAGGTAACCGCCATGTTTCCCACCCACCACCTCCTGAATGACAACGGCCATTTTTTCCTCTTCCAGCCGGTGGGGTGTAAACTCCATGTATCCCAGCGAATCGCAGCGAAAAAGCGAGGCGTAAACCAGCTTGACCGCCGCGCACAGCTCACCCAGCCTGACTTCCCGGTTCGGGTGAGAGTTCCGAAGCATGAAAGTGTCGTACACACCGGCGAAGGGCTCCGCCACCGAATCCTCCATCAGGCTCGAGGACCTTACCGCCAGGGGATATCTCACCTGTCTGAGGAAGGCGTTCAGGGATTCAACGGTTTCCTCCGGAAGGCTTCCTTTCAGAAAAACCCGCCTTAAAGCCCGGTCACGCGCCGATGCCTCCTCCTGATCGCCGGAGAAGGCGTAAAGGTCAATTCCCCCGGTGTCCAGCCCTTCCATGAAGGCGTCGAAGCTGTCGGTTCCAATGACTACCGTCGGGGGAACGAACACCCTGACTCCCGAAAACCTGTCGCCGATGTGATACCTTCCCAGCAGATAGTTGATGAAGGCAAGGCCCCTCCCCTTTCCTCCCAGGGAACCCCCGCCGATTCGCACGAAGTCCGTATCGTCCTCGAAGGTTTCCCCGTGCCATTCCTCGACCTCTCCGGTACGGAAGCCTTTCCTCCAGTCCCTGAGGGTGTCGGCGAGGTATTCCCGAAGCTCTCCAGGGGACTGGAACTCCCTCACTTTTCTGGACCTCAGTCTTCGAGCCAGATCGAATTCGGTTCTGGCCATGAGCCATGTGGAGAAGTCGTCCCTTTCGCCGTGGTGAACCAGAGTTTCATCGGATACGGATCGAACCGCCTTCTCAAGTGTTCGCAGGTCTGAAGCCACAGCCTCCGGGGTACCGTCGGCGCTGCGGAATGTGAAATCGCCGAATCCCAGATAGTCCTGAAGAAAGCCCACGACTTCGTTCAGAACAGTGGGTGAGTTCTTGTGGATGAAAGCCGCGCCCAGGCCCAGGGCCCTGTTCCGGTTCTCCTCCTCGGAGGACTGGAAGAGAATGGGGCAGTCCGGCAGCCTGTCCCGTATCAAAGCCGCCAGGGCGAAGCCGGCATCGGGGCTCTCGACACCGTTTCTGGGAAAGCGGCAGTCGAGTATGGCGCCCAGAATCTCGCCGGGACGGGTCTGAAGAATATCGAAGGCCTTCTCATAGTTTTCCGCCAGAAGGATCTTCGGCCGGGCCCTCATCCGAAGCAGTTTCTGCATCTGATTCACCCCGTCCCTCATCAGGGACTGGGTCTGCTTCATGATTTCGCTGTAAAGCATGGGAAGGTAGGAAGACGCGAACCGGGGCGAATCCTCGACCAGGAGAATGCTTTTCACACCGGCCAGCTCCGCGTCGGGGAGGGCGTTACGCCTATCCTCAACCAGTTTCACCACCGCGAGAAACAGCCGGGCATCCCCCTGCCATACGAAGCTGTGGTCAACCTCGGTCAGAAGACCCGCGTTCCGGAACTCAACGCAGTCCAGCGCGTTGTGGGCCAGAACCACGAAGGGGATGTCCGGGTGCCGGGATTTCAGTGCCCTGGCCAGCTGATCCGCCGTTGCGGACCCCACCCGCAGCATTGAGATCACCAGGTCGAAGCGCTCCGAGGCCATGAGCTTCTCCGCGGCGCCCAGGGATGAAACCCGGACCACGGAGGGAGCGTAACCGAGGTTGAGTTTCAGATACTCGGTGAACAGAATCTCGGTGAATCGTCCGTCGGACTGAATGGTGAAGGAGTCGTAAAGACTGGAGATCAGCAGGATGTTCCTGACCCTGAAAGCCATGAGGGAATCCAGAGGAATCGGCTCAGGCCCCCTTTTCTCTGCCAGTGCTTCCATTTCGTCAGTGATCATGGCATACCCCGCTGTTATGGGTGTCGTGCTCGCCGCAGGGGGAAACTTGCATGGCATCGGCTTCAGGTCAAGCGGCGATTCCGGTGAGTCATGGTGTTCCGCGGTGCCCCGGGGAAAGAGTTGCAGTTTCGGGGCGGAATAGATTGAGGCCATTTTTACCCCGGTACCCCGAAGGAGGTTCCAGGGGTTGCCTTGACACGGTTTTCAACCCTGCTTATTCTCGTTTCCACGGGGCTATGGGAGTTTTGGGTGAGTGCAGCCATAGCGGGTTGCACGGCATTAGAATAGAGAAGCGGGTATAACCCGGAAAAGTTGGCGTAAATGCCCGTCCCGAAGGCAGGAAGGAGATGTTTGCGGTACCTTCGGAAAGGGCGCAAGGTTTGGAAACCACAATTGAAAGGAGCTGCAACGGTGCCCAGAAGAGCGTTAGCGATTTCCATCGCGTTGGTGCTGTTGATGGCCGTTTCGGCAATGGCCACAACCACCGGCAAAATCGCCGGGCGTGTTACCGATGCCACCGGAACCCCCCTCATCGGGGCAACTGTGATGATCATCGGAACCAGCTACGGCGCCATGACGGACCAGAACGGCGAGTATTTCATCATCAACCTCCAGCCCGGAACCTACGACCTCATCGGCCGTATGGTTGGAATGGGCGATCAGACCATGCAGGGCGTGTCGGTCCTGGTGGACATGACTACAAGGGTAGACTTCTCCCTGAATCCCGCGGCGGCGGGAACCACTCTCATCACTGTTACGGACCAGCGGGGCATGATCACCATGGGTCAGTCCCAGTCCGTATCCGTGGTGAGCCGTGACGAAATCAAAACCATGCCCGTGGCCGGCGTATCCGACATCGTGGCCCAGCAGGCCGGCATCAGCACCCAGGGCGGAGTCATCCGCTCCAGGGGCGGCCGCGGCGGCGAAGTCTCCTACGTCGTCGACGGCGTTTCACTGGTTGACCCCCAGACCAACACATTCGACTCCAGCATTCCCCTTTCCGCCATCGCGGAAACCGCGGTGATAACCGGCGGTTTCGGAGCGGAATACGGAAACGCCCAGTCCGGTGTCATCAGGGTGGTCACCCGTGAGGGCGGCAGGAATTACTCAGGCTCACTTTCCATGAGCGGAAACGACTTCCAGGCTCTTGGCGTGGCCTCGGACTGGACCTGGGGCTACCCCGGGAACTGGTTCCCGGGAAGGCTTTACGAGGGCACCGAATTCGCCGGCAACAAGCCCGGCGCTTTCGCAGCGGCGGTTCTCGAGGCTGAAGCCTCGGTGGGCGGCCCCGAACCCCTCACCCAGGTTCTTCTTCCCGCCATCGGCCTCAATGTGGGCGGCGACGCACGCATCTTCACAAGCCTCAAGTGGGACCGCAGCGGCGGTGGGCTCGAAGGCAACTACGGCACCAGACCCTTCAACTACCGCGAAGGCTGGGCCGGCAACGCCAAGCTTACCATCCGCCCCACCCCCCGCACCAAGATCAACCTCACCACCACCTATCGCGACCGTGAGGGCGGGTTCTTCGGCGGTTGGAGCTACACCAGGGCCGATCAGGACTACATCGACCCCAACAGCGGCGACACCATCCCCGGTACGCCTCTGCAGTACATTCTTCCCACCATTTTCTGGCACGATGTGAGCTACGGCCTCAGCGTCACCCAGACCCTCAGCGACGCCAGTTTCCTCGAGTTCAGGGTAAACCAGTACATCTCCGAATACGCCTACAAGATCCGCGACCCCGAGGGCGGCTGGTTCGGTGAAGACTTCACCCACGAAGACTGGCTTGCCTACACACCGGTAAGAATACAGGACAGCCAGGGATTCGCCAGATCCGGCGCCAGCAGGTTCGCCTGGAGGGAGGACCGCAGCGTTGCCAGCACCGCCAGGGTCGACCTCACCAGCCAGGTGAACCAGCAGCACCAGCTCAAGTTCGGTATCGAGGGCAACTACTACGATGTGTTCACATACCGGATCGATACCGCCAGCGGCGGCAACATCTACACAACCCGCTACCACAACTTCCCGCACCAGTTCGCCGCCTACGCGCAGGACAAAATGGAGTTCCGGGGCATGATAGTGAACGCCGGCGTAAGGTTCGACTACTTCGACCCCAACTTCGACCAGTACCCCGCCGACCTCACCGACCCCATCAACCCCGGCTACCAGCCCGGCGACGAGAATTACATCCGCAACCCGGTGAGCGTAAGCGCCAAGTACCACCTCAGCCCCAGGGTCGGCTTCAGCCACCCCATCACGGAGAGGGACGTGCTTCACTTCACCTACGGCCACTACTTCCAGATTCCCCAGCTCACCCGTCTGTACGACACGGCCAACTTCGACCTCACCGGCGCGTTCCCCATCGTGGGCAATCCGGACCTGGCCCCTGAAGAGACCATTGCCTACGAAGTGGGCATCAAGCACCAGTTCGACGACATCACCCTGCTGGACATCACCGGTTACTACAAAGACATCACCGGTCTGGTCGACATGCAGAAAAACTACTACACAGAGGTTGACGCCTACGACATCTTCATCAACGCCGACTACGGAAGCGTGCGGGGCGCGGAGATCTCTCTGATGAGACGGCCGTCGAACTTCATCAGCTTCAACACCAACTACACCTACTCAATAGCCGCTGGAAAAAGCTCCAGCGCCACCCAGAACTACATTTACAACTGGGCCGGTTTCGTCATTCCCCGGCGGGAAAGCCCGCTTGACTGGGATCAGCGCCACGCCATAAACGCCAACTTCGACTTCCGGATTCCCAGGGGCGAGGGCCCGCTGTGGGGCGGAAACCACTGGCTTGAGGGTCTTGGCTGCGCGGTTCAGTTCACCTACGGCAGCGGCTATCCCTATACCGCCGCCGGGCAGGGAACCGCCGACCCCGAGATCAACGGCAGGCGCATGCCCTGGACGGAAAGAACCGATGTCAAGCTCAACAAAACCTGGTGGATAGGCGGAACCTCCGTTGACCTCAGCATGTGGGTCACCAATGTCTTCGACAGAACCAATGTTGTGAACATCATCGACCCCGCCTGGTACGACGCGGACCAGGACGGCGACGGCGTCCCCGACAAAGACCCGAGGGGCTACTGGGGTGACCCCGGCGCCTACGGTTCACGGAGAGCCATTCGCTTCGGCCTCGAGTTCGAGTGGTAGAGCATCATGGGGCGGGCCCGACGGGCCCGCCCACAACCCGGGAGAGACTGCATATGCGAAATATCCTGATGGTTCTCCTGCTGCTTCTGGCCCCCCTGGCCTTCGGGCAGCCGATGGAGGGGGAACCGGAGACAGCGGATGATACCACCGAGGAGGTCGTGGAAGAGGCGGTTCCCGAGCCGGTGCCCACTACCGGGCCCGCGGAAGTTCCAGCCTCGGCGGAGGAGATAGACCGTCAGCAAAGCGCCAGCATGGATCTGAAAGACCTCTTCATCGCCGGCGGCGCCTTCATGTGGCCTTTGCTTCTTTCGCTTCTTCTCGGCGTGGCGGTGGCCATAGAGAGGTTCGTCACCTACGGACGGGCCCAGCAGAATGTGGCCAAGCTGCTGGAACAGCTCGGCGGTTACATCCGCAAGGGAGACCTGCAGGGCGCGGAAGACCTCTGCGACCGCACCCGCGGACCAGTGGCCGCGATTCTCAGGGCCGGCCTGCTTCGAAGAGACAAGGGCCTTGAGGATGTTGAAAAGGCCATCGAGAGTTCCGGCAGCATTGAAATGGCATACCTCGAGAAGGGTCTGGTGGTGCTTGCTTCGGTTTCCAGCATAGCGCCCATGCTTGGGTTCCTGGGAACGGTTTCCGGCATGATTCGGGCCTTCGGCGAGATCGCGGCGGCGAAGAATGTTGAGGCGAGCCTTGTAGCGGGGGGTATTCAGGAAGCCCTGATCACCACCGCCACAGGCCTCACCATAGCCATCCCCATACAGATGGCCAACAACTACTTCATCGCCAGGATAGGAAGATTTGTGACCGACATGGAGGAATCCAGCATGTTCCTGGTGGACCAGCTGGCCGACATGGAGCACCTTAAGCAGCTGTAGGTTAAGGAGAACGCATGCGCAAGGAAAGACCGCGGGCAACCGGAGCCATCCCAGATGCCTCCATGTCCGACATTGCGTTCCTGCTGCTTATCTTCTTCCTTGTCACCACCACCTTCGAGGTTCAGCGGGGCATCAGCTACAGGCTTCCCCGAAGGCCCGACGAACAGACGGAAGAGGTGGTAATTGACGAGAGCAACAGGCTCGTGATGACCATCAAGCAGTGGGGTCAATACGAGTATGTGGCGCTTATCGACCAGGCGCCCCCGGGAGGCCCCCTCGAAAGGGCCCGGGCAGGGGAGGATGTCAGTCTGGATGATCCTGTATTGCAGGAAGGGATCATGACCCTGGCCGCAGACAGGGTTGAAAGCATGTCCGCCACGGTCAGGCGGCTGCTGGTAAACCTCGAGGTGGCCAAGGGAATGACTTCCGGCACCTACTCCAATCTGGCCTCCGCGATATCCGCGGAGAACCTCACCCCCGTTCTTCGGGAAGGTGTGATTCGCCGGCAGCTGGGCGCCTCCATCCCCACGGTCAACGATCCCGTCTTCGGAGAAGTTGCCTTCGGGGACACCCTGGTTCTGGCGGACGCCCGTCAGGGCGACATCGCTTCCGTGGTACGGGAAAGCGAACTGGTCGTCATTCTCAAGTTCTTCCCTGATTGTGACTACAACGGCATGATCCGGGCGCTGGACACTCTCCGGCGCAACGGAGTCAGCCGCACCGGTATCACAACTCAGGAAAGGCTCGGAGGTGGTGCCTGATGAAATTCAAGAGAAGGATAAAAGTATCCGGCGCGATTTTCACAGGCACCATGGCGGACATCGTCTTTCTTCTTCTGGTGTTCTTCATGGCCACAACCATCTTCAAGGAGGAGGGGGGACTGCGCATAAGATTCCCCCAGGCCCATCCCGAGGTCATGAGTGAACTCGGGACGCAATACCTCTCGGTGGCGGTTTGGCTGAGACAGGTTGAACCCGGCGAAGAAGACAGTGAAGTCATATCACGGATAGGCGACTACGATCTCCCCCTGAACCAGGTCGCGGAGCAGCTGAGAAGGCTCAGCGACAAGTTCTGGCGGGAGCAGAACAAACGCCTTGACGTCATAGTGCTCAACGCCGACTCCAGGGTTCCCATGAGCGCCATGATAAGCCTGTTCAACGCCCTGCGGTTCGAGGAGCTCTACAGCATTCAGTTCAATGCTGAAGAGTTCACAACCGGGTTCTGAGGGGAGGGGAATGCTTACAAAAGCCAACACTGATCTGCGCGAGAAGTCTTCCCGTGGTTTCGAGTGGGGCATCGCCATCGGCCTTGTCCTTCTGATAATCCTCTTTGAACTCATCCCCTCAAGCCAGTTGGGGCGGCTTTCCACCCGGACTACCGACAGCGAGATGGAAGCCGTCGAGGCGGACCTCGCCTTCGACGACTCGGTGGAGGAACAGGAAGAGGAAGTACAGGAAGAAAGCCAGGAGATGGAGCAGGAAGCCCTGGAAGTCATTCAGGAAATCGAGGTGACCCTTTCCCTCAGCGAAGATACAGAGGGGCTTTCCGAAGTGGCCACCTTCGAGCAGACTGAAGAGCTTGCCCAGCAAGGCGGCGACGAAATGGGTCCCGCCCGCTTCATGCCCACCGAGGTCATGCCGGTATGCACCTACCAGCCCCAGCCCCCCTATCCGGAAATGGCCAGGCAGGCCGGGGTGGAAGGCACGGTAACCCTCTGGCTTTACATCAGGGCTGACGGCACCGTGGCCGAGGTGCAGCTTTACAACTCCAGCGGCGTTGGAAGCCTTGACCAGGCAGCCATCGCCGCCGCGAGGAACACCCGCTGGACTCCCGCCCGGAACAACAATGTTCCCGTGGGTGTCTGGACAACATTGCAGTACCGTTTCGTGCTCACAAACTGAAGGGCCGCAACAGCATGAACAAGGTTATAAACCATAAACGGATGGCCGGAAGTGTTTCGGTCGAGACAGGAACTGGAGGTGACTGAGGGTATGAGGAACACAAGGTTCAGCAGAATCATGGTTATGCTTCTGCTGCTGGCGTTCGCCGTCCCCGGTTTTACCGCGGAACTCCGCGAAGCGCGACTCGGGCAGGACGGTGACACCGATGCCCGTCCCCCGCTGGTCTGGGTGCTCCACAACCTTGCGGATTTGTGGACCGCCGTGATAAACCTGGCCATGTATGGGGAATGGAACTACAACTACCCGTCAATGGAATGGCCCGGCGGCCAGGGAAGCAGCTACCTCTGGATGGGCAACCTCTGGACATGCCTCTATGTTCCGGGTGCAGAACAACCCTTCCACGCCAGTTGCTCCGATTACGGCGCCTGGGAGCTGAGACCCAGCGAGGGCTTTCCGGTGGTGAAACTGGTGCCTGGCCCGGTGGCGCTGGAGCAATCCGGCTTCGGCTACGACGACTGGCATCCAACCCAGAACGAGAGGCCCTACGGCCTTCGGGTCTACGAAAACAACTACACCTGGGGAACGCCCGGTTTCAACAACTTCATGGGCCAGCACTTCATTGCCACCTACCACTCCGAGTTCAACTCCACAACCACTGAGAGGCTGGAAGGCATAGTCTTCGGCATGAGGGGCGACTGCGACGTGGCCACCGTTGACCCGGTGGAGTGCCACATCGACGACCTGGTGTACTACGACGGCCACGCCATCTGGTGCAACGACCCCGACGCCACCTTCGAGTACATCTTCCAGAACGGCACCAAGGCCAGCGAGCAGGACATCTACACCTACCAGCAGAACCCTGACAGCCCCCTGGAAGAAGACGACCCCAACAACATCTTCTACCACTACAACTACGTCGGGGGAGACGGCATCCTCGACAACGATGTTGACGGCGACGGAGTTTCCGACCACTTCACCATCCTTTTCCGCTACCACAAAGACACCCCCGGCGATACGGTGTTCACGGTGATCCCCGAGAACGGCCTGCTCCGGTTCGCCGACGGCATGCCGGAGAACTACTGGCTTCACACTTCCGACAACGATACCGTGTACGCGGTGATCCCCAGGAACATGAGCTACATGTGGGACGGCGACAGCCCCGGAAGCTCTGTGGACGACTCCGGCGAGCAGCATCTGAACCCGCCGGCGGTGGGCTTCATCGGCTACCGTCTTCTCGACCTCTGGGTGAAGAAGGCCGACGGCACCATCGAAAGACCGGTGGATGTCTACGGAGTCCCCATCCCCCTCAGCCACTCCTGGTGGAACTGGGAAAGCGATCCCGGCCAGGATCCGGAGAAGTACCACTACATGTGGGGTCTTTTCCCGGATGTGGACGGCGAGGCCAGCGGTCCCGCCTATCTCGAGGGCTGGGTGGGCAACCCTGCCACGCCGGACGCAAGGCTTGCCCCCAACCCCGGGCCCTTCCCCTTTGTTTACAACAACCCCCTGGCACTGGGTTACCCGGTGTTCGACTACCGATTCCTTCCAGCCTACGGCCCGGTCGACCTTGACAGCGGCGACAGCCTGAACATCGTGGGCGGATGGATTCTGGGCGCGGGTCTCGCCGGCCTTCGCGAACAGGCCGACAACCTGCTGGACGCCTACTACCGCGACGGCGGATGGGGCGTTCCCCAGCTTCCCCCGACCCCTATCCTTTTCTACGAATCCCAGGACAAGGCGGTAAGGCTGGAGTGGGGCGCCAATGCCGAGATTTACAGCCCCTTCGGCGGATACAACATCTACAGGGCCACCTTCGCCCCCAGCAACTGGCAGCTCGTCCACACCGTGGAAGGTCCCGGCACCTACAGCTGGACCGACCACTCGGTCACCAACGGTTTCCCATACTTCTACGTTCTTACCGCCTACGACGCGGAAACCATGGTGGAAAGCACCCGCAGCAACTACAAGCAGACCGTTGAGGGCACACCCCTCTCGGTGGTGCCCAGCTGGGGAGTGGATTCCAACTGGACCGAGAATGTGGCGGTGGTGCCCAACCCCTACCGGGGCAGCGCGGCATGGGAAGCCATATACTTCAACAAGATAGCCTTCATCAACCTGCCGGCCATGTGCAACATCCACATCTACACTCTGGCCGGAGACCATGTAATCACCCTCGAACACAGGGATTACGGTGGCACCATCGGCACCGCCTACTGGGACCTGGTATCCAGGAACGAGCAGGATGTGGTGACCGGCCTCTATGTATACCGTGTGGAAACCGAGGACGATTATGTCATCGGCAAATTTGCCATCATCAAGTAGGGAAAGGAGGATAACCATGAAGCTCACAGGCATGATTCTTGCGGCGGCGGTGGTTGCCTTCCTGCTGATCCCTGCCGATGCGGAAGCCTCTTCCTTCGCCAAGGTCGGCACCGCCGGCGCCCAGTTCCTTCAGATAGGAGTTGGCGCCAGGGGTGTGGCCATGGGCGGCGCCTTCATTGCCACCGTCGACGACCCCAGCGCCGCCTACTGGAACCCGGCGGCCCTGGTGAAGGTTCCCGGAACCCAGGTACAGTTCTCCGGAACACAGCTCTACGCCGATATCCTCTACGGCACCGGGCTGGTAACCCACCAGCGGCAGGGTGTCGGCACCTTCGCCCTTCAGTTCGGCA
This sequence comes from uncultured bacterium, assembly GCA_964624405.1. Taxonomy (GTDB): domain Bacteria; phylum Fermentibacterota; class Fermentibacteria; order Fermentibacterales; family JCC-6; genus UBA6080. Next base: position 33,478 of record CAZUXA010000001.1, on the reverse strand, counting down.
TGCTCAACTCCGGTGACATGGATGTCACCACCGTCGAGCAGCCCGGCGGCACCGGCGAGACCTTCACCTGCACGGACATGGTGGTGGGGCTCTCTTTCTCCCGCATGCTCACCGACCGGTTCAGCGCCGGCCTCAGTCTGAAGTATGTGAGAGAATCGTGGGACGATGTCTCCGCCGGCGGATTGGCAGTGGATCTGGGAACCCTGTACGACACGGGATTCAAGACGCTTCGAATCGGCATGACGATTCAGCACTTCGGCCCGGAACTCACTCCTGACGGAGAGTACACAACATACTTCAGCGGAAGCGATTCCCTGAAAACCTACGACTCGTACTCCATGCCCATGACCTTCAAGCTGGGCATGGCCATGGATGTGCTTCAGGATGCCAACCACCACATAACCGTCGAGGTAAACGGTGTTCACCCGCCGGACAACCTTGAACAGGTGAACATCGGTGCCGAGTACTGGTTCAACAACATGTTCGCCCTCAGGGGCGGATACAGAATCAACACCGACGAGGAAGGGCTTGCGGCCGGTGCCGGTTTCCGGATCCCCATGGGCACAGCAACCCTTACTCTCGATTACGCGTATCAGGACTTCAACAGGCTGGATATGGTCCACAGGGCCAGTCTGGGTGTGGCGTTCTGATAGAACCCTTTGAGCCGGGGGGGATACCCCCCCCGGTGGGAAAGGCATGATGACAGCATTCGCGTCTCTGGTTCTGGCGGTTCTGACCGGTTTCGGAGTAAGCTGGACGACGGTGCCTTCGGGCCCCGGGCGCAGCGGCTCCGCCCTGGTGACGGTGGTAATCGACCGGGAAGACCTGGTTTCGGTTTACACATCCGGAGCCGGGGTTGCCCGGTACGAACTGACGGTGGGAATCGGCGGAGAGTTCGCCAGGGCCGGGGGACGGGTGGATGAAAACGGTTTTCCCGTGGTTGAGGAACTTCTCTTCGAAAACCTCTCCACCGGGTCACACCGGGTCGAAGCAGCCCTGCTTGACCTGGAAACCGGGGAAAGGGTTGTCCAGAGAGTAGAAGTGGTGATAGACAGTGCCAGCACTGAAACATGGTCATCCGCCGGGCTCAGGCTTTCCCCTTCGGGAACGGTGCGGGCCTCCGGAAACCTGACCATACTCTGGGATGTCTATCCACCGGTGGGTTCGATGCTTTCCGGCGCAGCGTACGCGGTTCTGGACCAGAACCTCAACGTGATGCGAGAGGGTTGGATGGAGCTTTCCAGAGAGGGAGAGGGTGTGGTGGGATACTCGGTCACCCTGCCCCTCGGCGGTCTGGAAAGGGGCCTTTACAGGGTGAACACCGCGGTCATGGATGACGGTTCCTCTGTGATGGCAACCTCCTCAAGCTCGATCAGGCTGCTTTCCTCCTGGGACCTCTGGGGCGACGACCCCCGGGAAACCCTGACTCTAATCAGGCCTGTCGCAACCGCCAGGGAGTTGTCCGACCTCCAGAACGCCACCGGCCCCGGCCAGAGGCAGGCGGTCATGAGCGAGTTCTGGCTCAGGCGCGACCCGAACCCCGCGACCCGGGAAAACGAGTATCTCAATGTCTACCGGCAAAGGCTGGACTACATCGAAAGAACCTTTACAAGGGGAAGTACCCGGGGGATCATAACCGACATGGGCACAGTGTTCGCCAAGCTCGGCGAGCCTGACATGGTGGAGGATCATCCGTTCCAGACCGGGGGATACCCATACCAGATCTGGACCTACTTCAGCCCATCGGTCACCCTGGTGTTCGTGGACCGTACAGGTTTCGGCAACTACGAACTCGACGGCGACTGGCGGGATGTGAACCGGGCGTTCGGTCAGAGGGAGGCTTGGCATGTCTATTAGGTCAGTTCTCGCGACACTGATTCTGACCACCACCGCCATGTCCGGGCAGTTCGCCACACCCGGCAGGGGGGAAGTAAGATATTCGATAGACACCGCGGTTTTCCGCAGCGGTCTGGCGGATACCCTGATACTCGAGGTGTACCAGGAGGTTCCCGTCGAGAACCTGGCCCGGAGCCCCGAAGGCATTTCTTCCTTCACCACCGAAGTTGCCCTGATGAACCCCGAGGGAGACACTCTGGCGTATACGGCGTGGCGCTCGGAAACCGAGTGGGTTTCAGGACGAAGCGTCATCAACGCGGTAATCCTGCCGGTATGCCCGGGGGAAAGGGTTCTCAGCGTCACGGTAACCGATGACCTGAACGGTCTTCAGGGTACCGCGGTCAGAACCCTCTCCGTGAGTGAACCCCGATGGTTCAGTGAAGTTGAGATCGCCCGAACCATCATGCCCGCCCCTCCAGAAAGCGAAAGCTCGCTCAGGAAAGGGGGAATTCTGGTGTTTCCCGCCGCTTCAAACACCTTCACGGTTCCGGGGGAAACCAGGGTTTACACCTACCAGGAGATATACGATCTGGGCGGCACAACTTTCAGCAGGCAGACAGGCATCAGGGGTCCCGACGGTCGTCCGGTGTACGCAAGACCTCCGGAAACCCTCTCGATTCCCCCTGGGTTGAACTCCGTCAGTCTGGCGGACAGCCTTGATCTGCTTCCCGCAAGGGTTTCGGGCCTTTACTCCCTCTTCGTCCTGTACACCGCGGAAAACGGCGACACACTCGGGTTTTTCACAAAGCCCATGCTGGTCGAAGCGACTGTGGCGGACGATCTGTATGAACTTCCCGATGTTCACGAAGAGATGCCCTATCTCGACCAGCTGTCCCTGCTTCTTTCCGGATCCCAGGCCGAGCTTTACGCCCGGCTCGATGAATCGGGCAGGGCCCTTTTCTACCGGCAGTTCTGGCTGAACTCACCGGAGGAAAGAGCCGCCTTTGAAGCCAGGTGCAGGGCGACCGACCGCTTCTCATACCAGGAGAGGGCGGGCTGGCTTACGGACAGGGGGCGGGTTTACATCAGATACGGAGAACCCGGCGATGTGGAGAGAAGCCCCTTTACCACCACCCATGTGCCCTATGAGATGTGGCACTACTTCGAGGGGGGCAACTTCATGTTCGTTTTTGCCGATCTCAGCAAAAACGGCGACTATCGGCAGGTTCATTCCACGGTTCAGGGGGAGATCACCTTCCCAAACTGGCGGGATATGATCCGAATCGGTGGCATGGGAAGTTCGGGGAGCGGTTTCGATGAATGGTAGTTCACACACCGGAAAGGACGATTGTGAAAGAACCCGCGGGCCTTGGAAAAGGCCCGGAAAGAATAGATTCCACAGCGCGGCTAAAACCGCAGACAGCAAAGAGGAGGTTAACATGAGAACCACTTCAGGAAGGGGCAGTGGGGCGGCCCTCGCTCTCCTGGCCGCGATCCTGATGCCGCTTCTCGGTTTCAGCACGGTGAACGCACAGGGGGTTGGCGACAAAGTCATGCTCCTGGTGCCCGACCTGATGGAGTTTCCAACTCCAAGCGGGGCTTCCGAACACCAGTTCACCGTTTTGGCCGAGACACCCAACGCCCTCTGGTTGGTTCAGGACACCTGCTGGGTAGATACCCAGGGGGGCAGTGTTGCAGACCTGGACACTCTGCTTTACGGAGCGAATTCCTTCCCGGTAAAACTGGGATGGGATGTGACCGTCATCGGCGACATGATGACCATGGACGACTTCGTCGAGCTTACCGAGCTTTTCGAATCCACGGTATGGCCCGCGGTGACCGGCGTAATGGGTGAGCCGGTGCTTACGGTGCCGGGTGCGAACAAGATATGGATCGCCATCACCGCGATTCCCACCAAGTACAGCCCGGCGCAGGGTTCCCCGGCACCCCGGAACATGATGTACCATGTGAACACGGCAGACCTTCAGGGCGAGTTCAACGCCCGGGACATCTTCTACCTCAATGTTCACGCCCTGTACTACCACCCCAACATCCTTGTTCACGGGCTTCAGATGAGGCGCTGGAACCTGGCCAACGGCCTCGCCGCGCTGATACGCTACAGCAACAACCCGAACGAGGATCCCTGGCTGGTTCGGGCAATGGCGGAGGTGGCCCAGTACGAGGCCTTCGGGTTCACCGCCAGCGCGCCGACAAAAACCTACGGCCACATAATGATAGTCAAGGAGTTCGAGAAGTCCCCGGGTGTTGAGATAATCAACCCCCAGTCCGGCGTGGTCAGCAACGACTACCCCGCTTCCAGGGGGCAGGGCTTCCTCTTCTTGATGTACCTCACGGAGAGGGCGGGCTCTGAAATCCTTCAGAGAATGGCCCAGAGCGATGAGGCAGGCATGCTGAATGTAGCTCTGGCGGTTGATCCCTCCGCCGCTCCCGAAACCGCGATACAGGAGAAGCTGGTTCCCCTGTACCGTGACTGGCTGGTGTGCAACCTCAACCACAGGCTTCGCAGTGATTACGCCGGCGGCATCTACCACTACGATTTCCTCATCGGCACTGACATGGAGAACTTCGGCCACGCCACACAGATAGCGGGGTTCGCCGGCAGGTTTTCAAGCTACCCCGTCCCAGGCACGCTGGTTCAGCCGTCCTTCGCGATTCAGGCTCCCATCTGGGCAGCGCAGTACTGCTTCTTCCGCAGCCTGGCCGGGGGAGAGCCTCCAGTGTTCTTCAACGGAATGTACTCGGACGGGTCCGGCGGCGAAAGCGCCATCAACGGCCGCTGGGAAGCCACGGTTGTAACCGTTGAAGGATCCGGCGCCACGGAAACCGACATCATCTCGGTGGCGAATGTGCCCCTCAGCGACTTCTACAACGGCTCCTTCCCGCTGACGGGAGGCGCCACCTATCTAATCCTCACCAGCAACAACCCCGGCGGCGCGTCCAACCTCCGGTTCTACCTGGGGCAGGAGCCCCCGCCGCTCAACCTTGAAGTTGCGGTTCACCAGAACCAGGTGTCCGACAATTTCGCCCATGCCTACGCGGTTCCGGTTAACCCGGAAACCCTTGAGATGAAGGGCTTCGACTGGGTCGGCCCCATTCTCAGCGTTACCCGGGGAAGCACCACCACACCGGTGAAGATGGAGAAGTTCTACGGAAACATGATGTGGAGGGGGAACATCAACATAACCTCCGACGGCCTCTACACCCTGAACTTCAGCGGTTTCGACAGCACCGGAATCGGCATGTCAAACAGCCTCGAGATGGCGGTGGGAACCGCCGGAGGAAAACTGCAGCTTCAGGTCAGGGGAATACTGCTCGATGTTCCAGAGGGTGGAGCACCGGCGGGTTCCAGGGTTGTTCTCACTGAAACCGGCATGCTGGGCCTCGACCTCGGCGCCGGAAACAACCTTGCCCACGCGTCGGAAATGCTTACCGGCGTTGTGGCTGGTCCGGTCAGCATTCCTTCGGTTAACGGAACCCTCTCCTTCCCGGCGCAGAACTCCGACGCCTCCATCTACCGCTACGCTCCGGACGGTTGGGTGAAACTTGACAGCTACTTCCAGAACGGCAGAATAGCCGCCCCGGTCACCGACGGCGGCATCTACATTCTGGGCGAGGCGCCGGGGGTTTCCAGCCCCACGCTTCCGGCTCAGGTAGAGCTTTCGGGCAACTATCCGAACCCGTTCTCCGCCCAAACCGTGATCAGGTTTGCCACCCCCGCCCAGGGTCATGTGACCATGAGGGTCTTCGACCTCAGCGGCAGGCTTGTAAGAACCCTGGCCAACGAAGAAATGGCCGCAGCTAACCACAGTATCATCTGGGACGGAACCGACGCGAATGGTCGGCCCCTGGGCGCGGGAATCTACTTCTGCCGCCTGGAGGTTCAGGGCCAGGTTCTCACCCAGAAGATCATGATGGTAGAGTAGGAAGGAGGGTGAAAATGAAGCGCACAATAGCACTGATTGCGGGTATCGCCCTCGTTCTGATGGCGGGATGCGGGGACAAGCTCCCCACCGATATTCCTGATGTGATAGGATACAACGGCATCGTCGCCCAGGGCTGGCAGGCCTATGACCAGGGCGACTACAATACCGCCATGCAGAAATTCCAGGAAGCCCTGGATATCGATGTGACCCGCCCCGACGCGTTCCTGGGCGCCGGTTGGACCTCTGTCCACCTCACCGACTACTGGAATGTGGGAGGGGAATACTTCTACATGGCAGCCCAGCAGGATGCCGGGGGCAAATGGCCGGTAACTTCCGGCACGGCGGTGGCCGAGCAGGATCCGGGCTGGACTGTCTTCGAGTGTGTCGACCCGGTCCTCAGCCCGTCCACAATGTCGGTGCTGGAAGCATACGGCGAGGTATGGACGGACTGGCCCAAGGACGGCGATGTCACCGTCATCGAAAACCAGATTATCGGCAGGTTCCTCAGGGGCACCGGCCCCTTCGCGGACGCCCACAACGATCCCCAGAGCCCGAAGTACGGCACGATTCCCTTCCTGTACAAGTTCACCTATGGTGTACCAAACTTCTTCGGGATAATCTCCGCCGAGAATGTTACGACTCCCGTTGCCTCCGGAATGGAAGTGGTGGATCTTCTTGAGGAGGGCGGCGTTATGTACGCCTATCTCCATGTCCCCCACACAAACAGTGCCGATGGAGAGTACGATTACTGGATCATGACGGAACACAACATCGAGTTCGACTACGCCACGTTCCACATGCCCTCCGGAGCCACGGACTTCACCCGTCACGCCCTGGCGGGGTACGCGGCCCTTCAGCAGGCAAGAGGCCTTTCCGGCAACGCTGTTGCCGGCGTGGCTGCGGCTTTCGGCCTCTACCTCCAGGGTGAGTACTCCTTCAGCCACTCAAGCATGAACAGGACCAACATACTTGGAATGTCGGCTGCAATGGCGTTCCTGCAGCAGCAGTTCCGCTTCACCCTGTTCACGGTGCAGACCGCCGGCTTCGGCATGGGGCTGAACCCTGACAGCCCCAACTTCGTAATCCAGTTGGCACAAACCATACAGGCGATGCTCAACTTCTGAGCGGGCCTGTTCCAAAGAGGGGGGCGCTTCGGCGCCCCCTTTCTTTGTGCGCCGGGCATGGCGCGAAGCGCCGATGACCGGCGCTGGACAACCGGCAAGCGAAAGCGAACCGGGAAGTGACTTGGACGGTGCAAGTCCACCCGGGGGGCCGTGATGACAGGTGTCAAGGGACATCCAGGTTCCCGCAGTTGGGGGACACCGGGATTCTAGCCTCTGTTGAAATTGTGATGAAAGGGAGTGTCAATTCCCGTTCATCCGGTTTACATGCGGCATTCGCTGCAGGAGTTCTGCTGTGTCTGGAATCAGGGAGCACCGGGCGGAAAACGCCCGACCACAAGGATTCCCCTGAATGCAGCCATCTCAGTGGCGATGTTTTCTGCACTTCTTCCCTGAGTCCGGGGGCTCCGTTGAGGAATGACCTGGATTTACGACTCCGACGAGTTACTGCCGCAGATCGGGCTCGGGAATGCTGAAGATGTCGAAGTTGGATCCCATGGCCACCCTGTTGCTGGAAAACGCGATCCAGTTGAAGCCGGGGTTCCAGGCGGGGTACAGGTCTGTTCCCGGGTCGTCGGTAATTCTGACAACCTGTTCGTGGTCTGTGTGGCCGGCGGCGATCTCATGGTTTCCCCAGCGGTCTGTGGAGAAGGCGAACCAGCCCTGATAGGGGCTCCAGCATGGGTGCACGCAGTTGCCTTCCTGGGCTACCGGCCGGGCCTGGCTGCCGTCTGGTGAGGCTATCCAGATGCTCCAGGGGGAGTCGGAGGTTTCCCGGTACTGATACAGAATCCAAAGGCCGTCGGGGCTGTATGTGGGCCTGACACAGTGACCGGAAGGCAGGGGGAGTTCAACCGGTGTATCTTCCGGGGTGAGGGAGTCCGGCGTGTAGGCCATGGCGTAAAGCCTCCACTCCTGTATGTCGGGGTGTTTCATGGAGAAAATCAGGCTGTCGCCGGCGGGGTTCCAGGTCGGGAACGCCACCGGGTGATCGACGGAATAAAGCACTTTGACGGCGGTTCCGTTGCCGGGGATGGTTCTGATTTCACCGGCATCGGTGGAGTCGGCGCGGGCGGAATAAAGGATCTTCAGGGTTTCAGCGCTCCAGCTGCCGTTGGTTCCGATGGACTCGTCCATGGGGGTGTAGGTTCGCCTCGAGGGAAGCCCTGTTCCGCTGTAGCCCCAGATGTAGCCGCTTGATGAGAAAAGCAGCACATGGCCGAAGGGCGACCATGCCAGGGCCGTATCGGGAGAAGCGGAACCAACCCAGTACTGAGCACCGTCGGGCCATGGTTGAACCTCCTGCGGGTTGCGTCCGCAGGAAGCAAGAACAATGACAATGAATACCATGGCCGCGTTCTTCACCATCAACACCTTTCAGCAGGCCTCTATGTGGGCCCCAAGCCTGGCAAGCCTTTCAACGATGTGCTGGTAGCCCCGCTCGATCTGGTTGACATTGTGGATAACTGTATCACCCTCGGCGCACAGCGCCGCTGTAAGAAGAGCCATGCCAGCCCTTATATCCGGGCTGACAACCTCGGTTCCATGGAGGCGGCACGGACCGGACACAACGACTCTGTGGGGATCGCAAAGAATCAGCCTTGCTCCCATGGCGGCAAGTTTGTCTGTGAAGAAAAGCCGGCTTTCAAACATCTTCTCGAAGATAAGGCTTGTACCCCGGGCCTGGGTTGCGGTTACCACCGCTGTGCTGGTGAGGTCAGGCGAAAAACCGGGCCATGGACCATCGTAGATGACAGGGATGTCGCCGCTGATGTCCGGCCTGACCTCAAGGGGCTGGTCGGCGGGAACAACAAGGCTGCCGTCAATGAAATCAACCTCGACCCCCAGTTTGCCCAGGCCGGTCATGATTGGCTGGATGATGGACTCGGGCACACCTGGAATCCTCACGCTGCCCCTGCAGCAGACGGCAAGGCCGATGAAGCTTCCTATCTCTATGTGATCAGGGCAGACGGTGTGCGAGGCTCCGCCAAGCAGGCCCCCCCGGCCCTTGACGGTTACCAGGTTCGTTCCGGCACCCTGGATGTCCGCGCCCATTCCAATGAGCATGGCTGCAAGATCCTGAACATTGGGCTCGCAGGCCGCGTTGTATATCCTTGTTTCGCCGGTGCTGACCGCGGCGGCCATTATTGCGTTCTCCGTGGCGGTGACCGAGGGTTCGTCAAGCTGCATGCTGGTTCCCGAGAGGCCTCCTGGCGCGCTTATCCGTATTCTGTCTCTTCTGTACTCGACGGAAGCGCCCAGCTTCTCAAGTACAAGAAAGTGGGTGTCCAGCCTTCGTCTGCCTATCACATCGCCACCTGGTGGTGGAAGCTCTACCACTCCGAATCTTGCCGCCATGGGCGCGGCGAGAAGAATGGATGCTCTGATGTTTCTGCACAGGCGGTGGTCAAGCCTGTCGGGTGAAGCATTGGCCGAGTCGATGAGTATACTGCCGCCTTCGGACAGAACCCGGCAACCCATTCCGGAAAGTATGTCTTTCATCGCTTCCACATCCCTGATTTCCGGCACATTGGAGAGCGAGCATGAGGACTCGGCCAGCAGACAGGCGGCCAGTTCCGGAAGGGCCGCGTTCTTGCTTCCCGCGGGATGCAGATCACCCTGAAGCCTGCAGCCTCCCCGTACCCTCCAGCTGTTATGCGCCATTCTTTCCGTTCTTTCGGGATTTGCGCAGCAGTGTATGGGAAAGATCGGGATACTCGATGGGAAGCCATTCCTGCCGCAGAAGCCACCTTATGTAGTCAGGGTCGGTTGCCGCTATATCCTCCACCAGGCAGCCCTTGTGCTTTCCGAAGTTGAAAATCTTCACTTCCAGGGGCGTACCGATGTATGAAACGAGTTCTTCGAGGTTGTTTGCCCCTGTGAGGTTCTGCTGAAGAATCGTATCGAGCAGGGACTTGACCAGCAGGGTGTCGAACAGCGCTCTGTGGGAGTCTCCCCGGGGCAGGGTTTCATCCAGGGAGAAACGGTATCTCAAGGCCTGAAGTGAATGGGATGGAAGTTCGGGCCAGCAGTGCCTGGCAAGCCTGAGCGTGTCGATTCGTCTTTCCTGGGAAAAACCGGTGAAAACACCGGCGAAGCTTCTGTTCAGAATGCCCATGTCGAAGGGAAGGTTATGGGCGCAGATAAAATCCGCTTTCTCCGAGATGTTCATGACCTGTTGGGCAAGGTCATCCGCGGCAGGCGCGTCTCTCAGCATTTTGTCTGTTATATGGTGGATTGCCGAAGCTTCGGGTGGAACCGGAACCGGGGGTCTGACCAGTGAAGAGAACTCTGTGGTTTCTGAGCAGGGCGTAATGCCCCGATACTCGGTGAGTATGAATGCAACCTCAACCGGGTGATCCTCGCCGGGATCCGAGCCCGTGGTTTCGGTGTCTACGAAAAGAACCGTGCCGGGCTCGTCCTCGAAGCTTGAAAACAGGTCGTAACTGGAACTCATGGGTCAATTCTAACCCTGCGGAAGCCCGTTGAAAAGCACGCACTTTTGACAGCGGGGTATGGGATTCGTTAGCTTTGACGCAAGTTGGTGTCATCATGCTTCATGGAGGTGGATTATGATTCTCAGGCTTGTGTTCCTTACGGCTCTGATTGTTCTTGCCACGTCGGGATGCGGCAGGCGTGAACCCGCTGATCCTTTGTCTCTCCTGCCGGAAAACGCAATGCTGAGCGTGGTTGTCACGCAACCTGTTTTCGCGGTCCGGAACATAGACGGCTATGTAGCGTCCGGAGCGCCGTTTCTGGGTTCCGGGCTGGTGGAAAACGAAGTTGCGAAATACCTTGGCGTTCTGGATCTTGAAGATGTTTCTTCCATCGGCATTGATCCCCAGGGTTCCATCGTGTTCTGGATGGAGAGCATGATGCCCCAGTCCATGGCAATGGCTGTTTCCATTACGGATTTTCCTTTGTTTCTGGCCCAGCTTGAAAAGCTGGGGCTTCAGTTCCAGCCTGGCCAGGCCGTTGACAATCTGACGGTTTTTCAGGCGGCATCCGACAACGGAACCATCTACGCGGCAGAGTCCCGTGGCGTTGCGCTTCTCTCCATGAACCGCAGCAAGCTGTCCGCCATGTCCCAGGCTCTTGATTCCAAACCCCAGGTGGATGTGGAGCCAGGAAGCATTCTCTTTTCCCTTAACATCGGAATGATAGGCCCGATGGCGGCGTCGCAGCTTCCAATGATCGCCCAGAGCATACCCATGGATTCCGAGATCCCTGGTTTTGCCGGGGATTTGATGAATCTCTACTTCGATGCCGCTGTTGTATTTTTGAATCAGACCCAGCGCTACGACATGAGAATCGTTTTCGGCCCGGATAACATTGCCTTCGTTCAGTCCATGCACTTCAAAGAGGGCAGCGACCTGGCAAGGTTGTTCGTAACCCCCTCCAACCCTTCTCTGCTTGGAAGGATACCCGCCGGAGATGTGATGTCCGCCCAGGTGAAACTGCCGGTTGAACTCACCACTCTGGTAATGGAAAAGGTTTATGGGGCCATGGGCTTTGATGTGGATCCCCATCTGATCCAGGTATGGGGCGAGATGAGCGGCTGCGGCGCAATGTCCTTTTTCAGCGAGGGCATCATGAGCTTCCTTGTGGTGTACGAGATGCCTTCCGGGGCCGACCTGGAAAGCATGAGCCGCATGATCATGGAAATGGCCGGTGAAGCCCAGGCAATCCTTCCGCCGGAGATGGTGGGAATGGTGGGTTACTCCCCCCTGGAAAGCATCGAGATCCGGGGTGTAGACTTTGTCAACACCAGTTTGAACCTTGTCATCCCGGGGGAGGATGGAGAAGAACCTGAACCCCTTGAAATCTCCTACTGGTTCGCCGCCCATGACGGGCTGTTCATGGTTGAGACCGGTGATGAGCCCTCGAGGATACTCCAGGTGGTGTCCGGCGATTTCACTCCGGCTTCGGAAATCGAAGGCCTCTACGAAGACGGCCTGATGTCCTATGCCATGGAGGTTGGCGGATATCTCAACATGTTCAACCAGTTCAGCCCCGAGGAAGTTCCACTGCCCGCCGATCTGCCGGTCCTCTGGGTAACCGGCGATGTGCAGGGTGGGAACGGGGTTGTAACTTCCAGCTCAATGGTATCCGGTTCGGCTCTGGTGCGTCTGATCGGTTCAGTCGCCATGGCGCAGGATCTGTAGGGTTGATCGGGAACCGGGGAAGCGCCCTCAGGGCGCTTCCCCGGGTTTTGCGTTGTATACCGCCTGAGCTTCCGCAACACCCGACTTCACCGCCAGCATCGCGCAATCAGCTGCCCTGTGAGCCATAAGCGAGGCTTCCTCTTCCCGGAGCTTTGGAACCCTTCTCAGAACAAAATCGTGCAGGGGAACCCCGGGGGGCACCGGCCCGATTCCAAGCCTCAGCCGGGGGAAGGCTTGAGTTCCAAGAACCTCGATTGTGTTCAGAAGCCCCTTCTGGCCCCCGGCGGAACCGTCGGACCTGATTCTAAGAGTACCAAGCGCAAGATTGGCGTCGTCGCACACTACCAGCAGTTCTTCGGGCTCAAGACCCCGGGAGTTCAGAAGAGCGCCGGCGGCCCTGCCGCTTTCGTTCATGTAGGTTGTGGGCTTGGCCAGAAGGGTTCCCCCGGGAAGAACCGCAATGTTGAACAAACCGGCATTCTTGAAGGATACCCCGGCTTCACGGGCAAGAATGTCCGCTGTCCAGAAACCCGCGTTGTGCCACGTGAGAGCGTAGCGGGGGCCGGGATTGCCCAGGCAGAGGATAAGCCTGATCCCGGCCCCGGACACTTATTCCCCTTCTCCGGATTCCGTTTCTTCAGCGGCTTCCTCTTCCAGGGATGTGCTCTTTAGAACCCTGGGCATGATGACGGAAGCAACGACCTGTTCTCCGGACATATCCACTGTGAGACCCTCTGGAAGCGAGAGGTCCGCGACATGAATGGCGTCGCCGATGTCGAGAGCGCTCACATCCAGAGATATGAAGGGGGGAATGTCCGCGGCTTTCACCGTAACACTCAGTTCGTGAAGGTTGTGATCAAGAATACCGCCCATCAGGACCCCCTTCGGGCTGCCCTCGAGGTGAACCGGGACCGGCACGGTCACCATCTGGCTTGGAAGCACCCTGAGGAAATCAATGTGCATGGGCTTGTCGGTTACGGGGTTCCACTGAACTTCCTTGACGATGGAGCTTACCGGCTTCTCGCCGGGCATGTTAAGCCTGATTATTCCAGTGGAAGAGTTGTATCCAACGGTGGTCATGAAGTGGTGCTCATCAACCTTGATGGCAACTTCGCCCCCCCGGCCGTACAGGATACCGGGCACAACACCCTCTCTGCGCAACCGACGGGCTTCCCTGGACCCGATTCTGATCCTGGGTTCGATGTTGAGTTCCAACGGCATTACTATATCCTTTCCCGGTGTACGGAAGACTGGCTGGGGCGGGAGGACTCGAACCCCCAAATGCAGGGACCAAAACCCTGTGTCTTAACCATTTGACGACGCCCCAGCGTAAACAACGATTCTGCGGTACACACCCGGGTGAAGCTCTCCCTCAAGACTTCGGCCGCACTTTCCGCTTTCCCCGCGGTGCGGAACAGGCCGTAGAGCACTGGCCCTGAACCGCTCAGCCCCCAGTCTTCCGTAACAGTTGAAAGGGCTTTCGCAGCCCTGTCTATGCCCGGCAGGCGTGATGCAAGCAGGGAAAAGAAGTCGTTCTGAAGCCGAGCGGGATAAGGCTTACCCTCATGCCACTGCTCCGTTTTCAGCCATGAATCATCGCAGGACGCACCGGGTCTTGTCAAGGCTTGACTGTCCCAGAGACCGTATGCCCAAGGAGTGGATACCGCCTCGCCGGAATCCACAAGAACCGCATGGAACCCCGGCAGGGTAACTTCGGTTATCCTTTCGCCCCGCCCTTCCACCAGAGCGGGACCGCTTCCGAGAAAGAAGGGGACATCGCTGCCCAGTTCCAAGGCAAGGCTGTTCAATGGGCCGTAGTCTCCCCTGAGTTCCGCCAGGGCCATGAGCACCGCCGCCGCGTCGCTGCTGCCCCCGCCCAGGCCGCCCGGGGAAGGAATCTCCTTGTGAAGGTGGATGTCAACACCGAAGCCGCCGCCGGTTGCGTCAAGGTAGAGGGCCGCCGCCCGCCAGGCGATGTTTTCGGAACCGCCCGGAGAAGGGATGCCGTGGCATTGAAGGTTAATCTTTCCCTTTTTCGATGTGACACCCACCCTCAGCGTGTCCGAAAGTGAAACGGGGCAGAAAATGCTTCTGATGTCATGAAAGCGATCGGGTCTGGTACCCAGTATTGTCAGCCCCAGATTGATCTTTGCCGGAGCCTTGACCGTTATCACGGCGAGGCGCTGTGGAAGCGGAGCGCAATGAACACCACCGCCGCCCACAGAAGAATGTTTAAAACCATGGGACGGTCTGACAGAAGAAGCTTTTCCGGTGTTCCTCCCAGGCCTTTGGTGTAAACCAGGTACATGTACCTGAAGACCCCGTAGGCAACAAAGGGCACCGTTATCCAGAGAGCGGGGCTCACCTGCTCGATGGTTCGCTGACTGACGGTGTAGAGGGCGTATCCCATAATGCTGGCGCCGGCGCTTACACCCATCATCTGATCCAGAAGAATCGTTGTGTACTCCCGAAGGTTCTTTCTGTGATCGGTGGCGATGTTGCCCAGAACCGCCATCTCGTTTCTTCGTTTTGCGAAGGCAAGGAAAGACGCCAGAAAGAAGGTGCAGATGATGAGCCACGGAGAGAGAATCATCTCCATGCCGGTATCATCCAGCACCGCAACTCCAGCCATGGCTCTGAGAACAAACCCGAAGGCGATGATCAGACAGTCGAGGATGACCTCCCTCTTCAGGCGCACCGAATAGGCGATCTGAACCGTGAGGTAAACGGTGTAAACCAAAGCAAGTCTTGGAGAAAGGATCCACGAAAATGCCAGCACGAAAGCGGAGAGCGCCACGGAAAACACCAGAGCCTTTTTCGCGCCGAGCCTGCCCGAAGGAATGGGCCTGTGCTTCTTTGTGGGGTGAAGCAAGTCTTTCTTGCTGTCAATAGTATCGTTTATCAAGTAAATAGAGCTGGAAAGAAGACAGAAGCCCAGGAATGCTTCGACGGAAGCCAGCAGCGCGCCGGTTGTCCAGACACGGCCGAAGAGCATGGCGGCGAACACGAAAAGGTTCTTCGTCCATGATTTCAGCCTCATGCCCTCTATAAGAGCACCAATTTCGTTCATGGGGGTATGATAGACTTCCGGGACATGGTTTTCAACCCCGATGAAAACAAGCATATTCCCCTCTCTTTCCTTATCGGATTATGTCGTTTGATCAACCGCTTCCCAACGGAGAACAGTGTTGCGAAATCTTTACCTGGTAACCGTGCTTCTGTGTTCCCTGGCCGGAGCCGCGGAGTTGCAGCTGAACTCCCTGCTCGAGAAAACCTACGGCAATACCGGTCAGATGCTGTCGGAGCCGGTGGCCGTCCAGGTTCTTAACACATCAGACTGCAGCCCGGTCCCGGGAGTAGCGGTAAATTTCGTGGTACAAAGCGGCGACGCTGAGTTGCACCCCCACCCTGGATACCTGACGGTAAAACAGGAATCCCTCTCCGGCTTCGTGGTCTACACCGACTCCGCAGGGGTTGCCATGATGAACCTCGAGTTCGGCGGTGACATGGGGGAAATCCTGGTCACAGCCGTGGTCGGCGACAGCATGGGCGAGCTTGCCAGAGCATCCATCACCCTGGTCTCCATCAACCTGTTCTTCATACTGTTCCACATGCTGGGCGGAATTGCCATTTTTCTGCTCGGCATGCAGACCATGTCCACAAACCTGCAGCAGGTGGCGGGCAACAAGCTGAAGGACATCCTTCAGAAACTCACCTCCAACCCGCTGATGGCGGTGATCACCGGAGCCCTGGTTACCGCCGGCATTCAGGCTTCCGCGGCCACGGCTGTGATCGCCGTGGGCTTCGTGAACAGCTCCCTGATGACGATGCAGCAGGCCATAGGTGTGATAATGGGGGCCAACATCGGCACCACCATCACCGGCCAGCTCATCGCGTTCAAGATAGCAAACTATGCCTTCCCGATAATCGCTTTTGGCTTCGCGCTGTCATTTCTGGGAAGGCGCCGCACCCACAAGCTATGGGGCAGGGTGATCATGGGGCTGGGCCTGTTGCTGTTGGGAATGACGGTGATGAGCGATGTGATGAAACCCCTTCGGGCCAGCGCTCCGGTTAGAAGCTTCTTCGCGGATTTCAGCACAAACCCTCTCCTGGCGATTTTCGCAGGCACAGTTCTCACCGTGCTGGTCCAGAGTTCCAGCGCCACCGTGGGCCTGACCATGACCCTGGCCGCGGCGGGCCTTGTAAACCTTCAGGGGGCGGTGTTTCTTGTTTTGGGCAACAACATCGGCACCACCATCACAGCCCAGATAGCCGCCATCGGAAGCAGCAGGGCCGCCAGGCAGACCGCCATGGCTCACACCCTCTTCAATGTGCTGGGCTCCCTCATCTTCATGCTTCTGGTAATCAGGGAACACGGGCCCTTCCTTGAACTGGTCCGGGCCACATCCTCCGAACCGATGCGCCAGGTTGCCAACGCCCACTCCCTTTTCAACATCGCCAACTGCATCGTGTTCATACCGCTGATTCCCCTTCTGGCGAAGCTGTGCCGTATACTGATTCCCGACGATAAGAAACAGGTCAGCGGAGAACCCGATATCATTCTGGACTTCAACCTGCTTGACAGCCCGGTGCTGGCCATAGACACCCTCAACCGGGAAATGGGAAAGATGGCCGCGTATTCCGGTGAATGCCTTCTGATGGCCTCGGAGCATTTCCTGACGGGTCGTCATGAGGCCGCGGAGATTGTCCGAATGGAGGACAGGGTGGACATGATGCAGAGGGATATGACGGAGTACGCGGCCAAGCTCTTTCAGGGGGAACTCACCCGGAACCAGTCCCTGGCCCTGCCGGTCATCATCCATACCATCAACGATCTCGAAAGGGTCTCAGACCATGCGGTGAACATCATGGAAGCCCGTTCGAGGGTCACCGGCGATGTATCCCTGGAAAAGGGCCCCCTTCCGGAACTGGCGACCAAAGCTTCCGCTACCCTTGTAGAAATGACCCGGGAGGTAGTGCTGACCCTGAAACAGAAGAATCTTGATGCCGCGCAGAAAGTCCTGATCCTCGAGGGCCGGATGAACAAGATAAGCGAAGAAGCCCGGGAGAGATACGGCGAGGCACTCGCCTCGCACCTGGCCAACATGACCGGCCTTGCGATTCTGGATTACATCGAGTACTGTGAAAGAGCCGGCGACCACTTCACCAACATCGCCCAGTCCCTGATCGGAGGAGGCATCTGGCATGGACCGCCGCCGAATCAGTGAGTTTACCGCAGATCTTGACCGGGTGGAGGAAGGAATCGCCGTGCTTGTTGCCCCGTCGGGTTTCCAGTGGCATCTTCCTTCCAGCAACCTTCCTCCGGGCGCCACAGAGGGCATGGCCCTGAAGGTGACCTTGGAGATCGATTCCGAGTCCACCGCCCAACGCCTTGAGAGAATCAGGCTGCTGAGAGAGGGGCTTCTCGGGAGTTGAAAGGAAAACTCATTCTTGTGGCGACTCCAATCGGGAATCTTGAAGACCTGTCCCCCCGGGCGGCCCGGGTGCTGGCGGAAGCGTCGGTGGTCCTGGCGGAAGATACTCGCCGAACCCGGAAACTGGTCTCCAGGGGCGTGAGAATGGTGAGCTACAACGACAACAACGCCCGGGGCAGAATACCGCTTTTGCTCCAGGCTCTTTCCGCGGGCGAAACCGTGGCCCTGGTCAGCGACGCTGGAACCCCGGGAGTCTCAGACCCTGCCTACAGGGCAGTTCAGGCGGCTCTTGAGGCGGATGCAACCGTTTCGGTTGTACCGGGCCCATCCGCGGTGACCGCGGCCCTGGTGGCTTCAGGCCTTCCCACGGACAGGTTTGCATTCGAGGGGTTTCTGCCCCGAAAACCCGGACCCAGGCGCACAAGGATTTCTGCCATGCAATCGTACACCGGTACCCTGGTCTACTTTTCCGGCCCCCATCATGTGGGGGGGCTTCTGGGCGAGTTGCTGGCCATACTGGGCGACAGGCGCTGTGTGGTGGCCCGGGAACTCACCAAGCTGCACGAGGAGTTCGTGAGGGGAACCCTCTCTTCCCTGTTCGAGAAGTACCGCGAGAATCCTCCCAAGGGGGAGATCACGCTGCTGGTGTCGGGGACGGAGTCGTGAACATGGACGGTTTTCACAGAAGGGGCAGGTCCGTACTTGGCCCTGTTGTGAAATTTCTCGCGGCCAGGGGCGTGACCCCCGCCACCCTGACCGTGGGGGGGCTATTGATATGCCTTGTCGCCGCATGGCTTGCATGGAGGGGGCTGTACTGGCAGGCGGGGCTTGTGATGACGGTCGGAAGCCTTTTCGACGCCCTGGACGGTGGAATCGCCCGGTTGACCGGCAAGGCCTCGAAGGCCGGAGCCGCGCTGGACTCCAGCCTTGACAGGGTCTCTGAATCTGCTCTCTTCATAGCCTTTCTTGCGGGAAGGGCAGGCAGTGAACATGTTACCATTCTCTATGCGGCGCCTCTGGCCATGGCTGGTTCATTCATGGTGAGCTATGTCCGGGCCAGGGCGGAGGGTTTGGGAATTGAATGCGGGGTGGGCGTTTTCACCCGTACGGAAAGGCTTGTAGCACTCATAACAGCCCTCTTTGTGGCGGGATGGGTGGGAAGCCAGGCTATTGTTGTCGGTTGTTTGCTGGTCGCCGTTGGCGCCTGGATTACGGCGTTTCAAAGGCTGGTCAGAGTGTTGAGGGCGGGCTCGGGGTTGCCCCTTTGAAGGAGCAGCAACGGCCCCGGTTCAAAGTGAAATCATACCGGAGGGCGTAATGTCCAGAAAAGTGAGAGTAGCCATCATCGGCGTGGGAAACTGCGCCAGCAGCCTTGTTCAGGGTATTGAGTATTACAGAAACGCGAAGGATGACGAAAAGGTTCCGGGGCTCATGCATGTGAACCTCGGAGGTCTTCATGTCAGTGATGTGGAGTTCTCCGCCGCCTTCGACATCAATGTCACCAAGGTGGGCAAGGATCTCAGCGAGGCCATTTTTGCCGAACCCAACTGCACAATCAAGCTGTGCGACGTACCTCATCTCGGTGTTCCGGTTCATCGCGGCATGACCCACGACGGTCTCGGCAAATACCTGAAACCGGTTATCAAGAAGGCTCCCGGCTCCACCGCGGACATCTCCGGCATCCTCAGGGAAACGAACACGGATGTGGTAGTCAGCTACCTGCCCGTCGGAAGCGAGGAGGCCACAAAGTGGTATGTCGAGCAGATTCTCGACGCCGGCTGCGCCTTCATCAATGCCATTCCCGTTTTCATCGCCAGGGAACCCTACTGGCAGAACCGATTCCGGGACAAGGGCCTTCCTTGCATGGGCGACGACATCAAGAGCCAGGTCGGCGCCACCATCCTTCACCGGGTTCTCACAAGGCTCTTCGAGGACCGGGGAGTAAGGCTCGACAGGACATACCAGCTTAACGTGGGCGGCAACACCGACTTTCTGAACATGCTGGAACGGGAGAGGCTGGAAAGCAAAAAGATCTCCAAGACCAACGCGGTTACCAGCCAGATCCCCGGGGGCATGAAGCCCAGGAATGTGCATATCGGTCCCTCGGATTACATTGAGTGGCTGGATGACAGGAAATGGTGTTACATTCGAATGGAAGGCACCAGCTTCGGTGATGTTCCCCTCAATTTCGAGAGCAAGCTGGAAGTGTGGGACAGCCCCAACTCCGCCGGGGTGATCATAGACGCGGTACGCTGCGCCAAGCTCGCGCTGGAGAACGGTCTGAGCGGAGCCATTGAAGCCCCGTCGTCCTACTTCTTCAAGTCGCCTCCAATTCAGTACTACGATGACCAGTGCCGCAGAATGACGGAAGAGTTCATAGAGAAGTATGGCATGAAGGGTGAGGCGTAAGGGCATCCGGTTATCATCGGCGTGCCCGTGAAGGGTGTTTTCATAACCTTCGAGGGAGTGGAGGGCGCTGGCAAGTCCTCCAGGTCCGCTGTGCTGTGCTCCTCTCTGGAGTCGAAGGGTTTCCCGGTATTGGCCACCAGAGAGCCCGGAGGAACGCCGGTGTCGGAAAGGATCAGGGAAATCCTTCTTGATCAGGAAGTGAGAACCCCGCCGGTGTGTGAACTGATGCTCTTTCTCGCGGCCAGGGCGGCAAATGTAGAGATGACCGTTGCCCCGGGAATGAAGAAGGGTTGTGTGGTGGTTGGCGACAGGTTTTCCGACGCCACCCTTGCGTATCAGGCATGGGGAAGAGGCCTTCCCAGAGCTGAAGTCGAAGCCGCGTGCGTCTTTGCCGCCGGAGGATTTGCTCCGGATCTCACCTTCCTTCTGGATCTCGACCCTGAGAGGGGAATGGAAAGGTTGGCGAAGGCCGGCAGACCCCGGGACAGGATAGAGGAAGCGGGGATAGGTTTTCATCGAAGGGTGAGGGAGGGCTACCTCGAACTCTCCCGGGAAAACCCGGAAAGATTCACGGTGCTGGATGGCGCCGTGTCCGCGGCAAGCCTTGACAAACAGATCCTTCAAAGAGCCCTTGAAGTGATACGAGATAGGAACGGGGGCCAATTGCAATGAAAAATCCCATACCATCCTGGGCGGCGGGGCTTCTGGGAACCCTGGTTTTCGCCGTGAGCGGGTTCCTTTCCGTTTCCGCCGCCGGCGCCAAAGACACACCCACCTCCAGGGCGAGTTCGATGGAGCTCTTTCTCGATGTCTACGGGCTTGCCCGGGGTACATACGTGGATACGGTGGACAGCAGATACCTTATCGAGGAAGCCCTTCAGGGAATGCTTCAGGCACTTGACCCCAACAGCATGCTTCTCACTCCAAGCGAATACGAAAACCTTCGGATACAGCTTGAGGGCTCCTTCGAGGGGGTGGGCATAACCTTGGGCCAGAGGGATGGAAGGCTTACGGTAATCTCACCCATCGAAGGCACTCCCGCGCACAGGGCGGGAATGAAGGCGGGAGATACCATAGTTTCCATCGACGGGAGCAATACCGAGGGGATGACCACCGATGAGGCGGTATCCAGAATTCGGGGTCCGGGTGGAACCGTGGTCAACCTTACGGTGATTAGAACAGGCATGGCTGATTCCCTGCATTTTCCCATCGAAAGGGCAACCATAGATGTTCCCTCCCTGACCGCCCATTTCATGCTGGAACCCGGTGTGGGCTACATCAGGCTGGGAAGGTTCGCCGAGGAATCGGTGAGAGAGGTCAGAAACGCCATCATTGATCTGCAGAACCAGGGAGCGGAGAAACTGGTGTTCGACATCAGATCAAACTCCGGCGGGCTCCTGAACCCTGCGGTTGACCTGGCGGACCTCTTTCTTCCCGCCGGGGCAGCAGTGGTCACCACCAGGGGTCAGGCGGTGGGAGAGCATGTTTTCCGGGCCCGGGAAGGCGTTGCTTTCTCCGGAGAAACCGTGGTTCTTGTGGATGGTGGAAGCGCCAGCAGTTCCGAGATTTTCGCGGGAGCCCTGCAGGACCAGGGGATCGCCGTCATAATCGGCAGCAGAACCTTCGGGAAAGGCTCGGTGCAGTCCCTTACCGATCTCGGAGAGTACCCGGGGCTTGGGCGATACGGCGTAAAACTCACCACCGCAAGGTACTACACTCCACTGGGCAGAAGCATCGACAGAACCCTTCGTGAAGATTTCATGGAACGCGGCGCCGAGGAGGACTGGGGCATAATGCCCGACATTCTGATCCAGCCCTCGGATTTCAACGGGCGTCTGGTCGTGGAACTGGAGTACGAAGGCCATTTCTTCAGTTTTGCCGGTGAGTACATCCAGGAGAACCAGGTTCCCTACGATTTCTGGCCGGACCAGGATGTTTTCGATGCCTTTCTCAGTCATCTCGAACGGAAGGGTGTCGAGTTCACCCTGGATGAGATTCACGAAAGCAGGGAGTACATTGAAAAGGCGCTGCTTCGGGAAATCGCGCTGAGGGAGTGGCCCATGGACCATTACTACGAGATTCTTGCCCCGAGGGATCCCGCCATAATCGCGGCGCTGGAGTATCTGAGGGGAAGCGGGCAATGAGCATTCGCTTCGGAACATCGGGCTGGAGGGGCATCATCGCCCGGGAATTCACCTGGGACCGGGCCATGACTGTCGTAGATGCGGTGGCGGTTTTTCTTCTGGAATCGGGACGCAAATCCATTGCCGTTGGAGGCGACTGCCGGTTCCTTTCTCCCGAACTGTCCGAAGCTGCCGCCGAAAGGCTGGCATCCGGCGGTTTCCAGGTTCACCTTTCCAGATCTCCGGTGCCCACTCCGGTTCTCTCCCACGCGTGCAGAAGCAGAGAACTGGGAGGCGTGATCAACTTCACGGCCAGCCATAACCCCCCGGTGTACAATGGCATCAAGTTCTCCCCCCATCACGGGGGACCGGCGGATTCCGCCGCCACCGGCAGAATAGAAGAGCTGATCCTTGCCGGCGCAAAGCCATCACCGGGAAAGGGACAGGTGAAATCCACCGACTTTGCCCCACCCTACCTCAGCGACCTGAACGGTTTCATAAGGGCCGAAGCATTCAGGAAGCACGATTCGCTAAGAGTGGTGTACGATGCCTTCAGCGGCACCGGAAGCGGCATTCTGGACAGAAAGCTGGTGGAACTCGGGGCGGCGGTACGGGTTCTCAATGGAGCCCGCGACCCCCTCTTTGCAGGAAAGAACCATCCTGAGCCAAACCAGGAGGGTTTGAGCGAGCTGTCGGATCAGGTGTCGCACAGTGGTGCCTCCCTGGGGGTGGCCACGGATGGAGATGCGGACAGATTCGGCATTGTTGATGAGAAGGGGTGCTTCGTCTCTCCCCATGATTTCCTGGCTCTGCTTTTGGACTATCTGGCGGAAACAGGGCTTCAGGGGAAGGCGGTGCGGTCCGTTACAACCGGAAGTCTCTTGGACCGGGTCGCGGCTTCCCGGGGCATTCCCCTCCATGTGACGCCCGTGGGGTTCAAGTACCTGGGCGGAGTCATGCTCGAGGAGGATGTCATGCTTGCGGGAGAGGAATCGGGAGGGATGTCCGTTGGCGGCCATGTGCCGGAGAAAGACGGAATCCTCGCCTGTCTTCTCGCCGCGGAGCTGGTGTCCGCCAGAGGCGAGGGGCTTTCCTCCCAGCTTGAAAGGCTGTGGTCGGTTCATGGAAGGCTTCACAACATCAGGCTTGATGTTCCCCTCTCGGCGCAGACCAGGGATAACATTCAGGAGAACTGGTTCCGGAAGGATCCACGGGAAGCGGCGGGCCGGCCGGTTATCGAGGTTGACCGCACCGATGGCGTGAAGCTTGTTCTCGGCCCGGACACCTGGGTGCTGGTAAGGCTTTCCGGAACCGAGCCCCTGGCCAGGGTTTACATTCAATCGTCATCCATGGCGTTGTGCGATGACCTTAAAGAAGCGCTCACCAGAGACTTCGGGGAAAGAAAATGATCTTCGACCCTGAAAACCTGGCCATCGCCATGAACTCCATGGTCTGCGGTGAACCCTGGACAGGCAGTTACGCCGTTTCCCTCGCCGACCACGAATGGGACATCCCCGAAGCCTCCCCCGGCGGGGAACCCGGCTCTCTCTCTCTCAGGGTCACAAGCTCGAGAGACAGCATAGTAGTCGAGGGTACACTGAGTGCCACATTTCTCTTTCAGTGTTCCAGATGCCTTCAGCAGGCTGCGATACCCATCGAGGGAGAGATTCGAAGGGTATACACCAGTGATCAAATGTATGCGGATGAACCCGATGTGGAACCCATCTCCCATAAGGACGGCTGGATTAGTATATTAGCCGCCGTCAGGGAAGCCGTCATACTGGCGATGCCCATGGTACCCCTGTGCAGTCCGGGGTGCGGTGGATTGTGCAGTGTGTGCGGCGCAAACCTGAACAATGAAAAGTGCGTTCACGTAAGAGGGGATGAAAGCCCTCCGAGTGCCAGCAAGGAGTGAATGATGCCCGTACCAAAAAGAAGAACCTCCTCAACCAGGAGGGACAAACGCAGGACCAACTGGAAACAGGCCGTGGGTTCCATCAGCACCTGTCCCCAGTGCAGCGAACCGAGAATTCCCCACAGGGTGTGCAGACATTGCGGCTTCTACGACGGCCGCATGGTGACAAAACCCGCGGAAGAATAGCCGGTTCACCGGTTGCCGGAGGTGACCTTTGACTGAGAGCGTGGTCATAGCCCTTGACGCCATGGGCGGTGATCACGGCCCGGGTGTTGTGGTCGAAGGAGCGGTTCGGTTTTTTCAGGAGTTGCCCTCGGTGGTCAAGAATGGCGTATCCATAATTCTTACCGGCGAACGTGACACCCTTGCCAGACTTCTAAGCAGAATGGGCGGGCACAAGCTGCCCATATCCATCCATCATGCCTCCCAGGTTGTGGGCATGGACGAGCACCCCGCGCTTGCCCTGCGAAACAAGCCTGACAGCAGTCTGGCGGTCATGGCGGCCCTTCAGAAGAACGGCACTGTTCAAGCCATGGTAAGCCCCGGCAACACCGGGGCAATGATGGCAGCCAGCGTGTTCGCCCTGGGAACCATTCCCGGAATTCAAAGGCCCGCCATTGCCGGGTCGCTGCCTACAGTAAACAAGCCCTCCATCCTGCTTGACCTCGGGGCGAATGTTGACTGCAAACCCGTTCAACTCTACAGGTTTGCGTTTATGGGAAGTATTTACAGCCACGATGTCTTCGGTGTGGAAAACCCGAGAGTCGCCCTTCTCAACGTTGGAACGGAATCCTCGAAGGGAACCCCGGCAATACTCGGCGTTTATCAGATGCTCAGAGAGTCCCCCCTGAACTTTGTTGGAAACCTCGAGGGGGATGGCATTCTGAAGGGCGAAGCAGATGTCGTTGTCTGTGACGGTTTTGTAGGAAATGTTCTTCTGAAGTTCACTGAATCGGTTACCTCCCTTGTGGGAGGAGCGCTATACTATGAGATGAAGCGTCACTGGGCCTCAAGGCTCGGGTATCTGTTTATGAAGCCATCGTTCAACCAGCTTTGGAAGAAGCTGGACACAGCGGAGTACGGAGGCGCGCCACTGCTGGGGTTGAACGGTGTTTCCATAGTGGCCCATGGAAGCTCGAGTTCCCATGCCATAAGGAACGCCCTGAAGGTCGGGGTGGATTTCCATCGGGCCGGCGCAGTTGAGAAAATACGAAGCAGCATGTCTGAACTCATTGCAAAGGAAAAGGCAAGTGAAAACTAGGCAAGCATTTATCGTTGGAACCGGCCATTATGTTCCCGAAAGGGTGCTTACAAACGCCGATCTCGAGCGAATGGTAGACACCACCGACGAGTGGATCACAACCCGTTCCGGAATAAAGGAAAGACGTGTGGCCGACCCCTCGCAGGCAACATCAGACCTGTCGGTGGAAGCCGCGCGTCAGGCCATGGAAGCCGCGGGATGGAAACCGGGCGATGTTCAGGCGGTGATTGTGGGAACCGTAACCCCCGACTATGTCTTCCCCTGTACCGCAGCCCTGGTATCGAACAGGCTCGGGCTTTCCAATGTTCCATGCTACGATTTTCAGGCGGGCTGCACCGGGTTCGTGTACGGTCTTATCCAGGCCAGGGCTCTGATCGTTTCCGGAACCCTGGACAGAATTCTGGTGATCGGCGGCGAAACCCTCACCCGTATAACGAACTGGGATGACAGAAGCACCTGTGTCCTCTTCGGTGATGGAGCCGGAGCCGTCGCGATTGGAAGCCAGGGGCCCGGCGGGCTGCTGGGCGGATGGCACTGGGGGGCGGACGGGTCACTTGGCGAGTTGCTTTCCCAGCCCGGTGGCGGCTCCCGGGAGCAGCTCACAGCGGAGGGCATCAAGAACAAAAGAAACACAATCCAGATGGAGGGCGGCGAAATCTTCAAGAATGCCGTGCGCGCCATGCGTGATTCCGCTCTTCTCGCCCTGGAAATGGAGGGAATCACCAAATCGGAAGTCGATCTTCTTATCTCCCACCAGGCCAATGTGCGGATCATCGACGCGACGGCCAGGGCTCTTGGTCTTCCCGGCGAGAAGGTGTTCGTGAACATTCACAAGTATGGCAACACATCCAGCGCCTCTATCCCCATCGCCCTGGACGAGGCTGTTCGGAGCGGTGTCATCAAACCCGGGAGCAATGTGGTCCTGGCTGCATTCGGTGCCGGCCTTACATGGGGAGGAGTGGTTCTCAGATGGAAGTGACCGATCCTCGCGGAGCGGTGGTAGTAACCGGGGCAGCCCGGGGAATCGGGTTTTGCATCGCCCGCAGGTTTCTGGCTGATGGCTGGGCGGTAGCCGGTTGTGACGTATCGGAAGAAACCCTGATGCAGGCGGCGAAGCAACTCGGTGAAGGATTTCACCCCTTCACGATGAATGTGGCGGACGCCGACAGCGTTGGCGCATGCGTCAAGGCCATCGCTGAGAAACTCCCCGGCGTCCGGTGCCTGGTGAACAATGCCGGCATCACCCGGGACGGCCTTCTGCTTCGGATGGATACCGCGTCCTGGGACTCGGTGATCTCGGTGAACCTTACCGGCGCCATGCTTGTAACCAAGGCAATGCTGCGGTACCTGCTCAGAGCCGAAAGCCCCTCCATCGTCAACATCACTTCTGTTGTGGGTATGATCGGCGCCCCGGGTCAGACCAACTACGCCGCAAGCAAGGCCGGACTTATCGGTTTCACCAAGGCCCTCGGCAGGGAGATCGCCGGTAGGGGTATGAGGGTGAACGCCGTGGCCCCCGGTTTCATTGAAACCGACATGACTGCAACTCTCCCTGAAGAGGTTCGAAACGATTACCTTGGAAGGATACCCATGGCAAGATTCGGGCTCCCCGAGGATGTGGCTGATGCCGTCGCCTTTCTTGCGGGACCTTCCTCGAAGTATATTACGGGTATGGTACTTCCTGTTGATGGCGGCCTTACAACATAGAAAGGACATATAATGTCACTTGAAAACCGTGTTACTGAGATAATCGTTAACAAGCTTGGTGTAAAGGCCGAAGAGGTTACGCCTGAAGCCCATTTCGTAACGGATCTTGGAGCCGACTCCCTTGATCAGGTTGAGCTGATGATGGATTTCGAAGACGCCTTCGACCTCAAGATTTCCGATGAAGAGGCGGGAAAGCTTCAGACCGTGGGAGCCGTTATCGATTTCCTTAAGGACAAGGGCATATCCGTCTGACCGGGAGAGCCTTTGCCGGCAGACAGACCCGGCGCCGCGCTTCGGCGGGGCGCCGGGCTGAATACAGCGGAGGAGACAAATCTTGTCCCATAGACGAGTAGTTGTAACGGGTCTGGGTGTACTCAGCCCGATCGGTGTAAGTCCCGAGGAAGCCTGGACGAACGCTGTTGGCGGGAAAAGCGGAATTGATCGGATCAGTCTGCTCGACCCCGCGGATTTTACAAGCCAGATCGCCGGTCAGGTGAAGGATTTTGATCCGGCTGCCCACTTCGGACCCGCGGAATCACGCAAGTGCGACAGGTTTACCCAGTTTGCCCGGGTTGCCTCCCGCAGCGCATGGAACGCCGCGGGTCTCTCGGAATGCAACAGCAACCCGGAGAGGATCGGAGTGATTCTGGGCAGCGGGGTTGGTGGAATCGGCACTTTCGAAGACCAGATGAAGGTGGCGGCGGAGAGGGGTCCCCGGCGCATCAGCCCCTTCTTCGTTCCCATGATGATATCCAACATGGCATGCGGCCAGGTGGCCATCGATCTGAATGCCAAAGGCCTTAATTATTGCACTGTAACAGCATGTGCGAGCAGCGGGCACGCGCTTGCCGCCGCCCTGGATTCCATTCGCCTTAACAGGGCTGATATCATTGTGGCCGGTGGCAGCGAAGCCCCCATCACATTCATGGCACTGGGCGGTTTCTGTGCTCTGAAAGCTCTGTCCACAGGCTATAACGACCGACCGACCCAGGCATGCAGGCCCTTCGACCGCGACCGCGACGGCTTTGTAATGTCCGAGGGAGGAGCCGTTTTCATCCTCGAGGAGTATGAGCACGCCAAGGCAAGGGGAGTGGAGATAATCGCAGAGCTTGTGGGAGCGGGAATGACCTGCGACGCGTACCACATAACCGCGCCCGCCGAGGGCGGCGACGGAAGCCGAAGAGCAATGGTTCTGGCAATGCAGGATGGCGGCATCGCTCCGGAAGAAGTGGATTACATCAATGCCCATGGCACATCCACCCAGCTCAACGATGTCAACGAGACCATTGCAATCATCAACGCCCTTGGCGAGCAGCACGCACGAAAAATCATGGTTTCCTCCACCAAGTCCGTGCACGGCCATATGCTGGGCGCCGCAGGTTCCATGGAATCAGCCATGACATGTCTGGCCCTGAAGCATGGCGTCATTCCCCCCACAATCAACCATGAAAACCCCGGAGACGGGTGCGTGCTTGACTATGTCCCCAATGAGGCAAGGGAAGCGGACATTGATATTGCCCTCAGCAATTCCCTGGGCTTCGGCGGACACAATGTTACCCTGGCATTCAGGAAGTTTACCGGCAACTGACAGGATGTTCCGCAAAGCAATGGCCGGCTCTACGAGCCGGCCCGGGCCTGGGTTGCCCCTAATCATCATGATAACGCTGAAATCGGAGGAACAGCTATGGACTACATGCTCAGCGAAGATCTGGCGGCAATACGGGAGATTTGCGGGGAGATCGCTCAGAAGCACATCATTCCCGTAAGAGCGCAGCTCGACGAGGAAAACCGTTTTCCCAGGGAGATCATGGGAGTGCTGGCCAAGAGCGATCTATTCAGCATCTACATCCCCGAGGCTTACGGCGGCACGGGAATGGGCAGCCTCGCGCTTTGCGTGGCCACCGAAGAACTGAGCCGGGCCTGCGGAGGCATTGCCGTCTCATACGCTGCCAATGCTCTGGGGGCCATGCCGATTCTTCTCTTCGGCACCGATGAGCAGAAAAAGGCCTTTCTTCCCCCCCTGGCCTCCGGCGAAAAGCTCTGCGCCTTCGCCCTCACCGAATCCGAAGCCGGAAGCGATGCCGCCGGCATCAAGACCAGGGCTGTCCGCGACGGCAACCATTACATTCTCAACGGCACGAAGCAATGGATCACCAACGGCGGCGAGGCTCAGATATACACGGTCATCGCCATGACCGACCCTTCCCGGGGTGCCCGGGGCGCCAGCGCCTTCATCGTCGAGGAAGGAACTCCGGGGTTCAGCTACGGCAAAAAAGAGGACAAGATGGGTATCCGCGCCAGCGCCACCCGGGAGCTGATTTTCGAGGACTGCCGTATCCCCGCCGAAAACCTCATTTCCAGAGAAGGCATGGGATTCATGGTGGCCATGAAAACCCTGGACAACAGCAGGCCGGGTGTCGCGGCCCAGGCGGTGGGCATCGCCCAGGGCGCCCTGGACGAAGCCCTGGTGTATGCTTCCCAGAGAAGGCAGTTCGGCCAGAGAATAGACAGCTTTCAGGGCATCCAGTTCATGCTGGCGGATATGGCCACATCCGTCGAGGCGGCCAGGGCGTTGACATACGCCGTGGCAAGGATGATCGATTCGGGCCTGGGGAAGTTCGAGAAAGAGTCCGCCATGGCCAAGGTGTTCGCCAGTGATGTCGCGATGAAGGTTACCACCGATGCGGTTCAGATTCTGGGCGGGTACGGCTACATGAAGGAGTACCCTGTCGAGAAAATGATGAGGGACGCGAAGATCACCCAGATCTACGAGGGTACCAACCAGATTCAGCGTATGGTCATAGCCTCGGCACTGATCCGTGAGACCGCCGCCGGAAAGAGGTAGCCGGTGAAGTTCGTTGTCGCGGTAAAACAGGTGCCGGATACCGCCGAAGTGCGGATAGATCACGAAAAGGGCACCCTGATTCGGGACGGAGTGCCAAGCAT
The DNA here is from genome assembly GCA_964624405.1 of uncultured bacterium. Lineage (GTDB taxonomy): Bacteria > Fermentibacterota > Fermentibacteria > Fermentibacterales > JCC-6 > UBA6080. The sequence continues at coordinate 3,616 of CAZUXA010000001.1, read as the reverse complement.
TCTCAACCCCTTTGATGCCTATGCGCTGGAAGAGGCCCTGAAATGGAGGGATACTCTGGGCGGTAGCGTCACTGTTGTTACCATGGGTCCTCCCCAGGCTGAATCTGTTCTCACCGAAGCGGTCTCCATGGGCGCCGACGATGGCATTCTTCTTACGGACAGGGCCTTTGCCGGCAGTGATACCTGGGCCACCAGCCACACCATTGCCGAGGCCGTCCGAAAGATCACCGGCGTGAACGCGGTGTTCTGCGGCAAACAGGCCATCGACGGCGACACCGCCCAGACGGGCCCGGGGATAGCCGCTTCTCTGGACTGGCCCCAGGTCACCTTCGTCGGCAGGGTAAGGGAAATGACAGAAGAGAACATGGTTTGTGAACGGTATGTGGAAAACGGTGTTCAAGTGCTCCGAGTGGAACTGCCCGCGGTGATCACCGTACTCAAGGATGCCAACACCCCGCGGGTTCCATCGCTGCGGGGCAAGATGAAGGCAAGAAACTTCAAGCCGGTGATCTGGGGTGCCTCGGATCTCAACCTGGCTTCAGAAGAGACGGGTCTTGAGGGATCTCCCACCAAGGTGGTCACCACCGCCACTCCTGAAGCCCGGGCCGGTGGAAGCGTTCACCGTGGAACCCCTCAGGAGCTTGCGGTTATCATGGCCGATCTCCTTCTTGGAAGGGAGGATCATCGATGACCGGAAGACTTGAGATCATCGAGGAAAAATGTGTGGGCTGCGCCGCCTGTCTTTCAAGTTGCCCGGTTGACGCACTCTCCATGGCGGACCGCAAGGCGGTTGTCTCCCAGGAATGCAATCTCTGCGGGATGTGCGTGAACTCCTGCCCGGTCGACGCCATAGTGCTTCATCATGTAATTGGCGGAGACAAAAGCCTTTCGGACTACCAGGGTATCATGGTGGTGGCCGAACTCCGGGACGGTTCACCGGACAGAAGCACCATGGAACTGCTGGGCGAGGCCCGCAGGCTTGCCGGCGGGTTCCGGCGGGTTACCGCTTTGCTTGCGTGCGCAGAGCCCGGAGACAGCCCAAAGCAGCTCTTTCATTCCGGCGCTGACCGGGTGCTTATGGCTGTTCACCCGGCTCTTTCACAATACCTTACCGAACCCATGACCAGTGTTCTTGTCAGGGCGCTGGAGCACGACCGTCCTGAAATAGTACTGGCCGCCGCCACCACCCAGGGCAGAGACCTCATGCCCAGGGTTGCCAAGATAATGGACACCGGCCTCACCGCGGATTGCACCGAACTCCGCATTGATAATGAAACCGGTCTTCTGATGCAGACACGGCCCGCCTTCGGAGGCAACATTATGGCCACGATAGTCTGCGACAGAACCCGTCCCCAGATGTCCACGGTACGCCCCGGGGTTATGAAGCGCATGGAGCCCGACCACACCCGGAACGGTGAGTTGGAGCTTCTTCCCGTTGACGAGGGCATGATGAAGGGCAGAACAACCCTGCTGGAGTTCATACCCACCGGTGGAAGCGAAGTTGATCTGACCGAGGCCGAGATAATCGTCTCCGGCGGCCGGGGCATGAAGGGACCTGAGAACTACCCGATGCTGCACCAGCTGGCGGAACTTCTCGGCGGAAGCGTGGGCGCCAGCCGTGCGGCGGTGGACGCGGGATGGATTCTTTATCCCGCCCAGGTGGGTCAAACCGGGAAAACAGTGCAGCCCAAGAAGTACATTGCGGTTGGAATCAGCGGGGCTGTACAGCATCGGGTGGGCATGCAGTCTTCGGATGAGATTTTCGCCGTGAACCGTGATCCGGAAGCCTCGATCTTTCAGTTCGCAAGCCACGGCTTCGTGGGAGACCTTTTTGAAATTATCCCCGCCCTGATCAGCGAGATCAAGCGGCGCAGAAGCTGAGTAACTTGACCGTTCCCGAGCCCGCCGTTTCAGTTCATGAAGCGGTGGGCGTCATTCATGTTCACAGCACCCGGTCCGACGGCTGCACGGAGCCCGGTCCCATTCTCGATCTCGCGGATCAGGCGGGGTTGGACTACCTTTGCTTCAACGATCACAATACCCTCGCCCTGGCGGAGGAGGGGTGGCACGGCAGACGGCACGGCGGTGTTCTATCCATTGTGGGCGCGGAGATTCAGCACACCGACAGAAAAAGCCATCTTCTGGTTTTCGGCGCCTCCGAACTCCACCCCCGGGGTCACATTCTAAGCCAGCTTGAACGGGTGAAGGCCGATGGAGCGCTGGCTGTCGCGGCACACCCCCGGGAGGTCCGCCCCCGGATTCCCTTTTTCGAAGAGTACCCCTGGCTTCACGGAGCGCACAGTCTTCTGGACGGCGTGGAAATCTGGAACTGGATGAGCCAGTGGAAAGGAGGAGTAACGCTGTCATCACTTCCCCGAAGAATGCGTTACCCCGATCAGTATGTGAGAAACCCCAACAGAAAGGCGGTTGATCTCTGGTACGATGTCGGGGGGTGCGCCCTGGCCGGAGCCGACGCCCACGGTCATACCATTCTACTGCGGAAGGTTTTTCCATACGACTTTCTTTTCAACAGGGTTCGAACTCACCTTCTCCTGAATGAGCCGCTTTCGGAGCCCACTCAACTCGATAAAGCCCTCGGGAAGGGAAACTGCTTCACAAGCAATGCCTTGGCGGGTGATGCCAGGGGTTTCAGGGCGAGGCGGGTCGGTGAAACTCTTCAGGTGGAACTTCCGGGTGACGGTTGGATTAGCATTTTTACACCGGCGAATCCTCCGGCTCACTCCGCGATGCTTCCCGCCGGAAGCCATGAGTTTTCGATTTCCCCGGGACCGGTCCACATTGAGGTTTACCGGACCGGAAGAACATGGATCACATGCTCCCTTGACGGAAAGGAACGGTGATTGGAAATGGGCAGGATTCTCTGGATTGTTCTGATTCCGTTCCTCGTTGTGTCCGCGGACCCAATCGATACAGCCCTGGACTTTCTCGACGCCCTGGAAAGGTCCGACGGAGCCTCGGTGATGCGGCTTCTTTCCAGTGACATTTCCCGAAGATTCGGTGAGGTTTTCGACCAGCTCGTTCTGCTGGCATCGGAGAATCCAGCCATGCTGTCCGCGGCTCTGTCCAGGTTCGGCGGCAGAGTCACCCCCGATGACATCCTGCTTCTGTCCCATGAAGACCTTGTGGGAAGGCTTTTGGAAGGCCGTACTTTCCCTCGTCAGCATGATCTGGAAAGGGAACACGCGGTTCTCGAAGGAAGAAACGCTATGGTCGTCCTGGATTTCGCCGGAGGAGGATCAGTCTCTTTTCAGATGGTGTGGGAGGACGGCGCCTGGAAAATCACCTACACCAGCCTGTTGGCTGCAATTCTGTGATTCAGGCTCGTGTGTCTTCGAGGTCCAGGGGGTTTCTGAGAATGGCCAGTATCGAGGAGTAGGGCACCACGAAGTACTTCCCGCCTTCCAGGTGAATCTCGAAAGCCGCGTTCAGCACATACAGAACGAAGTCACCCTTTTCAACCTGAAGAGGCATGAACCGTACTTCCGAAGCCTTGACCGGCTTCCACGGTTCAGCGTCGGAGGGGTCCTGGCCGGGAACCAGAGGGTAACCGGGCCCCACCGCTTCCACCCACCCTCCGGATACTTTTCTGCTGTCC